>MWEK01000019.1 GCA_002070955.1 Planctomycetes bacterium ADurb.Bin069
CGCTTCCCCAATCCACGAGCAATCAAGTCTAAACCCTCCGAGCCAACCTGCCTATCCTTGACCCACTGGCCGCCGTCGAGTCATGGCGGTCTCGGACCACCCTGGCCGCCGCGATGGGTCAACTCCAAACCGGCGCCATCAGGCGAGAACCTGCGGAAAGGAGAACTGCAGGTGCCAAAGGGGCGAGAAACACGTCTCCCTGTACGTGTCGGCGCTGGTGGGCAAGACCCGCAAGATGATCTATGTCCCTCCCGACCTCGAAACCCAGGTCAGGGAGTGGGTGCGCGCTTACCAAGAAGCCCATGAGTGCGTGGAGAAGATGTCCGGCGAGTGTGTTAAACGCCTCCAGGCCGCGAAAGAAAAGCGCACCGGACGAGGGGGTCAGCGCCCATGATGCGGAGATTCTGCGCGTACCTCGAGAAGGTCTTCGACTTCAGCCGCCACGTGTCCGGACTGGTGGTTGCGCGTCAGCGCCCGCGGATTACGGCCGCGGCCGTCTGGCTCAGCGGCTTTCGCATGGCGGCGCAGCCGTAGCTCGGGATGTTTCGCGCCCTCGGCCGGGTTTAAGTATATGAGATTGTACTCTTCGAGGTACCGAAACAAGCTCGAGAGCGCGGATCCTTATCACGGCGCTGCGCCAGGGGATCAGGCCGTCCAGCGTGAGAAAACTCAAGGCGGCGCTCGGGGTCTCACGCTCGCGCCCAGGAAGCAGGTGCTCGCCGCCATTCGCCAGAGACTCCGGCGAGAACGGCATCGTCTCAACGAGTGCCGATGGGCTCGGTTGCTCAGTACGTTTGCCGATCATGTTCTGTGCATCGTCAACAGTGCTCCCCGCCACGCCAAGGACATTGCGCGACGACTGGAGCCGCTGCTACTGGTCGAGATTCTCGACCCGCACCTTCGGCGGGGGGCGGCACGCCACACCGTCTGAGATATGGAAATACAGCGTCATAAAGGCCAAGCTTGCAATACCATGCGAGGGCGTAACCGATGCCCCATGAACCGTCCAGCCTCGCTTCGCTCCGCCGAAACGAAAAGAATCAAATGACTTAAATCAACGAATGATCATGAGCCACTGCGGACGGCGCGCACAGAGTAGCCACCCTCTGTCTTATCGTTGACAAGCACGCTGCCGATGAAGAAGAGGACGCGCCACGCGTACTGCGGCTCAGCGACGCAGCTAGACGCCGACCAGTAAGACAACGGCACCGCGCCGAACACAGGATCAATGCTCGGATTCCGCCGCCCGTAATCCACGATGCTCTGAAGCTCCCTCACGTTCGGCAAGCGCCAGTCGCTGTGGCCCGCAAGAGTCAGATTCTCGCAGTACTTGAGCGCCTGCTGCCACGTGTACCTGTCGGGCGCCGTCTCCTTCTGCCACATGAGCCCCGTACACTTGTCCGTCACCGTTCCGTCGCCGTTGTCGGTGAACCGCCCCGCGCTCGAGCAGCCCGCCTGGTAGAAACCGTCCTGACCGGGATAATCCGCGCTGCCGCGGTTGATCACCCTTCCCTTAAAGTCGTAACACTTCGTCTGCCCGGTGGCGGGCAGCGCGCACGCCCTTCCGGCATAAGGCAGTCTCGCCTTCAAGAGGGCCATGATGTCCTCAATGGTCTTCCCGTCACCCGCCTCAGGCCGTGGCGGTTTGACCTCCTGATCTCCCGCCGCGGGTTTGGTGTTCTTGTCGATGAAATCGTAGACATCGTTCAGCGTGTAACCCGCCGGGGCGGCCGGCCCGGCCGCAGATGAAATCGCGCACAACCACAGCACCCCGCCGCCGAGAACCAAACCAACTACGAGCCTCAGAAGAAACCACCGCATCGCCACCTCCTCTCCGCCGGGGAAACACGACCGAAAGGCCTGCAAGCGCAAGAAACCAAAGTACTGTTAATCCCGAAAACTTTTCCGCCATCCTAATCCCATGGCAATGGCAAATCACAACGAACCCAATCAGCGTTCACCGACGAACGCGTACCCCAAGGCCGCCGCGAGGTCCGCGCCGCGTTGTCCCCGAAGGCGCATCGTGAGGCGGTCGCCGCCGACGCGCTCGATCTCGATCGGGCACTCGGGGAACGGGGCGCTGGGAATTGTCGGCAACTCCACGAGCGTCGGCGCGGGCGGCGGCGCATCTTCCCGCGGCATGCCCGGGGGTGCCTCTGCGCAAAGGTGTGCGCGGAGGCGCGCGTAATTCACGTGCAGCTCCGATGAGATCCTGCTTACGCAGTATCGCTGCGCCAGTGCCGCAGCCGCCCGCCGCAGCCGCTCCGGCATCGGGCCCAAGCACGCTCTCCGCGCCCGCCAGGCGGCCACCGCATTCCGGGCCTGCTCCAGCTTGGGATCATTGATTTCGAATCGTCGCTGCATCGGCGGTCCTCCCTCATCTCAAAAGGTCCGCCGTAAAGGTTACAGCCTGCACGCCACCAAAACACGCGGGCTTGCCGAAAGCTTACTTACGGACGGAGTTTTCGGTAGGGACAAGGGACAACCTTATGGCCTTCCGGTTGCCTCCGTCCCTGGGGTTGGCACCGTCGTCTCCCCGAACGTACTAACCCAGAAGACGCGCTTGAAGTCTCCGGAGAACAGGTACTCCTTTTTGGCGCCGTCGGCGCTCACCATCCATATTCCGCGATCCCAGTCGATTCCGAACATCAGCACCTGGGCCACGTCTTCCCAAGTTCGTTTAGGACGACCGAGGTAGCAGATCTCTTTGCCGTCGGGGGACCAACAGAAATCGGGAATCCGCCAGCGCTCAGAGAGCAGATGCAGGGGCGTGCTCTTCCCTTCGCTGTCAGCCACAAACAGATGATACCCGTCCCGCAGGACCGCAACGCGTTTGCCGTCGGGGCTCCACCGCCCCGCCTGCCCCTCACACAGCGCCTTCGTTGCTCCGTCCTTCACATGACACGTATAGACAAATTGCGGAAGTTTGCGGGAAAAGTCTGCTTTGTCTTTCAGAAGGATATTCTCAAGCGACTCTTTCCGATACCATTGTGGGTCACGAAAAGCGCAAAAGAGGACCTGTTCCCCATCCGGGGACCACGCCCCGGTGCCCCCGTGGCATGCGAGCCCGGTGATCCTCAGCTCGGGGAATTCCCGAACGTTCGCCATGTTCAAGTCTGAGATGCACAAGGTCCCCACAGTGAATCGCAACCAGGAAGACCCATCAATCTCGCCCCAATTGCCATGAATTGCGGAAATCCGCAACTCCTCCGTGTGTCCCATAAAGGCAATGGATTTCCCGTCGGGAGACCGTGAACTCTGCACTGCGAAGCGCCTATCAAGCACGGCCTCCTGTAATCCTTTACGCGGTGTGAACACAACGTGGGTCCAAAAAAGGCAGTAGGCGTTCCAGGAGAACTCGTCGGGGGGATAAAAACAAAACTCGGATCTCTGACGTCCAACAAATCCTCGTTCAAATCCTCGTTCTCGTACGATCTCAAAAGTCTGGCGATCGCGGAGGGAGTAACTCAAGACTCGCATCGTCCATTCAGGGTCTCGGCCCTCCTCGAAGAGGAGCAGATAACCACTACGTTCGGTGACGCGATTCCCCGTTGACCACCACTCCCCCATTACAGTCGTTGCCAGAAGGCTCAGACTTAGAAGCACGCAATTACATTTCATACGACACTCCTCACCAAAGGTTAAGCGTTCTTGGCAAGCCAAAGTTGCGCGCAACTTGATCAATCTGCTCCGCCGCATTGCGTTGGGCTGAAGGCGAGCTGCCGCGTGCAACCAGCACCCCAAATGCCCTCGCGGGCACGGCGGGATTTCCGAGGCACCCGCAGGCAGCAGGCGCGGAGCCGCCAGGCCGAATGGGAACGATGATGCTGAAGAACGGCTCGAGGGAAGTGGCATCGGGCACGGCAAGCCGAGACGCGTGCTCGATACAAGCAGCTGCGAGACCTCGGCCTCGACAGGGCGGGGAAAGTGCAGGCGCGAGGGGAGCAGCTTCAACCGCTGACGGTACTCTCACAAGATCCAGCCCCGTGCTTCGCATCGCCGCGCCCTCAGCGTCTCGGCGCCACAGATGAAGCTTTGCGTTCCCTGATACTCATCGATGTTGCGATCCCGCCGAATTGCAAATGAAAAACGGCGCGAGCCGCACATTTCTTGGAAGTCAAGTTTAATCGTGCATTTCCGTCCGGTTACCATGAACACCGATCTCAGACGCGAGGCCACTACAGCATTCGTCATCGCGCCACCGTCATGGGCTCGCCGTTTGCACGCAGGCAGGCCAGCAGGGGTCGAGTCCCGGTTGGGCCTCCTGCATGGACAATTCGCACGAGCAGCCCAGAGAGGCCAGCCTTTCTCCGATCTCATCGAGTTTCCCTTCCGCATGGCCGGCATGCAGTGCCCCACGGAGCCCATCAGACCTTGCCCCGCTTCGGAAATAGGGTGTGGGAACGGATCGCCAGAGCCTATTCCGTTTCTCTTCCACCTCAAGCAATTCCCGGGTGGTCCGGGGACCGCGCCGCGGAAGGAAGCCTTGAGTGCCACTGCGTCGCCCGAGGACACATGGCCCTACGACTGCTTGGGGCACGCGTCGTCCGTCACGCCTGCTGGCTACCAACGCGGTCAACCCCGGTTTGACACGGTCATCGCCCCAGTGATAACGTGAGGCCGCGTGTTGACGGTGGCTTACGAACTATTTCGAAAGAAAAGGAGGTTAGACGATGCCTGGAAACTGGGCAGACTACAACGCATCAAAGCCAAGGTGTCGATTGAAAACTGTCCCCATCCCAAGCCACTTCTCCCGCGGGTGAAGGAAAATCTCCTTGACCGAGGACTCCCGTGTAACTATTATGGCCAGCATGGTTCTTGGCCAGGCTCGGCGGAACGAACTGTTACCTCGGTTGTCCCATTTCTTTTCATTTTTGCGTCCCACATACACTAGTCTCTTGTGGTTGCGGCGAGCCCCGGGGTCTTGACTATGTGCTTCACGGTGAGCCCGAAAGGTTCGTCCGGGACGGGGCGGCAATTGTTGCTTGTCCCTGCTGTCAGAAAAAGGCGCGGCAAATGAGTGCCGAAGAGAACGAGCGCCTGGCGGCTGCTCGTGAGTTGGGAAGGTTGCTTGGCGGTGACGTTGACGGCTACGCCGGCGACCGCGAGGATTTGGGACTCACTTAAGAGGAGGGGATAGGAATGCTCTTTGTTAACAGAACCGCGTGTGTGCGGCCGGCTGAAAGCAGCGAAGCGTTGGCACGCGATCTGACTGGAGCAAGCTGGACTTTCCCAGAGATGTGGCGAATGTTACGGAAGCTACTTGCAGTGATGTGCTTGCTGGGATGTACGACGACAGATGCATCGCGTCCTGCAAGATCGCCGTATGAGGCGCTTGTGGGTAAGATTGAATCTGTGCATGGAAAGGAGGCTGTGATATCCGTAGGGAAAAGAGAGGGAGTAAGCGTTGGAATGACTGCCTTCGTAACCAGGGAGGGAGGCACGTACGTAGCTGAAGGACGTGTCGTGTCTGTCCGCGAAGCATCGTCAGATGTGGAGATCTCGTGCGTCTGTGACGAGGTTGGCCCCGTAAGAGTAGGAGACGACGTGGAACTGACCCGCTGAAGTGTCTCCAATAACATCGTCCATGGTGAAAACGCCAACGAGAAGTCCTATGGGTCAGAACGGCGGCGCGGAGTACGCCGACATTCAGCCGTCGATGGACGGTGCTGCCGATGGCGAAACGGTGCTGCTCAGGCCCGGCGAGTACGTGATCACGGAGCCGGACCAATCTCAATCGCGGGCACGTCTGCAAGGATTTGACAGGAGACAACAGTTCCTCCTCAAGGAGAACCCATGAAGGTCAAAACCGCTTCGGCCGTGCTGATAATCATTGGCGCGCTGGCTTTAGGGACAACAGTCGGATTGGCCGCGGAACAGGGCCGGATCATTGGTTGGGGAAGTAAGGTTGTCGGCGTCGATCTCAGCGGTGGATTTCGAGCGGTTGCGGCGGGGCTGGGGCACAATCTCGGCCTCAAGGCCGACGGATCGATCGTCGCGTGGGGCGATAACAAGTACGGCCAATGCGATGTGCCGCCGACGAACACGGGCTATGTTGCCATTGCGGCGGGGGCGGAGCACAGTCTCGGCCTCAAGGCCGACGGATCGATCGTCGCGTGGGGCGATAACAACTTCGGCCAATGCAAAATGCCGGTGCCGAACACGGGCTATGTGTCCATTGCGGCGGGGTGGTTTCACAATCTCGGCCTCAAGGCCGACGGATCGATCGTGGCGTGGGGCTATAACCAGGAGGGTCAGTGTAAAGTGCCGGCGCCAAACATGGGCTATGTGTCCATTGCGGCGGGGTGGGGGCACAGTCTCGGCCTCAAGGCCGACGGATCGATCATGGCGTGGGGCTGGAACGGCCACGGCCAATGCGATGTGCCGCCGCCGAACGCGGGCTATGTGTCCATTGCGGCGGGGGAGTCTCACAATTTCGCACTCCGAGCGACTGGCGTGGGGCGATAACGACTACGGCCAATGCAAAGCGCCGCCGCCGAACACGGGCTATGTGGCCATTGCGGCGGGGTGGTCTCACAATCTCGCAATCCGAGCGACGACTGCCATTGACCCATTCGTCCGAATCAGCTTCGACCGCACAGCATACACGGCCGGCGACCGGAAGGTTGCCACCATCGATTACTCCATGGAAGGGAAGCCGATCTCTACGTCCAACTGAGGTGGCCCAAGGGCACGGCCCGGTACGCGTGCTACCCGGACGGAGGCTGGAGGCCGCAGCCGAAGGTCCCCGCATTCATATCCGAGAAGGCGCCGGCACTGAGTGGGACAAGTCTGTCGAACCAGTCCGGCCTGGTTTTCAACGATTTTCTCTTCGACGGAGAGAGCGAGGAGGGGACTTAAGCCTGGACCATCACCGCGCACTGCGGATGTTCCCCCGTCTGTCCCAGCCGACCCCGTACCCGCCTCTGATGCAGTCGGTGTACCCGTTCGGCCGCTGCTCAAGTGGGCCGCGGCCCAGTGCGCTTCCTCATACGACGTGCTCCTTTGGCCCGCTCATCGTAGCTATCCACTTCGTCTCGTACGGCACGTCGATCACTCAAGCGGCGTGACGATCTTCATTGAACCGATGCCCGAGTTCCTTTCGGAGTTCCATCTCCTGTTTCTTACCCAGACCGTATCTGCTCTTCACAGGAAAGAGCGCCAAGTTCCGCGACCTCGCAAACGATCGCGCAGACCGGCCATGCGGGAGCGCAGGGCCGGCGGCGGAGAGGGTGCGCGCGGCGCCGGGGCGAAACGCGGGGCGCGAAGGGGATCGGGCCGGTCAGCCGGGCTCGCCCGCGGCGGTTTAGGGGCGCCTGTGCAGGAGTTCCGCTTCAGGGGGCGTGCCAAGCTCGTGAGCCGTCGCCGCGCGCGGCGGCGCCCGAGGCCGCGCCGATTGACCGCCCCGCCCCGCGCCGGTTAGCATCGAATTCCGTGAAGACCCAATTCGAACCCCTTGCGCCGGACCGCCGCGCCGCAGCGCGGATGCGGAGGTTCTGCGCGATCGCCGCCCTCCTCCTCGCGCCGGCCATGGCGGCGCCGCCGACCGAGGGGGCGCCCGGACGCTTCGAGGGCGCGTACTACGCCGGCGAAGGCGACGTCGGCTACCTCGCCCTTCTGGAGGGAGCGCGGCGGTTCTTCGAGCCCGATCCGGAGTTCCAGAACCTTTCCATGCTGTACACCCCCGTCTGGAACGGATTCGTCGAAGGGCCCACCTGGAACGCCTGGTGGATCCAGAACAGCTATGGGACGACGTACTGCGCCCTGCCCTTTTTCTTCGAGCCCCTGATCACGTTTCTGCAAAACGCCCAGGATCTCTGGTTCAACCGCATGGGCGACGGGCGCGTGCGCTGGACGTGGCACGGCGTCGATCACGGCGTCGTGCCCGACGGCCAGCTCTGCGATGCGGCCGACGACAAGGGGGCGATCTACAAGCAAGGCGACGGCCGGGTCGCCATTCACGACTGGGGCGTCGAGTTCACGGCGGCGGGCCTGCTCATGCAGGCCGAACTGCTCCTGATCGGCCGCGACGAGGCGGCCGTCGCGCGTTATCTACCCCTGCTGGAGCGCTGCGCGGACTTTCTCGAGACGCGGCGCGACCCGGCGAACGATCTCTTCCTGGCGGGGCCGGCGGGCAACCTCCTCGCCCCGAGCTACGCCGGCTGGAAGCGGCCCGACGGCACCTACGGCATGGCCTATCTCGCGGGGCTCTCGATCACCACCATCGCGGCGCTCGACCGGCTGATCGAATTGGAGAAGTTCGCCGGCAGGACGGCGGAGGCCGCCCGCTACGAGGCGCGGCGCGCGGCGGCGCGCCGGGGCCTGCCGCGCCTGACGGCGCCGGACGGCTGCTTCGTCAAGTCCATCGATCCCGACGGCACGGTGCACGGCTGCTTCGGGGCGCCCGTCCACGGCTACCTGGAGGCGCCCCCGAACCACGATGCGGTGTGCTTCCGCGTGGCGGACGATGCCCAGTCCCGCCGCATCCTGGCGCGGATCGCGGGCATTCCCGGTCTGCGCCCGCACGGCGTGATCCTTCCGAACTACCCGTCGCTGGACGATATGTACACGGCGCCCGAGGGGCTGTGGGCCTTCGGCACATGGGTCAACGGCGGGCACTGGTCGACGTGCGAGGCGCGCATGGTGATGGCGTACTACCGTCTGGGCGCCTTCGACGACGCGCGCGCGTCGCTGGCGCACATGCTCGGCTTCGCGCGGCGCTTCCGCATGGACAATCCGCTGGTCGCCTTCGGGAGCGCCGTCTACCAACCCGGCGAGGCCGTGAACCTTTGCTACGACAGCTTCGGCCCCCCGGCGGCCTTCATGCGCGGGCTCTTCGAATACCTGTACCGCGCCGACGGCGTGACCCTCGTTCCCCACATTCCGCCGGGAATCACGGCGCTTGAGCAGCGCTTCCCGGTGAGGTTCGGGGCGAAGCGGCTCTTCCTCGCCGCGGCGGGCTCGGGACCGGTGACGGGCGTGCGGATCGACGCGCGGGAGTGGAGGGATTTCGACGCGGAATCGGTGCGCCTGCCCTACGCGCAGGTCCCGGACGGCGCGCGCGTCCAAATCCTGCTGGGAGGCGCGGCCCCGCGGGCCCTCGGGCCGGTTCCCGCGGCGCGGCCGTTGCCTCCCGAGCCCGACGCGGCGGCCGCGGCCGCTTTGCGCGGGTGGTTCCGCGCCATCACGCCGAACGAGATCCCGCTGCGTATCGGCGCCGACAGCCAGGCGGGCAGCCGTTTCATCGGCGCCATCGATCGGGCCTGCGTGTTCGGGCGCGCGCTCAGCGCCGAGGAAATCGCCGCCATGGCGGCGGGCAGGGATTTTCGAGGCGATGCCGCGCTCCTGGCGGACTACACCTTCGAGCGCGGGACGGGCGACGGCTTTCCCAACGAGGCGGGGACCGGGCTCCCGGCCAGGATCGTCGGGGACCTTGGCCTGGTGGATTCGCCGGGAGGCAAGGCCGTGCTCCTCGACGGCCGGGGATATCTCGAGGTCGCCCACGACGCGCGGCTCGATCTGGCCGAGGCGTGCACGCTCTGCGCGTGGATCCGCCCCGGCGCCATGCCGCCGGGCGGCGGCCGCCTGATCGACAAGACCGTTGTGGGGACCTCGAACGGCTATCTCCTCGACACGTATCCGGGGAATTCGCTGCGCCTCATCGTCGCGGCGGGCACGCTGGGGTGCGAGGGCGCGCTGGCGCCGGACGCGTGGGTCCATGTGGCGGCCGTCGCGGCGCCGTCGGGAAGGCTCGCCCTGTACGTCGACGGCAAGGAGGTTCTGGCGCGCGCGGCGGATTCGCTCGCGGCCTTGGAGGGGACGGCGGCGAAGGTCGCGCGCTTGCGCGCCTTCCACGCCCGCTGCGAGGGCGCGGGGCTCGGTGAAAGCTACGAGGCCGCGCACGCGCGCCTCGCGGTCGAGTGTTGGGCCGCCATGTGCGAGCGCGCGGCGCTGCAGGCCCGAGGCGCCCTGCCGGCCCTGCCGCCGCCGTCGCGGGACGCCGCGAATCGCTCCTATCTCGAGGCGACGCAGAGGCTGTGCAGGGGGCTTGAGCAGACCATCGCAGCCTACGCGGGCTTGCCGGATCCGCGCAAGCGCCGCGTGTGCGCCCTGTGGAAGGCGAGCGCGGAAGGGTAGGAGGACACCAGGATGATCGCGGTCTTCGTTCTGGCCGCCGGCCTGTCCGGCGCGGCGCCGCGGGATTTCCCGGCGCTCGGCGCGTACTACGCCCATTCGGTGCGCGAGGATGCCTTCGGCGTCATCGCGCCCTGGTACGCGGGATTGAACGGGCAGCTCGATGCCCGGGCGCGCCTGGCCGTCCAGGTCTACAAGCGCTATCCCTGGGTCGACCGGGACAAGGCGGTGATGGCCGCGCCCGACTTCATCTACAACTCGCACTGGAAGATCGCCGCCGACGGCGGCATCTCGATCCCGCCCACCAACGACTGGATGTGCGGCGACCTCGGTCAGCGCGCCTGGAGCATCGTCAAGGGCCTCACGGCCTATTACGCTTACAGCGGCGACCCCATCGCGTTCGTCTACATTCCGCTGGCCGTCGATTACATCCTCGCCCACGCCCAGACGGGCCCGGACCACTCCTGGCCGCGCTTCCCCGTGAGCACGCCGACGAAGGGCAAGGCCTACGGAACGTGCGATCCCAACGTCCGCAACCAGCTCGATCTGTGCGCCATCCTCGGCCGCGAGGTGCTGCGGGCCCACAAGCTCACGGGCGATCCGCGCTACCTCGCCGCGGCGCGGCGCTGGGGTGATGCCTTCGCGGCGCACTGCCGGCTCGACGGCGAGCAGCCGCCCTGGGATCGATACGTCGACCCGTCCGTCGTCGGCTGGTCGGACCTCCTGACGGGGAGCACGGCGCTCATCGTCGAGTTCCTCGACGCGCTGATCGACACGGGCTACCGGGGGGAGGACGGGCGCATCGCGCGGGCGCGCGACGCGGGGCGCGCCTACCTTGCGGGCGAGATGCTGCCCCAGTGGACGCGGAACGACATTTGGGGCCGCAATTACTGGGACTGGGACAACCCCGTCATGTGCGGCATCGTCTCGATGTGCGGCGACTACTTTCTTGCGCGGCGGGACGCCTTCCCCAACTGGGAGCGGGACTGCCGCAACATCCTGACCTTGATCTTCTGCCGCAACGGCGTCGATCCGAATTCGCGCGGCGACATGTACAGCGGCGCCTGGGCCTTTCCCGAGTCCTCCACCTGCTGCGGGACGAGCCTGTCATACAACCAGTACACCGCGGCGCCGACGTTTCTCAGGCTCGGGGCGGCGGCGGGCGACCCGCTGGCGGCGGAGATCGGCCGGCGCATGATCCTGATGGCGACCTACGACAGCGACGAGAACGGCGTCGTGAAGGACGGACTTCTCGGCGAAACCGTCGCCACGGGCGAGTGGTCGAACCTGGCCCATCCCTGGCCCCTGTGCCAGATCATGGAGGCGCTGGCGTGGGCGCCGGAGACGCTCGGCCCCTGCCGGGAGAACCATATCATGCGGAGCAGCTCCGTCGTGAACCGGGTGCGCTACGGCCGCGGCCGAATCGCGTACACGATCCACGACGCGCCCCCGGGCACCATCGACGTTCTGCGCCTGGCGTTCGTGCCGCGGAGCGTGACGGCGGACGGCGCGCCGCTGGCCCCTCGGAGCGACACGGCCGCCAACGGCTTCGTCGCCGAGGGGATCGGCGAGGGCGACTGCCTGCTCACGATCCGCCACGACGGCGCCCGCGCCGTCGTGATCGAGGGCGACGATCCCCAGGAGGAGGCGTCCTTCGAGGCGCTGAGGTACGAAGGGCCTTGGCGGACGCTCGCCGATCACGGCGTGCGCGCCGCCGCCGAGGCCGGCTGCACCGCCGCCTTCGTCTTCGAGGGCACCCAGGTTCGGATCGTCGGGCGCGTGGATCCCGAGGGCGGCCTGGCGGAAGCGTCGATCGACGGCGTCAAGGATTCGGCGCCCGTCGACTTCTGGAATCCGGCGGCGCGGGAGGCGCAGATCGTCTTCGCGCGCAGCGGCCTGCGGCCCGGCCGCCACGAGCTGGTCCTTGCCGTCGCGGGCAAGGGAAACCCCCTTTCGAAGGGTCGGGCGGTCTACGTGGGCGGAGTCCAGTGGTCGGCCGCGGAAGGGCGCTCGGACTGGGGCGCGGGCGGAGGGCCGCGCGGCGCCCAACGCATGATCTTCGGCTACACCAAGCGCAAGGACTACATCGATACGGCGGGGCACCGCTGGCGCCCGGCGACCGAGTTCGTCCTTCGGACGGGGTACGGCACCGACGCGGTGGCGCGCGCGTGGTGGACGCTGCCCCGGAGCATGTACATCGGCAACACGCGGGATCCGGAGCTTTACCGCTACGGCGTGCACGCGCCCGAATGGTGGGTCAACGCCACGGTGGGCCCGGGCGTCTATCGCGTGACGCTGAAGTTCGCGGAGACGCCCCTGCACGAGTTCCTCGAGCGCGACGCCCAGGGGCGCCGCATCACGCACACGCAGAGCGTGTGGGTCAACGGCGCCGTGGCGCTGGCCGACGTGAACATCGCCGCGGCCGCGGGGGGCCTCTTCAAGGCCTTCGACGCGACGGTGCGGCGCGTGCGTCCCGAACACGGCGCGATCCGCATCGCCCTGCGCGGCGCCGGTGGCGCCGATGCGATCATGCAGGCCCTCGAAATCGCGCCCGAGGAGGAGTGACGGAGGCCGCCTCCTACAGGAGCAGCTTGACGCCCCCCGCGGCGGCCAGGGCGAGGGCGATCCGAGCGAAGATCCGTTCCGGAATCCGCGTCGCCACGCCGTAGCCGAGCAGAGCGCCGGCGATGACGGCGGGGAGGAAGACGGCGCCGGCGCGCACCGTGTCCAGCGGCATGTTCCCGATGGCGCACTGGAAAGGCACCTTGATCCAGTTGATGATCATGAAGAACCAGGCGGCGCTCCCGAGAAACTCCTCCTTGGGGAGGCGCATGGCCAGCAGATAGATCGTCATCACCGGCCCGGCGGCGTTGCCCACCATCGTCGTGAAGCCGCCGACAAGCCCCATGAAGGCGGCGAAGAGCCGGCCGCGGGGAACTTGGCTCTCGCCGCGGGCGCGGCGGGAATTGGCGACGTGCACGCCCGCCATGGTGAGCACGATGACGCCGATGATGCGCCGCACCTGCTCATCCGTCGCGAGCTTCATCGTCGCGCTCCCGATGGCGATGCCCGCGACGGCCCACGGAAGCGGTCGCAGGAGCGTGCGCCACTGGGCATGGCGGTGGTAGAGGAGCACCGCGGCGACATCCCCGACGACGAGGAATTCGAGCAGCACCGCCGTGGACGCCTTGGCGGACAGGAGCGACGCCATCAACGGGACCGCCACGACGCCGATTCCCGGGAGGCCTCCCTTCGATATCCCCACAAGCAGGGCGCAGCCCGCGACGCCGACCCACGCGTATCCGCTGAGATCGAGCATGTTGTCCTTCCGCGTCGACCCGGGGCGCGTGGGCCGCCGCCTTCGCCGGCCTGAGCGTCGACGCGCCGAGGAGCGATAATGCCGAAAAGGCCCGGACGCGTCAAGGCCGGAAAGGCGCGCGCCGGCGTGGATTTACGGCGGCGCTCTTCCGCCTCCGCCCGCCGTCCGATAACGGCAAGGGCGGTTTCCCCCAACCGCAGCCGGAGGTGCCGCAATGACTGCCGTCGGCGGAGGAATGCTTGCGAAATCGGCGCTGATCGCGTGTTTGTGCGCGCCGATCCTCGGCGCGCCGCGCGCGTTTATCCGGGGCGATGCCACCGGCGACGGCCTGGTCGATGCGCGCGACGCCGCGGCCATTGCGCGCTACGTGCTCGGCGGCGCCGAGCACCCCTGGCGGTTCGCGCCGCCCTGTCCCGCGGCCGGAGATGTCGACGGCGACGGCGCCGTCACCATGCGCGATGTCTGCGCCCTGATGGATTTCCTGATGCGCGGGGGACCGGCGCCCGCGCCGCCCTTCCCCGAGCCCGGCCTCGACGCGGCGCCGCGCGCGCCGAACGATAAGGACTAGCGCGCGGGGCCGGAGGAAAGGCGCGGCGCGCCCTTGCGCCGCGGCGCCGTTCTCACTCGATCCTGCCGAGCGCCCGCAGGAGGCCGTCCAGAATCGTCACGGGGTGCGGCGGGCAGCCCGGGATGAAGACATCGACGGGCAGAATGTCCGCCAGCCCGGCACGCGTCTCCTCGTGGTCCGCGAAGAGGCCGCCCGAAATTGCGCAGGCGCCCACGGCGATGACGATCTTGGGGGCCGGTACGGCCTCGTAGGTCTTGCGCAGCGCCGCTTCCATGTTCAGCGTGACGGGGCCCGTGACCAGCAGGCCGTCGGCGTGGCGCGGCGAGGCCGTGAAGCGGATTCCGAAGCGGCTCAGGTCGAAGACGACCGTCGTCAAGACGTTGGTGTCCGCCTCGCAGGCGTTGCACCCGCCGGCGCTGACCTGCCTGAGCTTGAGGGAGCGGCCGAAGAGGCGCCGCGCCGCCGCGTCGAGCGTCTGGGCCCGGGTCCGGCCCGCGGCGGTGATGACGAGCTCGTCGCGCGTCCGCGCGCACAGGCGGTGGTCGCGGCCGAACACGATTCCGCCCTCGGGACAGGCCCGTTCGCACTGGCCGCAGAAGATGCAGCGCCCCAGGTCGAGGCGCAGGCGTCCGGCGGCGTCCGTCGCCAGCGCCTCCACGGGGCACGCCTCGATGGCGGCCCGCGCATCGCCGACCTTGGCGTCATCGATCGCCGGCAGGCCGCGGAAGCGTTCGGGCAGGACGGGCGCGCGGCGCGGATAGCCCACGGTGCGGTGCTTCTGGCGAAAACGTTCCAGGAGGATCTTCCACATGCTCGCGCCTCACAGATCGTGGCCGCAGTAGGACAGATTGAAGCTCTTGTTGCAGAGCGGGAAATCGGAGATCTGCTGGCCGCGCAGCGCCATCGCCAAGCCCATCCAGTTGTGGAAAGAGGGGTCGACGACCTTGTAGTGGTCGATGCGGCCGTCCTCCCCGGTGAGGCACGTGTGGCAGATCTCCCCGCGCCAGCCCTCGACCAGCGCCACGGCGAGGGCGTTGGGCGCGCAGGCGCCGAAGGGCGCCAGCACGGGGCCCGGGCTCAGAGTGTCGAGCTGCGCCTTCAGAAAGGCGATGGAGCGCTGGATCTCCAGGGCGCGCACGAAGGCGCGCGCGAAGACATCGCCGCTCCCGAAGGTCGCGACGGGGATCTGCGCGTACCGGAAGATGCCGGAAGGAAAATCGCGGCGCACGTCGCGCTCGATGCCGCAGGCGCGCGCCGCGGGGCCCACCAGGCCCAGGGCCTGGGCGGTCTCCGCCGTGATGGCGCCCGTGTCCTCGAAGCGGCCCATGACCGAGCTGCTCTGCCAGAGGAGCTCGGCCGCGCCGGTCGTGTCTTGTTCGGCGGCCCGCAGGCGGCGCTGCAGATCGCGCACGTGCTCCTCCGCCAGGTCGAAGGCCGTGCCGCCGGGGCGTACGAGGCCGCGGCCGAAGCGGTTGCCGCAGAGAACTGCGGTCATGTTGAGGAGGTCGCCGCGAATGCGCCCGCAGTACGACGCGGTGGGCAGGAAGCCGATGTCGGCGGCCAAGGCGCCCAGGTCGCCGACGTGGTTGGCGAGGCGCTCCAGTTCGAGCGCCGCGCCCCTCAGGACGTGCGCCCGCGTGGGCACGCGCGTTCCCGCGAGGGCCTCCAGCGCCTCGCAGCAGGCGAGGGCGTGGCCGATGCTCGTGTCGCCGGCGAGGGTCTCCATGTAGGGGAGCGTGCGGGCGTTCGGTCCGCCGCGGAGCCGCCGCTCGATGCCGCGGTGCTGGTAGCCCAGCGCGATCTCGAGGTGGAACACGCGCTCGCCGTGGCACTGGAACCGAAAGTGCCCCGGCTCGATGATGCCCGCGTGCACGGGGCCGACGGCGACCTCGTGAATTTCCTCGCCCTCCATGCGGAAGAAATCCGCGTCGCCGGCGGCGGGCGCCTCGGCGCGGTGCCAGGCGTCCTTGCCGTCGCGGTAGGAGGGATGGAAGCGTATGGGCTTGAGCCACGGGTGGCCGCGCGGCACGACGCCCCACTGCTCGGCGATCTCGCGCTCGAACCAGTGGGCCTGGGGGCACTCGGGCGTGAGCGCGGTGTAGGAGTCGTACACCGTGGTCGCGGCCGCCGACAGAATGCCGGTGTACTCCTCGGACAGCACGATGAGGAGGCGCACGGCGCCCCCCGGGGCGGGCCGGCCGAAGAAAGTGGCGATGCGCGCGCCGCCGCTCACCGCGTCCAGGACATGGGCGCGGAATTCCGCGACTGCGAGTTCAGGCACCCGGCCCAGCTCCGCGAGGCCGCCGTGTTCGAACATGAGCAAAGGGCTGCCGCTCATTGCGCCGCTCCCGCAAGAATGCGCGCCGCCGAGGATAGCATGTCCTGGAACGGCTGCGGCATCCACAGTCCGAGGATGACCAGCAGCGCGAGGGGCGCGACGACGATAAGCCCCTCGATCAGGGATGCGCGCCGCGGGGCGGGCGCCGCCGGCGGCGTTCCCCATGCCATGTCGATGGCGTGCCGCAGAGCGCCGACGAAGACGATCCCGGCGCCGAGGAGGAACAGGACTAACGTTCCGTAGGCCCGCGTCTCGGCGGCGGCCTTGATGATGAGGAACTCGCTGAGAAAGATCGCGAAGGGCGCCAGGCCGATCAGGGCCAGGAAGCCGCCGAAAAGCCCCGCGCCCCAGAGCGCGTGGGCCTTGAGGGCGCCCGTGATTCGGCGCATGTCGTGGGTGCCGTAGATCTGGCCAATGCGGCCGGCGCTGAAGAACCCCAGGGCCTTGCAGACGGAGTGGTTGAGGGTGTGGAAAAGCGCCGCGAAGGATCCCAGAGGCCCCAGGCCCAGCCCCACGGCGATGATGCCGAGGTGCTCGACGCTGTGGTAGGCCAGCAGGCGCTTCAGGTCGTGCTGCGCCAGGATGAAGGCCGCGGCCAGCAGGATCGAGAAGATCCCGAAGAAGATGAGCAGCCCGCGCCCCCAGCCGTCGCCGCCGGTCGCGGTTTCCACGATGGGCAGGAAGCGCATGAGGCAGTAAAGCGCCGTGTTGAGGAGGAAGCCCGAGAAGAGCGCCGAGACGGGGGCGGGCGCCTGGCTGTGGGCGTCCGGCAGCCAACTGTGGAGCGGCGCGAGGCCGGCCTTCGTGCCGTAGCCCACGAGCAGGAAGATGAAGGCCAGCTTGATCACCTTGGGATCGAGCTGGGACGCAATGCCGTGAACATAGGTCCAATTGAGAAACTGCGCGGGCTCCAGGCCGGCCGACGCCGCCGCCGAGGCCACCAGGAGCGTCCCCATGAAGGCGAAGGCGACCCCCACGGAGCACACGATCAGGTACTTCCACGTGGCCTCGAGGGACGCGGGCGAGACTTGCAGGCAGATCAGGAAGGCCGTGAGCAGCGTCGTCGCCTCGACGCCCACCCACATGATTGCCAGGTTGTTGGAGAGCACGACGAGGGCCATCGCGGACAGCGCCCCGTACCAGAGCGCGCCGAAGCGCCGCGCGCGCCGCCGCGAGAGCGGCGCCGCTTCGGCGCCGAAGAAGACCCGCGCGAAGATCGAGCTCAACGCGAAGACGAGCATCATGACGGCGAGGTGGTAGGCCGAGAGCGCGTCCAGAAGAAGCCAGCGGCCGGTGGTCATGAGGGGGCCGTGGGCGAAGACGCGCCAGACGACCACGCCCGAGGCGGCGGCGATGGCGGGCACGCCCGCCGCCGTCGCGGCGAGGACCGCGCGGGATGAAGGCAGCGCCAGGCACAGGAGGCTCCCCGCGGCGGGAAGCGCGATGATGAGCCACAGGACGTCGCCGGACATGGGCGCGCTCATCCTTTCAGTGCGCTCAGCCGGTCCGCATCGATGTGATCGAACTCACGGCTGATGTGGTAGATGATGATCGCCATGACGAACACCGCGACGAAGACATCCAGCAGGAGGCCCAACTCCACCAGGAGCGGGACATCCGGGACGACCGCCAGGCCGAAGGCCGCAATGCCGTTCTCCAGGACGAGGTAGCCCACCACCTGCGTCACGGCCTTCTTGCGGCTCACGATCACCAAGAGGCCGATCAGGATGGTGCAGATCGCGCCGGGGACGACGAAGGCGGATTCGGGCGCCGCGGGGGGGAGCGGCAGCTTGGCCCCCAGCCAGAAGGAGATCCCGAGCAACGCCAGGCCCAAGAGCAGCGAGAATCCCCAGCCGACGTAAGGCTCGACTTCGCGCCGCACATCCGCGCCGCGCATGGCGCTTGAGAGAAGCCGGGGAAAGACGATGCCCTTGAGGGTGATCGCCACCCCCGCCAGGATCAGGGTCCTGAGGGTCACGCCGGACGACGAAACCAGCGGCAGCAGCCCCACCAGCGCGCCCTGGGCCGCGACCAGGGTGATGCAGAAGGTCAAGCGGCTCGTGCCCAGGACGGCGAGGTTGAGGAGAAGCATTGCCGCCATGATGTCGTCGGTCACGCCGTGCATGCGGTCACCTCATGAGCAGGATCAACGCGAGCACGGAAAGGGTGCTCGCGGCGATGAGAAGCTGCGGCACGCGCACGAGGCGCAGGCGCGCCATCGACGACTCGACGACGCCCACAAGGACGGCCAGCAGAACCATGCCGGCCGCGGCCGCCGCGCCATCGATGGCCCAAACGCCGGTCCTGACGGGGATAAGCAAGGCGGCCAGCAGGGCGCCCAGCACCCACATCTTGAGGGCGGCGGCGTAGTGGATATACCCCAGGTCGGGCCCGCCGTGATCGAGCACCATGACCTCGTGGATCATGGTCAATTCCAGATGCGTCTGCGGGTCGTCCACCGGAATGCGCGCGTTTTCGGCCAGGAAGACGGTGAACCAGGCCGCGGCCGCCAAGGCCAGCGCCGGCCCTGAGGCCGCCCACGTCCGCCCGTCGATGGCGCCCAGACACGCGCTCAGCGACTCGGCGCCGGACGCGGCGCGGGCCACCGCGATGATGCCCAGGAGGAGCGCCGGTTCGGCCAGCGCCGAGAACTGCGTCTCGCGGCTGGCGCCCATGCCCTCGAAGCTCGAGCCCGTGTCCAGCGCCGCGGCGACGGTGGCGAAGCGCGCGGCGGCCAGCAGGTAGACGACCAGAAGGAAGTCGCCGCTGAAGGGGAAGAGCGCCGGCGCGCCGCCGAAGGGTATGAAGGCCAGGGCGAGCGCCACGGCCGCGAGACCGGCGGCTGGGCCGAGGCGGAAGACCCAGGTGGTGGCGCGGCTGTAAACCGCGCCCTTGCCGAGGAGTTTGAAAATGTCGAAGTACGCCTGGAGCAGGGGCGGACCCGTGCGGCCGGCGACGAGGGCCTTGGTGCGGTTGATGATGCCGAGAAGCAGCGGAGCGAAAACGAGCGCCGCCGCGAAGTGCACCGCCGATTCGATCCTCATGGCCGGGCCTCACAACGCGAACAGGAGCAGCGCGAGCAGGGTCAGGGCGATGTAGAGCACGTACACGTGGACGCGCCCCTCCTGCAGCCACCGCAGCCTGGACAAGAACAAACCGACGAGGGCGAAAATCGGCGCGAAGATGCGTTCACGGGCGGCGTCGTCGGCGTGAGTGGCGAAGGCGGCGCTCCTGGGAAAGAGCCCTTGGGGCGGCTGCGTGTCCGCCCGGACGCGCAGGAACAGGCGGAAGAGATCGAGGAGCGGCTGGGCGAAGGATGAGCCCGTGTACTGCATGCGCGCCGTGGGGGCGGCGTAGCCGCAATCCCAGGTCGCGGCCCGCGTCACCGCGCGGCCCCGCAGGAGCCGCGCGCGCAGGATCGCCGCCAGGGCGGCCGCGAGGATGAACGCCGCGGACGCGAGTGCGATCACCAGGAGGAGGTGCCCCGCCTCGGAGAGGGGCTGCGCGAAAAGCGCGGGCGGCTTTCCGGTGATGATCCCCGCCGCGGGGGCGAGGGACGGCAACAGCGCGAAGGCGCCCAAGCCCAGGACGGCGCACGCGGCGGCGAGGGCCAGCATGGGCCACCGCATTGCCGCGGGGCCTTCGCGGGCGCCCGCGGCGTCGGCGCTTCGGCTCGCGCCGAGAAACACGACGGCGAAGGCCTTCGCGAAACACGCCGCGGCCAGACCGCCGATCAGGGCCAGCGTCGCGACGAGGGCGGCCGAGGGAACGGCCAGGCCGGCCTCGCCCAGCAGGACGCCCTTGAAGGCGCCCAGGTAGATCAGGAACTCGCCCGCGAACCCGTTCAGGGGCGGCAGGCCGCAGATCGCCGCGGCGCCCACGAAAAAAGCGGCGGTCGTGATCGGCATGCGGGCCGCCAGGCCGCCGAGGCGCTCGATCGCCCGGGTCCCCGTGGCGTGCAAAACGCTTCCCGCGCCAAGGAAAAGGAGCCCCTTGAACACCGCGTGATTGAGGACGTGGAGCAGCGCGCCGGCGAAACCGAGCGCGGTCAGCGTCCAGTTCCCGGCGCTCCACCCCAGGAGCCCCAGGCCGATCCCGAGGGCGGCGATGCCGATGTTCTCGACGCTGCTGTAGGCCAGGAGGCGCTTCAGGTCGTGCTGAGCGAGGGCGGAAACGATGCCGAACAAGCCCGAGAGGATGCCGACGCCGATGAGGAGCCAGCCCCACCACGGCTCGGGCGGGCCGACGAAGCTCAGGCTCCTGAGGAGCGCGTACAAGCCGGTCTTGATCATTGCCCCCGAGAGCAGGGCCGAAACATGGCTCGGCGCCGCGGGGTGCGCCTCGGGCAGCCACACGTGGAGCGGGAAGAAGCCGGCCTTGACGCCGAAACCGATCACGGCGAGGACGAAGATCCATGCGGCGAAGCCGCGCCCCATGCCTTCCGGGCCCGCCAGACCGCGGAAATCGAGGGATCCGGCGGCCGTGCCGAGGAGGACGAACATCGTCAGGACGAAGGCGGTGCCGACATGCGTCGCGACCAGGTAGGTCCAGGCCGCCCTTCGGACCTCCGGTTTTTCCGCCTCGTGGGCCACGAGGAAGAACGAAGACAGCGACATGACCTCCCAAGCGATCAGGAAGAGGACGCCGTTGCGCGCCGCGACGACGAGCGCCATGCCCGCCGCGAGCACGTTGAACCAGCACCACGCAAGGCCCGTCCTGCCGCGCTCCCGCGGGAGGTAGCCGAAACCGTACAAGGCCGTCAGCGCGGCGAGGCCGAAGATGGCGAGGCAGAACACGGCGGAAAGCCCGTCCATGCCCAACGTCAGGTTTCCGAAAGGCATCTCCCACGGAAGAGAGTACTCGCGCCCGTCGTAGAGGCGGAGGCACTCGATGGCCGAGGTCAGGCCGAGCAAGGATCCGAGGACGGCGCCGCCGGCGCCGACAACGGCGCTCGCCGCGGGAAAGGCGCGCAGGGCCGCCGCTCCCGCGCCGCCGCAGAGCAGCACCGCACAAGCCAGCAGGAAGCGCTCCATCATAGGCCGTCGACCTCGTCGGCCCCGGCCGGACCCGCCGCGGCGCGCGCCGCGATTTCAGCCTCGATGCGGCGAATCGCGGCGGCGATCTCCTCCGGCCGGCCGCGGCGGTCGAGGAGCGCCTTGAGTTCGGCGTCCTGAAGGGCGAAACCGAGCCGCGAGAGAAGATGGAGGTGCGTGCGCACCGTCGGGCTCACGAGGGAGAAGAGCGCGAAGACAGGCTTGCCGTCGAGAGCTTGGAAGTCGATGGGCTTGGCAAGGAAGCCCAGCGTCACCTGCGGCGCCGGCACGCGCAGGACGATGGGGTTGCGCACGTGGGGCACCGCGACGCCCCCGCCCATGCCGGTGGAGCCGAGGGCCTCGCGGGCGATGAGGACGCGCAGGAGCAGCTCGCGGTCGACGTTCTCGGGGAGGGGCAGGGCGCGCACCAGGGCCTTCAGGGCCGAGGGCTTGTCGGCGCCCTCCAGGTCGTAGACGATGCCGCCCGCCGCCAGCGCCTCGCCGAGGGTCGGCAGCGCGGGCCCTCCCTCGGGCACGTTCTCCTCGAGAATCGCGTCGAGGGCGCTCACGCGGTTGGCGAGAGCCCATTCCAGGAGTTCGGTGCGGTTGAAACGGTATTCGTCGTGAACCTGGTAGGCGGGCAGCTCGCCCCGGACTACCATGCGGTAGACCGTTCGCTGCGAAAGGCCCAAGAGCCGGGCTGCCTGTCGGACGGTAAGCTCCATGCCATCCCCTAACCGAGGCCACACCGGAGAACCTTATACAAGATGGGCGCGGGGGTGTCAATATAACCGGCTGCGCCGGGGCGGGGACTCGCGCGAGCCCTCACTCCTGGATCAAGTCCAGAAGGTCCTCGAGGATCTCGCTGGCCTCCAGCAGGGCGCGGCCGTTGTGGTAGGGGCTCTTCCAGGGTCCGGCCTTCGCGCCGCTCGGCGTCCCGTCCGGGAGGATGTCCGCGTGCCAATCGCCGCCGTCCCAGTCGACCTGCCGGGTCTCGATCCAGTCGAGCGTCTTCCGAAAGCACTCGAAATACTCCGGGTCGGCGGTCAGGCGGTACATCCACAAGGCGCTCAGCATGCCCTCGGCCTGCACCCACCAGGTCTTCTGGCGGCGGTCGGCGGGGGCGTTGAAGGGCCCCGAGTCGTAGAAGCCGCCGCGCTCCCCATCGTAGCCGTAGGCATGCGCGTAGGTGAAAAGCGCGCCGTAGACCCGCATCAGGGGCGCGTTGGAGAGTTCGAGCGCGTTGCGCGCGGCGATGAGCAGCCATACGTTCTCAATGTCGTGCCCGTAGGACACGCGGTCGTACTCAGGCCCCGTGAGCGGCAGCCAGTCGCGCTCGAACTTGTCGGTGCACGCGCCGAGCCCGTCGCGGACGACGGTGGAGCTCTGGATCAGGACGAGCTCCTGGAGGCGCTCGCGCGCCAGGGGGTCCTTGGTGGCGGCGTAGTACGCCGTCAGCGCCTCCAGGAGGTGGAGGTGCGTGTTCATGAGCTTGAGGCCGGTCGCGACGCCCAGGTAGTTGGGGCCGCTGGTCCGGGGCGTCCAATCCGGCGCGAAGGTCTCCAGGTAGCCGCCGAACGTGTGGTCGTAGGCGTGAGTCTCGATGAGCTCCGCGAGCTTCGCGGCCAGGGCCTTGGCCTCGGGGTCCTTGGAGGCGAGGTAGTATTCCGAAAGGGCGTACAGCCCGAAACTCTGGCCGTAAAGATGCTTGTCCGTCAGGCGCGCGTGCGCGCCGGTGGCGTCCACCGCCCAGTAGAAGCCGCCGAATTCATCGTCCCACATGCGGTCGCGGAGGAACTTGTAGCCGTGCGTCGCGGCATCGAGGTGCGCCTTCGTGCCGTAGGCCGACCGCGAGAGGCGCGCGAAGAACCACACCGTGCGGGCCTGCGTGACGAGGTGCTTGTCGGCCGGGCCCAGGTAGGCGCCCGTTACGGCGTGATTGAGCTTGTAGCCCCCGTGTTCGGTGTCGAGGACGCCGGGAAACCAGAACGGCACGACGTTCTTGGCGAGGATGCGGTCGATCCGCTGCTTGGCGGCGAGCACCGCGTCGCGCCCGGGCTGCTCGATGCGGCTCGGGGCGGCGCACGAGCACAGGAGCGACGCGGCGAAGACGGCGCAGCATAGTCTGATGGTCATGACGGTCCTCGCTTTTCCAGGCGATGCGGCCCCGCGGCGCATCGTCCGGCCTCAACTGTAGCCAATTCCGGCGGCGCAATCCAGGGGGCCGACGCCCGGCCTTTGCGATCGTCCCGGCGGTTCGTTATGATGCACTCTGCGGGCGCGACGGCGCGCCCGCCTGCCGGCCCTTCAGTCTCTGCGGCGGTCGCGGCGCCCGCGGGCGGCGGTGCCCGGGCTCGGCCGCGCGTTGAGGGCGAGGCGATTTCCGTGCCCCCCGCTCACGGCCAGGTCAGAATCGGCGTCGCCGCGGCGGTGTTCGCCTTCGTCGCGTGGGGGCTCCTGCCGGTCTACTGGAAAGCCATCGCGGTGATCCCGCCGGCCGAGATTCTGGCGCATCGCATCCTCTGGACGACGCTGTTCGCCGCGGCCGCGCTGGGCGCGACGCGGCGCTTCGGCGAGGTCGCCGCCGCGTGCAGATCGCGCCGCGCCGTCGCGGCCTTCGTCGGCGCGGGACTGCTTCTGGGCGCCAACTGGTTCACGTTCATCACGGCGGTCAACAGCGACCGCGTGTTCGAGTGCAGCCTCGGGTATTACATCAATCCTCTGGTCAACGTTGTGCTTGGCGGCCTGTTTCTGAAGGAACGCTTCCGGCCCTGGCAGCTCGCGGCGATCGTGCTCGCCGCCGCGGGCGTCGCGTACCTCACCGCGGGGGGCGGCCGATTTCCGTTCATCGCCCTCGTCCTGGCCCTGACCTTCGCGTTCTACAGCTTGGTCCGCAAGACGGCGTGCTACGAGGCGCTGCCTGGCCTCTTTCTGGAGGCGGCGGTGCTGCTCGCGCCGGCCCTGACGTACTTGGCTTGGTTGGGCGCCGCGCCGTGGGCGGCGCCCGAGCGCGCTTCCGCGTCCGTGCCGGCGTTGCTCGCCGGAACCGGCGTCGTCACGGCGATCCCGCTCTTGACCTTCGCCTTCGGAGCGCGCAGGATCAGGCTCACGACGGTGGGGTTCATCCAATACCTGACGCCCACCGGGATGTTTCTGCTGGGAGTGTTCGCGTACAAGGAGGAGTTCGCGGCGCGGCACCGGGTCGCGATCGTCATGATCTGGATCGCGCTGGCGCTGTACTCGCTGGACGCCGTGCGGGCGGCGCGCGCCGGCGCGGGCGGCGGTGAAAGACGGGAGGCGTGACGGGTGGCCGAAGGCGCGGGCGGAGAACGAAACGGCCCGGAGGGCAAGGGGCGCGGCCTCGGGCCCGTCATTCTGTTCGCGGTTATCGCGGCGGCGCTGCTTGCCGCGGCGTTCCTGACCCCTCTCGGCGAGTACTGTTCCAAGGAGAGGGTGCAAGCCCTCGCCGAGGAGCTCGGCGTTTGGGGCCCCGTGGTGATCCTCGCCGCGGGCCTGTTCACGCCGCTTATCTTCCTGCCCAGATGGCCCATCGCCTTCGTCGCGGGGCTCCTGTACGGCATTCTCGCGGGGACGGCGCTTTCGACCGTCGCCTCCACGCTGGGCGCCTGGCTCAACTTCTGGCTCGCGCGAACGCTGCTGGCGCCCGCCGCCGCCCGCCTCCGGCGCCGCCCGCGGTTCGCGCGCCTGAACGTCCCGCCCGACAAGGAATTCATCGTGATCTTTCTTCTGCGCGCCTTCCCGTTCTCCAATTTCGCCATCACCAATCTGCTGGCGGGCGCCCTCAACCTGCGCACGGGGAGCTACCTCTTGGCCACCTTCCTCGGCATGATCCCCATGTCGCTCATGTACGCCGCCTGGGGCAAGCTCCTCCAGAAGCCCTCCGCGGAGTTCTACTGGATCGCGGCGTTCACCCTGGTCCTGATCCTGGCCGGCACCTGGTGGGCGAAGAAACGGGTGCCGGCCTGGTTCAGGCGGTGGGGCGCGAAAGCGGCGCCCAAGGAGGGCGGGGACGGCGCGCCCGCTCCCGGCGGCGGCGCGGCGGGCGATCGCGGGTGAAGGCGCCCTAGATGCGCGGCGCGCTCTCGAGGGCCCGGAGAAGGAACGCCATGTTGTCGGCGATGTCGTCCATGGTCTGCATGCCCTCGGCATCGCCGGCGGCCTCGCCCGGGTGCAGGCCGAAGGCGAAATTCCAGTAGGAGCTGCCCACCATGAAGAAGTGGTTGATGGCGAAGAACGACATGATCTGGTTGTAGACCTGAACCGCGCCGCCGCGCCGGGCCGCGATGACCGGCGTGCCGGCCTTGTGCTTGAAGAGATGGTCGTTCATGCGCGCCACGAACCCGGCGCGGTCGATGAGGTTCTTGACCCAGGACGTGACCGATCCGAACCACGTGGGTGAACCGATGATGATGCCGCCGGCGGCCAGCATCTTCGCCAGCAGACCGTTCAGGTCATCCTCCTGAACGCAGCGGCGCTTCCCGCGGCAGCCGCCGCAGCCGGTGCAGGGTTCGACGCGCAACTCCGCCAGCGGCACGATTTCGGCGGCAATGGCCGCGCGTTCGAGGCGTTCCTGAATGCGCCGCAGACACAGGGCTGTGTTGCCGTTCGGTCGGGGCGAGCCGTTGAACATGATGACTGAGAGCGACATTAGTCCTCCATGGCGTTCGGCGCCGCGCTTATAACTTTGGCAGGCGGTCCGCGGGCTGTCAAGCGCCACGGCGGGGCGAGGTGACACCCTTTGTTACGGCGGCGCCGGCTCCAGGATATGATGGACTCGTGCCGATAACGGATATGTCGAAGAACATCGCGGGCCGCGGCCGCCGCGCGGCGGAAGCGGCCCCGACCACCGCTTCGAGAGGCGTTCAGATGCGACGGATCACCCTGATTGTCTGCGCCGCCGCCCTCGCGGGCGGCTCGGGCTGTTTTCTCCAGAAGGACCGCACGCGCGTGCCGCTTAGCCGCGCGGCGATCGCGGAGATCAAACCCGGCGAGACGATGATCGCCGACGTGGCGCGGCTGCTGGGATCGCCCAACGAAATCATCTGGTCCAACGGAGTCACGGCGCCGCTGGATGCCGGCATCGGCGCCGGCATCATCAACACGTACGTGACGGGCGGCGAGGAGCTGTTCGTCCGCGCCTACCACTACCGCCACACGGTGACCAAAACATCCGGCTTCACCGTGATCGTGTTCAGCCTGGTTTCCCACGACACGAAGCACGACGATCTCTTCGTTTTCTTCGACGAAGCCGGTCGTGTGACCAACGTGGGCGCGTCGCTCGACGCCGAGCAGGCGAGCTACAGCCCGTTTGGATCCTAACCGTGTCCGCCGGCTGCTCCGCCGCGCTCCTGCGCATCGCGCTCGTCGGTCTCCTGCCGGCGTCGACGGGCTGCGTCAGCTTCTTCAGCCTCTACGACCACGGCGTCAATCGCTCGCTGGCCTACCGGAGCCCCGTGGGCATCCGCGTCGACATCACCCGCTGCGGCACGCCGGTCCGGGCCGAGGAGCTCGCGGGGCTCGTCCCCGGATCTTCGGATCTCGGCGACGCGCTTGCGGCGCTCGGGGCGCCGCACCGGCTTCGCCGCGCGCCGGCCGAGGAAGCGCTGGAGTATTATTACGTGTACGACAGAAAAACGCACTTGCTGGTGAAGCCGCTTTTTTTCATGACCTACGGCGGCATGGCCAGCTATAATTATCGGGGAAGCGAGGCGGGAACCGACGTCATCGCCCTCGTCTTCGACCACGAGGGCCGGCTTCTGCGCAAGGAGTTCAGAAGCGCGGCGCCCGAGCAGTCGGCCGGCGCCGTGCTCGAGCAAGTATTCGTCCCGTAGCGCCGCGGCCGCGCAGGCCGCCTGCAGGGGAGAAACCGAAGGCTCATGACCGCGCACATTGAAGGGCTCATCGCCGCGCCGCTGACCGCGCTCGGCCCCGACGGCAGCCCGGATCTCGACAAGATCCCGGCGCAGGTCGCGATGCTGGCGCGCGACGGCGTCAAGGGCGCTTTCGTCTGCGGCACCACCGGCGAGAGCCTCTCACTCACGACCGGCGAGCGCAAAGCCATCGCTCAAGCCTGGGTCGAGACCGCGCCGCCCGGCTTCGCCGTGATCGTGCACGTGGGCCACAACAGCATCGAAACGAGCGTGCATCTCGCCCAGCACGCCGAGAAGATCGGCGCGCACGCCGTGGGAGCCATGGCGCCGTCTTTCTTCAAGCCGGACGGCATCGATACCCTCGTCGAGTTCTGCGCGCGGGTGGCGGCGGGTGCGCCGACCAAGCCCTTCTACTACTACCATATCCCGAGCCTGACGGGAGTCGCCTTTCCGATGGTCCAATTCCTCGGCGCGGCGGCGGACCGCATTCCCACTCTCGCCGGCCTGAAGTTCACGGACGAGGATCTGATGGACTTCGAACGCTGCCGGCGCCTGGAAGACGGCCGTTTCGACGTGCTCTTCGGCCGCGACGAGATCCTGCTGTGCGCCCTGGCGCTCGGAGCGCGCGGCGCGGTGGGGAGCACGTACAACTTTGCGGCGCCGCTCTACCTCAAGCTCATCGCGGCGTTCGACGAAGGCGACCTCGCCGAGGCGCGGCGGCTTCAGTTCCTGGCCATGGAGGCGGTGGCCGTGATGCAGCGCGCGCGCTGTTCGTTCTTCGCCGCCGCCAAGGCGATCATGCGCCTGCGCGGCCTCGATCTGGGCCCCGTGCGGGCGCCGCTCAGGGACGTTTCGCCGGCGCAGCACGCCGAGCTGGCGCGGGCGCTGGACCGGATCGGGTTCCTGGCGTACTGCGGGGCATAGCCCGCAGGCCGGCCGCGATGCCCGCCGTCTTCAAGATCCTCACCGTCTTCGCGGGCATGCTGTTCCTGGCGCGGGTGCGCGTGCCGCTGGGCTTGGCGCTGGCGGCCGGCGGCGTGGGCCTGGAGCTTTGGGCGGGGATTCCGCCGTGGGGGACCGCGGAGGCGCGGGGCGTCGCGGGCAACTTGGGGGCCGCGTTCCTCCAGGCGGATTTGTGGCTGTTCCTCGTCATGACGGCGCTCATCATCGAGCTGGGTCGTTTCATGAGCGAGGGCGACAACGCCGAGGCCGTCATCGGCGCGGCGCGCCGGTGGGGCGGCCGGTACGGCGAGGCGGCGGCGCTCATCGCCCCGCCGGCGGTCATCGGACTCATTCCCATGCCGGCCGGCGCGGTGTTTTCCGCGCCCTTCGTCGAGCAGGCCGCCGCGCGCTTCGGCGGCGGCCCGGAATGGAAGGCGAGCGTGAACTACTGGTTCCGGCACCTGTGGGAGTACTGGTGGCCGCTGTATCCCGGCGTGATCGTCGCCATGTCGGTGTTCCGGCTGGAAGCCTGGCGTTTCATCGCCGCCCAAATCCTCTTCACGCCGGTCGCCCTCGGCATCGGCTACCTCGTGCTCATCCGGCGGCGCGTCAGGCGCGGGGCCGGGCAAGCCGCGCCGGGGGACCGCGGCTCCAATCGGCGCGCGCTCTTCCTGCTGTCGCCGATCATCGTCCTCGTCGCGGCGCTCTTTCCCTGCCAGTATGTCCTGGAGGCGTTGTTTCCCGCCGCGGCGTCCGAGGTGCACCGCCTCGGGGCGCTGCTCCTGGGGCTTGCCGCGGCGCTCGCGATCATCTACGCCGATGAGCTGCGGCGCGGGAAGCTGCGCCCTCTGAAGGCGGTCCTCACCCGCAAGGCGCTCGCGATTCAGCTCACGCTCGCGGGAGTGCTCGTCTTCAAGTTCATGCTGGATCGTTCCGGCCTCCTGCCCTTGGCGTCCGACGAGTTCAAGGCGAGCGGCGTGCCGGTCCAGATCGCCGTGGCCGGCTTGCCGTGCCTCGCGGGGCTGGTCACGGGCGTGGCTTTCGGGTTCACGGGGGTGTCGTTTCCGCTGGTCGTGGGCATCATGCACGTCCCCGGCTCGGGGCTCACGCCGCTGGCCACCTTGGTTCTCGCCTACGGGTTCGGCTACATCGGCATGATGTATTCGCCGGTGCACCTGTGCCTGTTGGTGACGAACCAGTACTTCGGGGCTTCCCTGCGCGGCGTGCTTCGCATGCTGCTTCCCTGCGCCGCGGTCACGCTCGCATACGCGGCGGCGGCGCACGCGCTGCTCGCGGCGCTCGGGTGGTGAGCCGTT
Organism: Planctomycetes bacterium ADurb.Bin069; assembly: GCA_002070955.1. Taxonomy (GTDB): domain Bacteria; phylum Planctomycetota; class UBA8108; order UBA8890; family UBA8898; genus UBA8898. The sequence goes on from MWEK01000019.1 coordinate 29,542, forward strand.
CCCTTGCCCGGCCGCCTTGCGCGCGAGTAGAATGGCGGAAGCGGTCGTGATTCCGAAGGAGGGCCGGATTTCCCGCCGAGCGAGAAAGGAGCTTCCCATGCGCAACCGTTTCACGATGGCAGGCGCCGCTTGCGCGCTTGCGGGTTGGGCGACCTTGGCCGCCTTGGGGGCCGCCGAACCGGGCCCGGATCCCTACGCGGGGGAAACCAAGGAACAGCGCGACGCGCGCATGGCTTGGTGGCGCGAGGCGCGCTTCGGGCTCTTCATCCACTGGGGCGTCTATGCGGTGCCCGCGGGGGTCTACAAGGACCGGAAGATCAACGGCGCCGGCGAGTGGATCATGTACGACGGCAGGATCCCCGTGGCGGAGTACCGCGCGTTCGCGAAGAGCTTCAATCCCGTCAAATACGACGCCGATGCGTGGGTGCGCCTGGCGAAGGAGGCGGGCATGAAGTACATCGTGATCACCTCGAAGCACCACGACGGCTTCGCCCTTTTCAAGTCCAAGGCATCGGCGTGGAACGTCGTCGACGCCTCGCCGTACGGGCAAGACCTGTTGAAGCCGCTGGCCGAGGCCTGCCGCAAACACGGCCTGCGGCTCGGGTTCTATTACTCGCAGGCCCAGGATTGGAACAACCCCGGCGGCGCCGCCTACGGCGGCCATTGGGACTCGGCCCAGGACGGCAGCATGGACGACTACCTGCGCGATGTCGCCGTGCCGCAGGTCAAGGAAATCCTCACCAACTACGGCCCGCTCGCGATTCTCTGGTGGGACACGCCGTGCGACATGACCAAGGAGCGCGCCGACCTGCTCGTTCCCCTTCTCAGGCTCCAGCCCGGGATCATTCACAACAACCGCCTGGGCATCTACCCCGGCGACACGGAAACGCCCGAGCAGCACATCCCGGCCACCGGCTACGGCGACCGCGACTGGGAGACCTGCATGACGATGAACGACACCTGGGGCTACAAGCTCCACGACCACAACTGGAAAAGCACGGAAACGCTCGTGCGGAACCTCATCGACATCGTTTCCAAGGGCGGCAACTACCTGCTCAATGTCGGGCCCACTGCGGAGGGGTTGATCCCCGCGCCCTCGATCGAGCGCCTGAAGGCCGTCGGCGCCTGGATGAAGATCAACGGCGAGGCCATTTACGCCACTTCCGCAAGCCCCTTCAAGAAGCTGCCGTGGGGCCGGTGCACGAAGAAGCTCTCCCCGGGCGGCGCGACGCTCTACCTGCACGTGTTCGACTGGCCCGCCGACGGCATACTCCTCGTCCCCGGCCTGAAAAACGCCGTGGACGCGGCGTACCTGCTCGCCGATCCGTCGCGCAAGACGCTGCGGGCGTCGGCGGCGCCCGACGGCGTCGTCATCGAAACGCCCCCGGAGGCGCCGGATGCGATCTCGACCACCGTCGTCCTCGAAATCCGCGGCGCCGTCGAGGTCGAGCCCCTCTGGCTCACCCAGAAGGCGGACGGCGCCATCGCGCTGCCGGCCTGCGAGGCGACGCTTCACGGAAGCGGCCTGAAGTACGAGTCGGGCCCCGAGCGCGACAACATCGGTTACTGGCTGGATCCCCGAGAGTGGGCCTCCTGGGATTTCATGGTGACGGCGCCCGGCGTCTTCAAGGTGTCGATGCAAGTTGCGGCCGTCCAGAAGAGCGCCCTCACGATCATTCTCGGCGATCGAGAAATAAAGGTGCCCGTGCCCGCGACCGGCGACTACGGGAGGTTCACCGCCGTCCCGGTGGGGACGCTCGGGATCGGCGCGGCGGGCAAGACCACCCTGGCGGTGAAACCGGTGGTCGAGGGGTGGCAGCCGGTCAACCTGAAATCCATCGATTTCACCCCGGCGAAGTAACGGCGTCCCTCGGCAAGCGTCGAGAAGGCTCCGGCCGGTGTCGCAAGCCGCCGGCCGCTCCGGCCGCCGCCGAGGCATGTATTCGGCCGCGGCGCGGGTGTATAATGGATGCCATGGGCTGACGCGACGGACATTTTCGCCTCGAGAGGGCAGGGGGGCGGCATCGTTTCGTCGGCGAATTGTATTGTGCGGCACTGAGCCTGGCGCGATGTGCTCCGTTGCGAGGAGGGCCGTGCGACAAGCTCGAGGGTGGGAACACCGGGGTGACAAGGGCGGGAGCCGCGGCCGCGCCGCCGAGGACGGCGTACGTGCGTCGATCTCGTTGCGCGCGGCGCGCCGGGCGTTTCTGGCCCCCGGTCAAGAAAGGAGCGTGGTCATGAAACGGGTGTCTTTGGTCTGCTGCGCCTTCGCGGGGGTCTTGTCCGCGGCGGTGGTTCAGGTCGATCTTTCGGCGGTGTTCGACCGCGATACGGTGCTTGCGCCCGGCGAACCGCTTGTGGGAACCAGCGGAGACTTCGACGGGCTGGACTCCAACCTTGGAGTCGGATACGCCCTTGTGGCCGAGGGATGGGACGGCCACCAGTACAATCCCGCGGCGAACGGTCCTCCCGAGGATGGCGTCATCGCGGACTATCAGCTCGGGCCGTTGGACGGCCTCAACGCCATCAACATCTCGACGGACAACATCGGCACCCCGATCGATATCCCCGTTCCGGCGGGCAGGTACGGCCAGGTCCGCTTTCTCGTGTCCGCCGGCGACGGCGACTGCAACATTCCGATCACGTTCCACTATGCCACCGGTCGCCCGGTCGACGCGCTCCTCATGGCCGATGACTGGTTCGATGACTTTCCGAGTCAGGGCGCCGGCGGCACGCTGCGTCCCCAGCTTGCCACGGTCGCCAACGGCTGGGACCGGTTCTGGTTCCCGTCCACTTTCGAGGATTCGAACGACCCCGGGCTCTTCGCCCACACGATGGAACTCGACCCCACGCGCGACTTGCAGTCGATCGAGCTTAGGCCGGGGGATCCCGGCACGTGGTTTGAGCGGCCGAACCAAGCCTCGCCGACGGCGATGAACATCTTCGCGATCAACCTGGACAAGGCTCGCAACACGGTGCCCGAGGCGGTGGTGACCTCGGATCCGTCCGATCCGGACGAGCTCGTCGTGGGCGTGGGGCTGCTGGAAGTGACCCTGACGTGCACGGCCACGGACGCCGACCATGGCCCCATGCCCCTGAGTTACTCCTGGGCCTTGACCAGCGCCCCCGAAGGGGCGGTCGTCGTGTTCGTGCCGGCTCTCCCCGTGACGGAGCCCGAGGTGGTCGTTCTGCTCGATATTGTGGGCACGTACGTTTTCACCTGCCGCGTCAGCGATGGAGCCGACACCGTCGAGGCGCGGATCACGCTGACGACGCGGTGTCCGAACCTTCCTCCGGAGATCAGCCTGACGCTCAGCGCCACGGCCGTCCCCCCGCGCGGGCAGGTGACCGCCGATGCGTCGGCCACCGTCGATCCCGACGACGGGCCGTCGCCGATCGCTTTCTCTTGGGAGTACGTCACGGGGCCGCTCATCCGTGTCGACCTTTCGGATTACTTCAACGCCGATGGCGTTTTCGAGCCGGGCGGCAATTGCGCCGAGAGCGGCATCGATCAGGGCGGCATGGAGTTCCTCGTGGAAGGCTTCGACGGCGTCAACGAAGATCAGCCCCATGTCCAGGGGCTTCCCGCCGACGGGCTGATCGGACCGTACCAACTCGGCCCCTACGATGGCCTCAACATTATTCAGCTCCACAACGCGAGTCCCGAGGTCGTGATCGAGCTCGACACCCCGCTCGAGGGCACGAAGCTCGTCTATTTGGTGACGAACGGCAACGGGGATTCCGACATTTTCGTCGAAATCGGCTACGCGGACGGCTCGGTCTCCGATGGGATCATCTACTCCGATGACTGGTTTGATGACGCCGCGGACGGAACGCTGCGGGTGGAACACCTGACGCCGGTCATAAACGGGCTGGATCGCGCCACCTCGGCCTGTACCCTTGAGGACTCCAACGACCCGGCGATCTTCCGCGGAGCGATCGAACTCGAAGGCGCGCCGGTCAAGTCGATCACGCTGCGTCCCACGGATGCGCTCAGCCGATTCGATTCGGCGGTCACGCGCTTCAACCTGTTCGGTTTCTGGCTCGAGAGCGGAGGCGTCGCCATCGAAGCGGCGCACGCGGCGAGGACGAAGATCACCTTCGGCGCCGAGCGGGGCGAGTACCTCTTCCGGCTCACCGTCGATGACGGCGATCTGTGCACGGGTCCCCAGACGAAGGAGTTCACGATCACCGTGGAAGGCGGCACGGCCGAGCTCTTCAAGCGCGGCGACGTGAACGTCGACGGCAAGCTCGACATTGCCGACGCGGTGGCGCTCCTCGGGCATCTTTTCTCCGGCAAGCCCATGCCCCTGTGTCCGGATGCGGCGGATGCCAACGATGACGGCAAGCTCGACATCGCCGATTCGATCCGAATCCTGGCGCATCTCTTCGCCTCGTCGGGGCCGCTTCCCCCGCCCTTCGCGGCGTGCGGGGAGGATCCGTCATCCGACCCATTGCCGCCCTGTGTTTACCCGCCGTGTGGAGGATAGGCCGATTAGCGTGAAATCGAGGACTTGAGATTGCATGTAATGCGTATCCTCGCGTTCTTGCTCGCGACGGCGTGCGGCGCGGTGTTCGCCGCCGCGCCGCGCGTCGTCATCAACGAGATCATGTACCACCCGACGGACGCGGAGGGCGCGGCGGAGTTCATCGAGCTCTTCAACGCCGAGAACCGCGCGGCGGACCTCTCGGGCTGGCGGTTCACGCGGGGCATCGAGTACGTGTTCGCCGAGGGGACGATCCTCGAGGCGCAGGGATATCTCGTCCTTTGCCGGGATGCCGCCGCGTTTGCCGCCGCCTACGGCGCGGGGATTCCCCCGGCGGGCGTTTACGCCAGAGGGCTCAGCAATTCCGGCGAGAGGATCACGCTGGTGGACGCGGGCGGCGCGGCGGTTCAGGACATCGACTACCTGGACGAGCCGCCGTGGCCGCCCGAGGCCGACGGCGGCGGCGCAAGCCTGGAGTTGATCGCCGCCGATCTCGACACGGACGATCCCTATAGCTGGCGGGCGAGCGTGGGAGGACCGACGCCCGGGCGGCAAAACTCGGTGGCGGGCCTCAAGCGTCCCGTGAGCATGGCCGGTGCGCGCCACTTTCCCGAGCAGCCGGCGCCGAGGGAGACGGTCGAAGTGCAGGTGCGCGTCAACCACATTGCTCCCCTCCGCGGGGTGACGCTCAATTACGAATTCCTCGGGCGGAACGACAATGCCGCCGTGACGGGTCAGGTTGCCATGCGCGACGACGGCGTCGCCCCCGACGCGGTCGCCGGCGACGATATTTGGACCTGCCGGCTCAGCGGCCGCCAGGCGATGACGCTGGTCAGGTATTTCTTCACCGCCGAGGATGTGGAAAGCCGGGCGGCGCGGTTTCCCGAGGCCGAGGCGGCGACGCCCAACCGCGCCTATTTCGTGGCCGAGCCGATCTCCTCGTCCCTCGGCGTCTGGTGGCTCGTGATGACGCCGCAGGCCTATACCGCCCTCCAGTCCCACGTTTTCACCGACGATCTTGAACCGGCGGCCTTCGTCTCGGACACCGGCAAGGTGTACGACCGCATCGGGGTGCGCTACCGCGGCGCGCGCGCGCGCTACGCGAACAAGAAATCGTGGAAGCTCGTCTTCAACGGCGACCGGCTCTTCCGAGGCCGCAAGCGCCTCAACCTGAACGCGGAGGTGTTCGATCCCGCGCTGATCCGCGAGAAGCTCGCTTACGAGATGTTCGAGGATCTGGGCGCGCTGTGGCTGGAGACCGAGCTGGTCCGCGTCCAGTTCACCCGGGACACCGGCGCGCTTAGCCCGTTTCTCGGGCTCTTCACGGCGGTGGAGCATGCCGGGTCGCGCTGGGTCCGGAGAATGGGCCGCGACGATGCCGCCGTCTACAAGTCCTTCAGCCGGAGCAACCAAGGCGACGAACGTTACGCGTCCTCCGCCGCGGCGTACCTCGAGCACTACGACAAGGAGACTCGCAAGGACGAGCCGTGGGATGACTTCATCGGCATGACCAGGGATGTGAACGCGCTCTTCCGGGCCCCCGAGGCCGCGATCCAGGCCTACTTCGAGGAGCGGGTGAACCTGGAGACTTTCTACGGGTACATGACGGCCAACGCCTGCATGCAGAACTGGGATCAGTTCAACAAGAACCACTACATGCTGCTCGACGTCGAAGGCTCGGGGCTTTGGGAGATGGCGCCGTGGGATGTGGACCGGGTTCTCGGCGACCACTGGGACGGCAGCTTTACGTACTATACGCTGAGCCCCTATCTGGGCCGGCAGGCCGATCCCGGCATCACCGGCTGGAACCGGGTCATGGATCGATTCCTGGCCGTGACCGCTTTCCGCGAGGAGTACATGCGCCGCCTCAAAAGCGCGCTCCAGACCAGGTTTCTAGAGGCGCGCTGGTGGCCCCGCATCGATGAACTCGCCGCGCTCGCGGAGGCGACCGCGGACCTGGACAACCAGAAATGGGGCGGCAACTGGCGCAACGCCATCGTTGACGTGAAGAGCTTCATCACGAATCGCCGGATGTGGCTGCTTCAGACCTACTTCCCGGGCGTGCCGCCGGCGGCGCCCGCAAACCTGACCCCCGCGGACGGGACCGTCGTCCCGCAGCTTCCCTTCACTCTCCGCGCCTCGCCCTTCGCGCACGAAGAGCCTGATGTGCTGCACGCGTCAAGCCATTGGCAGATCGTGCGCGACGGCGACCCGTGGGAGCGCGCCGTCGTCGACGTCGTGTCGGCGACGGCGCTCGAGAGCCTCGTCGTCTCGCAGTCGACCTTCGAGGCCCCGGCGGTGTACCGCTGGCGCGTGGCCTACAGCGGCACCAATGCGGGTGTCTCCGGCTGGTCGGCGCCGACGGCCTTCACGCTGGCCGACCTGGGCTACATCGCCGCTCCGGTGGATCTTGGGCCGTATTTCACCCACGATGTGGTGGTCAATGCCGGCGACCGCTCCAACAGCCCCTTCGATGCCGGCGACTGCTCCCTGATCGAGGATGGGTACCAGGACGGCGTGGGGTTGCCGCCCGACGGACAGGTGGGCGGGTTCCTCCTGGGCGACTACAACGACCTCAACTCGATTCAGTTGGGCATGCATTCCCCTCCCGTGTCCATCGAACTGCCGCCCGGCCGCTACCTGGGGCTCGACTTCCTGGCGGGCTGCGGCAACGGCGATGCCGACATCCACCTCGACGTGCGCTACGAGGACGGCGGCGTGGAAGCGGCGATCCTTCGTTCGGATGATTGGTACAACGACCGCCCGGCGGATGGCGTGGGCGGCGCGCTGCGCGACGGCTTGACGGCGGCGATCGACGACATGGACCGCGTCTGCGGCGACAACATGCAGTACTCGCGCGATCCGGGGCTTTTCATTTGGCACGTGGAGCTCGACCCGCGGCGGACGGCGGTGCGGCTCGAGCTCGATCCCGGCGGAGCGCGGAGCTGGTACTCGGCGAACAACACGCTCTGCAACGTGATGGCCCTCACCACGGCGGCGCTGAGCGCGACCGGCTTCGTGCGCGGCGATGCCAACGAGGACGGGCGCGTCGACCTCTCGGATGCCGTGGCGATTCTCGCTTATCTCTTCCGCGGCGCGGCGTCGCCGCCCTGCGTCGACCGCTTGGACGTGAACGACAGCGGCAAGATCGATGTGGCCGACTCGGTCTACCTGCTGGGCTATCTCTTTACGGGGGGGCCGCCCCCGCCGCCGCCCTTCCCCGACGCGGGGCCTGATCCGACGCCCGACGACCTTGAGTGCCTGCCCTAGGGCTCTGATTCCCGCGGGGCCGCTCGAGAACGCCGCGGCGCTCTATCCGCCGGCGGCCGCCAACGGAACCGCCGGCGGATAGAGCGCGATCGCCCCGACCGGAACCGCCGCTCAGTCGATCTTCAACGCGTCCCTTCCCGGCAGGGGCGGGAACTTCTTGTGGGGCTCGGTCTGGTACCAGAAGGCGACCGAGGAAATGTCGTCTTCCAGCGGCAGGTAGCGGCCGCCTGACTGCCAGCCGAGGGCCTGGATCGTCACCTTGAGGTCCTGCTTGAACCTGATGGGATCGAGAACGTGCCAGCGGTACAGGCCGAAGCGCTGCCCGACCTCGTAGATCTTGTCGGGCGGCAGAACCTGCGGGAGGCCGGCGTAGGGCGTCGAGAATTGCTGGTAGCGCTTGGTCTCCCGGTTCTCGAAGTTGTACGACCCGCAGAAATAGTCTTCGGTGCCCGTCCCGCAGATCGTGGGGAACTCCTTGTCGCCGTCCATGAAGAACTTGATTTCACCCTCGCCCCACCAACCCGGGCTGTGGACCTCCCAGGCCATGTAGGTGCCCACGTACTGGCCCTTGCCCTCGATGCCGTCGACGATGGTGTAGGTGCCTTTCTGCGCCAGGGGATCCTCGCGGCGGAACTGGGCGTGCAGATAGGCGGCGTCTTGTGGAATTTCGGTCAGGACGTAGTTGATCTGGTAGTACAGGACCATGTCCTTGGCGTCGATGTTCTCCATGGTGATGCGCGCCTTCTTCCTGAAGGGCATCTGCCAGTAGCAGTTGAAGGCGCTCCCGGGGTTGACGCACACCGCCAGGGAGTTGATCTGGCAGTACTTGCCCCAGCCGCAGGCGAAGAAATCGCCCACCGGGCATTCGATGGAGGGGTCGGGCTCGTCATCCCAAAAGAAGCGGACGATCGAGGCGCGCCAGTTGCCCGTGGGCGTCATCCAGATCTGCTGGATGCAGCCCGGCCCCGCGATCTCGGCCAGCGTGAAGGTCGTTCCCGCCTTGATGACCACGGAGGGGGAGACTTTCCAGGTTCGGCCGAGTTCGCGGGCGGCGTTCTGGCCCGTGCCCTCGACGGCCATGCCGGCCATGCCCTTCTCGCCGGTGAAGTTCTCCGGGCAGATCGAGCGCGTCTCGGCCTTCGAGGTGCGGTACAGGTTGCCCATGCCCAGATCGAGCCCGGCAAAGGAAGCTTCGCGCCCGGCAGGGCACACCGCCGCACAGCCCGCGAGCGCGACCGCGCAGCCCAGCATCAGAAAACGCGCCAACGCCATGACGATTCCTCCCGCGCAAAAAAGTTGATGGCTTGCCGAAACCGCCCCGCGCGGTTTGGCGAAGGAGATGCTACGGCCCGCGGCTTTCGGGAGCAAGGGGGCGCCGCGGCCTCCCGCGCGGCGCCCCCTCCCCCGCTTTCGGCGCGCGGATCCTCACGCCTTCGGCGCGTACCGCATCTCCTTGACGTCGATGACGCCGGACTTGACCCGCAGGAAGGGCTTGCCGTCCTTGACGCCGACGGTGCCGTAGCCCGTGGCGCAGGCGAAGAACGAGTGGAAGTCGCCCTTGATCGAGGGCGCCAGATAGAAGATTTTATCCACCGCATCGTAGCGCGCGCCCGTCAGGCCTTGGAGAAGGCCGTAGGACGCCAGCGCGCGCGCGTACCAGTGCCCGCACTCGTACTCGTTGAAGGGGTTGCGGACGCGGCCGTCGTACCGGTCGCGGCAGACCCGGACGATGTCCAGGCCCTTCTCGACGGCGCCCATGAGCATCAAGTGCGACGCCACTTGGTACTCGATGCCGGTCCAGACCTCGTCGCTGTAGACGAAGGGCAGGGAGAGCTTTCCGCCCTTGGGCCAGGTGCAAAGCAGCAGCCCCCCTTCGCCGCCGCAGGCGAACGACGGCCGCTGCGGGTTGGCGTGGGCCGCGAGGTCGCGCTTCAGGTTGTGCCTGTGGACCGCGTCCAGGTGCGCCGCGACCTTGCCGGCGTCGAGGAAGGCATCGATGCCGCACATGGCGGCGATCCACGCCCCCAGGACGCCGTCCGAAAGACAGCCCGCCCCGTACTGATACTTGGGCCCCTCCTTCTTGAGCAGCTCCAGAGCCTCGGGCGAGTAGCCGGCGTGGAACATGGGCACGTCGAGCGGGCTCCCGGCCCGGAGGTTCTCCCATTCGATCTTTTGGATGAAGTACTCGCCGTTGAAGAGCTCGGACTCCATGTACGCCGCGCCCTTCCGGAGGAGCGAAGCATAGCGGGACACATCGTCTCCGAGGGCCGTGCCCATGGCGACGGCGGCCTTGAGCGCGCCGAGGTAGAAGCTCGTGCACATCCCGTCCGGCCCCCAGAACTCGATGTCGTAGGTGTTGTGGTGAGGCTCCCTGAGGAAGCCGAGTTCGTCGGGATCCCACGTTCGTTGGCAATAGTCCAGGCTCGCCTTGACCTTGGGCCACAGGCGCGCGAGCCAGGCGCTGTCGCCGCTCACGCGCCATTCGCGGTGGACCTTCATGATGCCGCCGAGCTGCCCGTCGGCCGCGGCGTGGAAATCGTGCACGGTCGGCCTGATGGGGAGCGAGGTCCGGAATACCTGATGACCCTCCGCGTTTTGGGAGACCTCGAACTCGGTCTCCCGCAGGGTGCGCTCGAGCGCCGGGAAAAGGTGCGGAAGCGCCTGGGCGTAGTTCCACACGTGGGTGCAGGATCCGTAGCAGCAGCCCCGGCTGTCCGAGCAGCCCTCGAAGCACCACAGCCGGCCGTCGGCCTGGCGGAGCACCGTCGGGGACTTGAGGATCGTGAGGTTGGCGGCAACGGCTTCGATGACCTCGGGCGGCAGGCTCGAGTCGTAAAACGTGTCGCTGAACGCCCGGCTCTTCCGGCGCAGTTCGCGGTAGTTCGCGCGCCAGTAGTCGGCGACGGCGTCGACGTTCGCGAACTTGCCGGCGTACCAAGGCACGTGCGTGGTTTTCGGCGCGTCTTCAGCGGTCTCCGGGTCCTTGCCGAGCCTGAGGCCGCTTGCGCCCGTGTACCACGCGAGCCTGACCTCGATCGTCTTGGTCTTGTGGGCTCCGAGGGTGAAGGGCACGAAGATCGTCGCTCCCGGCGCGCCCCGATCGATGGGCGCGCGCTCGTAGCACGCGCCGGCGGCGATATCGTTCCACGCCATCGTGAGCGGGTCCCACCACCCGCCGCGGAACCAGACGCAGTTGACCTTGGCCTGGTCGTCGGAGACGGTGAAGCTGAACTCGGTCTTGTCGGCGGGTTTGTCGGCGGAGCCTTCCTCCCAGAGCACGAACCCGCCGGGCACGGCGCGGATGCCGTGGCTGTCCTTGCCGGCGGCGATGAAGTTGCGCGCGTTGAAGGAGAAGACGCATTCCGCATCAGCGCCGCCGTTGTTGGTGAAGCGGTACTCCAGGGCCGCCGCGGGGAGGCTCGAGTTGTCGGCATCGCCCGGAATGAACGGGCTCCAGCCCTCGATCTGGACGCCCACGGGAAGCGCCCGGTCGGCGAACTTGATGCGCCCGAAGGGAAAGCGGGCCGTGAAGGACGGATTGGCGAGGCGCGGCAGGCCGTAGCTCTTCCCCGCGGCGCCGTTGCCGGTCCCCGGATTGCCGAAGATTTTCCACGCGGGCACGGGGCCCTCCAGGATCCGTGCCACGGGAGATGCGCCCTTGACGGCTAGGGCCGCGAAAACGCAAGGCTCGTTGAAAACTTCGGGCGCGTGACGGACGGAGAGGTGCGACAGGGCGCCCGTTCCCTCCAGACAGACCATGCCGGCGCCGATGCCCCCCAAGGGGAAGGCGACGCGAGTGAGGCGGTCGCCCGCGTACGAACCGTTGTACTTGCGCGTGAAGCGTGCGGGACGCGCCGACGCGGCGGCGGCCAGGTCGGCGGCGCCGAAGAGCACGGCGAGGGCCAGCGCGGCCAGGCGGATAGGACGGGCATGGACGAACATGAGTACCTCCTTGGATCCACGGACTCAACCGGAAGCCGGCGTCTCTCGCCGGCCTGATCCTTTATCGTAAGCCGGGACGGCCGGCCGCGTCCATTACGGCGTTGACGGGGCGCGTATGTAGACATTTTCACCCATTCGGCCTTCGGTCGACGGGCGCGACCGGGGAGAATATTTCTTGAGGCCCCGCCGGAATGTGCTATCATTCCGCGCAAAGCCGCGGCGGAGGATGCCGCGCTTAGGTCGGAACGAGTTCCGTTTATGTCCCTCAGAGGGTTGCTTTGCTCCCAGGGCGAGTGGATGTTCAAGCAGCGGAGTTGGCTTCCGCTCCTGCTTGTACCCTTTGCCGCGTTGGCGTTCACGCAGTACTCCTACCTGGGCGGCAGCCGCGTGCTCGATGGCCTCTGGTCCCTCGGCTGCGTGCTCGTGTGCCTGGCCGGGCTGGCGATTCGCGCGGCCACGACGGGCACGACGCCGCGGCGCACCTCGGGGCGCAACACGAAGGGGCAAGTCGCCGACGAGCTCAACACCACCGGCATGTATTCGATCGTCAGGAACCCGCTCTACCTCGGGAACTTCCTCATGGGGCTCGGGCCGGCGCTCTTTTTCCACTCGTGGTGGCTGCCCACGTTGTACACCGTCGTCTTCTGGGCGTATTACGGGTGCATCGTTTTGGCCGAGGAGAAGTTCCTGCGCGAGAAGTTCGGCGCCGCCTACATCGAGTATACGAAAAAGACGCCGGCGTTTCTGCCGCGCCTGCGGGGCTGGCGTCCGCCCGCCCTGCCCTTTTCCTTCAGAACGGTCCTGAAGCGCGAGTATCAGACCGCCTTCGGCGCGGCGATGATTTTTTGCTGCTTGGACGTGGCGGGGGACAGCGTCCAGGCGCGCGCGCTCGTCATCGACGTGCCCTGCATCGCGGCGCTCTGCGCCAGCGTCATGGCCTACGGGGTGTTGCGGTTCCTGCGGAAGAATACGCGGGTTCTGCACGTCGCGGGGCGCTGAGCGGCCGCCGGCCGGAACTTCCGCGGAGACGCCGACAAGAAAAAGGACCGCGCGGACTCCGCCTCCCGCGCGGCGATGCCGGCGGCGTCGCGGCGGCCCGTGCGGTCCGGGGCCGGCTTTCCCTCGGGGCGTTGCGAAGACCGAGGGTCGGCCGGGTCAACGCGTCGAGAACTTGTGCACGGTGACGTGCGTGTACCGCTCGCCCGGCCTCAGGATGACCGAGGGGAAAGCGGGCTTGTTGGGCGCGTCCGGGAAATGCTGCGTTTCCAGGCAGAAGCCGTAGTGTTTCTGGTAGCGCTTCCCGCCCTTCCCGACAACGGAGCCGTTCAGGAAGTTCCCGGAGTAGAACTGGATGCCGGGCTCGGTCGTCGAGATCTCCATGACGCGGCCGCTCGTCGGCTCGTAGACGCGCGCCGCCAGGCTGAGCTTCCCGCCGCCGCTCGTCAGGACGTAGTTGTGGTCGTAACCGCCCGGCACCTGGTCGATGCGGGCGCCGATCGCCGTCGCCGTCGTGAAATCCATGGGCGTGCCCTTGACGGGCGCCAGTTCGCCCGTCGGGATCAGGCCCGCGTCGACGGGCGTGTAGCGGTCCGCGGCCAGCATGAGCTCGTGCCCCAGGACGTCGCCGGCGCCCTGGCCCGCCAAGTTGAAGTAGCTGTGGTGGGTGAGGTTGATGGGCGTCGCCTTGTCGGTGGTGGCGCCGTAGGAGATCGACAACTCTCCCGCATCGGTGAGCATGTACGTCACGGTGCAGGCCAGGTTGCCGGGGTAGCCTTCCTCGCCGTCCTTGCTCAGGTACGAAAACTCCACTCCGCGCGCGCCGGGCGTGGTCACGGGCTTGGCCTTCCACACGACTTTATTGAAGCCCTTGACGCCGCCGTGGAGGTGATTCTCGCCATCGTTGGCCGCCAGGACGTACTCCTTGCCGTCGAGGGTGAACTTGGCCTTCGCGATGCGGTTGCCGCAGCGGCCCACCGTGGCGCCGAAATAGGACGAGTCCTTGACCCAGCCCTCCAGCGTGTCGTAGCCGAGGGTGATGTCCGCCGCGGCGCCTTTCCTGTCGGGCACCTCCAGCGCCACGAGGATGGCGCCGAAGTCGGTGAGCACCGCCTTGACGCCTTGCGCGTTCACGAGGGTGTACAACGAGCACTTGGTTCCATCGGGAGCCGTTCCGTAGGGCGAGATCTTGACGGCCATTGCATCGCCTCCGGGTGTGCAGGAAGTGAGGAGAACCAACAACGCCGCCGCGGCCAGCGGCGGGAAAACGCCGAGTCCTCTCGATGCCATCGCAAACTCCTTTGCTGCGGGTTGAGCGGGCCCGCGCCGGGCGGCGCCCTTCGCGGACGACATGATACGCGCTCCGGCGTCCGGGGACAAGAGGGTGCGGCATTCAGCGCCGGCGTTTCCCGAGCTCCTGGACGAACGCGGCCATCCGGCGCGTGGCTTCCTTGATCGCCTCGATGTCCGTGGCGTAGGAGCAGCGCAGGAAGCCCTCGCCCGAGGGGCCGAAGGCGCTTCCGGGGATGCAGGCCACGTTCTGCTCATCGAGCAGCCGCAGCGCGAAATCCTTCGAGCTCAGGCCGCGGCCGCCGATGTAGGGAAAGACGTAGAACGCGCCGTTCGGCGTCGGGCACGGGAGGTTCATGGCGTTGAGCTCGGCGCAGATGAAATTGCGGCGCTGCGCATACGAGGCGCGCATCGCTTCGGTGTCGGAGGGGCTCTTCAAGGCTTCGATGGCGGCCTTCTGGCTCAGGATCGGCGCGCACATCATGGTGTACTGGTGGATCTTCATCATGGCTTCGCTCAGGTCGGGCGGCGCGCAGGCGTACCCCAGCCTGAAGCCGGTCATGGCCCAGCCCTTGGAGAAGCCATGGAGGAAGATCGTCCGCTCCTTCATGCCGGGCTCCGCGGCGATGCTCGCGCGCTCGCCCGCATAGGTGAGCTCGGAGTAGATTTCGTCGGTGATGAGGAGCAGGTCGCGTTCCTTGACGAACGCGGCGATCTCGCGCGCATCGGCGGCCGTGAGCGTCGCGCCGGTCGGGTTGGTCGGGAAGTTGACGAGGAGCGCCTTGGTCCGCGGCGTGGCGTGCTTCCTGAGCAGGGCGCCCGTGAGTCTGAAGCCGTTCTCGGGCGATGTCGGCACGGCCCGGGGCACGCCGTGCGCCATGACGATCTCCGGGGCGTAGCTGACGAAGCACGGTTCGTGGTACAGGATCTCGTCGCCGGGCTCGATCACGGCCCTGAGGGCGAGGTCCAGCGCCTCGCTGACGCCCACGGTGACGAGGATCTCGGTCTCGGGGTCGTAGCGGACGCCGAAGGCGCGGCCGATATAGTCGGCGATGGCGCGCCTGAGGCCCGGCAGTCCGCGGTTCGAGGTGTACGTCGTGGCGCCGCGGTCCAGGGCGTAGATCGAGGACTCTCGAATCCTCCAGGGCGTGACGAAGTCCGGTTCGCCGATGCCGAGGCTGATGACGCCGGCGCGGGCGCTCACGATATCGAAGAAATCCCGGATTCCGGAACGGGGGAGGCCCCGAATGTGCCTCGCGACGCGATCAGGAGACCTGGAGCCGCTCATCCTTGTGGTCCGCATGCATGAGGACGCCCTGGTCCTTGTAGACCTTGAGCATGAAATGCGTCGAGGTGGAGAGGACGCCCTCGATGGTCGCGAGTTTCTCGCTGACGAAGAGCGCCACGTCCTTCAGGTTCTCGCCCTTGACGAAGGCGAGCAGGTCGTAGGAGCCCGACATCAGGAACAGCGAGTCGACCTCGGGGAACTTGCTGATCCGGGTGGCGATGCGGTCGAAGCCCCCCTCCCGCTCGGGCGTGATCTTGACCTCGATCACGGCGCGGACGCGGTCCAGGTCCAGGTCGTCCTCGTTGACGATGGCCTGGTAGCCGCGGATGATGCCCTTCTTCTCGTAGGCGGCGATGCGGTCCTTGACCTCCTTCTCCGAGATGCCGAGCATCTTGGCGAGATTTTTCGGCGACTCGAGCGCGTTCTTGCGGAGCAGCTTCAAGAGTTCATCCATGGCCGTTCTCCCGGGTAGGGGACCGAAGGCTATCGTTTGTACCGGTTCCGGAACCGGGGCGCAACAGGGCGCGCGGACCGGGCCGGGTGCGCGTCCGCCCGCCCGGCTTTCACCACCGTTCAGCGCGGCGCACCGCCGCGGACCCCGGTGGGGCTGGTTTCGGCCGCGCTCGTCGCCCGCGGAAAATCCCGCCGCGGCCGTTGACGCCGGGCGCTTCAAGCGCCGAACGGCCCGGAGTTCCGCGGCGCCTGACCGGCCGAACGTTGCGCTCCTGTGGCGCGGCCCCGATCAAGCCGGCGGGTTTTCCGCCGGGCGGCGCTCGGCGCGCCACGCCGTCAGGTGGGCGCGGAAGATCGCGCCGTATTCGGCGTTCTTGCGCTCGCCGATGCCGTGGATGGCCAGGAAGTCCTCGGGCGTCTCCGGCTTGAGGCGCGCCAGCTCGCGCAGAGTCGCGTCCCCGAAGACCATGTAAGGCGGGATGTCGCGCGCCTTGGCGAGGGAAAGGCGCAGGGCGCGCAGCGACTCGAAGAGCTCGCGGTCGACTCCGTCCCAGGAGCGCAGCGCGGCCGCGGCGCGTTTCGCCTTCGGGGCCGCGGCGGCGGGCGGCGCGATGAGCCGCGGCGCCGCCTGGCCGCGGATCACGCGCCAGCCCAGGGGCGTGACCTTGAGCGTGCCCCATTCCTCGTCCTTCTCCAGACAGCCCTGAGAGACGAGCTGGTCGATCCAGAGCCGCACCTGTTTCTCCTCATGCTCCTTGAGAAGCCCGTGCGTGCTGAGGCGGTCATGGCCGTTGGCGGCGATCTTCGCTTCGCGCGCCCCCGTGAGCACCGCGGCGGTGTACTGGGCGCCGAAACGTTCCTGCAAGCGGACGACGCAGCAGAGGATCTTCTGCCCCGTGACCAGGGCGTCCTCCATGAGGACGATCTCGCCCAGGCACGCATCGCAGGCGCCGCAGTCGTCGCCCGCGAGCGTCTGGCCGAAGTACTCCGAGAGCAGCCGGTGGCGGCACGCGACGCCCGTCGCGTAGGCGTACATGTCGGCGAGCTTGCGGCGCTGCGTCCGGGCGGACTCGCCGTCACCGTCGCCCAGGATCAGGAGCCAGGTGGCGTAGTCGCCGCCGCCGTAGAACACGGTGCACTCGGCCTCCAGGCCGTCGCGGCCGGCGCGGCCGCTCTCCTGCTGGTAGCATTCCAGCGACTTGGGAAGCCCCGTGTGAATCACGAACCGCACGTCCGGCTTGTCGATGCCCATGCCGAAGGCCACGGTCGCGACGATGATGTCGATCTCGTCGTTGCTGAAGGCGTCCTGGTTGCGGTGGCGGACGTCGTCGTCCAGGCCGGCATGATAGGGCCGGACGCGAAAGCCGCGCTTGGCGAGCGCCGCGCAGACGGACTCGACCTCCTTGCGGGTGATGCAGTAAACGATGCCGGACCGGCCGCGGTGTCGCGCGAGCGCCTCCTCCAGTTGCGCGAACCGCGCCGCGCCGCGTTCCCGCGGGCGCACGCGGTACAAGAGATTGGGCCGATCGAAGGTGCCCACCAGGACGGACGGATCCCTCAGGGCGAGCTCGGACACAATGTCGTCCCTGACGCGCGGCGTGGCCGTGGCGGTGTAGGCGTGGACCCCCGCGCGCGGGAAGCGCTCCTTGAGCAGGCGCAGGGCCCGGTATTCCGGGCGGAAGTCGTGGCCCCAGTGGCTGATGCAATGCGCCTCGTCGATGGCGAAGAAGGCCACGCGCGCCGCGGCGAGGAACTCGAGGAAGCTCGGCATGACGAGCCGCTCGGGCGCGGCGTAGAGGAGCTTGAGTTCTCCGCGGCGCGCCCGCGCGACGACCTCGTGATGTTCTTCCGGAGCCTGGGCGCTGTGGAGGCAGCCGGCCGGGACGCCGTTCGCGGCCAGGGCGTCGACCTGATCCTTCATGAGCGAAATCAGGGGCGAGACGACGACGGCCGTGCCGTCCATGAGGAGCGCCGGCGCTTGGAAGCAGAGCGACTTGCCGCCGCCCGTCGGGAGGACGACGAGGGAGTCGCGGCCCGCGAGAACGCTCGCCATGGCCTCGCGCTGGAGCGGCAGGAAATCCTCGTAGCCCCAGTAGCGCGCGAGGACTTCGCGCAGGGGGGCCTCCGGCGCGGCGCTCCGGCGGGCGGCGGCGTTGTCGCACGCAACCTCATTTCTCATGGCAGACGATCAGCAAGCTCCATGCCGGCGTACGGCCCGCTATTGTGGAGACTCGATCCCGGTCTTGCAAGCCGGCGCCCCGGCGGGCGGCGCGGCCGGGCCGGATTGACTTTTAAGCCCCGCAACGCTACGTTTGCGTAACACGCCTCCCGGACGCCCTCGGGGAGGCGGGGTCCCCGTTGCTTCGGAAGGAGCCGCCCTTGGCACAGCAAGACAAGCACGCGATCAGCCCTCGCCGCGACGAGGATTACCCGGAGTGGTACCAGCAGGTGGTCGGCGCCGCCGAGCTCGCCGAGCCGAGCTCGGTGCGCGGCTGCATGGTCATCAAGCCGTGGGGCTACAGCTTGTGGGAGCGCATTCAGGCGGGCCTCGACGCGATGTTCAAGGCCACGGGGCATGTCAACGCCTACTTCCCCCTCTTCATTCCCCTGAGTTACCTGGAGAAGGAAGCCGAGCACGTCGAGGGTTTCGCCAAGGAATGCGCGGTCGTAACGCACCACCGCCTCGAGGCCGGCCCTGACGGCAAGCTCGTGCCCGCGGGCAAGCTCGATGAGCCGCTCATCGTCAGGCCGACGTCGGAGACCATCATCGGCGCCGCGTACGCCAAATGGGTCCAGAGCTACCGCGACCTGCCGATCCTCATCAACCAGTGGGCCAACGTCGTCAGGTGGGAGCTGCGCACGCGCCTCTTCCTGAGGACGGCGGAGTTTCTCTGGCAGGAGGGCCACACCGCCCACGAGACCAGCGACGAGGCCTGGGTCGAAACCCGCAAGATTCTGGACGTGTACAAGACCTTCGCCGAGGAGCACCTGGCCATGCCGGTCCTGGCCGGCGAAAAAACGCCGGGCCAGCGTTTCCCCGGCGCCGTCAGCACCCTCTGCATCGAGGCCATGATGCAGGACCGCAAGGCGCTCCAGGCCGGAACGAGCCACTTCCTGGGCCAGAACTTCGCCAAGGCGTCGGGCATCGTGTACCAGACGCGGGAGGGCGGCCGGGAGTTTGCCTGGACGACTTCCTGGGGCGTATCGACGCGCCTGATCGGCGGCCTGGTGATGGTGCACGGCGATGACGACGGCATGGTGGTGCCGCCCCGCGTGGCGCCGAGCCACGTGGTCCTGCTCCCCATCGTCCGCAAGGAGCAGGAGCGCGCTCCGATCATGAACTACTGCGAAAGCCTCGCCGCGGCGCTGCGGGCCCGGTCCTACCACGGCGCGCCCGTCGGCGTCGTCATCGACGGCCGCGACATGAATGCGGGCGAAAAGGGCTGGCAATGGATCAAGCGGGGCATCCCGCTTCGTGTGGAGGTCGGTCCCCGCGACATGGAGAAGGGGGCCGTATTCGCCGGCCGGCGCGACAAGGGGCCGCGCGAGAAAGCCAGTCAGTCCAGGGAGGCCTTCGTCGCCGGCATCGCGGCGACGCTGGACGAGATCCAGCAGAACTTGCGCGAGCGCGCCGCCGCGTTCCAAGCGGCCCACACCCGCGCCATCGACGCCTGGGACGATTTCGCCGCCTTCTTCACCCCCGCCAACGCCGAGAAGCCCGAGATTCACGGCGGTTTCGCCATGGCGCACTGGTGCGATGGCGCGGCGTGCGAGGGGAAGATCGCCGACCAGCTCACCGTCACGATCCGTTGCGTGCCCCTTGACCGCGGGCAGGGAGGGCCGGGAAAGTGCATCGTGTGCGGCAAGGCTAGCAGCGGGCGGGTGGTCTTCGCGAAGGCGTATTGAGGCGGTCGGGCTAGGGCCGTTCGCGGAAACCGCCGCGGGTCCCCGCGCTTCGCAGCTTTCTTCCGATACGGATGATTGTATATAATGTACCTACGCTCTGAAGGAGAGGAGGATCCATGGGTTTTGCATGCGCCAGTTTTCTGTGGGGGACCCTGTGTCTTCACGGCGGCGGGATGCCCCCTTTCGGCTTCGCGGGCCTGGAAATCTTCAAGGTCGGCCAGCGCGCCGCCCAGTTTGAAATCTCCGAGCTCAACGACGACGCCCTCGCCGACCTGGTCTTCATCGACAACGCGAAAGGCTCGGTCGCGTTCCTGCTCCAGCGCGCCCCGGGCGAGGCCGCCCAGTCCGACGCGACGGAGATCAACGATGTGGCCTCCGACAGGCGTTTCCGCCGCGCCGACAACTTGACCGAGAAGCGAATTCACGCCCTGGCGCTCGCCGACATGGACGGCGATGGCAAGCCCGATATCGCCTTCCACGGCGAGCCCGAGGGCCTCGAAATCCACTGGGGTGGCAAGAAGTGGGACCAGGACCCCAAGATCTTTCCCGTGCATGACCCCCTGGCGAGCCCCCACTCGCTCAAGGCCGCCGATCTGGACGGCGACGGCCGCCCCGAACTCCTGCTCCTCACCAAGCGGGGCTATCGGATCTTTTCTCAGGCGCAGGGGATCGCCGCCGAGCGGCTCGTTCCGCTGGAGGGCAAGACGCTCCAACAGGCGTTCCTGGCCGACCTGGACGGCGACGGCCGCATCGACCTCCTCTACACCGCCCCGGGCGAACAGCAGGTCAGGATCAGGCTGGGAGAAGGCGCGGACTTCGGCCCGGAGCATGCCTTCCGCATCGGCTCGTTGAGCTTCCTGACCACCGGCGATGTGTCCGATGCGCCCGGCGAGGAGATCCTGGCCGTGCAGCAGAACCCCCTCAGGGTGAGCGTATTCGGGCTGGCGAAGCGCAAGAGCACCGGCGCTCTCGGTCGCATTCTGGCCTACGCGCTCCCCGGCGGCGCCGAGAGCGAGATCAAGGCCCTCGCCGTGGGCGACATCGACGGCGACGGCCTTCCCGACCTTTGCGTGGCGCTGGCCGACGGCGCCGACATCGGCGTCTTCCGCGGCGGGCCGGGCGGCGCCTTCGGCGCGCTCCAGCGCTGGCCGACGCTCGCCGAGGTCGAGGCGCTGATCTTCGCGGATGTCGAAGGGAAGCCCGCGCTCATCGTCATGAGCGCGCAGGAGAAAAGCCTCGGCGTCATGCGGTGGGACGGGCAGCGGCTCGCCTTCCCGCGCATCATCGGGCTGCCCGAGGCCCCGACCTGCTGCGTCAAGGTGCGCGGCGCGGAGGGGCGGGAGCTGCTCGCCGTCGGCATGAGCGGCGGGTCGAAAAACCATGTGCTCGCCCTAGGCGCCATCGAGGGGGATGCCTTCAAGGAAGAAGCCCGGCTGACCTTCGGCGGCCGCGTGAAGGGCGCGCTCGCCGGCGACTTCAACGGTTGCGGCCGCGAGGAACTGCTCGTCTTCCCCGCCTTCGCCGCGCCCGAGATCGTCGTCTGGGACGAACAGGGCGCGCCGCGAAAGCTCGATCCCACCCAGAGCGGCTCCAAGAGCCTGCTGGAGAAGGCCGAGGCGATCCAGGTGAGCGCGGGCGCCCTCTCCGGCAGCCCCGGCGCGGAGCTGCTCTTCGTCCAGAAGAACTTCATCCGCGTCATGCGCCTCGATGCCGGCGGCAAACTCGCTGTCGTCGATCAATACGACGCCGTGAGCGGCGCCGCGCTCGCCCAGGCCGTGGTCGCCGACACCGACGGCGATGGCCGGGCGGAGATTCTCGCCTACGACGGCGCGAGCAAGAAGCTTTTCCTCTTCAAGAAGGACGCCGACGGCCTCATGAAGCCCGTCGAGAGCCGGGAGCTTCCGGGACTCGGCGCCCAGCGGCTTATCGCCGCCGACCTGAACGGCGACGGACGGCCGGAAATCGTGTGCGCGCGGCGCGGCGACGTGGCGATCCTCGTGAAATCCGACGAAGAACTCGCGCTCAGAAGCATCGCCTCGGCCGAGGTCAAGGAGCTGCGCCTGGCGCAGTTGGAGAGCGATGAACCCCGCGGCCGCGGTCAGGAAGGGCAGAACGTGTCGGTCCTGGAGGCGGGCGATCTGAACGGCGACGGCCGCAAAGACATCGCCTTCGTGACGACGAAGGACCTCAGGCTGCACGTTCTCGTTCTGGATGGCGACACGCTCAAGGAGGTCTTGGACTTCCCCCTGGTCGAGAAGAAGGCCGAGGGCTTCGGAAGGGCCGGGACCGTGCGACAGCTTCGCATCGGCGACGTGACGGGCGACGGGCTGGCGGATCTCATGGTGCTCCTCAACGATCGCCTGCTTCTCTATCCCCAGGACGCGCTACAGGGAGACATGTGACATGCGGCGGCTTCAAGCGGCGGCAATGGCGGCGGCAATGGCGGCGGCCCTCGGACTGCGGGCGGCGGAGAGCGGCGCGCCGGAGCGCGTCGAGGTCAAGCTTCGCGGCGGCTGCACGGTGGTCGCGGACATCATCAAGGAGAGCGCCGAAACGCTCTACCTGGACCTCGGGTTCACGGTGCTGGCCGTGCCGCGCAAGGAGGTGCTCCAGGCGAGCGTCGGCGAGGAAGCCGCCGCCGCGACGGTGCGCAAGGACATTTACTTCGTCGGCACTCTCGCCCCGGGGCCGATCAAGCGCAAGGCCGAGGAATTCGGTGAAGCGGTGGTGCGGGTGGGCACGCCGCAGGGCCAGGGCTCGGGTTTCATCATCGATCCTGAGGGCGGTTACGTCGTCACGAACCACCACGTCATTGCCGAGGAGCGCAAGATCCACGTCACCGTGTTCCGCCGCGACGGCCAGGAACTGGCGCGGGAGACCATCGGCGATGTGGAGATCGCGGCGCTCAACGAGACGTTGGACCTCGCGCTCCTCAGGCTGCCCGCGGACAAGCGCGCCGGCCTGAAGCACGTCTACCTCGGCGACAGCGCGCAAACGGCGGTCGGCGATGCCGTGTTCGCCATCGGGAGCCCCCTCGGCCTGGAGCGCTCGGTGAGCGAGGGCATCATCAGCATGCGGAACCGGCCGTTCGACGGTCTGGTCTACCTGCAGACCACGGCCGCGATCAATCCGGGCAACAGCGGGGGTCCGCTTTTCAACGAGCGCGGCGAGGTGATCGGCATCACCAACATGAAAGTCATGTACGGGGAGGGGCTCGGTTTCGCCATCCCCGTTGATTACTTGAAGGACTTCCTGCAGAATCGCGATGCCTTTGTGTTTGACAAGGACAACCCCAACACCGGGTGGCGCTACCTGCCGCCGCCCCCCAAGCCCAAGGCCGCCGCGCCGGCGCAAGCAAAGGAGGACGTGAAATGAAGCCGACCCTTCCCGCCCGAGCGGTTCTGGTCGTTGCCGTCCTGTCATTGGCGTTTCCGGCGGCGGCCGCCGACGCGGCGCCCAGCGTGCCGCTGGCCGCCATCGCCCCGCGGGGGACGCTGGCGCTCGTGGAGATGCCGGCCCTCAAGGTCCTGTGGGAGGAATTCCAGGCCTACACGGCGCCCGCCTTCGCCGATGACGACTTGCGGAAGGCTTGGGCGAAACTCTGGGAGGGGAAATGGGAACGCGACGCGCGCGAGATTTTCGGAATGCAGCCCCTCGATCTTCTGCTCGCCTATCCAACGCGGCTCGGCTGTATTCTCGGCGACCTGACGCCGGTTATCGAGGCTAAGATGGAGGACGAGACACCGTCTCCGAATGATCTTGAGATCGGGTTCTGCATCGAAGCGGGGAAGGGCAAGGAGGAGTTCGCCAAGGCGTTCGAGCAGTTCCTCGAGGCGGTCGTCAAGCACGCCGCCGGCAAGGGCCGTGAGTTCTCCCTGCGCCGCGAAAAATACCACGACGCGCCTTATTTCATCGCGACCGTCCCCCCCGACGCCGCAGACGCCGGGAAGAATGACGAGAGCGAACAGATAAACCTCTATGCGGGGTGGGCCGGCGCGTGGCTCGTCCTGACGCCGTCCAAGCGCATGCTGGAAAAGATATTCGATGTCCACGAGGGCGCGCCGGCGCTGAGAGCGTGCGATGGCTACCGCGCCGCCGAGGAGGCGCTGGGCTGGAAGAGCGGCGAGGTCGCCCTCTACGCCGATGTGCGTGGGTTCCTGGGCCTTCTCAAAAACCTGATGACCGCGAAGATGCCCAAGACAGGGGACCGGCCCACCGCGGAGGGTCGGACGGTCCTAGACATTCTGGATCTTTTCTTCGGCGAGATCACGACCGCGGCGTTCCGGCTCGGCTTCGCGGACAAGACGCTGGTTTCAGAGTATTTCGTCGGCTGCGATCGCGCCGCGGAGCCCGGCTTGCTGCATATCCTCGGCCGCAAGGAAGGCCTGAGCTTTCCGGGCTGGACGTGGAGCGGCGATGGAGCCGGGCAGGCCTGCCTCGCGGTGGATGCCAAGCACCTGCAGAAGCTTGTGCCCAAGCTGCTCTCGAAGATCTACGCCGTGCAGTTCGACCCATCGATGGCCGATGCCTGGCGCGGGCAGTTTTCGGCGTTCTTCATGGGCCTTGACCTGGAAAAGGATCTGCTGGGCACCATCGGCGAACGGTTGACCTTGATCACGGGCTCCAAGCAGACCGCCAAGGCGGGCGCGGAGGAGCGCGACGATGACGCCTTCGAGTTTGACGTCGGCGCGGGCCTTAACGATTTCCTGATCGCCCTCGAGCTCCAGAAGACCGAACCGTGGGAGACAATGCTCGGGCAGATGACCAGCACCATAACCGGCGGCACGATCAAGAAGTCCGAGTACATGGAGCGCACGTTCTTCGTCTTCGTCGATTCGCCTTCCAAGCAGCTCCTGGGCGGCGTCAGCGACGGCATGCTGCTCGTCGGCACGCGGGACATGATCGAGCAGGCCGTGCGGCGCTTCGGCAAGGACCTGCCCGGACTGAACGACAATGCGGGCCTGAAGGAGCTTGCGGCCGGCGCGCCCGGGCCGAACGCCTGGGTGGGATACCAGGCGCAAGGATCCCTCGGTGTCGAAGAGATCCGGGCTTTGGGCGGTCTCGTTGAAGAGAACTTCGCGAACGAGGTCCCGGACATCGAAGACGTCGTCGGGAAGGAACTGGCGGAGAGCGTTCTCGGCCTCGTGCGCGAGGTGCTCAAGGAGAAGCGCTGGTCGGATTTCGCGCCGCGCAGCTTCTCCACGGCCTCCTGGGAGGCCGGCGGGCTGCGTGTTCACACCATCGAGCGTGGGACCAAGCCGAAGGCGGCAGGCAGCTTCTGAGCCAGCCGGCGCGGCACATCGGACGGCAGGGGATTCGGCTATGCGCAAGGACAAGATTCTATCCGAGCTTCAAGAGTCGGCGTTTCGCAAGTTCGAGCTCCTCAGGGAAGGGCTCGTCGCCAACGATCGAGCGAAATACTATTTCGCCCTCCTGGGCCTCGCCCAGGCCCACGCCTTTGACCCGTCGGCGCCCGTGGACGGCCTGGAAAGCGAACGCCAGAAGGCCGGCATCGAGGATGCGTGGCTGGACGAAGTGGCGGCGCTCGCCGCGGCCGACGGCGACGACGTGGTGGTGCCGCGGGGCAAGGAGGTGCTCCAGCGCGCGGCGCAGGAAACGAAGATCATGGTGGAAGCCGTGAGCGCCTGCGGCGCGCCGGAGGCCGGGCAGTTCGGGCATCGGCTGCGGCTGATCGAGGAGGAAATCGCGCGCGCCAAGGAAGATCGACTCGGGGCCGCGCTCATCGGGCGTATGCTCTCCGGCGAGCGCGGGCGCGCCGATGGGCTGCACCTCCTCGTCATGGATGCGCACAAGGCCCTCAACCGCCTGGGCGTGGAGTTGGCCGAGGAGAAGATCGACGGCGCCGCGGTCTTCGGCATCGATCCGGAGGACCGGGAGCTGGTGGCGGCCTTCATGCGCGGCGTCAACCGCACCTCGCCGCTTCGCTTCGATCACCCGGGCCTGGACACCACGGCGACGCGGCTCAAGACGCAGCTTCTCATCCAGAACGACATCGGCGAGACGGATGCGCACGTTTTCCTGTGCGCCGTCCGGTCGGGCGCCGTCGAGGTCACGTACACCGACGTGCACGAGAAGCGGGCCGATTTCTTCCAGAAGTCCCTGGCGCCCCTTTCGCCGCGCTGGCAGGCCCGGTCGATCAAGCAGGCCAAGGACCTGCCCGAGTCGTCGGACTACTACCTCGTGCGGGGGACGATCCCGTGGAGCGACCGCGGGGAGCTTTGCCACGCCCTGACCGAGATCGGGGCCAAGCTTGCCTTCCTCATCGACTGGAACAAGGCGCGCAAGGCTCTGCGCACCTTCATCAAGGGCGGCGACGCGGTCAGGATGCTGGCCTGGTCCACGCAGGAGGAGATCGGCCACATGGCCTTCCTCAAGCTCGGCGGGCGGGATCTCATCTACGAGGTGCTCGAGCTCCTGGAGCCGGGGATGATCAGGCCGGGCGAGCCGCTCAAGTCCGTCCTGGGCGACGAGGCCACTCTCGCCTTCCTGCGCGACACCCTCAAGATCGCGTCGCTCGGGCTGCGCGGCAACGAATCGGAGCTTCTCGTCCGCGACCGGGTCAAGGCCGCCTTCGTGCGCTACTTCCAGACGCTCGCGCGCGGTCCGCTCATGAACTGCCGCGACTTGCTGGGGCTGGTGGTGGAGGGCGCGCTCACGGTGCGCGACATGCTCCGGGCCCTGGCGCGGGGCGATCGCGGTTTCATCACGCGCAGCGTGCGGCGCCTGTGCGCCTGGGAGGAGGAAAGCGATCGCATCGTCAACCGGATTCGCAAGACCGGCGGCCCTCGGCCGGGGGCGACGGACGCGCTGACCCCGGCGGTGCTGGCCGACGACGCGCAGGACGCCTTGGAGGAGGCCGCGCACCTCATCGGTCTGATCGCGCCCGAGAAGCTGCCCGAGCAGCTCCGGTTCGGCCTGGAGGAGGCGGGCGATCTCTGCGTGCGCGCGGCGCAGGAGGGGTACAAGGCCGTCGCTTCCGCCGAGGAGGCGTTCAACGAGGCGACGGCGCTCGACGATTTCAGCCGCAGCATCGATCGGCTGGACGGTTTTTCGCACCGGGCCGAGGAACTCAGGCGCGAGTTCCGGCGCCTGCTGCTGGCGGGGCCGGAGCTGGGCTCGGCCTTTGCAATTTTGGTCAAGGACTGCGCCGGCGAGTTGACCACGGCCACCGAGAGCCTGGCGCGGGCCGGATTCGCGCTGCACCGCACCGTGTTCGACCGATCCACGAAGAGGTGAATCCATGAGCGATAACGGGCGCTGGCTGTACCTTTTCAGTCCGGGCCGCGCGGAGATCCCGCCGGAGGGCGGCGAGGTGCTCGGGCGCAAGGGCATGAATCTGGCGGCGATGTGCCGCCTCGGCTTCCCGGTGCCGCCGGGGTTCACCATCTCGGCGCGCCTGTGCCGGCGGTACCTGGCCGACGGCACCCTGCCCGCCGATTTCGACGCGGAGCTCCGGCGCGGCGTCGCGGAGCTGGAGCGCGCCACGGGCAGGCAGTTCGGGGCGCGGCACCGGCCGCTCCTCGTGTCGGCGCGCAGCGGCGCGGCGGTGTCGATGCCGGGCATGATGGAGACGGTCCTCAACCTGGGGCTGAACGAAGACTCGGTCGAGGGGCTCATGCGCCTCTCGGGGAACCCGCGCTTCGCGTGGGACAGTTGGAGGCGTCTCATCGCCATGTTCGGCGACGTCGTCTGCGGCGTGCCGCGCCACGACTTCGAGACCTTGCTCACGAAGGCCAAGGAGAAAGCCGAGGTGATCGAGGACTACGAGCTCGACGCCAAGAGCTTGAAGCTGGTCGCGCGCCGGTCGCTGGACATCTTCGAGCGCCGCACCAAGCGGTCGTTCCCGCAGGACCACTTCGCGCAGCTCAGGGAGGCGGTCGAGGCGGTGTTCCGGTCGTGGGAGAGTCCGCGGGCGCGCGAGTACCGGCGCCTGCACAACCTCGACGGCCTGGCGGGCACGGCGGTGACGATCCAGGCGATGGTGTTCGGCAACTCGGGGGGCAATTCGGGCACCGGCGTGGCCTTCACGCGCGACCCGGTGTCGGGCCGGCCGGCCCTGTACGTCGATTTTCTGTACAACGCCCAGGGCGAGGACCTGGTGGCGGGCATCCGGAACCCGGAGACCGGCGAGACCTTCTCCAAGGAGATGCCCGAGGTTTACGAGCAGCTCCAGGACATCCGCGCCAGGCTCGAGAACGCCATGCGGGACATGCAGGACATCGAGTTCACCGTGGAGGACGGCGCGCTGTATCTGCTGCAGACGCGGTCGGGGAAGCGTTCGGCGCGGGCGGCGGTGAAGATCGCGGTGGACATGGTCGCCGAGGGGCGGGTCACCCGCAAGGAGGCCATCGAGCGCCTGCGGGAGGTCGACCCGCGGCGGCTGGCGCTGCACGCCTTCGCGCACGACCCCGAGCGGCGGGCGCTGGCTTCCGCGTTTCCCGCCTCGGCGGGCGTGGCCGTGGGACGGATCGCGCTGACCTCGGAGCGCGCGGTCGAGGTGGCCCAGGGGGGCGACCCCGTGATTCTCGTGCGCGAGGAGACCAGCGCCGACGACATTGCGGGCATGGCGGCGGCCCGGGGCATCCTCACCTCGCGCGGCGGCCGGACCTCGCACGCGGCGGTCGTCGCGCGCCAGATGGGGATCACGTGCCTGGTGGGCTGCCGCGATCTCGGGATCGACCTGGAGGCCCGGGCGGTGAAGCTCCACAACGAATCCTTCGCCGAGGGCGAGTGGCTCAGCCTGGACGGCGCGTCGGGCCGCGTCTTCGCGGGCCGGGTGCCGACCGAGGTCCAGAGCGACATCCCGGAATTGGCCGAGGCGCGCCGCTGGCTGGTGGAGGAGGGGATCACGGAGCACCCGCTGGCGGAGTGAGAAGGCCGGAGCGCGGCCGCGCCCTTCCGCGCGGGTGCTAGGACTCGAACAAGGGCGTCGAGAGGTATCTTTCGCCCGAATCGGGCAGAATCGTCACGATGGTCTTGTCCGCCAGGTCGTGCTGGCGGGCCAGGCGGGCCGCGACGGCCGCCGCGGCGCCGCAGGAGATGCCCGACAGGATACCCTCCTCGCGGGCGAGGCGCCGGGCGTACTCCATGGCCTCCTCGTTGCTCACGGTTTCGACGCGATCGACGAGGGCAAGGTCGAGCACGGCGGGGATGAAACCGGCGCCGATGCCCTGAATCAAGTGGCCGCCGGGCTTGATCTCCTGGCCGGCGAGCGCCTGGGTGATCACGGGGCTGTCGTGGGGCTCCACCGCCACGGCGATGATCTTTTTGCCGCGCGTGCGCTTGATGTAGCGGGCGATGCCCGTGAGGGTGCCGCCGGTGCCCACGCCGGCGATGAGCACATCGACGGCGCCGTCGGTGTCGTTCCAGATCTCGGGGCCGGTCGTTTGCTCGTGAACGGCGGGGTTGGCGGGGTTCGTGAACTGCTGCGGCATGAAGTAGCGGTCGGGCTCGCGCGCCATCATCTCCTCCGCCAGGGCGATGGCGCCGGGCATGCGCGCGGAGCCCGGGGACAGGACGACGTTGGCGCCGAAGGCTTTGAGGACCTTGCGCCGCTCGACGCTCATCGTTTCGGGCATGACCAGGGTCACCTTGTAGCCGCGGCTCGCGCCGACGAAAGCGAGGGCGATGCCGGTGTTGCCGCTGGTCGGCTCGAGGATTTCCTTGCCGGGGGTGAGGACGCCGCGCCGCTCGGCGTCCCAGATCATGCTCGCGCCGATGCGGCACTTGACCGAGTTGGCGGGGTTCCGGCCCTCGATCTTGGCCAGGACGGTGGCCCCCCCGTCGCCGATGATCCTCTTGAGCCGCACGAGGGGGGTGTTGCCGATGGAAAGCGAGTTGTCGTCGAAGAACTTCATGGGCGGTCCTTTCGTTGCCGTTTTTTCGCCGCAGGGGGGCTTGCCGCCCGCCGGCGCGGATGTTAGTATACACGATTTACATGATCATGTTAATCATGTATTTGTAAGGCTTGATGTGATCAGAATATCGACAAAAGGGCGTTATGCGACGCGGATAATGATCTGCCTGGCGCGGTTCGGCGTCAAGGCGCCGGCGCGCAAGCAGGACATCGCCCGCGCGGAAGACATTTCCGCCGACTATGTCGAGCAGATTCTGATGAAGCTCAAGGCGGCAGGGCTCGTCCGGAGCCACCGCGGGACGCGCGGCGGTTTCTCACTGGCGCGCGACCCGGCGGAGATCAGCGTGAGCGCGGTGCTCGCGGCGGTCGAGGGGCCTTTCGAGCTTGCCCCCTGCGCCTCCGCGGAATGCGCCCGGGCCTCGGTTTGCGTCACGCGCGGCTTGTGGCGCCGGGGGAGCGAGGCGCTCGAGGCCGTCTTCGGGAGCGCGACCGTCGCCGCGCTGGCGGAAGAGGCGCGGGCCGCCGACGCGGCCCAAGGACACATGTTCGAGATCTAGGATTCCGAAACCGGAGAAAGGATACCCATGGAGACCGCGACGAAAAACCTCGAAACCCTGGCGCTCCACGCCGGGCAGGAGCCCGACCCCGTCACCGGCGCGCGGGCGGCGCCGATCTACCAAACGACGAGCTATGTCTTCAAAGACACGGCGCACGCGGGGAGCCTCTTCGCCCTGAAGGAGTTCGGCAACATCTACACGCGCTTGATGAACCCGACGACCGAAGTCGTCGAGAAGCGCCTGGCGGCCCTCGAGGGCGGCGCCGGCGCGCTGTGCACTTCCAGCGGCATGGCCGCCATCTTCCTCGCCATCCACAACTTGGCCGGCGCGGGAGACCACATCGTGAGCTCGTCGTCCCTTTACGGCGGGACGGAGACCCTCTTCCGGCATACGTTTCCGAGGCTCGGGATCGGCGTCGCCTTTGTCGAGGACCCGACGCCCGCGAAGATCGAGAAGGCGATCGCGCCCAACACCAAGGCGGTGTTTCTCGAGACGGTGGGCAATCCCCGGGGCGATGTGCCCGATCTGGCCGGCATCGCCGCCGCGGCGCACGCCCGGAACGTCCCGGTCATCGCCGACAACACCTTCGCGCCCGTCCTGTGCCGTCCCATCGAGCACGGCGTCGACATCGTGATCCATTCCCTCACCAAGTGGATCGGCGGGCACGGGACCTCCATCGGCGGCGCGATCGTCGACGGCGGCCGATTCGACTGGTCCTCGGGCCGCTTCCCCGAGTTCACGGCGCCCGACGCCAGCTACCACGGCCTCGTCCTCTGGGACGCGTTCAAGGATGTGCCCGGCATGGGGAACGTCGCCTACATCGTGAAGGCGCGCGTCCACGGCATGCGGAACCTCGGCATGTGCCCGAGCCCCTTCAACTCGTTCCTGTTTCTGCAGGGCCTGGAAACGCTGCCCCTCAGGATCCGGGCTCAGAGCGCGAACACCCTCGCTCTGGCCGGCTGGCTCGCCGGGCACCCGCGCGTCGCGTGGGTGGCGTACCCGGGGCTTCCCGACCACCCGTGGCACGCCATGGCGAAGCGCTACCTGCGCGGCGGCTTCGGCGCCGTCCTGGGATTCGGGATCAAGGGCGGGCGCGCGGCGGGCGAGCGCTTCATCGATGCGGTCAGGTTGGCCAGCCACCTGGCGAACGTCGGCGATGCCAAGACGCTGGTCCTGCACCCGGCCTCGACCAGCCACCAGCAGATGTCCGAGGAGGCGCGGCGGGCGGCGGGCGTGACGCCGGAGTTCGTGCGCGTGGCGGTGGGCCTGGAGCACCTCGAGGACATCAAGGCGGATTTCGATCAGGCGCTGGCCAAGAGCGCGGCCTGACGGCTCTTGGAAACCGAGGCACGAGCCGATAATGAATAGACACGAAGAAGGTGCGCGCCGCGCGGGCGGCGCCGTGGAAACAGGCTGCATCCGTGGAGAGGAGCACAAATGGTTGAGTATTCAGTGAGCCCCGCCGGGGAGAAATTCCCGCTGCCTGCCAAGGAGGAATACGCGGCCGAGTACGAGCGCCTCGAGCGCCTCGCCGCCGCGGCGCGCAAGGAAGGCAAGGAAGTCGTCGTCGTCATGGGCATCGGTTTCGTGGGCGCGGTCATGGCCGCCATTGTCGCGGATTCCACCGACAAGAAGGGGCGCCCCAACAAGCTGGTCATCGGCTGCCAGCGGCCCAGCACGCGCAGCTACTGGAAGACGCCGCTTCTCCGGCGCGGAGTCTCGCCGGTCAAGGCCGAGGATCCCGAAGTCGACCCCATGATCGCGCGCTGCGTCCTGGAGAAGAAAACCCTCACGGCGACCTACAACAGCGACTGCCTGAAGCTCGCCGACTGCGTGGTCGTCGACGTTCAGTGCGACTACACCAAGCAGGACCTGGGCAACATGCGCACGGGGGAGACCGACATGGCCGCGCTGGAGGCCACGCTCAAGACGATCGGCGAGCGCATCGGGGAGCAGTGCCTCGTCCTTATCGAGACCACCGTGGCGCCGGGGACCACCGAGTTCGTCGCCTGGCCCATCCTGAAGAAGGCCTTCGCGGCGCGCGGGCTGGAGAGCCCGCCGCTCCTGGCCCACAGCTTTGAGCGCGTCATGCCGGGCAGGGAGTACGTGGCCAGCATCCGCGATTTCTGGCGCGTGTGCAGCGGGTGCACGCCCGAGGCGCGAGCGCGCGTCGAGAAGTTCCTGCGGGAGGTTCTCAACACCGAGCAGTACGAGCTGACGGTCATGGACCGGCCGATCGAGTCGGAGACGACGAAGATCGTCGAGAACTCGTACCGCGCCACCATTCTCGCCTTCCTCCACGAGTGGAGCTTGTTCGCGGAGCGCAACGGGGTCGATCTTATCAAGGTGATCGCGGCGATCAAAAAGCGGCCGACGCACAGCAATATCATCTTCCCGGGGCCCGGCATCGGCGGCTACTGCCTGCCGAAGGACGGCGGGCTGGGCTATTGGGCCTACGAGCACATTCTGGGCTTCGAGGACGGCGATCATGTCTTCAAGATGAGCACCGCCGCCATCGACATCAACGACACCCGCGGCCTGCACGTGGCCACCCTGGTGCGCGACGCGCTCAGAAACATGGGCCGGTATATCGCGGGCGCCGATGTGCTCATCTGCGGGGCGAGCTACCGCCAGGACGTCGGCGACACCCGTTACAGCGGTTCGGAGATCGTCGTGCGCAAGCTGACGGAGATGGGCGCCGAGATGCGCGTCCACGACCCCTACGTGGAGCACTGGTACGAGTTCGAGGCGCAGGACACGTACCCCGCGCCGGGCCAGTCCTGGGCGCGGTTCTTCCGGAACCAGGAGCATCTCACCGAGCTGCGCGTCCAGAAGGATCTCCCGGCGGCGATGAAGGACGTGGAGGCCCTGATCCTGGCCGTGCCGCACGCGCCCTACCTCGCGCTGGAGCCCGAGGACGTCGTCGCCTGGGCGGGCAAGCCCATCGCCGTCGTCGATTGCTTCGGGATGCTCAGCGACGCGAAGATCCGCCGGTACTTCGAGCTCGGCTGCGAGGTGAAGGGCCTCGGCCGCGGGCACATTCAGCGCATCAAGGAAGAAGTGCGGGCGCGCCGGAAGTGACCGGCGCGGAACGCGGCAGACGTTAGGCGAGAGCTGCAAACCAGGACAGCTCCTCGTTAACGCTTCGCGCCGCACGGGAAGGGAGGCAATACCCGACATGTACCTGAAGATCGGGAGCACCCTAGAACCAGGCCGCTATGGCAATAAGACGTGTAACGATCGTTTTGAGCTCTACTGGGAAGGGATTCTTTTTCTGCCTGGGGTCAATGCCGGAGAAGAATCCGCACGACGGCTCTTAGAGGATCTTTGCGCCCAAGAGGGTCCCCATGCTATTGTCGAGAATATACTGCGGCTGCGCGGCAACTGGACTCTGTTTCTCCGTATTCTCGCCAACGATACCTGGATTGCCTGCGCCGATCACAGCCACCAAAGCCACCTTTACTACTCGACCGCAGGCGTCTCGTCGAGTTTCTTAAGGATCAGAGAGGAAATAGCGGACAAGACCCGCCTGTCTTATCCGGCACTGCTACACTTTCTCTGTGCCGGCGTATGCCATGACCACCGCACGCCGTACGACGAAATCGCCATCCTCGATTATCGCGATTACATTCTCATTTCCCATGGAAAGATCGAGGTGCTCCCAAAAGGCTTGCCTGATTTTCTGGCCCACAAGGGAGTACAACACAGCTTCCTGGATGGCGTCGACAGGCTTTTTGGATCGCTTCGCGGCGAAAGCCTCTGCGTCGACCTCACCGCCGGCGCGGACTCGCGCTCTTTTGCCATAGCACTTCACCATCTGGGCTACGACTTCGACGTTGCCACGGACGGTGATAAAGACTTCACCGAGGTGCAAACGGCCCGGCAAGTGGCAGCGCTCTTGGGGAAGGAGTTCAAACAGAGAGATGTGTGCGCGGACGAACTTCCTTCAACGTTCCCACGCGACGCCTGGTATGCCGGGGACGGACTTGACTTTCAGCCATTCTCCTATGCATTCGAGAGCTGGCGCGAGCGCCTTGGCTACTCCTGCGTGGTCTCTTGTATCGCCGGCGAACTGTATAAGGACGCGGGGTGGTATCGGCCCGCGTTGCGGAGCCTGCTTTCCACCGCGCCGGTCGCCCGACTCATCAAGCGGATGGTTGCGACGGGAACGGTGTTAATCTGGGATTCAACTCCGCAACTCGAGCTCCTTTCCATGTTGTCTTCCCGATTGCGGCCCGATGTCGAGACATGGTTGCAAGAGACGACAATGCGGCTGACATCCGTTTACGAACGGTATCCCGTTTTGGAGGCCGCCGACCGGCTTTTCTTCGACTTCGGCACTAACCGACCCGCCGGCACGAAAAATCTCAGGATGCCAAGGTACTGCCCCTTGACCGAGCAGGACTTGGTGCGCGTGGGCGTCAATCAGCCCATCTACCGAAGGTTGAACCACAATTTCTACCGAAGGGAGATAGGCCGGCTGAACCTTCAGGTTGCAGGAGTCCCCACCGATAGAATTGGGCTCACTTTATCCCCGCGGCTTCGCGATGCTCCACGAGAGTGGTGGAAATACCTGTCAGTTTTGGCACGGAAGCTCTGTGGTCTGCCCGGCCGCAAGTTCAAGAATGAGAATAGGAACCATACCGTCCTCACGCGATTCCTGCTGGCGCATCCCGATTTGAAGGAGGCAATGACGCGCCTCACCGATTTGGGAATCATATCGCCCGATCTTGCGAGTCCGACACTGAATCAGGCAAGGAGAATCCTCGCGTTACACTACATGCTGAGTTGAGCGCGCACGACTATCTGTACGACGGGCAGAAAAAAGGGGGGCGCGCCGGTGGTCCTGGCGGCGATCCTCCAGTGACGCCCGCGGGCCGTTCACCCTCTTGCGCGGGATCGCGCGGGAACCGCCATGTCGGGGCGGCCGGAGGGTCGCGCCGTCGGTTTCGATCCCTTCGTCCTCGCTCCGGGCAACGGTGATTGCGTCGGGCCGGCCGTAACCTTTGCGGTTTCGTCGGCAGACGCCGGGGAGACGCCCGAGACAGGCCGCATTTCCAGCCGTTCCCGATCGCGGATCGCCTTGAAGGCGATCCGCCCAGCGCTCGTCGCGCGCGGCTTTCTTTTGGTCCCGAGGCGGTCGCTTACCCCGGGCCGACCGGCGCGGGGAAAGGGGCCGCAGGCCGCCGCGGCGGCCTGCGGCCCGCGGCCCGCTACCGCGCCGGCGGGGCCGCCTCTCTCACCACCGCGCCGTGCTCCTCGCTCAAGAGGAGGAGCGCGAAGCGCTCGACCCTGTCCAGGTCATCGGTGCTCAGCGACGCGTAGTCGAAGCGGCCGCGCAGGTCGGTGTAGCCGTCCTTGTAGAACTTGACGGTTCCGTCCCGCTGCCGGGCGTAGACCTTGACGTACACCGCCGGGAGCGCCGTGCCGTCCTTCTGGGCGGCGACTTTGACTTGCCCGTAGTTCTCGATCACCTGCACCGCGAGGGCGTTGGAGAAGTAAGCCCGCGACTTCCTGATGCCGGCGCCGGCGACCTCGATCATGACGTTGCGCGCCTGGAATTGCGCCGGAATCTCGAAGGCGGCCGCGGTCTTTTCCGGATCCAGCACGCGCTCTTCCGTGGCGTTCGGCCGGATGAACGTGCTCTGTCCCGCGTGCTGCCCGACGAAGGGGTTGCGCGAGAAGAGCAGTTCGATGTCCATCAGGTAGTAGTTGATGGTGCAGCGCGCGAGCCCTTGGTACGCGATCTTCAGCGCGCGGCCCTCGATCTCCAGGTCGAAGCTCGCCTCGGTGGCGGCCAGCGCCGACTGGGCCTGGGTTCGGTCCTTGTCGTCGACGACGGCGCCGGGTTTGCCCTCGATCTCGTCGAGCTGCGCCGCCGCCGCCGCGAAGAGCTTCCGCCACCGCTCGTGGCCGTACGAGGCGTACTTCCCAGCCAGGGCCCGGCCTGCCGCGATGTCTCCGCTCGCAAGGGCGAGGTACAACTTGCAGTAGTCGTACTGAACGCGGGCGGCGAGCTTCTCGGGGGCGATCTCCGCGAAATGCGCGAAGGCCTCCTCGAAGCGGTCCTGCATGAGGAGGTAGCAGACGAGGGACAGGCGGTCCTCATCGCCGAGGGTCGGCAGGTAGCTCAGGACCCGCGTGAAGGCCGTGTACTGCTGGAAGAAGCGGTCGTTGAGAATCTGGCGCGCCTTGCCGAGGCGGTGGGCCCGCGCGTTGACCAGCGGCCAGTACTCGAGGTGCTGGTACGCCTTCCGGATCACGGGATCGATGGTCAAGAGCGGGGATGAAAGCGCCGCGCCGCACTGCGCGAGGAAAGCGTCCTGGTGCTCCAGGAACTCCCTGATCGCCGCGGGCCGGTCGTGCCTGATGGCGTAGGACCACAGCGTCGGGTGGAAGACGTGCCGCGTCCTCAGGAGCGCGGTCGCCGCGTCGAAGAAGGCGGCGTCCCGGACGCGCCAGGCGATCCTCTCCAGGTTCACGCGGCCGAGGTTGTTGGCCTTCATGAAGGCGAGGACGTCGGCCTCGCTCCCGTGCTGGGACAAGAACTCCCAGGAGGCGCGGTCGATTTTGCTCGGCGTCGCGACGACGTTGAAGGTGAAGGGCGGGGCGAAACCGGCGAGCTTCTCGTCCCGGGCCACGTGCACCGGATACTGGGGGAACTTGCCCGCGGCGGGGAAGTAGAAGAAGTAGTCATCCGTCCAGGTGTGGTAGGGCTCCAGGTCGATCGTCAGGCTCTTGGTCTGCGTCCCGCCGCCGACGGGGATGGCGCCGACGGGCACCTGCCACAGGACGTCGAACTTCCGGCGCGCCGAGGTCACGTTCGTGACGACTAGGTTGCCGCCGTAGATCGTGTGGACCAGGAATTCGTCGGTCACGTAGTTGTCGAGCTGCTCGCCGCCCTCATGGCGGTAGCGCTCGCCGTGGCGGTAGAAGTTCTGGCTGACGAGCACGGGCGTCTTCTCGTCGCCGGGGACCGCCGCCGTGATCTCCTTGTGGAAGATCAGCATGGGGCTCCCGGGGGCGAGGGAGAAGCGCGCCCCGTCGATGGCGCTCGTGTGCGCCGCGGCCTCGAACGGCAGGTCGAGCACCGCCAGCGCGAACATCATCTCGGGGAAGCTGCGCGACGCTTCGGCGATGTGCTTGGAGAAGAACGCACCCCCCTCGTGCTTGGCATAATCGCGCCAGAAGGCGTTCACCGTGATGAGATCGGCGTTCTGGGCCTCGATGGGGAGTTTGTAGTAGTTATTCTCGGCCCACTCCATGGTCTTGTCGAGCTGGCGGAAGAGCTGACGGGCGGCTTTGCGCCGGTCGGCGTCGCTCTCGAGGAGCGCCTCTGCCTCCATCGCGTTCTCCGGGGGTTCCGCGGCCGGCGCCGCCGCGTAGGCATCCTTTTTGTCCGCGCCGGGGCGGCCCTCGCCGGCCGCGAATCCAAAAGCGAGAGCGCCGGCCTTCTCCGCCCTAGGCGCGGCGCCGGCCGGCGCGGGCGGAGCGGCGCCGCGGAGACGGCTCGCGCCGCGCCCGAGCCCTTCGACCGCGTCACGCGCCTCGGCTTCCTTCGCGGTCTTCAGTTCGACGCCTGCTTCCGCCAGGCCGAAGGCATCGCCCGCCTCCAGGGCCCGGCCCTTGAGCGCCATGGCGAAGAGTTGATTAGCCCGCTCGATGTCGGGCGGCAGGAGCTCGCAAAGGTCGGCCACGTGCCGCGCCATGTTGGGCTGCTCCGCCTTGATCCGCAGGCCGAGCAAGATGCGCTCGACGATATTGAGCCGCCCGTAGGCCCAGGGCGAGAGATACTCGCCGAGGTCCGCGCCCAGGAGCCACTTGTCCAGGAAGGTCTTGTCCTTCTTGTGGGCTAGGGCGGGCTTGACCGCCTGCTCGAAGAACGCGGGGTCCTTCTTGAAGAGGAAGAAGTTGAGCTCGTGGCAGGCGAACTCGGCGTACTTCTCAAGCTTGATTTTCGCATCCAGCTTCGGCCAGTCGGTGATGAATGCGAACTCGCCGAGCGTCGCGTTGCCGCTCACCGTGGCAAGCAGGCGATAGACCTTGGCGAGGGTGTCGTAGGTCTCGAGCTCGGCGGTGGTGATGTCGCCGAGCGTCCAGGTCTCGCCCCGGGGGACGATGGTCACCGTCTTCTGCTCCGTGAAGTGCGCCTCGGGCGGAAGCCCGGCGATGAGCCGCAGGTCCTTGAGCTTCATGGCGACGGATGGCAGGACGATCTCGCGGTAAACGGTGTGGAAGGGGTCCACGGCCAACACGTGGATGTGCTGGTGCGCGCCCAGCGCCGCGCGCGGCGCCTTGACGACGCCGTCCCGGTCGGGAACGAGGTTGAGGATCGCCGCCGCGCCCTCGCCCAGGAAGTCGAAGTTGGCGAAGCCGCCGGCCTCCGCCGGAGCGCCTTCCCAACGGGCCGCGCCGTCCCTGCCGCCCTGCGCGGCGCGTTCGGCCATCCTGCGCGCGAACTCGCCGCCGCCCCGCGCAACCTGAACGCCCGTCTCGGTGGATCTGACCGCCCAGGGGCTGAGGAGCAGGCTCGGCCGCGCGAGCATGACGCCGGGGTACTTGCGCGCGTATTTGCGCTCGAGAATGTAGCGGTACTCGTCGCCGATGTCGCGTTCCGTCACGTACAGCGTCTCGGGCCGGAGGTGCGTGATCGCGAAGGGCGCGGGCGGCGCCGTGGCGTTCATGTCGGCGTAGAGGGGATATTCGGGCGCGTAGCGCGTGCCGAAGATGTGAACGCGCGTCCAGGCATTGGCGTTGGCGACCTTGACGGCGATCTGGTCGCCATCCGCCGCGACGGCGGCGACCGCGAGGGGCGCGGCCTTCGCGGCCTGGAGCCGGCGGTGTTTGGAAAGATAGTAGCCTTCCCGCGGCTCGCCCGCGGTCACGCGTACCGTGATCCGAGCGCCGGGGTCCTTCAGGATGAGGACATAGTCGCCGGCGGGCACATCCTTGATCTTCAGAAAGCCGTCCTCGACGCCGAGCGCGTGGAACCAGTCCTTGACGTACACGGCGCCGCGGTACTCAAGCAGCGCCGCGTCCGCGGGCGTCACTTTCCCGGCGGCGCCGACCCAAGGCACGGCGATAGTCTCGCCGGCGTTCGCGTGGCACGCGGCGGGATAGGTGCAGAGGTCGCGCCCCAGCGTCCAAGTATGCTGCGTCTCTTCGGGCCCCTGGGCCCGGATCCAATCGATGTCGGGGAGAGCGCCCAGGGCGACGCGCCCGTCCGCGTCGGTCTTGAGCGTGACTTCGACTGCATCGCGGAAATCGCGGTGTTTAATCGCGAAGGCCACCGGTCGGTCGCCGCGCGGCTCTCCGTTCCTGCCGAGGACCTCGACGGCGTAGCCGCCGGTCTCGCGCAGGAGGTGCAGGTCCTCGATCTTCGCGGCGGCTTCGATGCCGTTCAAGACGAAAGCGCGCTCGTCCTGGAGCGCCACCGTCTCGTTGCGGCTCAAGTTCTTG
Organism: Planctomycetes bacterium ADurb.Bin069; assembly: GCA_002070955.1. Taxonomy (GTDB): domain Bacteria; phylum Planctomycetota; class UBA8108; order UBA8890; family UBA8898; genus UBA8898. The sequence continues at coordinate 69,067 of MWEK01000019.1, forward strand.
ACCTTGGCGCTGAGCACGAACTTGAGCGCGGCGAGGTTGGCCGGCACCTGGAACTCGTGGACCGCTTCCGCGTTCTCCTTGAGGGGGAACGGACGCACCTCCTTGACGGCGCTGACGCCGTCGCGGTCGGTCGACGCGATGAGGAGCGCCGGGTCCTCGAGGAGCGAGAGCGCCACGGGCATGCCGTTGAGCGTCAAGCAGGGCCGGACGATGACGCAGGCTTTCGCGCGGGTGAGGAGCGCCTCGCGTTCGACGTGAATGCCCGCGCGCAGGACGTACGCCTCGGCCTCGTGGTCGAAGTGATCGAGCGAGGCGAAGTCGCCCTGGATGAGGACGACGGGCCGGCGGCCCGGCTGAGAGCTGAACGGCACGGCGATGGTGCCGTCCTTGCCGGCGGTATAGCGCTGCGTGCCCAGGGCGAGCGACGCGTCCATGACCTTGCGGTCGGCTTCGTCCAGCACCGTGAAGACATGGCCGGCGGGCGTCGTCCGGACGAGCGCGCCGAGCTTGCCCTTGCGGATGACGGCGCGGCTGCTCTTGCCGTTCCCGATGAAGTCGATGACGTACACGCCGCGGTCTTTGAGAGCCGGGAATTCGAACCGGCGCGCGACGCGCCGGAGCGGCGCATCGTCGTAGGCGTAGGTCCTCTCGTCGTTGGCGATCAGGCCGTCGAGGTTGATCGCGGTGTCGATCTCGGCCCGGCGCTCCAGGTAGTAGTTGACGGTGTTGAGCTCGAAGACCTTGACGAGCAGCGTCTTGACGTTCTTGACGTGAAGGGTGAGGGTGACCTGCTCGCCCGGGGCGAAAATCGTTTTGTTGGCGAAGTCGAAGTCCAGGTCGATGCGCTCCTTCAGGGCTTGGTACTTCTCGGGCGGGAGCATCGCGTACCACTTCTCCATGTCGCCGATGCCGTTGACGATCTTGGCCTCGGCGAAGGTGTGGGCGAGGTACTGATCGTTGAGGAACGCCGCGTAGGGCGCGGGGTTGTCCTCGGCGATGAAGAAGTGCAGGAGATAGCTGCGAACGAGCGCCTCGTCGTCGCCTACGCGGGGCAGCGCCGTCAATTTGCTGAAGTCCTTCGCGAGGTCCGCCAAGGCGCGGCGATTCTCCTCCCTGGCGAGGTAGTCGGGGTTCATGTAGCCGGCGTTCCGCGGGAGCGCCAGATACTTCATGAAGCGGGGCTTGTCGTAGACGCCGAGGGCGCGGTCGTGAAGGAGCCGGTGGTGGAGGACATGCGCCTTGAGGGAGTTGTGCGCGGCGTTGAGGCGGTCCGCGAAGGCCCACAAAACGTCGAGGTAGGCTTCCCGCACGGCGGCGTCCTGGCGCCAGTTGGCATCGGGATTCGGCCTGAGCCTCTTGAGATACGCCGCCACGAAGTTCGACTGGTTGAGGAGGTCGGGCTCGAGGGCGACGCACTCGTCGAGCTGGGCGAGGAGCAGCCGGTCATGGATCGGCAGGGAGCCGAAGCCCTTGCTGTGCGGAGCGTGTAGGTCGTCGACGACCAGGCGCGCGAGGTTGGGGACGTCGGGGTCCTCGAGGCGCGCAAGCAGGCTCCGGCGGTGGTCCGGGCCGAGGCCGCCGGCGGCGAGCCAGAAGAGCGCGCGGTTTTCGAAGCCGTCCAGCGAGTTGGGATGGGCTTCGAAGGCGCGCTTGGCGAGCTTCTCGCGGCCGATCTCGGCGGGGTCCAGCGCGGTGGGGAGCTTCGGCGCCTCGCCGGCAATCTCGCGCTGGTGGTTGAAGACGAGGCCGAGCCTGCGCGCGAGGAACTCCAGGGCGCCCTTGGGGTCGCGGGTGTATTCAAGGAGCGCCTGCCGGTTCTCCATCTCCTGGACGGCGCCCTCGCGATTGTGGCGCTTGATCCATTCGGCGAGCATCTTCTTGGCGTCGGCGAGCCTGCCCGTGTTCTGGTAGTGCAGGCAATGGAAGTAGTAGTACTCCGGCGTCCCGGGAATGAGCTGCGCGAGCGCCGCCTCCCGGTCCTTCGCCAGGGCGAATTCCTCCAGGAAGCCGAGTTCGCCCGCAAAGGCGAGCCCTGTCCACAGCGCGACCGCCAGGCCGATGGCGACACGGTTCATATCAGTTCCTCCTGCGTCGGTGCCGTCGGGCACGTGCCTCTGGGGTGTTTGACCCGGAACGGCGGAAAAAGTTCTCGGACTCTTGGGTTAATCGGCTCGCGCGCCCGCGGCGCGAGAGACGCTCGCCCGGCCCGCGCCCGCGGCCCCACCCGCGCCCGCGGCGACGCGGGCGAGGCGCTGCAGGGCGCGAGTCTTCTCGTAATGGCCGATTTTGGCGCTGTCGACGGTTTCTCTCAGAACCGCTATGTTGCGGTCGTATTCGGCGGTTCGCACCGGAAAAGGAATGCCGTCCTTGCCGCCGTGGGCGAAGCTGTAGCGCGCGGGATCCCGGAAGGACGGCGGCTTTCCGTAGATGACCTCTGCGAGGAGGGCGAGGGAGCGCACGGCCTTGGGCCCGACGCCCTGGAGTTCGAGGAGCGCCGTGAAGTCCCGCGACTGGGCCTCGTGGAGGCTCCGGACGAGCTTCCTCAGATGCGCCTCGCGGAAGGGGCTCACGTCCAGGCCGTGATGGTCCGGTAGGACGAACTCCGGCCGGAACAGCCGCTCGAGTTCGGCGGGTGGGAGACGGGAGATTTCGGCCTGGCAACGCCGGTTATCGGCACCCTCCTCGGCGACGAGGTTCAGGACGGGGAAGGCGGCGCCGGGAGGCGGCGCCTCTTCCTGAACGATGCCGGCATGGGGCTCGCAGGTGAAATCGGTCACGGTTTCCGAGAGCCAGTGGTAGCGCCGCGCGCGGGAGGTCGCCTCGTTCATGCCCTGCTGGACGACGCACCAGTTGCCGGCGTCGTCGAAAAAGAAGGTGTGGTGGTAGAGTTGGAATCCGTCCTGGACCGCCGCCGAGTCGACTTTGGCGACCAGGCGGCTCGTCCGAACGAGCGGCGCGGCGTCCAGGCCGCTCCGCATGCAGGCCGCGGCGATGTCGTCGGGCGTTTTGCGGCTCGTGCGGCCCTTGCCGCCCGCCACCGTGAGGCCGAAGTCCGCGCCCATGCGCGCGTAGGCGGCCTTGAGCGCCCCGCAGGTGACGGTGGTCAGGCCCGAGGCATGCCAGTCGAAGCCGAGGACGCAGCCGAAGGCTTGGAACCACCACGGGTCGGCCAGGCGGCGCAGAACCTCGACGGGGCCGGCTTCGAGGACCATGAGGCGCACGATCTCCCCGGCGAGGGCTTCCATGCGCTCGAAGAGCCAGCGCGGCGCGCGGCCGCCGTGAAGCGGGGAGTCGACGGTTCTGCGCCGCGCCATGGGAAAACGCGCCTCCTGCGCCCTGGAGCCTGCGCCGCCATTGTAACGCAGGCGGAGGGCGCGCGCACGCAAGGGCCGGGGCGCGCCGTTGTCGCCGCGGCCTGATTTGTTACCATACGGGTTCAGCCCCGCATGATCGGAGCGCGCCATGCACGATAAAATCGAGAGCCTCTTCCGCGAGGTCCTGCCCAAGGCGGACTTCTGCTCCCTCAGGTATGTTCACGAGCACGAGGAGATGGTCGGCGTGCGGCAGGGGGTGCCGGAGCCCGCTTACCTGGGCGACGATGCCGGCGTCATGATCACCGTCGTCGACAAGGGGGGCATGGGCTACGCGGCGACGAGCGACTGCTCGCGCGCGGGCCTCGGGCGCGCGGTCCAGGAGGCGTCGTACTGGGCGCGGAAGACGGCGGGCGCGTGCGTGGTCGACTGGGGGGCGTTCGCCATGCCGCACCCGCGGGGCGAGTACGCGGGCCCGGAGCGGATCCCCTGGTCGTCGGTGCCGCTCGGGGAGAAGTTCGATCTCCTGCGCGAGGAGTGCGCGCGCCTGAAAACCGATCCGCGCATCATCGACTGGCAGGCGGCCCTCTGGCACGTGCGCATGGACACGCTCTACCTGACTTCGGAGAACGGCCGCGTCAGGCAGCGTTTCAGCTACATCGTCCCGGGGCTCAGCGCCACGGCGAGCGCCAAGGCCGAGACGCAGACGCGCTCCTTCGGCGGCCTGCGGGAGAACTGCCGCCAGGGCGGCATGGAGACCCTCGAGGCGACGGGGTTCCGAAGGGCGGCGCCGCGCATCGCCGCGGAGGCGCTCGAGCTCCTGGCGGCGCCGAACTGCCCGTCGGGGACGATGGACCTCCTGGTCGCGCCCGACCAGATGATTCTTCAGATCCACGAGTCGGTGGGGCACCCGCTGGAACTGGACCGCATTCTCGGGGACGAACGCAACTACGCCGGGACGAGCTTCGTCACCCTCGACATGATCGGATCCTACCGGTACGGATCCGACCTCTTGAATGTCACTTACGATCCGACGCGGCCGGATCAGTTCGCGAGCTTCGGTTACGATGACGACGGCTCGCGGGCGGAGAAGGTCTTCATCATCGAGGGCGGGATCCTCAAGCGGGCGTTGGGCGGGGCGATCTCCCAGGCGCGCGCGGGCGTGCCGGGCACGGCCAACAGCCGGGCGTCGGGGTGGAACCGGCCGCCCATCGACCGCATGGCGAACCTGAACCTCGAGCCGGGCGCCAGCGGCCTCGAGGAGATGATCGCGTCGATCGAACGAGGGGTGTACGTGCAGACGAACCGCTCCTGGTCCATCGACGACAGCCGCAACAAGTTCCAGTTCGGGTGCGAGCGGGGGCGCCTGATCGAGGACGGCCGCCTGGGCGCGGTGGTCAAGAACCCGAACTACCGCGGGATCTCGGCGGTGTTCTGGCGCAGCCTGGCGAAGGTGGGGAACGCCGCCACGGCGGCCGTCATGGGGACGCCTTTCTGCGGCAAGGGCGAGCCCAACCAGATAATCAGAGTGGGGCACGCGAGCCCGGCGTGCGTGTTCAAGAACGTGGAAGTGTTCGGCGGGGAATAAGTCGCATGCAGGCATACTTCTACGAACTCGTCGATGCGCTGCGCGCGAAGCTCCGCGGCGGGGAGATCCTCCTGGCGAACTTCTCCGGCGAGGAGTCGGACTTCGTGCGCTTCAACCGAAGCCGCGTCAGGCAGGCCGGGCGCGTGTCGCAGGCGTATTTCGGAATCGAGCTTGTCGACGGCGGCCGCCACGCGAAGGGCTCGCTGAGCCTGAGCCGCCGGAAGCGCGCCGACAAGGCGGAGCTTGCGGCGATGCTCGACGGGCTGCGCGCGCAGCTTCAGCACGCGCCCGAGGACCCGTATCTTCTCTACGCGACCGAGGTGCGCAGCGGGGAGCGGCACGGCCGGGATCGGCTGCCGGACCGCGGCGAGGCGCTGGCCGCGATTCTCGGCGCCGGCGAGGGGCGGGACCTGGTGGGGATCTACGCCCAGGGCGGCATCTACCGCGGCTTCGCCAATTCGCTGGGCCAGCGGAACTGGTTCGCGACGCACAGCTTCAACCTGGACTGGAGCTTCTATCACGCGGCGGACAAGGCCGTGAAGAGCAGATACGCGGGGTTCGAGTGGTCGGGCGAGGAGTTCGAGAGGCGGGTGGCGCGCGCCGCCGAGCAGCTTGCGGTGCTGGCGCGGCCGCCGCGGACGATCGCGCCGGGGAAGTACCGCGTGTATCTGGCGCCGACGGCCATGGAGGATTTCGTCGACATGCTGTGCTGGGGCGGCTTCTCCCTCAAGGCGCAGAAGACGAAGACGACGCCGCTCCTCAAGATGCTCGCGGGCGAGGCGCGCCTGTCGCCGAAGATCGCCATCAGGGAGAACACGGCGGGCGGCATTGCGCCGGACTTTCAGGCCCAGGGGTTCATTCGGCCCGACCAGGTCGAGCTGATCGCGGGGGGCGGCATCCGGGATTGCCTGGTTTCGCCCCGTTCGGGCAAGGAGTACGGCCTGGAGCCCAACGGAGCCGCGGGCGACGAGCGGCCCGAGTCGCTCGACATGGACGGGGGCGACATTCCGGCGGGCGAGGTGCTCGCGCGCCTCGGCACGGGGATCTGGGTGAACCAGACCTGGTACCTGAACTTCTCGGACCGCGCGGCCTGCAGGGTGACGGGGATGACGCGCTTCGCGACCTTCTGGGTCGAGGACGGCGCGATCGCGGCGCCCCTCAACGTGATGCGTTTCGACGAGACGGTGTACCGCGCCCTCGGCGAGAACCTCATCGGTCTGACGGCGGAGCGCGACTTCCTTCTGAGTCCGGGCTCTTACGGCGGCCGCTCCACGGAAAGCGCGCGCCTCCCGGGCGCGCTGATCGACGACTTCACGTTCACCCTATGAGGGGCGGGCGCGGCGATCCTTTCGAGCCGCGGCCGTTTTCTCATTTCACGTCGGTGAGCTTGAAAGTCAGGATCCGCTCCGCGATTTTGTCGTTGTCCGAGATGTTCGGAACGTCGATCGTTATGTCGCCGCCGTCGGCGCGCCAGGCGAGGGGCTCCTCGACGCCGAGGAGGAAGACCTTCGTGCCCGGTCCGGGCGCCGCGTCCCTGATGGTGAAGCGAGGACCGGGCCACCGGGGCGCGATCGCGTAGAGCGTCGCGCCCTTGCGGGTGAAGAAGGCCTCGATCACCGCCTTGCCGGGCTCGGCCGCGCCCGTCACCCGGGCGAGGTCGTACTTGACCATGTACTGGTGCCCGTACTCGATCGTCGGCCGCGTTCCGGCGCTCCACTGGTGGTTGACGCGCCACGGCCGCGTTCCATAGATCGCCTCGCCGTTCACGGCGAGCCACGCGCCCATGTCGGCGAGGCGCTCCTCCATGACGACGGGAATCGTGCCGTCCGCCGCGGGTCCGACGTCGAGAAGCAGGTTGCCGCCGCGGCACGCCAGATCGATGAGCATGAGGAGCAGCTCCCTGGCGGGCTTGTAGTCGGCCAGGGACTCGAAGCGGTTGTAGCCATAGGAATGCCCCATGCCGCGGCTCTCCTCCCAGGGCTTCTTGGAGTCCTTGAGCCCCGCCGTGTACTCCGTCGTGAAATAATCGCCGTGCACGTGGCGCGTCTCCTTGCCCCAGCGATCGTTGATGACGACGTCCTCCTTGACCGGGGACTCGTTGAAGAGCCAGGCGAGCAGCTCCTCGCTGCGCCAGTCGGCGGAGGGCAGGTCCCACTCGCCGTCGGAGAAGATGATCGCGGGCTTGTAACGCGAAACCACGTCCTTGAACTGCGGGAACAGGTGCTTCTCGATGTACGCCTGCTTGTCCGCGAGCCACAGCGGGTTGTACCACTCGTAGAGGGAATAGTAGAAGCCCATTTTGAGGCCCTTGGCGCGCACGGCCTCGGCGAGCTCGCCGAGGAGATCCCGGCGCGGCCCGATATCGACGCTGTTCCACGGGTGCCCCCAGCTCCGATTGGCGTGCTCGCTGGGAAAGAGGCAGAACCCGTCGTGGTGCTTGGAGGTCAGGACGACGTACTTGGCGCCCGAGCGCGCGAAGATGTCCGCCCACTGGCCCGGATCGAACATCTCGCAGCGGAAGAGCGGCGCGAAGTCGCGGTAAAGGAAGTTCTCGCCGTAGGTCTTGACGTGGAACTCCCAGGTCGCGGACTTCGTGTCGGCGGGCGCGCGGCCCTTGACGCCCGACTCGAGGCGGTTCCAGTACCACTCGGCGTATTGGCCCTTCGGCGCCCAGCTCGGCACCGAGTAGACGCCCCAGTGAATGAAGATCCCGAAACGGGCGTCCTGGAACCATTCGGGAATCGGGTGCGTGTCCAGCGCTTCCCACTTGGGTTCGTACACGGCCGCGCCGAGCCGGAGGCTCAACGCCGCCAGGAGCAAGGTCGCCGTTGTGCGCATGTCCGCCTCCTTACCGAACGCGCGTGAGCGTGACGCTCCGCAGGTTGATCAGATAGGTCCCGACGAGCTTGATGGGCTTGAAGGCGACGGTGTAGGCGCCGGGTTTGGCGATGGTTACCCTGCCGAGGGCGATGGCTTCGAACCGCGCCCAATCATGCGTGTCCTTGACGGTGCCCTTGAGCGCTTGGTCGCCGACGATGACGTTGTACGTGCCGCCGGGAATTCCGGCCATGGATTGCGCAATTTTGACCTCGAAGGTCCCCGGCGTCTTGATCATGACGTCCCAGCTCACCCAGGCTTGGGCGCTGGTCCAGACGCCGATGCAGTCGCGGTTCGCGCCGTCTTCGTACACCGCGCCCCCGCCGTGGATCTCGGCCTCGGCGGCCTTGAGGACCGTTTCATTCTCAAGGAGCGGCATCTTGTCGAGCGCCGCGGAGATCTTCGCGTGGGCGGCGTCGGCCGCGGCCTTGAGCTTCGCATCGGCGCGGTATTTCTCCACGAACTCCAGCGACCAGAGGGCGGCGCGCTTGGCCGCCGCGCCGAGAACGAGCCGCTGCGCCGCGACGTCGGGCGCGAGCGTCATGGCTTCCTCGAACATGGCGGCCAGGGTCTCGGGGGAACCGTCGGCCGCCCAGTCGAGCATGCGCCCGTAGGCGCGCGCCGCGTGGGCGTTCTTCTGCTTGGCGAGCTCCTTGAGCGCCGGGAAGGCCGCCTTGTCGCGCCGCTTGACCAGAATGTCGGCAGCCGTCGCCGCCGTGTCGGGCTTGTCCTGAAGGGTCCGCACGAGGGCCCGCGACACGTCGTCGCCCGGCAGGCGCGCGAGCGTCCGGGCGGCGGCCTCGCCCGTCGCGCCGCCCCGCGCCGCCGCGGCAAGGAGCGGCGGCACGGCCGACGCATCGCCGAGGGTCGCCAGGGCGGTGATGGCGGCGACGCGCACGTCTTGGTCCGCATCATCGAGCGCCGCCAGGACGGCGGGAAGCGCGGCCTGGTCGCCGCGGCCCGCCAGGACCGCGATCAAGGCCGCGCGGGAGGCGGGAGGAAGCGCGGGGAGCTTGGCCGCGAAGGCCTTCGTGGTCTCGACGCCGGGCATTTGGCCCATGAAAAGGTAGGCGGCCTCCCGGATCTTTGCATCTCTGTCGTCAAGAAGGTCGAGAACGAGGGGCACGGCCTTCTCCTTCTCCGCCAGGACGAGACCGCGGAAGGCGGCGAGCCTCACCATGGGATCGTGGCGGCGCTCGGTGTACGCGCGGTAGATCGCCGCCGCGCCCGCCGCGTCGCCCCGCGCGAGCATGCCGTCGGCGCAAAGGAGCGCCGAGTCCCCGGCGAGCGCGCGGTGCTCCCGGGCGACGGGCGCATCGGCGAGGGCCGCGGCGGCTTCCGCGGTGCCGATCCGGCCGAGGGCTCTAATGGCGGCTTGGGCGAGCATTTCATCCTTGCTGTCGGCAAGCGCCGCAATCTGCGCCACCGCCTTGGCGTCGCCTCTCTCGCCCAGGGAGCTCACGACGCCGGTTTTGAGGTCGCCTTCCAGCGCGCCGAGGGCGGCCCTGAGCGCCTCGCCCGCCTTGGGCGAGGGGCAGTGCTGGAGCGCCAACCGGGCGAAGTGCGCGAGCTCCTTGTCGGCGAGGAGCCCCGCCAGAACCGGCACCGCCTGCTCGGTGCCGATGGCGCGCAGAAGCCGGCAGACCCACTGCTTGGCCGCGAAGGTGGCGTCCTTCGCCGCGAGCACGGCGAGAAGGCGCGCCTCGACGACGGCGACGACCTCCGCCGCGGCGGACCTGAGCGCAAGCTCGAGCGCTGCCTCCTGTTTCCGCTCTCGCCCGAACTCGAATTTCATCAGCGCCGGGAGCGCGCTTTCGGGGAGCACGGCGTCGGCGGCCGCGGCAATGTCGGACACAGGCAGCGTGATGCGAATGTTGCGATACGCCACGGGGCCGTGATCGCCCTGGAGCATGAGGGGCCCCAGGGGTTTCTCGTCGTTTTCCCAGGTGGCGGCGCGGGTCGGACCCGTGACCTCGACGTTTTCGTGGACGAGGACGCCGTTGTGGACGACCTTGACGAAGCACGCGTTGGCGGTCTTCCTGCCGCTCGCGTCGAAGCGCGGCGCTCTGAAGACGACATCGAAGGTCTGCCACTGCCCGGGCGCCTTGCAGGCGTTGACACGGGGGCCGTGTCCCTCGTACCCGCCGTTCGCGCCCCAGCGTTCGTAGATGCCGCCGCAGTCGCTGTGCTTGGGGTCGGCCTTGGGGGCGTTCGCGGCGGCGTCCCAACTGTCGAAGACCTGGATCTCGTAGCGCGCCTGGAAGTAGACGCCCGAGTTGGAGCCTTGCGGCACCATGAACTCGATGTGGGCCTCGCAGTCGCCGTGCTCGATCTTGGAGTGGATGTTGCAGGTGCGCCCGTCGTCGCCGTTGACGATCGCCCCCCGCCCGGCCTTCCACGCCAGCAGGCCGGGCTTGTCCGGCCGTTGGGCGACCTCGCCCGCGACTTCCCACTTCCCGGTCGGAAGTTGCCAGGCGCTCATCACGGGGGCGTCGAGAAGCTCGACCGTGCGGGTTTCAGCCGCTCGGGCCGCGCCGCACGCCAGCGCGGCGGACATGGTGGCGAAAAGCATGCGGTTCATGTCGATTCCTTTCGTTCTCCGGCGTTGCATGGCCGAGCCTAGAGCGTCCAGGGCTCGCGATACGCCTTTCCGAGGAGGGCGCTCGCGCCGGGGTCGCCGATGATTTCCTCCGTGTCGGGATTCCACCTGATCTTGCGTCCCGTCAGCATGGCGATCTCGCCCAGCAGCCCCACGCTGATCGAGCGGTGGCCGATCTCGGCGGGCGCCACGGTTTCCCGGCGCGTTCGCACGCACTCCAGGAAGTTGCCCTTGTGGTCGTCGCTCTGGTAGACCTGGATCTCGTTCGGGCCGATTTCCTCGTCGAGGATTTCCTTGGGCTCGGCCTGGAGGGTGCCGCGGTTGACCAGGATCCAGCCGCGCTCGCCGTACCATTTGGCGCCGTGGGCGATGCCCTGCCCGCTGTCGTTGGCGACGGTCATCTGGAGCCCGTTCGCGTAGGTGCACACGAACTTGTAGCGCATGGGTACATCGTAGAGGCCGTCGGCGGGGAACTCGCCCTGGCCTTCCACCGCCACGGGCCCGGTGCGCTCGAAGCCGAGGCCCCACTGGGCGATGTCGATGTGATGGCCGGCCCAGTCGGTGAGCTGCCCGCCGGAGAAATCCATGATCCAGCGCCAGTCCCAGTGCGGGCTGTTGCCGCCGAAGTTGCAGAACGGACGGTAGGGCGCGGGGCCGAGCCACCAGTTCCAGTCGAGGTATTCCGGGACGGGGCGCGGAGGCTCGACGCCGTGGGCGCCGCCCGTCGGCAGGCCGACCTCGACCTTGAGAATCTTGCCCAGGCGGCCGTTGCGCACCAGTTCGACGGCGCGGCGGAAGCGCCGGTCGGACCGCTGCTGGCTGCCCGTCTGCCACACGCGGCCGTAGCGGTGCACGGCGTCGCACATGGCGCGGCCCTCGCGGATGGTGCGCGCGAAGGGTTTCTGCCCGTGGATATCGAGGCCCGCGCGGGCGGCGTAGATGGCCGGCAGCGCGTGCCACTGGTCGGGCAGCGCCGTGAACACCGCGTCCAGGTCGCCCCGGTCGATGAGCTCGCGGAAGTCCAGGTAGGTCTTGCAGGCGTCGTTCTGGTAGCGGTTGTCGACGGCGCGCTTGGCGTTCTCCCGGTGGCGCCGGTCGACGTCGCAGACGGCGACGACTTGGCATTCGCGCCGGCCGAGAAAATCGCCCAGGTCGCCCATGCCCATGGAGCCCACGCCGATGCCGCCCATGACGATGCGGTTGCTCGGCGCGACGGCGCCGCCGGCACCGAGGGCTTGCGACGGCACGATGGCCGGGAAGGCCGCGGCCGCCGCGCCGGCGGCCCCCAGGGTGCGTTTCAAGAAGCTCCGCCGCGTGAACGGTTGTCGCATGGCATCCTCCCGTGTCGTGAAATGTTGGCGGGTCGCGCGCAGGGTCCTCATTTCCGGTCATCGTACCCCAAGCGGCGTTGGGAAGGAAAGACGGAGAACGTCCGCCGGGGCTCAGAAAGCGGAAGCGGCGCCGGAGAGGTCTCCGCCGGGAGGCGGCTGCGCGCGGCGGCGGATCGCGTCCTTGTCGGTTTTTCCGGCGGCGGTCTTGGGCAGCGCGGCGGCGAACTCGATGCGGGTCGGGATTTTGAACGACTCCAGCCAGGGACGCAAGTTCTGGCGCACGCTCTTGGCCGAGAGGGTCGTGCCCTCCCGAAGGACGAGGGTCGCGCTGACGGCCTCGCCGAAAAGCGGGTCGGGGAGGCCGACAACGGCGCACTCGAGGACGCCGTCGAGGCGCAGCAAAGCCTCCTCGACTTCCTGCGGGCTGACGCGGTTTCCGCCCGTCTTGATGATGTCGCGCTTGCGCCCCGCGATGTAGAGGAACCCGTCCTCATCGCGCCAGGCCATGTCGCCGGTCCAAAGCCCTTCGGGGCGCAGCACCTCGGCCGTTTTGTCGGGCGCGTTCAAATACCCCGACATGACGTTGGGGCCGCGGGCCACAAGTTCGCCGACCTCGCGCGGCGGCGCCTCGGCGCCGTCGGGGCGGAGCACGCTCAGCTCGACGCCGGGGATCGGAATGCCGATCGAGCCCGGTTTGGCATCGAGGTGCTCGGGGGGGAGGTACGACAGGCGCGCGGAGGCCTCCGTCTGCCCGTACATGCAGAAGATCCGGAGCTTCGGCCAGGATTTGCGCAGCGCCTCGATGAGGGGCCGCGCGAAGGGTCCGCCGGCGCAAGTGGCGTAGCGGAAGCACGGCAGGTCGCGGCGGCAGAAGTCGGACTTGTGGACGAGGAGCGCGTAGTGGGATTGGACGCCCGAGAACCCCGTCACTCGTTCGTCGGCGATGGTTTGGACGATGGTGCTCGGGTAGTTGACGCGGTTGTCTAGGACGAGGCGCGCTCCGGCGGCGATGTGGGTGAGCAGCACGGAATTCCCGTAGGAATAGGCCCAGGGGAGGACGGCCACTTGGGAGTCGTCGGGCGCCAGGCCGAGGTACGCCAGAATCGATTCGGTGTTGGCGATGAGATTGGCGTGGCTCAGCATCACGCCCTTGGGAGCGCCGGTGGTCCCCGAGGTGTAGAGGATGAGGGCGAGGTCGTCGGGCGTTCCCGCCGCGCGGGGCGGCGGGCCTTCCAGGGTGTCGATAGTGTAGGGGTGGAAAGCGGTGCCGCCAGGGAGTTCCCGAGGCGGCGGCGCCGCGCATATGAACATCTCGAGCGCGCCGCCGGGCGCCGCGAGGTGCGTCGCCGCTCGTAAGTGCTGAGGGGTCAGGACGAGCGCCTTTGCGCCGCAATCGGCCAGGAGCGGCGCCACGGACTGGGGCAGCAGCGCGGCATTGAAGGGCACGGCCGTCGCGCCCATGCCGAGAACGCCGAACAGGAAGGCGGCGTACTCCGGCGAGTTGTCGAGATACAATCCCACCCGGTCGCCGGGAGCGACGCCGGCTTGGCGGAGGATTTCGGCGGCGCCGCCCGCTTTCCGGAGGAGTCCCTCGTAGGCGGTCGTTTTCCCGTCGATGGCATTCTTGAGCGCGATCGCCTCGGGGCGGTTCCTCGCATTCCGGGCGAGATAGTCGCAGAGGTTTCGGGCGCCGTCGGGCGCGGAAGAGCTCATGGCGCCGCGCGCCCATGCGGCGTTGCCGCTGTTTTGGCCATCGTTGTTACCACTCTGGGGATTCTTGGAACGCGGGAGGTTTCGAAGCGATTCCCACGGCTTTCGGAAAGAACCGCGGCCGCCTCCCGCTCCTCATGGTACGCATTGCGCGCGGGCGCGTCAACGCGCCCTCCGTACGCCGGCATGGCGCATGGCGGCGGCGGAGTCGAGGAGAGCGGACCGGCGGGCGAGAGAGGTGCCATGGAAGAGCCACGCCGCGGCGGTGGGAGCATGGAGCGCGTTTTCAGCACGCCTGTCCTGCCGCAATCCTCGCTACCGGAAGCCCGCTTCAATGTCCGGTGCGGTCGAAGAGGATGGTCTTGCCGGTTTTCAGAATGATAAAAAGGTCGAGCAGGAGGGACATCTTCTTGACGTAGTAAAGATCGTACTCCAGCTTGACCCGGGCGTCGTCGAGGGAGGCGCCATAGGGGTAGTTGATCTGGGCCCAGCCGGTGAGCCCCGGCTTCACGACATGTCGCTTCTCGTAAAACGGGATGTCGCGGGCGAGCTTCTTGACGAACTCGGGCCGTTCGGGGCGCGGCCCGACGAGGCTCATGTCGCCCTTGAGGATATTCCAAAGCTGCGGGATCTCGTCGATCCTGAGCGGACGGATCACGCGACCCACGCGGGTCACGCGCGAATCGTTCTTCTGGGCCCACTGGGCGTTGCCGGGCTCCTCGGCGTCGTGCCGCATGGAGCGGAACTTGTACATCCAGAAATTCCGGCCGTCCCGGCCGACGCGTTCCTGGCGGTAGAGAATCGGTCCCGGCGACTCGAGCTTCGTGATAATCGCCACCAACAGGCTGATCGGAAAGGTCAGGACAAGCCCCAGGGCGGACAAAAGGATCTCGGCCCCGCGTTTCGCGCGGAGGTAGAACTTGCTGCGGCTAAAACCGCCGGAGAACACGAACCATGCCGGTTTAACGGAGGAGAGCGGGATCCGGCCGATGGAGTTCTCCATGAAATCAGTGTAGTCGAACACCGAGCCGCCCTGGAGGCGGTAGTTCACCAGGATTTCCATGGGAAGGATGCTGCGCCGGTCCTCCTCGGCCACGATGACGGTGGAGATGTCCTCCAGGACGAGAACCTCCGCAAGGTTGTCGTAGGTGCCGACGACCCGCGGGTTGACGAGGCTCACGCCGAGGAGTTCCTTCGGGCCGATAAAGCCGGCGACATGAAACCCCGGGATCCTCTGGTCGAGAATCTCCCGAGCGACGTTCTTGGCCGGATCGCTGCACCCGAGAATGAGCACGCGCTGAAGGCGCCGGTGCCTCTGGAGGAGCTTGCGCACAAAGTGGCGCCACACGAGCAGTACGCAGCACCCGACCGCGGCGGAAGCGAACGCTCGCAGGCCCAGGTATTTCTCGTGCGGCAGCAGGGCCGAGAACGCGAGGATGGCGATCAGCGTGAAGGCGGTGCTCTGGCTCCAGCGCGTGAACAAGGACCGACCCTCGGTGCACGCCTGGGCGTCGTAGAGGTCACGGTAGAAGAACGCGCTCAAAATGAACAAGACGAAAAGGCCGACCTCATGGAGTTGCGCCGAGAACGAACTGAGTGGCGCTCCGCTCCGGGTAAGCACCTCGCTGACGGCGAAGGCCGCTCCGAAGGCTAGGGCCAGGTCGGCGAAGAAAAGAAGCAGGAAACGACGCGAGAAACCTCTCGTCAGTATCCGTACCATAGTCTCGACCGCAACTCCTTCCGAATCCTCTTCTTCATACCCCCCGGCGCTTCCGCGCGACCGGAGAGCCCTCGTAGTCTCGCCATTCAATCACAACGTATTTCGAAGAGATATCGACACCTCGTCGCGTTCCTCCCGCGCTGAGGCGATCTACCTCCTCAAAAACAACGGCGGCTGCCTGCGACTTCAGCGCGTCGCTCTCCCCGACGCGGCTTCTCCGCCGCCGACTTCTTCCCCTTCACTTCAAGGGTGTCAGTACCGTAGGACGATCGTCCGCTGCTTCGCGCCTCTCGGCGTGCGCCGGAACCGCTTGCAGACCCCGAACCCGCTAGCTGGCCGAAGGAAAATTGTAACTGATGTGGATTTTTTGTCCAGAGGGTAGTCGTAAACCTTAATACTATAATACTCTATGGAACGCGCGCTGAAACATGGCCGGCCTGTAATATGTTTGTCCGTAAATACTTACGGCGCCGACATGTCGGGGCGCCCGCGCGCCGGCCGCCCATTTTTCCTGTTTTTCTACTGAAATCTGGAATCGCAAAGCCGCGCGAAAGCGAACTCGGAAAGAAGCGTCCGCAGTTTCGCCGAGGTCCCCGCGAGCCCGGTGTAGTGCCGGAATCGCGTCGGGAGGGCGCACGGCATCCGCGGCTGATCCGGGTCGATCTCCCAGGGGTGCACGTAGATGATGCACGGCCGGCGCTCGCGGAGGTTGATGCTTCGGAGGGCCCGACGGGTGAGCCATAGGGGAAGCAGCCGGAGGTAGCCGCCGCCCGCCACGGGAAAGTTGAGGCCCGCGAAGCGGATCGTCGAGGGCGGGATTTCCAGGATGCTCCCGCCCGGGCGCTGAAGCGTGTGAGGAAACCGCTCCGCGCCCGGAACGCCGTAACGGTCGTGATGGATGGGGAAAATACTCGAGTCGTACGTGAAGCCTTCCTCGATCAAGACATCGAGCGCCCACATCGTCTCCGCCGTGATGGACCAGCTCGGCGCGCGGAACCCTTTCACCGCGGCGCCGCCAAGGTCCTCGAGAACGGACTTGGCCCGGCGTAGATCGTCCCGAAAGGTCCCGGGGTTCATCGCGCCGATCATGCGGTGCCGGTAACCGTGACAGGCGACTTCGTGGCCGCTCGCGGCAATCGCGCGGACGAGCGCCGGTTCGCGCTCGGCCACCCAGCCCAGGACAAAGAACGTGGCCTTGACCGCGGCTTCCTCGAGGAGATCCATGACCCGCTGCGTGTTCCGAGCGACGCGGCTTTCATAGGCCCCCCAGGTTTCGAAGGGCACGGTGCGCTCGAACGCCGTGACCATGTAGTAATCCTCGACGTCGACGGTGAAGGCACAGGGAACGCGTGCAGACGTTCCGGCGTCAGTGCGGAGCTTCTCGGTCATGGCCGCCTTTTCTATGTTTCGTCGAGCGTCTCGAAATGCATGGCGTCGCCTTCAAGGGCTCCGAGCCCGCCGTATCCGGGGCGCGCGCCGCCAGACCCTTCGTTTTCCGTAGGCGGCTGCGCCGCCTGAAGGGACGGCCCCGCGTCCCTTCGTTCAAGGCTATTCCGGAAAGGCGGCGGGCGCAACTCCGAGGGGTGGGTAGAGGCGCCGGGCGTTTGAAGGCAGATCTTTCATGAAAGCGACCTAAGTCTTCGGAGCAAGCGCGACAACCAGCATTCCGCGTATCCGGGGCAGGTGCCAAGGAATTTACGTCCAGCCTAAGCGTTTGGGGTGCGGCATGTTATGCAATTCACGGTGGCCAGCCATTCCGCTATCGACACCGATCGAATTCGTTTTACCCAGAAAATGACGGTGCGCAGCCGCTTCATATCGGCCCGTTGAAACGAGTTCGGACTTGCATGCGTGCGCCGCGCCATTCCGGACACCGATTCCGGGCATTCCGGACAGCGGACAGGGGCTTTGACGTGACGCTGGACAAGACGTTTACTGGGCACCCGAAGGAGGTGCCCAGTGGCAAGAAAGCGATT
>MWEK01000020.1 GCA_002070955.1 Planctomycetes bacterium ADurb.Bin069
GGACCTTGTCTCCTCTCCGAAGACATCGATATACCTTTCCCGGAGCTCCCCGACAGTCATTCGGGAAAGGGCTTGCACCTGCTGATACGTCGTTTCATTCATGGCAACCTCCAAAGAGTATATGATCAGTATCCAAAACCGACCTTGTGCTCCGGCCGTCTCGCGACGTTAACCGGTGCATGAATGAAGGCTTCTGTTGGCGGAATAATCAAGTCGATTCTCTGTAAACGCCTCGGATTCTTTGGTTTGCGCTACATGGCCAACCGTGTCGGGAGCAGGTGTCGGCAACCGACGCCCACGTCGGTAGCGGAGGTAGCCTTCTCCCAGGATCGAGGCGATCTCGGCAATCGTTTCCGCGAGATCACGTTTTGCGGATTCTCTGAATTCCATCGTGTCCTCCTTGCGGCGGCCGCAGGGCAATTGTGGATGCCGCCGAGGAGGGATGGGTCAGCCGCGAGGGTATCGACCGCGGAGTCCATCGGTCCGCCCCGAAGGGCAGACCCGTCGGCACCCACAACGGTCTCCGTTCTCACGGCCGATTCCGCTGTCTGGTGTTTCTCTTCGGCCGGGCATAGTTACCCGGCTTCGGTCGATACCTACCGGAGGACCCCTCGGGGTGTCGGGCTGAGTAGACCAGTCAGGCGTTAACAGCGTCCGAAAAAGGGACGGAGAATCGGAGAATCCGAGGGGCACATCGGAGAGCGGCGGGCGCGAACGTCAACGTCCTTGGTTGAAACTCGAAAGCTGTGAGGGGAACGGAGAATTGGAGAGAATGTTCGGGCGGGCGTAAGTCGGCGTGGACACGCCTGAAACGACAAAACCCCGAGGGAATGATCCCACGGGGTTTCGTGCTAACAAATGACCGTCGAAATCGACGGATGGATTTTTGGCTCCCCCGCGAGGGCTTGAACCTCGAACCCTGCGGTTAACAGCCGCATGCTCTACCAGTTGAGCTACAGGGGAATCGCATCCCCGCGCGTCGGCTCCACCGAAGCCTCACACCGCGCGCAAGTCAAGTAATTATACGTCGTTGCCGGCACCCGTCAAGATCGCCCGGAACAGGCGCCATTATCGGCCGCGCGCCGATTTTCCACCCCCGACGAAATATATTGCCTTGCCCCTTTTCCGCGCCCGGAAAAAAAAGTTGACCGCCCCTCGGGCGGCGCTACAATCTCGACACGATTTCGATTGGTGAATTTTTCTTATCGTGTGGAAACTCGAATGGCCACCCCTGCCTGCACCGACAGACTGCCTGCACACGCCGGGGCGATCGACAGCCGAACGGCTCCTTGCCCCACCGCTTCACTCCCGACTCAAGCCTGCCTCGCACATGCTCCCTACCAGCCCACCTTATCCTGCGCGGACGACCAGAGGAGCCTTGTCGAGCTGCTTGATCGCCTCGGCGTTCTTTCCCGTCTCGGGCGCGCCATCGATGATGGCGCCGAGATCCTGCGCCGCCAAGCCGACGCCTCCGGCGCCCTCATCGCGCTCGCCGCCCCCTCCGGCACCTACACCGTCGCACGCGCGGGAGAACCCTTCCCCGCCCGCGCCCACGAGCTGGCCGGCAAGGCCCTCCTCCGCGGCGTCGCCCGCGACGGCGACCTGCGCGCCGCGCTGCTGCGCGGCGGTCAGCCCTGCCAATGGTTCCTCATCACGAAGCACAACCGCGGACCCGAGCGCACACCCTCGGCCGCGCCGCGGCTCGACTTCCTCGACTGCGCCCTCGCCCTTTACGCCGCCGCTTTCGCCGATGGCGCCGGCGCGCCGCCCCAGGACGACCTCCCGCTCTCGCCCCGGCACCGGCGCATCCAAGCCCTCTTCCCGCACATCGTCACGCGCACCCCCGAAATGCTCGAAATCCTGGGCTTGCTGGAGCTCTTCGCGCCCACGGACTACCCGATCCTCATCCAGGGCGAAAGCGGCACCGGCAAGGAACTGGTGGCCCGCGCGGCCCACCTCCGCAGCCGCCGCGCCGCCGGCCCCTACATCAGCGAAAACTGCGCCGCCGTCCCTGAATCGCTCCAAGAGTCCGAATTCTTCGGCGTCGCGCGGGGCGCCTACACCGGCGCCACCTCCGACCGCCCGGGGCTCTTCCGCCTCGCCGACGGCGGCACGCTCTTCCTGGACGAAATCGGCGAGATGCCTCCCATGCTCCAGAAGAAGCTTCTGCGCGTCCTCCAGGAACGCGAACTACGCCCCGTGGGCAGCCGCACCATCGAGAGAATCGACGTGCGCTGCATCGCGGCCACCAACCGCCCCCTGGAAGAACTGGTCGCCTCCGGCATCTTCCGCTCGGACCTGTACTTCCGGCTCAACACCGTCATGCTGCACCTCCCGCCCCTCAGGGACCGCCGGGACGACATTCTCATGCTGGCGCACCATTTCCTCGCCCACGGCGCCGCCTTCCACGACGCCGCCGAACCGCCCTCGCTCTCCCTCGAAGCCGCCGCCGCCCTGCGCGAATACGCATGGCCCGGCAACATCCGCGAACTCAAGAACGAGATCCAACGCGCCGTCGTGCTCGCGCGCGGCGACGCCATCATGCCCGCGCACCTCTCGGCACACATCACCGGCCCGCGCCGCCGCACCTTCGCGCAGCGCTTCCTGCACGGCGAGCTCAACCTCCCCCAATACGAGCGCAAGGCCGTCGGCGGCGTCATCCAGAGCACCCTGGCCGCGGTCAACGGCAACAAGTCGGCCTGCGCGCGCCTGCTCGGCATCCCCAAAACGAGCCTGTATCGCCGCATGCAACGCTACGGCATCCCCGACCCCGAGACGAGCGCACCGCCGGCTCTCCGCCCGCAGGGCTTGCCGCGGCGCTCCGCCGGCGACTTCTGACCGCCCGCGCCCCGAGAGCGCGCGGCCTCACCTCCCGCCGAAGGCAACGGCCTCCGCCGCGGCCTCATTCCCATCCCAACATGAAGGGCAGGAGCGCGAGCGGGCGGCCGGCGCACAACGCGCGCTGGAGCGTCAGCAGCCGCCCCAAACCGCTTGGATCCTTCTCGGCGGCCAGAAGCTGTTCGTACCAGGCCTTCGGGGGCGGCCACAGAACCAATGCCGCGGCGCCCTCGATGCGCGCAAGCTCCTTGGCCTTGTCAATCGCCGCGTCCAGCCCGCCCAACGCGTCGACCAGCTTGTGCCGGCAGGCATCGCCGCCGGTCCACACCCGCCCCCCCGCCACGGCCTCGACGGCCTCCACCGGCAGGTGGCGTCCCTCCGCGACGTCGCGCACGAAGCGGTCGTACATGTCTTCGAGCTCCCGGCGGATCAGCGCGCGCTTCGCATCGTCGAAGGGCTCGAAGGGATCGTACAACCCCGCGAAGGCTCCGTGCCTGAAGGTCTCCCGCGAAATCTCCGCCCAGGCCAGCAGCTCGTCCGCGGCGATCTTCCCGCCGAAAATGCCGATTGAACCCGTCAGCGTAAAGGGCTGCGCGACGATATAGTCGGCCGCCGCGGCCAAGTAGTAGCCGCCGGAAGCCGCGGACGCCCCCATCGACACCACAACCGGCTTCCTCAGGCGCGCGCTCCTGATGGCGCGGAACAGCGACGCCGACGCCACCGCATCCCCGCCGGGCGAATCGATCCGAATGACGATAGCCGCGATGGACGAATCGTCCCGCAGCGTCGCAAGCTGCGAGATCACGGCATCGGCCGCGATGACCCCGCGTCCCGTCCCGCTGGCGACGATGGTGCCTGCGAGCGGCAGGTACGCGATCCGCGCGGACGACGCGCCGCGGGCGGCGTGGGCGGCGTAGCGCTCGAACGTCACCAGGTCGCCCGTCCCGCCGGAGGCTTCCTTGACGTAAGCGTCCAACTCGTCGCGCCATTTGAGCGCGTCGACAAGCTTCTTCTCCTCCGCAGCCCGCGCCGAAAGCGGGCCCTGGTCGATCAAATCTTCCAGCGCCTTCCGCTCGATCCCGCGGCTTTCGGCCAGCTCTCCGACGAACTCCTCCCACACGGCATCGCTCAGGCGCTGCAGGGCTTCGCGGCTCGAGGGGCTCAGCTTGTTGTCGGTGACGGTCTCGAAGGCCGTCTTATAGCGACCGATGCGCTCCAGGTCGGCCTTGAGCTTGAGCCGCTTCAGGAGATCGCCGAAGAGCATCACCCGCAGCGAGATACCCGTAAGCTGCAGGCGTCCCGCCGGATTCATGACGACCTTGTCGCACGCGCTCGCCACGTACCACGCGCTCAGGCTCAAGTTGTCGGCATAGGCGATCACGGGCTTGCGCGCCTTCCGGAACTCGACGAAGAGCCGCCTCAGCTCCCGCGCATCGGCAAGCCCGAGGGAGCCTTCGCCCAGATCGAGGAAGATGCCCTCGACGCGCGCATCGCGCGCCCCCCGGGCGAGCGCCGTGTGAAGCGCCGGAAGCAACGGCCCGCGCTGGCCCAAAAGCAGCGCTTCGAAGCCCTCCGCGGGCGCGATCGGCAGCGTATCGTCGACCTTGAGGACGAGCACGGCGCGCGCGGGCAGCCCCGGCCCTCCGAAGAACCGCACGCACAACAACGCCGCAATGCCCGCCAACACGAGCCAGACGATGAGCTTCCGAAGGAGGCGGCGTTTCCTGGGTTTAGCCTGTTCCATGAGTCGGTTCTCCCGCTTCCGGCCCGCGGCCGCATGCGGCCGCATGCGGCGCCGCGCCGGCGGCGCACCGCAGTATAGCGCAGGAAGGCGCGGAAGAGAACCGCCCCGCGGGCCGGCGGGAAGGGCCGCCGCGGATGCAACTCGGCGGAAACAAAACGCCCCCGCGAAGCGCTCACGCCTCGCGGGGGCGCGTTGTCCGCGCGCGCGGTGCCGCGCCGCTCACAGCTTCAGGCGCTGCACATCCTCCAAGCGCATGGTGTTCAGGAACGTCTGGAATTCGTCGTACATGGTCTTGCCACGTTCCTTGACGTTCTTGGCGAACACCTCCGCGGCGGCATCGTTGGGGTCGATCGTGCGCGCGTTCTCGAAGGCGCGCGCCGCACCCTCCGTGTCATCGGTTCCCGACAGGACGAAGCCCCGCACCAAATACGCATCGGCTTGGTTGGGGTAGAGCTCGATGTACGAGTCGAGGGTCTGCAGGTGACGCTCGAACCCGGCGGCGTTGGTCTTGCCGTACAACCGCCGCACGTCCCAGTGGTAGGACGCGACCTCGGGGTTGCGCTTCACGGCGTCGCGCAGGTATTCGGCGGCGCGCTGATACTCGCCTAGCCCGAACAGGCCGATGGCGAGAAACATGCGCGGCGCGATCGCATCGGGCGACTTGAGCGTGGCGTTGTACCACGCCTGCGCCGCCTGCTCGTACTCCCCGCCCCTGAAGCTCACCAGCCCCGTCACGAAAGCGAGTTCCGCCGGGTTGAGGCTTTGCAGGAAAGCCTCGTCGTCCGCCGCCGGCGCCACCGCCTCGGCCGGCGTGAGGCTCGTCGGCTGCACTCCGCCCACCGGCTGCACTCCGCTCACCGGCCGCGCTCCGCTCGTCGGGCTGCCTTCGGCCCTCTCGACGACGACCGGCTCAGGATCGTCGTCATTGTAGTAGTAATAGTTGTAGGTGACGTTGTCCCCGTAGTACGGCCGGTACCAGGCGCTGTAGTAACGCGGGTAAGACCAGTAATACGGGTTGTAGGCGTAGTACGGCCATGGATCGTAAATGCCGAGGTAGCTTCCGCCCCACCAGCCCCAGCCGAGCCCCCACCCGAGGCCCCAACCGATATAGAGGCCGGAGCGATAGTACGGGCGGTAGTAGCCCCAACCGTAACTGTAAGCCGGATAGTAACCGTAGCCGCCGCCGTAGTAACCGTAGCCGCCGTGCCAGTACGACGCGCGCCAACGATCGGCGCGGTGGTACGTATGGTGATAGAAGTACGGCGACACCGAGCCGCCGCCCGACAACGGCACGCGCAGGTACGTGCCGACTACCGAACGGGAGCCGATCGCGGTCGTGCCCCAGTAAAGGACGGCGCCGCTCCGCGCCCGGCTGTCCGCCATGCTCGACGCCGGAGTCCGCGTGCGCGAGGCGTACAAGGTCGCGAGCGCCTGCGTGGAGCGCGCCCCGGTATCGCCGGCGCGCAGCGAGGTCGCCGTCATGCGGCCGTACGTGTTCTCTCCGCCCGAAACCGTGAGGCGGCTGCGGGTGCCGAAGGACTGCGGAACGCGGGTGTTCGGCCCCGCGTCGGGGTTGCGGATGCTGCTGAAGCCACCCTCGTGCAACGGGCCGATCTCGCGCCGATAGCGTGCGACCAGCCGCTCGCGCAGCGGACTTGCGGTACGCTCCGGCGCCAACCGAAGCGTATCGCTGCTGCCCGCGCGCGACGGCGCCAACCGAAGCGTGTCGCTCCTGCCCGCGCGCTCCGGCGCCAACCGAAGCGTGTCGGTCCTGCTGGCGCGTGACGGTGCCAACCGGAGCGTGTCGCTGCTACCAGCGCGCGACGGCGCCAGCCGAAGCGTGTCGCTGCCGCTGGCGCGCGAAGGTGCCAGCCTCACACCCTCCGAAGAGCTCCTCGATCTCGTCTCCGGGGAGCTGCGCGGGGTCGGCGACACGACCGTGCTGGAGCCACGCCGCTCGGAGCTCAGGCGCGACGTCGAGAGCCGCGGCACGGAAATGACCGGGGCTCGCGGTGTCGAAACACTGGGGCGAGACGCGGAAACGCTCGGACCCCGCGGCGCTGAAATGCTCGGACGAGACGCCGAAATGCTTGCCCGAGGCGCGGAAACGCTCGGAGCCCGCGGTGCCGAAATACTCGGGCGGGACGCCGAAATGCTCGCCCGCGGCGCCGAAACGCTCGGAGCCCGCGGCGCCGAAATGCTCGGAGCCCGCGCGGCGCCGCCGCTGGAGGGACTCGAGCCTCCTCCCGTTGAAATCCTGCTCGACGCGCTGAAAGCCAGGCACGGAGCAAGCACCATCGCCAGAGCGAACGATATCAGTCGCGGATATCCAGGCCGACTTCTCGAGGCACGCATGGCAACCTCCCGGGACCCTCGCGGATCCCCCGCCCGCCGGCCGCCGCGGCGCCTTTCGGCGGGCGCCGCCCATGGCCGGCGTTAAGCCGTTGGACGTCAAAGTCTTGTGACGGATTCCATTGTAGCCGAAGAATTCCGTCGTGCGAAGCACTTCCAATAGATTATACGTAGCCGGCGGTGCCGCTATTCACCCAAAACGTGAAAAAAAACCGCCCCGGCGCGCCTCGCCTCGCGCGCGGACCAGTTTTCGGCCCACGAGCGGCGAGCGCAACCACCCGTTCAGGCCGTGATTTCCTCAAGCAACACGTCGCAGCCCTCTCGATCGCCCCCCGCGAGTTTCCCGACGGCGGCCTCAAGCAGTCCGCGCTGTCGATGCGTAAAGGGCGAAGGAAAGCTGCAGTCGCGTCCCTCGCAGACGACCGCCAAGATGGCGGTCTTGAGCGCCTCGATGCCCAGCCCAGTTTTCCCGGACACAGGCAGAGCGCCGGCGGGGCATGCGCCGCCCAAGTCCGCTTTCGGCCCCAAGACCAGCGCCGTCGCGGGCCGGGCGGGTAGCGCCGGCGGATCGATCCCCAAACACAAGACACAATCCGCGCGCGGAATCTCCGCCCGCAGGCGCTCCGCGCCCAGCGCCTCGATGGCCTTCGGGCGCGCGGAGAGGCCGCAACTGTCGACAAAGACCACCGGGTAATCGCCGATCCCGCCCGGAGCCTCGAGCAGATCCCGAGTCGTCCCCGGAACCTCGGAGACAATCGACCGCTCGACGCCGCACAACCTGTTGACGAGGGTCGACTTGCCGCTGTTGACCGGCCCGACGACAAGCACCCGCATGCCGCCGGCAAGCGCGATGCCCGCGCGGGCGCGCGAAAGGAGGTCGCTCAGACCGCGCGCGCAACCCTCCGCGTCCAACTCCCGCAGCGCCGCGATCGCGTCCCGCAGCTCCCCGCGGACCTGGCGCAGGAGAAACGCCGTCTGCCCGGCCGTCACTGCGCTCGGCAGCAGCGCCAACGCTTCGCGGGCGGCGCCGTCGAGCCGCAGCGCCCGGGCCGCGTAACCCTCGAGGGAAACCTCCTCGGCTCCCTGCGCCGCCAAAAAGGCGCACACGCGCGCACGCGCCATGACGCCGCCGTGAAAATTGATCTCGCCTTCTTCGCAACCCGTCGGCGCGTGCTCGGGCGGCACGCAGAACGCCACCACTTCATCGACGAGTTCCGCGCGGTCGTCCTCCAGGCGCGCCACGACCAGCGGCTCGCGGGCCAGGCGGGGAAACCAGCGCCGCATCCGCCCGCCGGCTTCAAGCCCCCACACGGCCACGGCGCCGATGCCGGCCGGCCGCGGCGGCGTCAGCGGCGTCACCGCGAGTTTCGGCAGAACGGACCGACGCATGGGCGATCCTCAGAGCCGCAATTCCCAGACGCGCCGCCCCTTGCCGCCCACGAGGTAGACCGCCACGGCGCCGTTCCCGCGCACCGCGCCGATGTGCGCCCCAAGCGCCTCCTCGGGCAGCGAGCCGCCGAAGGCCAGGCACCGCGCGGCCGCGGGCGCCGCGTACGGCACGTAGACGTCAACGGTGGACAGAAGCTCCCCGGTCCCATCCCGGCCGCCCAGGACAAGAATCCCCTCCCGCCCGGACAGCGCCGCCAGCGCGGGGTCTATGCGCACGCCGGAGAGCGCTTCGCGCAACTCGAGGAAGCTGCCGTCGGCCGGATTGAACTCGATGGCCGACTCGATCCACGGCGGCTGCCAGTCGCGGACATCGGCCTTCACCTCACCGCCGATCAGCACGACCTTGCCCTGCGCCGGCAGATACTCGGCCGCGTGTCCCTCGCGCTTCAGATTGCGTTCGTCGATGCTGCCGAAATCCGAAACCGCCCACGGCGCGTCCGCCTCCGCCGCCGCGCGGCGGGGATACAAGAGGAGCGGCGCCGCCACCGACGAGACCCCCGCCACGCCCGTGATCTTGCCGCCGAATAGAAACACGGCCCGCTCGCCCCCGGGCGTTTCCAAGACGGTCAACGTGTGCCCGCTGCGGTTCGCCGCCAACGGCTCGCGCCAATTCCTGATCAGGGACGAAATCTCGGGCGCCTCGGCGCCCGCGCGCCACCTGACCTCAAGCAGCCCGATAAACCCCGCCGGGTCGCCGCCCGCGACGACCACGAGGCCGCCCTCAGGGCCTTCGGGAACGTAGACGGCCCGCGGATCGCGCCGCGGCGGCGACACCGCTTCCGCCGGAAATCCCGCCGTCTCGGGCAACGGGCCGAGGGTCGCGCGGCCATCCGCGCCGACCACCAAGAGCTCGCTGCGCCGCGCGGGCATGTTGCCCGTCGTGTCCCCGCCCACAAAAAGCACGGCCCCGAGCACGGACGAATCCGGCGGCGGCGGCAAGGCCACCGCCGCGTGCCGCCACCGCGGCGCGAGCAACGTTCCCACCCACAGGGGCGGAGCGGGCGTTTCGAGCGCGATGACGAAAACGTCGGCCGCCGGCCGCGGCTCCTGCGTCCGGTCGTAGCCGCCCGCGATCACCGCCAGCGCGCGGCCGGGCCGCCCCGCGAAAGTCACGCTCGGATCGAGGTTGCCGCCCGCCGGACCGAGATCCAACGCGCCGCACTCCCGGAACGGCGCGAAGCCGGGCTCGGCGTACAGGGGCACGGCGCCGATGGAAACCGCGCCCAGACCCGAGTCCTTGCCGACGATCGCGCGGCTCGGCGCGGCCGGCGTGCCGTTGAGCGCGATCTCCGACCGCTCCGCGGCCCCAGCCCGGCCGGGCCTCAGAAACACGCCCTCGCCCAGGGTCACGCGCACGCCCTCGGGCACCGCCTCCGCCTTCACGGCGGCGATCTTCGTCCTCGCCAGGCGGTCGCGGCCCGCCAGGACGATCTCGGACAGCGGCAACCCGCCGCCGGGGGACGCCAACGCGACCTCCCCGTCGAAGGCGAGCAACAGCTCGTCGCCCGCGTCGACGATGCGATCGCCGTCCGTATCGCGCCACACCGCGCCGACCAGCACGGGGTGCGGGCGGCCGGCGCGCAGCACGCAGGCCGGGCTCCGGCGTCCCGCGCCGGCGAGAAAAACCTTGACCTCCGCGCCGTCGGGAAAGGGCGCGGCCGCGTCGAAGACGACCCGCACTTCGCCGGGACTGCCGCCCGGCGCGCACGCGTAGGTTCCCGCGGGCGGAGGATCGAAGCGCAGCGCCTCGGGCGCCGGGAGCACCGGCGCCCGATCGAAGACGAGCACGGCCTCGCGCCCGTCCCCGGCGCGGGCGAAGTAGCCGTAAAGCAGCCGCGGCCCGCCGCCGTCGCAGCCCCACAGCGCGAGCACCAGCGCGAGCGCGCCGATGCGGCCGGCGATCCGCGGCACCGGGCCTATCTCCCGCGCCGTTCCGCCGCGCGTACGTATCGCTCAACCTCCGTGCGCACGGCGGAATCCGGTTCGGCCGCCAGCACCGCCCGCAGGGCGTCCGGCGCCTCGGACGCCTGGCTCTGCGCCAACGCCCTGACCGCCATCAGACGTTCGCCGGCGCCGGGGGCATTCAGGGCGACTCCCCGCAGGAACTCGACGCCGGCCGGCGTCGGCACCTGCCCCATCGCGTCCAGAAACACGCTCTTTTGCGACTCGTTGGCGTAGATCGCGTTGAGCGCCCGCACCGCCTCCTCGCCCCCGATCCGGCTCGCCGCCGCGGCCGAGCTCAGGCGTATTCCGAGCTCCTGCGACCGGGTTCCCACGCCCTCCAGGTAGGGAATCGACGCGGGGTCGCCGATCTGGCCGATCGCGCCCAGCGTCGTCTGCCTGACGGGCACCGCCTTTTCGTTCTCGAAGCTCCGGACCAGCTCGGGCAACACCGGACGGCAGGAACCCACATCGCGCTTGGCCACGTTTTTCACCGCCTGCGCCGACTTGTTCCGCACCTCGAAGCGCGCGTCGCCCGCCAGAAGGTCGAGCATGAGGGGCAGGGCCTGGCTTCCGCGGCTGTGTTTACCCAGCGCCTCCACGTACTGCGGCCTGTATTCCTTCAGGTACGCCTCGTCCTTGCCCAGCAGCTCGACGAGCGTGTCGTACGCCACCGAGGTGTCCGAGGCGCCCAGGGCGGCGATCACATGGCGAAGCTCGGACCCCAACGCTTCCTGGGATGCGCGGGCGAGGAAATAGTCGCGAATGACCGCCCCGGCCTCTTCCGTGCCTATCGCCGCCAGGCCGTCGTAGAGGATGCGGCGCAGGACGAAATCAGACTCCTTCTCCAGCAGTTCGGCGATGATCGGCACGGCCCACGGCGGGAGCTCCCGGAGCAGCGCCTGCAATTCGGCCTTGTTGGCGGCGAAAGCCAGCGCCCGCTCCTGATCCTTCGACCCGCTGATGTTGCGCATCCGCGCCAGGTAATCCTCGATCGCCTGGCGGACCAGTTCCTCCTCCGTGGGTTCGCGCTGGCCCTCGAGATCCAGAACGCGCGGCGCGGGATTCACGGCGTTCGGGTCGCCGTAGACGATCCGCGCTTCGTTCGCCGGTTTATTGGCTCCCGAAGCCAACGGAGCCGCCGCCGGCGCCGCGCTCCGGAGCGCTCCCAACTGATAGAGAATGAGGAAACAGGCGAGGCCGGCGCCGATGAGCGCCACGCACAGGACGGAGATCCTGACCGCCCCGCGGTTCTTCGCCCGCACCCGCCTGCAGCGCAGCGTCATGCTCCACCTCGAGGCCGCGCCCGCGACGCTCCCGCCGCGCCGCGCGAAACAACCAGGTTACTCGGTCGTCGCGCGCGGCGCAAGCATCAGCGGGCCGGCCACGATCTGTCCACTTCTCTTACAGATTGTGCGGAAACGAAACATGACGCGAGGGCGGGACACACGCCGCTCGACCGCCGACACCGACCGCGCGGCGCGATGATCCGCGGCGCACGGCAGCGGCGCCGAACTGAGCATAAGTCGTTGCCGCTCATGAACCTCGGAGGCCGCGGGCGGAGACGCCGCCGACAGCCGCTGACGCTTTCCCTTGTGGCACTCTAGGGAGTCTCGCGTCCGGGGCGAGCCGACGACGCCTTCGCCCGCGGCCTCCGCGGGATGATGGGCAAAAACCGTTCCAGGGGCACGGGCGTCGCCCGCGCCCGTCCGCCGGCGCCGAGCCCCGCGGCGGCCGGTCCCGCGAGCGGCGGAGGCGCCCCGCGGGAGCGCCTTCAGCCTCCGTCCCGCGGCCTACTTCTTCTGGCCGGGCATCCGCTTCGGCGCCGGCGCCGCGCCGCCCGAAGCCGGGCGGCCGCTTCCTGTGGCCGGCCCCTTCTTCAAGCCCTCCAGCCTTTTGAGAAGATCCTCGCGTCCCTTGCCCGTGTGGGACTTCCCGTCCGGCGTCTTCCCGGTGAGGCCTCCGACGCCCCCGACGCCGCCGGCGCCGCCGCCGCCGGCCAAGCCGCCTTCGCCGGGCGCGCCGGCTCTGCCGCCCACCGCGGCCGGCGGCGTCAATGCCGCCACATCCGCCGTGATCCGCGTGGAGGTCGCCGCCGGCAGCGCGATCGTCGCCGAGAAAACGTAGACCTTCTCGGCGGCGCCAGGGGCGGCGCTCTCCTTGAACAGCCCGCGTTCCACCCCCGCGAGCAGGCCGAACGTCACCCTGACCGCCCTCGGAATGCCTCGCTCGGGAAGCGGCGTCAGGGCG
The DNA here is from genome assembly GCA_002070955.1 of Planctomycetes bacterium ADurb.Bin069. Taxonomy (GTDB): domain Bacteria; phylum Planctomycetota; class UBA8108; order UBA8890; family UBA8898; genus UBA8898. The sequence continues at coordinate 12,575 of MWEK01000020.1, forward strand.
AGCGTCTCCCCCGCCGCATCCGTGCCGCGGGCGGCCGCGCCGCCGGCCGTTTTCACATTGCGCGCCGCGGCGGCGCCCGGCGCCGTCTTCGCGGAAGCCGCCGCGGCGGCGGCGCCCGCATCGCGCGTCCGAGCGGTCACCGAAGAGGCCTCGCCGGCCGCCTGCTCCGAGAGAAGCTGGACTTCCGTCCGGTAGTACTCGATCCGATCCAGCGAGTTCCAGCCCTCCGCCCACTCGTAGCCATCGAAGTAGAGGATGTCCAGGAACTTCATCTTGCCGTACAGCTCGGAGTACGTGCCGGTCTCGAAGGGGTTTTCCGCGATCTCCGCGCTCTCGCGCCGGAGCAACACGTAGCACCCGTCGACTTCCCTGCTCTGGTGCAACACGTAGCTCACGGAGGTGACGCCGGTCCACCACCGCTCGCCTCCGAGCCGGCCCTGCACCATGGCGACGGGCCGGGTCGTCGTGAAGAAATGCATCTCGTCCCGCGCCGTCTCGCCCACCCCGCCGTCATCGCCGCGGAACACGTCCTCGCCCAGGCCGTACCAAACTACGCCCTGCAGATCCCGGCGGATCGTCCCCATGATCGCGTCCCCGATCTTGTCGGGCCGCGTCTTGCGGTCGATCTGGTCGGAGGCATCGAGGGTGCTTCCCAGGATCTGGTAGCAGATCATCAGCACCATGACGAGGATCGCCATGGCGATCACCACCTCCAGCAGCGTGAAGGCCGCGCGCCCGCGGCCCGCGTTACATGCCCGTGCCGTAGTAGCCATCGACTCCCATGCTCCCCCCGTCGAGCATGAGCTGCTCCTGTTCCAGAATGAACTCGCGCTGTTCGTCGGTCGGCAGCACCCAGGCCGTCAACTCGTAAGTCTTCTCCTCGTAATCCCCGCCGCGATCCTGCGCTCTCGGATCCGGATAGGTGACAACGATCGTGAAGGACAAGAGCACGTCCTCGCCCTCGCGGTTCACCTCCTCGCGCCACTCCCAGACCCACCCCGGCCGGTCGGGAAACTCGCCGCTCAGCTCCTCCAGTTCATTGCTCATGCACCGGGCGATGTTCTCCTCGAGCTTCTCCTGCGCAAGGCGCCGCAGGCCGCGCTCCTCGACGGTCGTGGTGACGCGTTCCATGGCCTCCAGGCGCATGTAGATAAGCGTCGTGAGAATGATGCCGAGGATGCCCAGCGCGAGGAGCAGCTCGACCAGGGTGAAGCCGCCCCCCCGCCGCCGGCGGCGGGCGTCAATCGAAGCGCGCAAAGCCCACCTCCTCGTTGAAAAAGTCGACCGTGCCCGTCAACGCGTTGAACTTCACCGACAAGACCTGCCCCTCGGTGTTCGTCAAGATCACCACGTGGCTGCCCGCCGCGCCCAAGGGATCGATCACCACGTCGGCGATGTCGTCGCCCTCGAACACCGAGTTGTCGGCGAGCACCACGGCCTTGATCGCGATCAGCGCCGGCGGGCGCATGCCGGACGAAATCGGCCAGTCCTCGAAGGGGATGTCGCCGGCGTCCTCCTCGGGCGGCAGGACCATGTAGTACACGTTCCGGCCGATGTCGTAGCGCATGCCGTAGGTCCGGCACTGGAAGACGCCCGTCGAGCGCACGTACTCAAGCTCCGTGGCGATCGCCCTGGCCGCGGCCCTGAGGCTGTACTTCGGCGAGAGCGCTTCCAAGCGCGGGAGGCCGATGCCCGCGATCAAGCCCACGACGACGAGCACCACGAGCAGTTCGAAGAGTGTGAAGCCGCGCCCGCGCCGCGTCATGTCGTTGCTGCCGCGCCCCGGCTAGCGGCCCTCCGTGTCGGCCTCGAGCAGCGAGACGTTGCTAATGTCATCAGCCGTGCCCTGCTCCCCGTCCGGCCCGAACGTCAGGATGATGGGCTTGCGGTTTTCGACGCCGTAGACGTAGGGGTTGTTCCACGGATCGACGGGGAGCCTCTGCAGCAGCGGTTCCTCCTCGCCGGCCCCGGTGGACGGCGGCGAGACCAGAGCCTCCAGGGACTCGGGGTAGCGCCCGTACTCCATGCGGTAGGCGGTCACGGCCTTCTCGATGTTGACGATGTCCGCCACCGCGCGCTTCTTCTTGGCCTTCTCGATAAAGGACGGCGCGTTGATCACCACGGCGGCGGCGAGAATGCCGATGATCGTGATCACCACGATGAGCTCGATCAGCGTGAAGCCGCGGCGCCCGCGCCTGGATTGTCGCTTCATGGTTCACCTCCCGCGCGCCCTGCGGGCGCGTCAAATGTTCTGCAGCTCGATCAGGGGCAACAACACGGCCAGGATGATCAGGAGCACCACGCTGGCCATAACGACGAGGATCAGCGGCTCCATGATCGTGGTCATCCGCTGAATCGTCAAGTTAACTTCCTCCTCGTAGGCCTCCGTCACCCGTTCCAAGACATCCTCGAGCTGCCCGCTCTGCTCGCCGATGGCGATCATGTAGCCGATGCCCGGCGGAAACACCCGGCTGCGCTTCACGGGGGTGGCAATGTCGGTCCCCTCCAGAATTCGGGCGTGGATTTCCTCGATCACCTTGGTCAGGAGGGCATTGTTCACCACCTGCGCCACGATCTTCAGGGAGTCGAGGGCCGGCAGGCCGCTCTTGAGCAGCGTCGCCAGCGTGTTGGCGAAGCGCGCCACGGCCTGCTTCTTCAGCACGGGGCCGAAAAGGGGCATCCTGAGCTTGTAGCTGTCGACGACGAAGCGCCCGCGCTTGGTCCTGACGACGACGCGGTAGAGGGCGTACACCGCCGCGATGGCCAGCAGCACCAGCCACCAGTAGCCCTTGAAGAAGTCCGAGGCCGACATGAGGAACACCGTGGGCGCCGGCAGCACTTTCGCCTGCTGTTTGAGGACATCGGTGATCTTCGGGACGACGTAGGACATCAGGAAGATCACCACCGCCGTGCCGAGGAACGACAGGATGACGGGATAAGTGAGCGCCGAGCTGACCTTGCCCCGCAGGCTGGCTTGGCGCTGCAGGTAGTCGGACAGGCGCACCAGCACGATGTCGAGGTTGCCGCTCGCCTCGCCGGCCCTGACCATGTTGACGTACAGGTCGCTGAACTGCCGCGGGTGCTTGGCGAGGGCCTCGGCCAACGGGCTGCCGCTGGCGATCTTCTCCCTGAGGTCCCGGAAGATGCGCTCGCTCGTGGCGTCGCCGGCCTGTTCCACCATGGCGTTCAGCGCCTCGGAAAGCGGCAGGCCGCTCTTGAGCAGGGTCGCGAACTGGCGCGTCAGCATGGCCAGCTCGCGCACGCCGATCCGCTTCTGCAGGAAGGCGGGCAGCTTGATCTCGCGCTTGAGGCCCTTGCCGAGGCCCGCCCCGGCCGGCGCGCTCTTGGCCGCGGCCGCGCCGCCCTTGTCGCCGTCGAGGAGACCGATGTCGGTGACGTAGAGCCGCTCCAGGCGCAGCTTGTCGCGGGCCTCGCGCGGCGAGTTCGCGTCGATCATGCCGCGCTTCTGCTTGCCCGCCTCGCTGAGAGCCACGTACTGGTAAATCGGCATCGCCTTCTCCGCGGCGCTCGTCAGAACACGTCGAGCTGCGTCACGCGCAGCACTTCCTCCACCGTCGTCAGGCCGGCCCTGGCCTTCTGGGCGCCGTCCATGCGCAGCGTGCTCAGGCCGTTCTTGACCGCGACCTGCTTGATGACCGAGGCGCTCGTGCGCTCGATGATCAAGTCGCGGATCTGCTCGCCGACCACCAGGATCTCGTAGATGGCCGTCCGATCGTAGAGGCCGCGGCCCAGGCAGTTGTCGCAGCCGCGGCCGCGCCACAGCACGCCGCCGGGAAGATCCTCGCGCTTGATGTTGATCTGCTTGAGCTCGGCATCCTCGGGGATGTAGGACTCCTTGCACTCGGGGCAGATGCGCCGCACGAGGCGCTGGGCGATGGCCGCGACCAGGCTGGACGACACCAGGTAGGGCTCCACGCCCAGGTCGATCATGCGGGTCACGGCGCCGGCCGAATCGTTGGTGTGCAGCGTCGAGAAGACCAGGTGCCCCGTGTTGGCCGCCTGCACCGCGATGGCCGCGGTCTCCGCGTCGCGGATCTCGCCCACCATGATGACGTCGGGGTCCTGGCGCATGAGCGAGCGCAGGCCCGAGGCGAAGGTCAAGCCTTTCTTGTTGGACACCTGAATTTGGCTGATCCCGCCGATGTGGTACTCGATGGGATCCTCGATGGTGATGATGTTGAGCTCCTCGTGGTCCATCTCGCTCAGGGCGCCGTACAGCGTCGTGCTCTTGCCGCTCCCCGTCGGGCCCGTCAGCAGGATGATGCCGTGCGAGTAGTCCAGGAGCTCGCGCATGGTCTTGAGCTTGGCGTCCTCCAGCCCGATCTCGTTGAGCCGGAAGATGCGCGCCGACTTGTCCAGGAGGCGCGTGACGATGCGCTCGCCGAAGTTGGTGGGCACCGACGAGATGCGGACATCGACCTCGCTGTCGCCCACCTTGATGGACGTGCGGCCGTCCTGGGGCAGGCGGCGCTCGGCGATGTCCATCTTGCCCATGACCTTGACGCGGCTCACGATGGCGTCCTGCACCTTCTTGGGGATCACCTTGGCGTCGTACAGGATGCCGTCGATCCGGTACCTGACCTGCATGCGGTCTTCGTAGGGCTGGAAGTGAATGTCGCTGGCCCGGATCTTCAGCGCCTCGAACATGATCGTGTTGACGAGCTTGATGATCGGGGGTTTGTTGGCGACGTCCAGAACGTCCTCGGACTCCTCCACCTCCTTGGTGACCGCGATCATCTCGTCGTCCTCGACGCCGTCCAGAAGCTCGCTCACGTCGGTGCTGGAGCGCTGGTAGGCGCGGTTGATGAGCGCCGTGATCTCGGCGCGCGGGGCGATCACCGGCTCGACCTCGCAGCCGAGCAGCGCCGAGAGGTCGTCCATGGGATGGAAATCGAGGGGATCGCAGGTGGCCACCCGGTGGGCGCCGTTGTCGCGGCCCAGGGAGATCAGGTAGTAGTTGCGCGCGAAATGCGCCGGCACCTTGTCGACGAAATCCTTCGGCACCGTGATGTCGCTCAGGTCGGCCTGGAAGGGCAGCCTGAGGCTGCGGCTCAGGAGTTCCAGCAGCTTCTCCTCGGAGACGTACCCCTTCTGCCGGAGCACGCGGTCCAGCGGCTGGCCGGTGTCGCGCTCGACGGTCCGGCACTCCTCCAACTGGGCCTTGGTGACGACGCCCTCGTCGATGAGCGCATCGAAGATCGCCAAACGCATCAGTCCTTCCTCGCGCGGTACTGCCGCCGGATGGGCGTGAACGTGTCGCTCGCGTCATCCTCGAGGCGGCGGTCCTCGAACTTCGGCGGCGGATCCCAGCGCTCGATCTTGATGGTCTTGCCCTCCTTGAAGTCCCGCATGCTCTGCTCCGCCTGGCGGGTCAGGTCGCCCGCATCGCGGAAATCCTTGTCCGTCAGCACGAAAGCCGTGAGGAACACGTAGAGGTTCGAGCGTTTCTTGCTGGTCGACTTGGACTGGAACAGGAACCCGATGAGGGGCAGGTCGCCCAAAATCGGGAGTTTGTCCACCGCCCGCGAGCTGGTCTCGCTCGTCAAGCCGCCCACGACGAAGAGTTCGCCGTCGGGCACCGAGACCTTGCCTTGGATCAGGTTCGTGGTCTTGTCCGGCAGGTTGCCGGAGACCGTGGCCGACTCGGCGAACTGCGAGACCTCGAGCGTCATATCCAGGAGCACCGCCTGGCGGCTGATCGTCGGCGTCAACAGCAGGCGCACGCCGGCCTCCTCGCCCTTGGGCTCGCTCACGGTGGTCTGGTTGGCCAGCGACGAGGTCGAGAGCACGTAGGTGGTCGTCGTGACGTTGATCTCGTTGGGCTCGTTGTCATCGGCCAGAATGAAGGGCGTCGCCAGCACCTGCGACTCGTTGTCCTGCTTGAAGAACCTGATGAGGGCGGGAAGCTGCCCGTTCTTGGCCACGGCGCCCACCAGTCCGCTGGTCGGGGCCTTCTCAAGCAGCAGCCGGTCGAACGTGTCGGGAAGCAGCGTCGGGTCCAGGGTCGAGAGCCCGAAGCTCGACATGGCCGCGGCGCTCAGGTTCTTGTTGTCGAGGCTGCCCGCCAGGAGCTCGATGGTGTAGTTCAGGTCGCTCTTCTCGCTCACCTGGACGAGCGCCGACTCCAGGAACACCTGGTTGCGCTTGCGGTCGATGGTGTTGAGGATGAAGAGGATTTCCTCGAACTCGTCCGGATCGGCCTGTATCAGCAGGCTGTTGGTCTGCTCGTGCGGCACGATCCTGGTTTCGCCCGAGGTCACGCCCCCGGCGGTCCCCGTCGCGCCGCCCGCCGTCGTCGGCGTCGCGCCCGGGGTGGTCGTGGCGCTGCGCAGGGTCGACGTGCGCCGCGTGGTGGCCGCCCGCGTCCCCGACGTCCTGCCCGTGAGACCGCCCGTACGGCGCGTGCCCTCGATGAGCGAGCTCAGGACATCGGCGACATCGGGCGCGGTGAGGTACTTCACCTGGTAGATATGGGTCTTGCGCCGCGCGGCCGTCATCTCGGTGTCCAACTCCTCGACGAGCATCCGCACCAGCTCCAGCTCGTACTCCGAAGTCGTGACGACGATGATCTTCATCGTGCGCTCTTCGGGGATAAGCGCCGTCTGGAAGTCGTAGCTGCCGTACGACGAGCTGCGGCTCCGGTAGGACGATGCGCCCCCCAGGCGCGAAGCGGACGACGTGGTGCGCGTCCGAATCAGGCTGCTCGTCGTGGTCGCGGGCGCCGCGCCCGCTTGGCCGGCGCGCTGCGTCGTGTCGCGGTTGGATTCCCGGAGCACGTCCTCGATAAGCCGCGCGAGCTCGACGACCTCGGCCTCCCGGACATCGATGATTTCGATGATCTGCTCGGCCTCCGGCAGCGGGATGTCGAACTTCTGAACGATGGACCACAGGTAGCCGATGAGGCCGTACTTGGCCTTGACGAAGAGCGTGTTGGTGCGCTCCACCGGCACGACCTGAATTCCCCCGCCCGGCTTGCCGCCCGCGGCGGCGCCGAAAATCTGGTTGAGAACGTTCTGGGCCTCGCGCGTGTCGGCGTGCTTCAAAGGCACGAGGAAGGTGGCCGTCTCGTCGGGATCGAAGGCTTGCGGCGGTTTCCGCTGGTCCTCCAGATCGATGATCGGCGTGCCCTCCGTGCGGGCCTGGATCACCTTGCTGGCCTGGACCTCGATGATCTTGGCCCCGTCGGGAAGCGTGCGCTCGAACACGCTGAACCCGTTGACGTCGAGAATCGCCTTGGCAATCTCGTAGGTCAAGACGGGAATGTCGCTCTCCAGAACGATCACCTTCTGGCTGAAGTACGTCGCGCTGTTGACCGAGTCGTAGATGACGGGCTTGTCCTGGTTGAGCGCCAGAAACTCCAGGAAGCGCGTGACATCGATCGCTCCCTTGATGATCTTGCCGGCCTTGCCCACCGTGGACTTGTCCCGGGGAACGACGGGCTCGTCTTCCTCGGGGATCTCGAGGGACCCCTTGCGCGTGCCGGGCTTCGCGTCGCCTTCCGTCTCCGCCTCCGCGGCGACGGCCGCGGCCGCGGCACCCTTGGCGGGCACGGGCACGACAACCGATTCCTGCGCCGGCGGCCTCGGCTTGTCCAGCTCGTTCTCGACCACGACCGCATCGGCCGCGGCCCCCTTGGCGGGCGCGCCCCCCTTGGCGTCCGTGATCTTCTTGGCGGGCGCCGCGCTCTTCACCGGCGCCGCCTTCGCAGGCGGAGCTTTCGTCGCGGGCGGCGCCGGCTGGGCGGGCGCGCGCTCCTCGGCGCGCGCCGGCTCTTGGTCGGGCGCGGGCTCGGCGACGGGCGCGACCTTCTGAGGAGGCTCCGGTTCTTTCGCGGGCGACGACTCCTCTTCAGGCGCAGCGCTCCCTTCGGACGCGGGCTCTTCCGCCGGAGCCGCCTTCTCCGCCGGAGCGGGCTTCTCCGCCGGAGCGGACTTCTTGGCCGGCGCGGACTTCCGCGGGGCGGCCGGGGCCGGTTCACCGCTTCCGGGCGGAGGCGGCGTCTTGGCCGCGCTCTCGGAAGGGGCCGCACCGGCGGCCGCCGGCGCTTCCTCGGCCGCCATCGCCGCCCCTCGGACATCCTCGGTCTGCGCGGCTTGGCCCACGGCGGGGGGTGTCGGCGCCGCTCTCTTGATACGAGCTTCCTTCTGCGCGGCATCCTGCGGCGCGGCCGCGGGCACGGACGGCGCGGCGCCGGCGGCCGGCATCGCGACACCCTGCCAAGTCCCGCGGGCGAAGCGCGCTTCGCCGGCGGCGGACCACGCCCACCCCGCGCACAACCACACCGACAGTATCAAGACTCGCCGTGAAGGCACGTCGTTCTCTCCTCTTGCCGTGAACCGGACTCGCGTCCGCGGACTCGTTCAGGCGACAAATTAGCAAAAAATGGACCGACCACGCGGCACTATCATAGTTTTCGTAACTTCCGGCTCTACGGTTGAGAACGAGACTGCCGGAAGTCCATAATTCAACACCGGCCGGAGGTTGTATGGTGCGGCCACACCTCTATGTATGCAATCGATACATTAAGGCCGCTTCCCGGAGCCCTTTTCCAGGGCCGAACGTCGGAGCGGGCGAACCTCTCCTCCTACAACCGTTCGCCCTGCGGATCGATCTTCGCGAGCAACTCGGCGATGACAAGCCAGTCATCCGCCGCCGCCGAGACCAGCAGCGTGTTGATCCGCTCGTAACTCACCAGCACGACGCGGCCCCGGACCTCGCGCGACAGCAACTTGAGCAGCTTCTCCTCGGCGCTGCGCACGAAAACACCCCGGCACTTGAACACGTGGTGGCGGGACGAGCCGCCGAGGGGCCGGTCGAGGCCGGCGAGGAAATCCAGGGCCGCCTCCAGAGCGCCGCCGGAAGCCATGAGCACGATCTTGCCCGTGCGCCGCTCGATGCGCGCGCTGACGCCCGCCCCCTGTTCGGAAGCCTCCAGGCGCGCCACGAGATCCTCGGGCTGCACGTACACCGGCGCGTAGACGCCCAGGGTCACGCGCCTGGGCGCCTTGGGCGGCGGCGACGGATCGCGCGTGGCTTTCAGCAGAGGCTCGCCGCGCTCGCCCGCGCTCGCGTGCACGTAGATCCCGTGGGCCCGCAAAAGGAGGAGCGCCTCGGCCGCGGCCACCGCTCCGGGCTCCCGGCACAGAATCGGCGTGCCGTCCATGTCGCCGTCGGCGCGCTCGATCGCCAGGCCGGCCTCCCGTTCGACGCGGGCCAAAAGCAGCGCCGCGGGCACGACTTCCGCACCCTCGGCGAGTGGTCCTTGCACGAACGGCAGCATGCAGATGAAGGCCAACATATGGGAACCTATAGCAATATCCGTGCCACCCGGCGCTCACTTCCCCGCTTTCGAGCCGCCGGCCTCCTTGTGCAGCCCGTACTCCCTGAGCCGCGCGTACAACGTGCAGCGCTCGATGCCGAGCGTCTCGGCGGCGAGCTTCTTATTGCCTCGGGCCCACTTCAGAACCCGCACCACGTGGTCCTTCTCGACCTCGGCCATGGAACGCGGCTTCCAAGGCTCCTCGTCCCTCGCGCGGCCGCCCTTCCCGATGTCGATCAGCCGGAGGTCCTTCACATCGATCAGGGGGGCCGCCGCCATGATCACGGCGTTCTCGATGACATTCTTGAGCTGCCGGACGTTGCCCGGCCAATGGTAAGCTTCGAGCGCCTCCAGCGCCGCGGGCGTGAGCGCCGCCGCCGCGCCCCGCGCCGCGGCCAGCGTGCCCAGGAAGAACTCCGCCAAGCAGCGCACGTCCTCGGGACGCTCCCGCAGCGGCGGCAGCTCGACGTGCAGGACATCGAGCCGCCAGTAGAGATCTTCCCGGAACTTCCCGCTCTCGATGGCCTGCCGCAGATCGCGGTTCGTCGCGGCCACGATGCGCACATCGACCTTGATCGGCTCGACCCCGCCCACGCGCTCGAAGCGCCGCTCCTCGATGAGCCGCAGCACCTTGGCCTGGCAGGCCGGCGACAGCTCCCCCACCTCGTCGAGGAGCACCGTGCCGCCGTCGGCCGCCTCGAACTTCCCCTTCTTGAGCGCCGTCGCCCCCGTGAAAGCGCCCCGCTCGTGACCGAAAAGCTCGCTCTCCAGCAGTTGCTCGGGAATGGCGGCGCAGTTGATCTGCACGAAGGGCTTCCCGGCCCGGGCGCTCGAGTAGTGAATCGCCGAGGCGACCAGATCCTTGCCCGTGCCGGTCTCGCCCTTGACGAGCACGGTGGCATCCGCCGGCGCGGCGCGGGCGATGAACTCCAGCACCGCGCGCATGGGCGCCGAACTCCCCACGATGGCCTGCCGCTCCCGGATTTGGTCGAGCAGCCGCCGCCGGTCCTCCTCGAGCGCCTCCTGCGCGAGCTGGCGCGCGAGCAGCACCGCCGCCTGGTTGCAGGCGATCGACGCGAGGAAGACATCCTCGGGGGCGAACTGCCCCTCCCGGCGCGCGAAGTACAAAGCCCCCAGAAGCGCCCCGCGGCTGGCCAGCGGCGCGGCCAGCACCGCCTGGGCCTTGCTCTCGACGATGCTCGCGCGTCCGCCGAGGGCCGGGTCGGCCCCGACGTCGGCGCAGAGGATGCTCTCGCCCTGCGCGCGCAGCATTTCCAGCAGCGTCCGGCTGAAGGCGCACTTGACCCGCGCCCCCGCGCGCGCCGCGATTTTCCAGGCCTCGTCGCGCCACAAAAGAGCCACGCCCCATTGGGCGCCCAGCGCCACGGACAGTTCGCGCGCGCAACACTCAAGCAGCGCCGCGCTCGTTTCCGCGGCCTCCGCCGTGCGCGCGAAGGACGCCAGAAAGGAGAGCTTGCGCCGCAGGGGCGCCTCGGCCTCGCGCGGCATGTCCGGCCCGTCCAGCCGAAACGTCTTGACGATGGTGGTCTTCAAATCCTCCTCGCGCGCCTCGTCCATCGCCAACATGAGCTCGCAGTCGCCCACGCCGATGCGGTCGCCGTCCTTGAGCCGCGCCGAATCCACGGGCGCGTCGTTGACGAAGGTGTGGTTGCTGCTGCCGAGATCCGCGACGACCCAGCCGCCTTCCTCCCGGCGCAGCTCGCAGTGGCGCCGGGACACGGCCTGGTCCGCCAGCACGATGTCGCATTCGGGATCGCGCCCGATCGCCACGCGCTCCGCGTCCAGGCGGAAGCTCTTGCCGCGTTCGACGCCTTCGATTATCACCACGTGCGCCATAGATCCTTCCCCGCAACCCAGCGCCCGAGACGGGTTCGATCGAACGCGCCCTCGATCGTCACGCTCCTGACGACGCACTGCGGGCGCTTCATGGGCGCCGGCGAGACGCCGATGTGAAGGCACCCGCGCGCCCAGCCGCCCTCGACCGGCGGCAGATCCTTCTCGATCCGGCGGTCGAGGAGCGGTTTTCCGCCCTGCGTCTCGAACAGCATGACCTGGACGCGGCCCGGATGCGCGGCGGGATCCGGAAACCCGAGCTCGACATCGATCCCGTGCGCGAAGGCGGCCGCGAGCTTCTCCACCGTGAACGCCTCCTCGGCGACGAGCGCGCCGGCGTGCACCGCCCGGAAGACGACATCCCCCGTGCCTCCACGCAGCGACACGGAGAAGCCGCGGGCCAGAAACTCCGGGTGTCCGAACCCGACGCGCAGGTCGCCGCGCAGGCGGCTCCAGCGCACGCCCGCCACCCGCGCGCGGGCGAGCGCGACCGGAGGAAACAAGACATCGAACTGCCCGCCGTCGAAGACCAGGCCCTCGGCGCCGAGCTCCGGCACGGCGCCGGCGGGCCGCGCCGGCTTGAGAAACTCGTTCAAGGCCAGTCCCCGCAGCTCCGGCCGCCGGAAGTCGACGGCCAAGGTGCGCTCGTTCGCGAAGAACTCCGCGAGCGCGCCGCGGTCGGCCGACGCGGGGGCGCGGGCGAAAACCGCCAGCGCCGCCAGCACGGCCAAACCCGCGGCCGCCGCCAGGGCGCGCCGGCCGCGCCTGCGGCGCGTCCTGAAGGCGCGCAGCGCCGCCGCGACCTCCTCGCATTGCTGCGGCCGCCGCTCCGGCGCGCGATCGAGCATCCGCGTGACCAACCCGGCCAAGCGGCTCGGAATCGCCGGACACCGCGCGCGGATCTCCGCCGGATCGCCCGCGAGCTTGTCCGCCAACACGCGATCCTTGGTGGAGGAGCCGAAGGGCGCCTCGCCCGCGAGCATGCGGTAGAGCGTGGCGCCGAGGCCGTAGATGTCGGCGCGGTGATCGATCGCGCCGCCCTCGACCTGCTCCGGCGCCATGTAGTGCAGCGTCCCGGCGATGACCCCCGCTTCGCCGGCCTGCCCGCGTTCGGCCGCGAGGCCGAAGTCGACGATCCTCGCGCCGCCGTCGCCATCGAGCAGGATGTTGGCGGGCGTGATGTCGCGGTGCACGATGCCCGCGCGATGCAGCGCGCCCAGCCCGTCGGCGGCCTGGGCGATGATCGCGCAGGCTTCATCCACCGTGAAGCGTCCCCGGCGCCGGAGCAGCTCCTCCACCGACGCCCCCTGCACGTATTCCATGGCGAAGAACGGCGCGTCGCCCGCCTCGACCTCGTAGATTTGGACGACCCGCGGGTGGGACACGCGCGCCACGGCCCTGGCCTCGCGCAGGAAGCGCTCGCGGCTCTCCGGATCGTTGCGCATGTCGTCCCGGAGCACCTTCACCGCGACGAGGCGCCCGAGGCTCGGGTCCTCGCACAGGAACACGGTCCCCATGCCGCCCTCCCCCAGCCTGACCTTCACGCGGAAGCGCCCGATCCGCTGGAGGCGCGTTTTCTGCATCCTGCCCGTGCGCTCCTCGGCGGCCGGGGTTGCGGGGGCCGGCTCGCCGGAGGCGCCGGCCGATTCGCTCGCTCGCGGCTCCATACCCATGATCTTAGTATCGTAACGCGGGGCGCGCCACTCCGGAGAGAAGCGCCGCCGCGCGGCCGCGGAGCCCTTCGATCCCCGCGGCCCAGGCCGGCGGAATCCCGCGACAAACGCCGGCGGACCGGCGCCGGCGCGCATTACCGGCCCGCCGCGCGACCGGCGCGGAGACGTCCGCCGCCGGCGACTAGCTCTTCTTCTGCCGGCGCTTGCGGCGCGCGAGCCGCTTCTTGCGGCCCATCTTCCGCCTGCCGCGGTGCTTCTTACGCATGCACGCTCCTTTCACACGAATCCGCGAATGAATCTGTGCCCCGGGCCGGCGTCGCCCCGGCGGCCGAAGGGGCTAATATACCCCACCCGCCCGCCGGAGTCACTCCCCCGCCGCGCCGCGGGCGCGCCCGCGACGCGGCCGCCCGCGCTTGGGCCGCGGGGTCTCCAGGCGCTTCCTCGGGCAGTGGCGCGTGTACGGGTCCTCGGGCAGCAAGGCCAGAATGCGCTCGACCTCCGGGTCCTCCCAGAACTCGACCGGCCCGTCGTAGCCCTCGCGGCCCCGCACGAAGGGACAGTCGGCGGGCAGAAGCCCCCCCGCGATGGCTTCCTCCAGGCTCGCGCAGTTCGGGCAGATGGCGCGACGCTGCGGAAACACCGTGCAGAGCTTCGTGCGCTCGTCCCAGAATTTGCACACCCGGTCGGTGTAAAAGACGACGCCCTCGATGTCGACCTTCTCGCGGCAGCAGCGCCCGCAGCGCAGGCAGCGCGGGCGCGGCGGCCGCCTCCGCTCAGCCGGACGCTTCCCCGGCGAAGGTGTGCGCGAGGCCCTTTGAACCACGGTGGTTTGAGTCTATCATGTCTTGAAGGACTCCGCCGCACAGACCCCGAGAGCGACCCATGGCCGACGACGCGACCGCGTACATCGTCTTCGACATCGAGACCGTGCCCAACGGCGCCCTCATCGCCGACGTGCTTTACCCCGGGGAGGACATCTCCGCGGAGGAGGCCGTGGCGCGCCTCGAAAAAGAGACCTTGGAGGCCTCGGGCGGCAAATCCGCCTTCGCGCCGGTCACCTTCCAGATGCCCGTCGTCATCGCCGTGGCCCGGGTGAGCCGGCAATTCATGCTGCAGAAGGCCGTGGTCCTCGACGCGCCCCATTACCGCGAGCGCCGCATGGTGGAGCTCTTCTGGAAAGGCATCGAGACCTACCCCGACGCCACCCTGGTCGACTTCAACGGCCGCGGCTTCGACCTCCCGGTGCTGGAGCTCGCCGCGTTCAGGCACGGCTTGAGCCTTCCGGCCTATTTCGGCAAGGGCGCGGCCTACCGCAAGCGCTTCGCCGAACGGCACTTCGACATGATGGAGTGGTTCGGCAATTGGGGCGCCTACCGCCTGAAGGGCGGCCTCAACCTCCTGGCGAAGATGCTCGGAGCGCCGGGCAAGATGGACGTGCGCGGCGAGCACGTCGCGGGGCTCTGGCGCGAGGGCCGGAAGAACCTCGTCGCCTCCTACTGCCTGTGCGATGTGCTCGACACCTACCTGGTGTTCCTCCGGACGCGCGTTCTCGCCGGCGAGCTCACGCGCGAGGACGAGACGCGCCTCCACGGCGCCGCCCGCGCCGTCATGGAGGACCTCGCCTTCGATGACCCCACGGTGGAAGAGTACTTGAAACGCTGGCGCACGCCGCCCGCGGAAGCGTGAGAGCCTTCGGTGCCATGCGCGGCCGCGCCCCGGACCCGGATTTCTTCCTACCCTACGCCGAAGCCCTCGCGCTCCAGCAGGCCCTCGTGGAAGACCGCATCCGCGACGCGATCCCCGACACGGTGCTCTTCGTCGAGCACGAACCCGTCATTACCCTCGGCTCCGCCACGGCCCCGGCGCACCTGCGCCTCGAGCGCGACCAGTACGCGCGGCGCGGCATCGCCGTCGCGGCCGCCGGCCGGGGCGGCAGCGTCACTTATCACGGCCCCGGGCAGCTCGTCATGTACCCCATCATGAAGCTCGGCCCCGACGAGCGCGATGCGCATGCGTATATCCGGCGCCTGGAGGAGACCTGCCTGCGGGCCCTCGCGCGTTTCGGCATCGAAGGGCACCGCCGCGCGGGCGCCAGCGGAGTCTGGACGCGCGCGGGGAAAATCGCCGCCGTGGGCATCCGCCTGAAACGCTGGGTGACGAGCCACGGCCTCGCGCTCAACCTGGACCCGGATCCGGCGCCCTTCGCCACCATCGTGCCCTGCGGTTTGGCCGACACGCGCGTGGCGAGCGTCGAGCTTCTGTGCGCGCCCGCGCCGGCGCCGCCCATGTCCGCGGCGGCCGAGGCGCTGGCCGAGGCGCTCGCCGCCGTATTCGCCCGCCGGTTCCAGGTTTGCCGCGGCGCCGCCGCGCGGAGGGCCACCGCATGAGCGCCGCCGGTCCCCCGCCACGCCCCCCGTGGCTCCGCGTCAAGCTGCGCGAGTCGCCCGCCTGCGACGCCGTGGCGCGCATCCTCGACGCCCACAACCTGAACACGGTCTGCCGCGAGGCGCACTGCCCCAACATCCACGAGTGTTTCGGCGCGCGCACCGCCACCTTTCTCATCATGGGGTCCATCTGCACGCGGAGCTGCCGCTTCTGCGCCGTCACGACCGGCGTCCCGCGGCCGCTCGACGAGGATGAGCCGCGGCGCGTCGCCGCCGCGGTGCGGGACCTAGGCCTGCGGTACGCCGTGGTGACCAGCGTCGATCGCGACGACCTCCCCGACGGCGGCGCGGCGCATTTCGCCCGCACAGTCGCGGCCATCCGCGCGGCGGCGCCCGAGGCCTTGATCGAACTCCTCACGCCGGATTTCAAGGGCGAGCGCGCCCACCTCGAGACGGTCTTCGCCGCGCGGCCCGATGTCTTCGGCTTCAACGTCGAGGTCGTGGGCCGGCTCCACGACGCCGTGCGCCCGGCGGTGAGCTACGCGCGCTCGCTGGCGGTGCTCGCCTACGCCGCGCAGCGGAAGGCCGCGCACGGCTTCCTCGTCAAATCGGGGTTCATGTTGGGGGTGGGCGAAGGCGAGGACGACATCCGCGCGACGCTGGCGGATCTGGCCCGCGCGCCCTGCGACATCGTGACGATCGGCCAGTACCTGGCGCCCACGGCGGAGCATCTCCCCGTCGACCGCTTCGCCCCGCCCGAGGAGTTCGCGCGCTGGAAGGCCGAGGGCGAGGGCGCCCTCGGCATCCCCTGCGTCTTCGCCGGCCCCTTGGTCCGGAGCTCGTATCACGCCGCCGAACAGGCGCTCTACACCGCCGTTCGGACCGGCGCCCCCGTGCGGACCGACTCCCTGGCGGCCAGCCCGATGGCCACGGCGTCGCGGGATTCCTCGGGCATGCAGCGCGACGGCACCCCGCCGAGAACCGACATGAAGTAGCGCACCTCCCCCTCGTAGCCGTCGTGGGCCGCCAACTCGGGGGTGAAGGGCTCGCCCTTGGCCGGGTACACCACGAGCGGCTTCTCGCGGCCGCCGTCGTAAGCCAGCGTCGCCTCCTCGAACTGCGCCAAATAGCTCATGGCGAAGGGGAACTTGCCGCTCGCGACCCAGCCGCCGTGCACGGCGAAAACCGGCCCGCCCGCCTTCGTGCGCAGGAGCGCGTGCACGTAGTTGACGCCGGTGCCCGCGCCGAGCCGGTCGCGCGACCCCGCCGCATCGACCGTCTCGGGCATGCCGCCCAGGAGCCGGCAAAGGTCGAAATCGTGGACCAGGATGTCGATGACCGCGCCGCCGCTCTTATCCTCCGACAGGAACCACGGACTCCAGAACGCGCTGCCTGAAATGCGGTGAAAGGCCGCCGTCAGCAGGCGCCCGAAGCGCCCATCGCGGGCCGCGTCGATCAGGAGATCGTAGCCCGGCCAGAACCTGATGCAGTGGGCCACCATGAAGGTCACCCCCGCGCCGGCGGCCGCGGAAATCATGGCGCTGCAGTCCGCGACGGACAGCGCCATGGGCTTCTCCAACAGCACGTGCTTGCCCGCGGCGCAGGCCCGCAGGACTAGATCGAGGTGCAGCGGAGTCGGCGCGCAGATGTCGACGACATCGACGGCGGCCAGAAACTTATCGTAGTCCCCGAACAGGGTCACGCCGGCCAAATCCGCCTCCGCCGTGCCGATGTTCCCCGCCGTGGCCGCCGCCTCGAAGGCCTTCGGGTTGACATCGAACACGGCCGCGACCCGCCCCAGTCCCGCCTTGCGGTGCGCCGAAAAATGAAAACGGCCCATGAAGCCGAAGCCGGCGATGCCGATCCTGTGCATGGCGATCCTCCTGTCTGCGCCGCGCCGCGTGTTACCGGAAGGTGCGCCCGCCGCCGCGCCGCGCGGACGCGCACCCCGCGCCCACACTGTACGGGATCGGCCGCTCCTTCGGCAAGCCCCGCCCCGCCTTCGGGCCCGATTGGCACGGCCTCTCCGGGCGCGGTATACTTCGGCGGGACATCGCACCTGGGCAACGCGGGGGAACCCATGGAATTCCATGAAATGCTGCGCAAAATGGTAATCGAGAAGGCGTCCGACCTTTTTCTCAAGGTGGGCAACCCGCCTTCGCTGCGCATCGACGGAAGCATTCACTTCCTCGACACCGACGAGCTCACGGCTCAGGACGCCTTCGAGATCTTCGAAACCATCGAGGATTCCAAGAAGCAGAACTTCGCCCGCGACACGGACCTGGATGTCTCCTACGAGCTGCCCGGCATCGGCCGCTTCCGCGTCAACATCTTCCGGCAGCGCGGACAGCTCGGCTTCGTCTTCCGCCACGTCGAGGCCAAGATCCCGTCCTTCGCCGAGCTCAATCTACCGGAAAAACAGCTCGTCAAGCTGGCCGGCCAGCGGCGCGGCCTGATCCTGGTCACCGGCAACACGGGCAGCGGCAAGAGCACGACGCTCGCCGCGATGATCAACCACATCAACTCCAACTTCAACCGGCACATCATCAGCATCGAGGACCCCATCGAGTTCATGTTCAAGGACAAGAAGTCCATCGTCGACCAGCGCGAGGTCAACATCGACACGCCCAGCTTCAACACGGCGCTCAAGTACACCGTCCGCCAGAGCCCGGATGTGATCCTGATCGGCGAGATGCGCGACCGCGAGACCATGGAGGCGGCCCTGGGCGCCGCCGAGACCGGCCACCTCGTCCTGAGCACGCTGCACTCCATCAACACCATGCAGACCGTGGAGCGCATCATCAACTTCTTCCCGCCGCACCAGCACAACCTGATCAGGCAGCAGCTTTCGCTGATCCTGATCGGAGTCGTGTCCCAGCGCCTCATTGCGAGGAAGAAGGGCGGCGGCCGCGTTCCCGCCATCGAGATCCTCATGCAGACGCCGACGACCTCCGAGATGCTCGCCGAGGGCAAGATCCGCGAGCTGTACCGCGCCCTCAGGGACGGGGAGTACTTCGGCTGCCAGACTTTCAACCAGTCCCTGCGCAAGCTCTACCAGGGCGACATGATCTCCCTGGAGGACGCGCTGGGCGCCTCGGATTACCCCGACGAGCTCAAGCTCGAGCTCAAGGGCGTCTACAAGGGCACCTCCATCACCGACTTCAACTTCGAGTACTGAGACCCGCGGGGCGTGGCCGCCCCCGCGCCCCGGCCGTACAATCGCGGCATGGACCGCCGTCCGCTGCTGCTCCTCCTCATCGGCAACACCTCGCTCAGGTGGCGCTGCGTCCGCGGCGGCCAGTTCGCCGAGGGCGGGGCCGCGCCCGTCGCCGACCCGCCGCCCGACGCGCTGCGCGCCCGCGCCCGCGGGACCGATGCGTACGCCGCCTCGGTGAACCCTCCGGGCCTGGCGCGCCTGCGGGCGGCGTTGGGCGCGCCGATCCCGGCCGTGGGCGCGGACATTCCGATCCCCATCGAGAACCGCACCAGGGAACCCGCCCGCGTGGGCGCCGACCGCCTGCTCGCGGCCCTCGGCGCGTGGCTGCGCGCGGGCGCCTCCATCGTCGTCGATGCGGGCACGGCCATCACGGTCGACCTTGTCGCCCCCGGTCCCGCCTTCGAGGGCGGGGCGATTCTGCCGGGCCCGGCGCGCTGCGCCGCGGCGCTCCACGGCGCGGCGGCGCTCCTGCCCCCCGTGACGATCGACCGGCCGCCCGCGTCCGCCCTCGGCCGCGACACGGAGGAAGCCATCCGCGCCGGAGTGTACTTCGGCGCCGCGGGCGCGATCCGATTTCTAATCGAAAACCTGCGCGCGGGCCGCGGGGAGCTGCCGGTCCTCGTGACCGGCGGCGGCGCCGAATTGCTCCTGCCGGCGCTGCCGGCGGGCTGCATCCTCGATGGAGATCTCGCGTTCCGAGGGATGGCGGCGGCGCTGGACGCCGCGCTCCCGCCGCCCTAGCCGAGGTGCGGCGGGAGGAGACCGCCGGGGCGCCGCTTACTTGACCGCGCCGGCGTCCTTTTTCTCCCAGTACACGAAGTTGGCGTTCATGCCCCACATGCGCGGCGCTCCGCCCGGCACGATGTCGAAATCCGTCGTCATGAGGGTCACGTTCTCCACGTGAATGTCGGGGCGCTCGGATTCGATGCGCCCCAGAAAACTCAGCCAGAACGCGAGGTCGCGGCCGAAGTCCTTGACCGGCGCATCGAGGCGCTTGGTCCACTTGATATAGCTCTCGGACGGCCTGGGAGAGGCCGGCGTCGTGCGCGTCTGTCTGAGCTCGTTCTGCGCGCGTTCGTTGATCTCGGCGCTGAAGTCTTTCCTGCCCGCCTCGGTGCTCTGCAGCCGGCGCTCCTCGCCCAGCATGCGGCGCAGCGTCTCGTCCTGCAGGGCCTTCTGGATCTGCGCGTTCTCCGCCACGGCCGCCTGCGCCTGGTCGTACGCCGCGGTGCGCTTGCCGCCGAACCAGATGTTGAACACCAAGAGCAAGCCGCTCACCATGAAGAGCGTGAGAATCGCGATCTGGAGAATGTCGCTTCCGTCGGACTTCTTCATTGCTGCGCCTCGCTTCCGTCTCACTTCCTCTTCGGCGTCAACCTCGGCGGCCCGAGCAGGCTCTTGCCCTTGCCCGCCGTGCCCGAGGTCTTGTTGATCACGCTCTCCTTGAACTCAAGGTCGAGGATGCATTCCACGCGCTGGCTCGCCCGGTGAGGCCGCGTCGTCGGTTTGAGGGCGTCCACGTACTGGGAATGCCTCAAGATCGCCTCCCTGACCCGATCGACGGCCGTCGCCTCGTCGGACAGAAACGCGATCGACCCGGCTCCCACGCCGCGCTTTTGGATCTCGGTCTTCAGTTCGATCTTCATCATTACGAGATTGGGCACCTCGGCCTTCTTGACGGCCTCGCTCACGTCCGCGGCCAGGTCTAGGAAGACGAGATACTCCGGAATGCCCGAGCCGCCCTTGAAAAGCTGCTCGAGACGCTGCGCCTCGGAATCGACGTAGGCCGCCAGACGGTAGGGCAGGCGCTGGCTGTCAGCCAGGTTGAACGTCGTCCTGACCAGCCCGACCGAGGCCGTCCGCACGTCGTCGTAGGTGGCGGCATACCGTTCCGTGGTTTGTTTCAGAAACAACACGTTCAGGAACAGGCTCCCGAAAAGGAGCGCTCCGGCCACGAGCAGCGGAATCCTCAGCTTGGCGAAGCGCTTCTCGTAGCGGAACTCATCCTTGCGAAAATCCAGGCCGTCGGCGGTTCCGCCCGCGGCCCGCAGCGCCAGCCCGAGCGCGACCGCCCCCCCGGTCTGCGCCTGCGCGGCGACGTTCCGATCCTCGAGTTTCTCGAACATCGCCTCGAGGTCGAGGCGATGGGCATCGGCCCCGAAACTCTTTCTGAAGAACTCGCAGGCTTCGGGGAGCGTGCTGCCCGGGCCGCAGAGCAAGACCGCGTCCAGCCCCCGGCCGTAGAGCGTGCTCGCGAAGGTCCGCCGCGCCTCGGACAGAATGCGGTCGAAAAGCGCCGAGCCGCCATCCCCGCCGGCCGGCGAGGCCGCCGCGGAAGGCGCGTCGCCGCCCTCCGCGTCCCGCAGCGCCGCGAAGTCATCCTCGCTGACGATCGCGATGGGGACATCGCCCGCGCCCTGCGGCGCGCCCCCGGCCTGGGCAAGCTCGCGGTCGATGGCCGCGAAACGCTCCTCCAGCTCCCCGAGCAGCGACTCGCCGGGCGCCGCCCCGGGCGTCTCCTCCGGCGCCGGCAGCCGGCGCCCCGAGGCCAGCAGATCGCCCGCGCGGACCCGGAAGGCCCGCACCTTGCGCAACATGCCGTTGACGACCAGCAGCATCCTCACCGTGTCGGTGCCGATGTCCACCACGAGCGCCGTGCCCTCGGCCTTCCACTGCGGGCCGGTCTTGAAGGCGCTGTACAGCGCCATGACGTCCAGATCCAGGATTTCGGGATCCACGCCCCCGCCCTGGAACAGCGCCAGGCGGTCGCGCACCACATCCTTGCGCGCCGCCGTCAGCAGAATTCCGCTCTTGCCGTCCAGCGTGTCCACCTTGAAGAAGTCGACGATCACGTCCTCGATCGCGCAGGCGTGCAGGTAATTCTCGGCCTCGAACCTGATCATCCGCCTGATCTTGTCTTCCGTCGCGAAGGGCACCACCAGCTCCCTGAGGATGCACTCCCGCGCCTCCAGCGACGCGGCCGAGGTATAGCCCGCCAGTTCGTGGGTCCGGAAGATCTCGCGCAATTCGCGCGCCGCGGCATCCTTGGGCCGCTCGTCCTCCCGGGGCACGATCGGCCGCGACTCGAAGGTCTCGACCGCAGCGCCGCGCACGACGGCGACCGTCACGGCGCCGTTGCTAATGTCGATGCCGACCCCGGATTTCACTTCTTCCTCCCCGTCATGGCCTCGTTGATCTTCTTGAGTTCCTCAGGCGGAATATTCTTCTTCATGTCGTTGATCGCGCTCTTCAATTCTTGGACGTCCTTGGCCGACGGCGGCGCCGGGCGGGACGCGGGAGAGCTCGACACGATCCGGCTGCCGCTCGCGGCCGGCGGCGGCGCGGCGGCCGGAGCCGGCGTCGTCGCCTGCAGGGTCTTCCCGCCCACCGAAATCGAGCCGCGGCTGTCCGGATCCACCGGCGGCACCGCCTTTTTGGCCGGCGCGTTCGGATCCTCGTTCGGGTCGCGGCCCTTGAGAACCAACGGATCGTAGACCTCCTCCTCCTTCTTGAGCACGTATTTCTTGGCTTTCGGATCGAAAACGTACCGGTCCTCCGAATTCTCCAGGCCGGCCTCGGTGTACACGATCGCCACGGGGTTTTCCTGGGCCTCGACGAAGAAGATCGCCCGTTCGCCGATCTCGACCGGGTGGGCGTTCACCTCCGCATCGTACACCCGCAGCATCTTCTGCTTGCTCTGAAGCTTGGCGCCGGCCGCCGGACGGCGATAGGTGGAAGCCGTAGTCTTCGCAGCCGGGAAGGTCGTCCCGGGGCGCACGACGGCGGCGGGCCTGGCGGGATCCGGTTGCTTCTCGCTCAGGAACGCATAGGTCTGGGCCGGGCCCTCCGCCCACACCACGCTCTCCAGCGTCCATTTGTCGCTGAGAGGACCGCCCTCGACGGCGGATTCCTCGGCGAGATCCGCGGGCTCCTCGTTGACCTTCTCCTCGGGGAGCCGCGGCACCATCGGCTCGAAGGCCAGCGCGACGGCCTGAGGTTTCCCGGCAACCGGCGGCGGCGCCGAGCGCTCCGGGATCTTGTAGCCCTTGATCTCGTCCGCGGACAGATGCGCGTAGCCTTCAATGGGCTTGTACCAGGACTTGTCCTTGAGCGCGACGCCCACGGTTTTGTTGAAATTGAAGGCGTAAAGCGCGCACCACCCGAGAAACGCCGTGAGCGCCACATTGACCGCAACCAGCAGCCACCTCAGCGTATCGGGCCGTATTCGCGCCAGCATACGTGCCTCCTCAATCCTGCCGTTCCCGGAAGTACACCACGGACAGAGCTTTGCCGGACAGATCGCGGTGAATCACCAGCTCCGCCTCCTGCCGGAAGCGCTCGCCCTTGGCCACCAACCGCGCCTCGAAGAACTCGCTGGCGAAGGCCGCGACGTCTTTGAGATCCTTCTGGAGAAGCACCGCCGGGGTGCGGTCCGAGGCGCCCGAGTCGATGGCGGGCTTGAGAATCGGCTGGCCGTCGACCTCGATTTTCTCCAGGTCCGCGAGGCTGGTGAAGTAGTTGGTCTTGAGATCCTCGGTGGCGGCCATGGTTTGGAACTGCGCGGCGGGATCCAGCATGGTTTCCTCCTCGGGCAGCAGGCCGGCCTCCCGGTCGTCGAGCTCCTTGAGATACTCCTCGGTGTATCGGTCGCGGTGCGCGACGATCGCCCGGCAGATCTCCAGCTTCGTCATGCCGTCCCACGCGTTGGGGGCGCCGCCTCCCTGCAGCAGGGCCAGCAGCACCTCGAGCGGCGCGGTGTTGATGTTGATCTTCCCGTTGGAGAAGGTGCAAAAGAGGTGCTTGAGGCCCACGGGCTGGAACGGTTTCGTAATGCCGGTTCCGTCCTCGTTGACGGGGAGCGGCATGCCCGCCAGCGCGGTCGACCCCGGCATGAAGCCGCGGCCGATGCCGCTCAACTGGCGGACCTCGGGCATCTCCATGAGCTGGCGCAGCTCCTCCATCCGCGTCGATTCGCCCGCATCGACCTCCAGCCCGAAGTCGTAGACGATGTCGCCGAACTCGTCGCGGCGATAGCCCCCCTCGCCCGCCTCGGGCGTGTACTCGGGATCCAGGACGTCGAGGGGCACGGGGCCGTGAAAAAGCTCGCGCGTCATGCCGTCGATCTGGAGCAGCTCGGTGACGCTGTAGATGTAGGGCTGCAATTCGTCGCGCTTGCGCGCGAGCACGTACTGGACGATCGCGCGTCCGAAGGTATCCGCGTTGTACTGGCGCTCATAGGTGAGGCCGTTCTCGACGTTGGATTCCACCATGTGGATGATCAGGTCGGCGACCAGCCGCACGGTCGCCTCGACCTGCGCATCGTCGGGCTCCACCCACTCCTCCTCCAGCCCCGCGAGTGTGTCCTCCAGCACGGCCGCATCGTCGCCGAGCGCGGCGCGCAGGAGATCCACATCGTCCTTGGAGGCGCCCTCCGCCGCCGCGGCTCCGCCCGGCGCGCCGCCGCGCGCCGCCGTCTCTTCCCCCAAGCGCCCGATCCCTTCCGTCTGCATGGACCACAACGACACGTACTTGAACAGCTTGTTTAGGTTGACCTTGCGCTCCGTGTCGGTGATCTGGATCTTCACCTGGATATCGTTGATCGCTTGCGTCCGCGGCTGGAAGAGCGCCTTGTTGACGTGATCGTACAAGCCGCCCGAAGCCCGCGCCGCCGCGGTCGACGACGGATCGCCGAGCCGCCCGGCGCCGGTCCGCGATTCCGGCGCGCCCGCGCCGGCCGCCGGCATGCCGGCCGCCGGCGCGCCGGCGGCCGAAGACAAGCCCTCCGTCGAGGCCGTGCTCGAACCGGCCGTCTGGTTCAGATCCTCCTGGATCAGCGCCAGCGTGTACGGCACGATGCTGGTCACGGCGAGGGCCGACTTCATGTAACCGCTCTGGTTCTTGGCGATGCGGGTCTCCAGGAGCGCGCTGTGCCAGAGCTGGTAGACGACGACGTAGAGGATCAGCGCGACCACCAGGGCGACGAAGAGCGCCAGCCCTTTCTCGCCGCTGCGATCGAACGCGGATGTGACTCGCCTCTGCGCCATGCTCGTGCCTTCGCGCGCGGCGGCGCCCTCGCCCGGCACCGCGCATTCCCACCCGGAGGCGCGGGCATAACGAGAGCACCGACCGCGGAACCTTAAGCAATTCCCGTACCGCCCGGCCTTCAACAAGACCCGGAGACACGCGGAAGGTCCTTATTCCTGCCTTCGGTCGCCGGAGCGCCCTTCTTGCGGCTTTCCAGGGCTGTTCCGCGAACCCTGTCCGACGGCCCTCCGCCTGTCTGTGTGGTCCTGAGACAGTCCTCGCTGTTCAATAAAAAGACAGATCGCGAGCCCGACGCCCACGCAAACATGAACGCAAGGACATTATCTAGGGGCTCTCCCGCCCTTCAGGCGGCTTGCGGGCGTCGCGAGCGGGGGCCTCAGCGCCGTCGCTCGGGTCGGTCTCCGCGATCGTGACCGCGGAACCCGCCGCCCTCGCGTCCGCCGCGTCCTCCTCGACCACCGCGGGCGCCGCCGCGCTCACCGCGCTCGTGCCGGCGCGGCGGACGGGGAGGCGCGCCCGCCTGCCCCTCGGCCTGCGCCTCAGGATTGAGCGCCCGAATGGAGAGCTTGATCTTGCCGTCGTCGCCGACCGCAATGCACTTCACCGTGACCTCGTCGCCCAGCGCCACGACATCGGAAGCGCGCTCGACATAGCCGTTGGCCAGTTCCGAGATGTGGACCAGCCCCTCCTGTCCGGGAATGATCTCGACGAAGCAGCCGAACTCCTTGATCGAGGTCACCTTGCCGGTGTAGATCTTCCCCACCTCCGGCTCCTCGACGAGGGCCTCCACGATCTTGCGGGCCGCGAGGGTGCTCTCCTGCGAGGGGCCCCAGATCGAAACGCGGCCCTCATCCACCACGGCGATCGTCGTGCCCGTGTCGTCCTGGATCTTGCGGATCGTCTTGCCGGACGGCCCGATCACCAGGCCGATCTTCTCCGGATTGATCATGAAGCGCTCGACGCGGGGCGCGAACGGCGAGTGGTGGCTGCGCGGCCGCTCGAGCACGGCGTTCATCGCGTCGAGGACCTGCAAGCGGCCCTGCCGCGCCTGCTCGAGCGCCTCGGAAAGCACCGCGAAGCTGATCCCCTTGACCTTGCAGTCGAGCTGCATTGCGGTGATTCCGCGCTCGGTGCCCGCGACCTTGAAATCCAGGTCGCCGTTGTGGTCCTCGCTCCCCTGGATGTCCGAAAGCACGGCGATCTTGTCGCCCTCCTTGACCATGCCCATGGCGATGCCGGCCACAGACCTGGCCAGCGGCACGCCCGCGTCCATGAGGGCGAGGCTGGCGCCGCATACCGTCGCCATGGACGAAGAGCCGTTGGATTCCAGGATGTCGGAGTTGACGCGGATCGTGTAGGGGAACGAGTCGTCCTGGGGAACGATCGCCTCCAGCGCCCGGCGCGCGAGATTGCCGTGGCCGATCTCGCGGCGCTTCGGCCCGCGGTTGGGCCAGGTCTCCCCCACCGAGAACGCCGGGAAATCGTAGTGCACGATAAGCCGCTCGGTGTACTCGTCGTTCAAGCCGTCGATGACCTGCTCGTCCAGTTCGGTGCCGAGGGTCACGATGACGAGCGCCTGCGTCTCGCCCCGGGTGAAGAGGCTCGACCCGTGCGTGCGGGGCAGGACTCCCACCTCGCAGGTGATCGGACGGATGTCGCGGCCCGCGCGGCCGTCGGCGCGCACCCCGGTCATGATCAGCTCGCGCTCGATGCTCTTGCGCAGCTTGTCCAGGAGCGCCGCGACGACGACCGGATCCCGGACCGGCTCGACCGCGTCCTCGGGGCAGTACTCGGCGACGGCGCGCTCGATCAGGGCCTCCTCGGCCCTTTTGCGGTTGAGCTTGCCGAGCGTCTTGATCGCGCCGCGCAGCTCGCCGCCGAACTTGGCCGCGAGTTCGCGGTACAGTTCCTCGTGGGCTTCCGGCGGCGGCACCTCAAGCTTGGGCTTGCCGCAAAGGCGCTGCAGCTCCTCCTGCATGTCCACGACTTGCCGGATGATCTCGTGGCCCCGCTCCATGGCGGTCAGGATCTGCGCCTCCGACAGCTCGCAGGCGCCGCATTCCACCGTGGTGATCGCATCGCGCGTGCCGCTCATGGCCAGGTCGAGCAGCCCGTCGTCGATCTCGGCGATGGTCGGATTGACCTTGAACTCGCCCTCTTTCGTCATGCCGAACTTGACGGAGCCGGTGGGCCCCAGGAACGGAATCTCGGAGATCGCCAGCGCGGCCGACGACCCGATCATGGCCAGGAGATCGGGGTCGTTCTGCTTGTCCGCCGACAGCACGATGCAGCTTATCGAGACGTCGTTCTTGAACCCTTCCGGGAAGAGCGGCCTGACCGGGCGGTCGATGAGCCGCATGGTGAGGATCTCTTTGGTCGTGGGCCGTCCCTCGCGCTTGAAGAATCCCCCCGGGATCTTCCCCGCGGCATAGGTCTTCTCGCGGTAATCCACCGTGAGGGGAAAGAAGTCCTTGTCGGGCGGCGGATCCCCCATCACGGCGGCGCAGAAAACGACCGTGTCGCCGTACCGGACGAGCACCGCTCCGTTGGCCTGTTTCCCTACTCTCCCCGCCTCGATCCGCAACAACCTTCCGGCAATCTCGCGTTCGACAAAATGCACCATCGGATGGAACTGCGCTCCTTACGCATGCATGGATCAACGACTCCGGACGAAACCGCGGGCTACTTGCCGCGCAGGCCGAGCGACGCGACCAGGGCGCGATACCGCTGCATGCTCTTCCGGCGCAAGTAGCGCAGAAGACGCGTCCTCTGGCCGACCAACATGAGCAGGCCGCGGCGGGCCTGGTGGTCCTTGGGGAAGTCCTTCAGGTGATCCGTGATCTGCTGGATTCTTCCGGTGAGCAGCGCAACCTGCACCTCGGGCGAGCCGGTGTCGCTCTCGTTGCGCCGGTGGGTGGAGACAAGTTCCTTCCTACGTTCAGCCGTCAACTGCATGTGGGTTCCTTTGCGCCTGCGCTACCGTCTCTTCTACCGCTCTGCGTCTTGTTCTCCGTCCGGTTCGCGGCTTTCGGACCGCCGCGCCTCGGCCCCGCCGGCGGGCGGACGCGCGGCGCGCCCTCCGGAGCCGAAAGGGTATATTGTAGTTAACGGAAGGCCGTTCCGCAAGACACTCTTGCGCCAAATCCGCGGCCGGCCCGGGCCGGCCGCCATCCTCAATCCCCGCCGGTACCGCCGCCCGCGCGCGCCTCCCGCGCCAGATGCTCCAGGTAGCTTTGGAGAATGACCTGGGCGGAGACCACGTCCACCTGCGCCTTGCCCTTGCGGCCCCGGGCGCGCGCCCCCGCCAGCAGCTCCTCGGCCTGGCAGCTCGTCAGCCGCTCGTCCCAGGTCGCCACATCGAGCCCCAGCGCCCCCCGCAGGCGCTCGCAGAACGCCGCCACCTCCCGCGCCCGCGGGCCGACGCTCCCGTCCATGTTGAAGGGCATGCCGACGACGACGCGCGCGACCGGGCTTTCGGCATGAAGGCGCCGGAGGTAGTCCACCACCGCGGCCTCGCTCTCGAAGACCCCGCCCGGAAAAGCGAAGGTCAGGCCGCGGTCGCTGAAAGCGACGCCCGTGCGCTTCCGTCCGTGGTCCACCGCCACGACACGGCCCGGTCCTATCACACGCCCTCCCAACCCTCGCGGGAGACCTTCTCGACCAACGTCTTGAGCTCGTCGAGGCGCTCCAGCCGGGCCACGAGCAACGTTCCCCCCGCCTGGGCGATGACGAGATCCTCAACGCCCAGCGTGGCCACTTGGAGGTCCGGCGCGTACACGATGGTGTTCCTGGTCGCCAGGCCGGCGTGCCTCCCCACGACCACGTTGCCGTCGGCGTCGACGGGCCGGTGGCGCCTGAGCGCGCGCCAGTCGCCCACGTCATCCCAAGCAAAAGGCGCGGGCACAGCAATGACCCGTTCCGCCTTCTCCGCCACGGCGTAGTCGAAAGAGTCCTTGGGGGCCGCGCCGTAGCAGCGCCGCGTCACCTCCGTCGGGTCCACTCCCGCGGCGAGCAAGCGGCTGAACTCATCGAGGGCGGCGTCCAGGGGAGCGCAATGCCGCCGGATCGCATCCGCCATGACCGCGACGGGCGCCACGAAGATCCCCGCGTTCCAAAGATAGCGCCCGGACCGCACATATTCGGCGGCAGCCTCCGCCGACGGCTTCTCCTTGAAGCTCTCAACCCGCAGCACATCCAGGCCGTGGAAGCGGCCTTCCGCCGGACCGATCTCAAGGTAACCGAAGCGCACGGCCGGCTCGGTGGGCTTGATGCCGATGGCCCCCAGACTCTGGCGGGCGGCCGCGGCCTCGAAAAGACAATCCAGCGCCCGCACGAACTCCTCCGCGGGCGTGATGATCTGGTCCGCCGGCAGGGTGGCCAGGGCCCCCTCAGGACAACGGGCGGCGACCAGCGCCGTGCCCAGGGCGATGCACGCCGCCGAATCCTTGCCCTCGGCCTCCCCGACCCGATTCTCCGGTGGAAGTTCCGGAAGCTGCTCGGCCACCAGCGCCGCGTGCGCCGCCGAGGCGATCACGATGATATTCTCCGGAGGCAGTAGGGCGCGCAATCGGCCATAACAGGCTTGAAGCAGCGTCTCCCGGCCGTCGAGGGCCAGAAACGGCTTCGGGCGCGCGGCGGTGGAGAGCGGCCAAAAACGCTTGCCCGGGCCGCCCGCCATGATGATCGCGTAGCGGTTCTTTTTCACCGCGTCGCTCCTTTCCCCGCCGCGCGGCCGGGCCTCACAGGACGAATCGGCAGCACTCGTAGGCTTCCGCCGCGCCCACCGAAATCTCACGGCCGCGCGCCAGAGCCAGCAGCCGCAAACTCTCCGCCCCGCCGTTGTGCGGGTCCGGGCGCTGCTGCGAACGATGCCGGCGGAACGCCTCGATCTTCAGATCGAGGTACTGCGTGATATCCACGTAGAAATTCGGCTTGAACGGAACCCGGCTCCAGCAGAGCTGCGGCGCGTCCGCCATGAGCACGACGCGCTGAAACGGCTTGAGGCTCGCCAGATGCGGCCGGCAAGCCGTCATGGCCGCCAAGTACGCCGCCTCGTGGTCCTGATTGTACGACGGGGCCGGGATCACGACCATGGTCGGCCGGATCTTGTCGAGCGCGAGCCTGGAGGTACGTTCCAGGCGCTCGACGATTTCGCGCCGCGCCACCTGGTCGAGCCGCAAGTGCTCATCGCCGCTCTCGAAGACGACCTCGTGGTCGTCGACTTCGAGGAGGCGCATGGCTTCCGCCAGTTCGCCGCGCCGCACCGCGCCTTCGACGGCGGCGTTGCCGCGGCCGTCGTAGTGCTCCACGCGCCCCAAGGTCAGAACCTGGACGAACGCCTGCCCGCCCAGATCCTTGACCTTGGCGATGAGCCCTCCGCTGCCGATAATCTCGTCGTCGGCGTGGGGCGCCACGACCAGCAGACGCTGCGACCGCAAGAATGCCTCCACGTCATCCTCCTCCGCGGGCGCCTCCGCGGCCCGCGCCGAAACCTCCTTGTACCATCTTTCGGCCTGCCGCAAAAGATTCCCGTCCCCCCGCGCGAGGGGCGTCCTCAATGACCGGAATGCCAAGGCGTATCGCGCATTTCCCGCCCCCCCGCGCGAGGGGCGTCCGCGCGGACGGCGCGAAGCCGGTAGGCCGGCGGTCGAATTGCCCGCGCGCCCCGGGGCGTCCGCGCGGACGGCGCGAAGCCCGTCCGCCGGCCCGCGGCGCGCGCCTCCGCCCCCCCCGCGCCGGTTCAGAAGCCGCTCCCGACGGGTCGATAACGATGCGAGGCCGGAGATGCCGCAACATGGAAGGGTACACCGATCTTTCGCTCGATGGCGCGCGCCGCCCCTCGCCGCTCGTCGTGCCGGCGATGCTCACCGGCATCGCGGCCCTCGGCCTCCTCGCCGCCCAGAACCTCTACGGGGCGGACTTCGGGTACCTGCCGCACGGGCTTCTGGCCGCCCTGGCGGCGGTTCTCACCTTCCACGACGTGCGCGTGGGCCTCGGCCTCACGATCGCGGCCATCGCCGTCTCGCCCGAGTTCACGATCCTCGAAGTGCCGAACATCCGCATGGAGGACTTTCTATTCCCGGCCGTGCTGCTGGCCTGGGTCTTGCGCGCGCTGCACCGGCGGGAGCGTCCGGCTCCGACGGACCTCGCCGCGCCGCTGGCGGCGCTCGTCGCCGTCACGCTGCTTGCGACCCTCCCGAACCTCATTTACCGCGAGCTGCCCCTCGCCCAAAGCCTTTGGCGCTTCGGCAAGAACATCGAGTACTACCTGATGTTCTTCGCGGCCCTCAACATCGCGCGCACGGAAAGGGAAGTGCGCGTCTTCATCCACCTGCTCTGGGCAACGGGGCTCATCGCGGCGCTCTACGCCCTTTGCGCGCACATCCTCGGCCCGGCCGCAAGTCGGCTCCACGGCATCCCGGGAGAGACCGCCAACATCGCCGGCGGGTACTTCGTGTTTCACATCTGCATCGTCCTCGGCATCGCCGCCGCCGCCACGGGAGTGCGCAGGCCCGCCTACTTCCTCATCGCCGTCGCCATGGCCGTGCCCTTCGTCCATACCATGTCGCGCGCGTCGTACGTGGCGCTCTTCGTCGGGTTGGCGGTCCTCGGCGCGCTGTCCCGCGATCGCGCCATTGTCCTCTTTCTCCTCGTCGCCGCCGCCCTTGTGGCGTGCACCCAGGCCCGCGATCGCTTCGAGACGATCTTCGGCCTCCTGACGGGGACGCCGCCTCCGGCCTGGGAGGCGCGCATCGAGGGCTGGAAAGGCCTCCTTCCCGATTTCTTCCGGGCGCCGTTCCTAGGCTGGGGAGTCGGCCGCGCCTCGCTGGCCATCGACAACGAGTACGTGCGCCAGGTTTACGAGACGGGACTTCTCGGCCTCCTGCTCTTCCTGGCGGTCATCGGGCGCGCGGCCGGGGCCGCGCTGCGCGCCGCGCGCACTTCGCCTGCGGCGTGTTTCCGGGGCTTCGCGCTCGGGTACCTGGCGGGGACGGCGGCGCTCCTCGTCCATTCAATGACGGCCGTATCCTTCACGGCGATCCGGACGGCAGAACCCTTCTTCATCGCAACCGGGCTGGTCTACGCAATACTGGCTCTCGCGCCACCGCCGGAGGCTGCCGGCGAGCTTCCGTCCGCGCTTCCACGCGCGTGCGCGGCCTCGGGCGGTAAGGCGGCCGCCGAGCCGTCCGGGAGGAGCTGAGGCCTTTCTACGGCGGGCTCAGAGGTGCCCCGACAGCGACGTGCGCAGCCGATCGAGACTGCGCGAGGCGTTGCCGAACCGCTCGGCCTCCTTGAAATGGCGCACGGCCTTGCCGATCTTGCCGAGGGACAGGAAAGCCTCGGCCTTCCCCTGGGCCACCCGCCCCTTCTCGCGGACCGAGAGTCCCAGCGATTCGCTCTCCTCGTACCATTTGAGCGCCTGCTCCGGCGAGGATGAGCGCGGCAGTTTGCGCAGGTACAGATCCTTGAGCTTCTCGACAACCACCGGCACGTAGTGCCAGGGATAGCGGCGATGCGCCTCCCGCTCCACAAGCTGTCGCAGCAGCGCCGCCGCAAGATGCACGTTGCCCTTCTCCTCGAGGGCCTCGGCGATCAGAAACTGGCAATCCAGGAAATCCCGCCGCGGAAGGAACGAGGCGAGCACTCCGGCGCCGAATTCTCTGAGCATCTCCTGGTAGATCCGCACGGCGTCCTCCTTTTCGCCGTTCAGGAGCATGTGCAGGATCGTGAGACTGCGCGATTTCGGGTCGCTGCGCCGCAGGAAGTAGGGTTCCTCGGGCCTCTGGGCCTCGGTCTTCATCCGCTCCCGAAGCGACTGGCGGCGGTTCTTGCGCTCCAGTTGGGCCAGCAGCGTCTCGTAAGCCGCGTAAACCTGACGGAACTTCTCCTCGGACCAAGTCCTGCGGTCAGGATTCTTGTCCGGGTGGTATCTGACCGCCAGGCGCCGGAAGGCGATCTTAATCTCGCGCTGACCCGCGCCTTCCTTCAATCCGAGCACCTTGTAGGGATTGAGCGTCACTCCCATCAGAACTCCTTCCTACTGGAGACGAGCAGCGTCACGGGCCCCCTGTTGACGAGGCTCACGTCCATCGACGCCCGAAACTCGCCCGTTTTCACGCTCAGACCGCGTGCCGTGCATGCCGTCACGAACGCCTGATAGAGCGTGTTGGATTTGGCCGGATCCTCCGCGCGGTCGAAGCTCGGCCGGCGACCGTTGCGGCAATCGCCCGCCAACGTGAACTGGCTCACGACCAGCGCCTCGCCTTTGACCTGGAGCACCGAGAGGTTCATCCGATCGTTCTCATCGGGGAACATGCGCAGGTTGACGATCTTCTCGGCCATGTACTCGACGTCCGCCGGTCCATCCCCTCGCTCGACACCCAGCAGCACGACGATCCCCGGACCGGTTTTCGAGCGCGCCTTCCCGTCCACCGCCACGGAGGCTTTGCTCACTCGCTGTACAACTGCACGCATCGAAGGCCATCCAGAACTGTCTTTCCCACCTCGCTCGCGGAACCGTATCTCAAATGCCAGCCTAAACCGTACACAAAGCCGACTGTCTCGAAGAAGCGAGTTTAGCACCTTCCAGGGGTGAAAACCAGATGTTTTTTTGCCGATTTCGGCCTTTTCCAGCTAAGATCGCGTGTTTCATGAAGTTCGCTCGGCGTGGCCCGCGTCCCATTCCGGTGGTCTAGGCCACGGGCCTGGCGGGAGAAGCCGCCCGGCTGCGGCCGGAAACCTGTCCGAGCGGGAGCGCGTTATTACCAGGAATTCATTAATCCGACCAAGCTCCGCTGCGCGATAACTACTACCATGGAGCGCGAGGGGCGAACCGTATGCCAGACGATACAACCGCGTCTCACATTCCGGTAATGTATACCCTCTTCTGTTCGTTTGTCGCCGCGTTCCTGATCATGCCCTCGATCATGCGGTTGTGCCGCCACACCGGCGCCCTTGACCGCCCGGGCGGGCACAAGGCGCAACGGCACCCGGTACCCTGCCTGGGCGGGCTCGGCGTGTGCGCGGCCGCCCTCGCCGGGTTAAGTCTCACCGCCGGCACCGCTCTGTTCGGTTCTGATACACGCATTCCCGCCATCGCGGCCGGCGGCGTGGGCTGCGTCATCCTCGGGATCATCGACGACCGCGCGCCCGTCAGCGCGGTCGCCAAGCTCGCCTTCCTTCTTGCCGCGGGACTCGTGGCGGCCGCCTGCGGCGCGCGCCTGCACCTTTTCGGGGGCGCGTGGGGTGTGTATGCCGACATCAGCTTCGCCGCCCTCTGGATCGCGGGCACGGCCGCCGCCTTCAACAGCATCGACAACACCGACGGCGCGGCCGCCGGCACGGCGGCCATCGCCGCGGGCGGGTTCTGCGCCGCCGCGCTCGTCCTCCCCGGAGTCGCCGTTCCGGCGCCTATCGGCGCCTGCGCCTGCGCGATGTCAGGCGCCTGCCTCGGGTTCCTGGCGCACAACTGGCCCCGTGCCCGCATTTACCTGGGCGACAACGGCAGCCTCTTCATCGGTTTCACGCTGGCGGCGCTGGCCTTCTGCGTGCGCTGGTCGCCCCACCCGCTGCACGCGGCCGCCGTGCCGGCGGCGCTCATGACGGCGCCGCTCCTCGACCTCGGGCTCGCGACCCTGCTACGCTGGCGCCGCGGCGACATCGCCACCATCAGGGACGCAATCGTGTATTGCGGGCACGATCACATCGCCCACCGCTTCCAGGCCTTCGGCCTGAGCCCCGCCCAATCCAGCGCGGCTCTCTGGGGAATCGGCGCCATCTCCGCGGCCGCGGCGGTCGCCCTCGCCGCCGCCCCTTCCGAGACTTTCTTCCTGCTGGTCCTCGCCGGGCATGCGCTCTTCGTCGTTGCGACGAGCGCCCTCCTTGCCCGCGCCCCTCTCGGCGGCGAATGCCGCCCGCGCGCGGGCCGCAAGCTCGCGCGCGCCTACGCCGTCCGGACGATCGCGGCGCTCGGAAACCCGGCGCCCTCGCCCCTCGCGCCGCTTAGCGGGCCCCCGGCCGCGTCCAGGGCGGTCGCAGCCTCGCCAAGCCTCGGGTCGCCAACCGCGCTCCGCGGCGCGGCGGCGGCGTCTCCGCCTCGAGCCGCGTCAAGGCCGGCGCCGCCGGGATAGGCAGCGACGCCAGCACCCGCGCGATCTGCTCCGGCCCCAAGCCGAGATCCGCCAGCAGCGTCTTGCGCAGGCCGTAGGTCACGAACCGATCGGGAATCCCGAGGCGCACGACGCGCCCGAAGCGAATGCCGTGGGTGTTCAGGGCTTCCAGAACTCCGCTGCCGAAGCCCCCTGCCAGGGCATGGTCCTCCAGGGTCACGAGCGTGTCGTGGTCCTCGGCCAGCTCGGCCAACAGGGCCGTATCGAGGGGTTTGGCGAAGCGCGCGTCGACGACGGTGATCGGACCGGCGGCGCACAGGTCGGCCGCCGCCAGCGCCGTCTTGACCATCGCCCCGTAGGCGAACAACGCCGTGCCGCGGCCGCGGCGCAGGACTTCGGCCTTCCCCGGCGCAAGGGGCTCGTCCCTGAGGGCCGGAAGCTCGGGCGGCGCCTCCTCGCGCGGGTACCGGATCGCCACCGGCTGCGGCCACGTCACCGCCCAGGCGAGCAGGGCCCGGAACGTGCGGCCGTCGCGCGGCGCCGCGAGCACGATGGAGGGAATGTGGCGCAGCGCCGCGATGTCGAACACGCCGTGGTGCGTCGGACCGTCCTCGCCCACGATTCCCGCGCGGTCCAGGCACAGGACCACGGGGTTGGACTGCAGGCAGACGTCGTGGAAGATCTGGTCGTAGGCGCGCTGCACGAAGGTCGAGTACACCGCGTAGACCACGGGGAAGCCGCCGAAGGACAACCCCGAGCTGAAGCACGCGCCGTGCGATTCCGCGATGCCCACGTCGAACGCGCGGTCGGGGAAGGCCTCGGCGAAAGCCGCCACCCCCGTCCCGTCGGCCATGGCCGCGGTGACGGCGCAGAGCCGACCGTGCTCCCGGCCGAGGCGCACCAGCTCCTCGCTGAAGATGTCGGTGTACGCGCGGCCCGCGCTCGCGGCGGCCCGCCCCCCGTTGCCGTCGGGAAGGAAGCTCCGGCAGCCGTGGAACCTCGTCGGATTCTCGGTGGCCGGGGCGTAGCCCTTGCCCTTGATCGTGTGGACGTGGAGCAGCACCGGGCCGTCGAGCGAGCGAATGTTCTCCAGGACCTGGAGCAACCCCGCCAGATCGTGGCCATCGACGGGACCGAAATACCGGAAACCGAGCTCCTGAAAGAGCATCCCTGGCACGAGCGAGCGCCGCAGCACGTCCTCGACGCGCTGGACGGCGGCCTTGACCTGCCGCCCGACGACCGGAATGCGCAGCAGCGCCTTGTGGACCTCCGCGCCCAACTCGCGCCAGAAAGGCTTGGTCCTGATGCGGTGCAGGTAGTGCGAGAGCGCGCCCACGCTGCGCGAGATCGACATGCGGTTGTCGTTGAGGACGACGAGCAGATTCGGCCGCACGGCGCCCGCGTGGTTGAGCCCCTCGAAGGTCACGCCGCAGGCGCAGGACGCGTCGCCGACCACGACGACGGTCTTGCCGGGCCGCCCGGCCAGGGCATCGGCGGTCGCCAGGCCGGCGGCGGTCGAGACCGCCGTGCCCGCGTGCCCCGCGTCGAAAAGGTCGAAGGGGCTCTCGCGTTTGTTCGTGAAGCCGCACAACCCGCCCTGCGTGCGCAGGGAGCCGAACCGCGCCGCGCGGCCGGTCAACAGCTTGTGGGCATAAGCCTGGTGGCTCACGTCCCAGAGCAGGCGGTCCCGGCACGGATCCAGGACGCGGTGCAGGGCGAGGGTCAGCTCCACGACGCCGAGGTTGGAGCCCAGGTGACCCCCGTTGGCGTCCACGGTGCGGATGATCTCGCTCCGGATCTCGTCGGTGAGCGCCGCGAGCCCCGCCAGGTCCATCTCGCGCAGGTCGCAGGGGCTCGTCACGCCGCGAAGCATGCTTCCGCTAGGGCGTTTCTGCATCCGGCGTCGTCTCTTCCCGGGCGCGCAGCCCCTGGAACCGCTTCCAGAGGAGCGCCCCCTCTTTCTCGCCGGCGAGTTCCTCGATGCGGCGTTCGGCGCCGGCCAGGATCTCGAGGAGGCGGCGGTACAGCCGCACGCCCTCCTCGTAGGCGCTCAGCGCATCCTCGAGCTCGCAATCGCCGCGCTCAAGGACGCCGACGACGGCCTCCAGTCGATCCAGGCCTTCCTTGAAGCGCATCGGCTCCTTTTCCGGCTCCAAGCTTCTCCTCCCTGCTCGCGCGCACTTCCGCTTCGCAGAACCCGTCGGCGAAGCGGATCTCCACGCGGTCGCCCGGGGCGACCGCCCGCGCCGAGCGCAGGACTTTGCCCGCGCGGTCCCGCGTCACCGTGAATCCCCGGCTCAACGTAGCCAGCGGGTTCACGCTCCGCAGCCGCGAGACGTGTAGATCGAGGGAATTATAGACCTTCTGCCCCACTCTGCAAAGACCGTCTTCGAGGCGCGCCGCAAACTCATCGACGTATTGCCCCAGATCCTCCAGGCGGCGCTCCGGCTCCGCCAGAGCGGGCCGTGCGGCGAGCAGCGCAAGATCCGACGCGCAGGTCTCGCGGAGAGCGGAGGCGGCGCGGGCGGCGCGGGCGCGATGCGCCGCGAGACGTTCCAGGAGATCCTCCAGCACCGGCACGGCCATCTCCGCCGCTTGCGTGGGCGTCGACGCGCGCACGTCGGCGGCCAGATCGCTCAGCGTGGTGTCGGTCTCGTGGCCGATGCAGGACACCACCGGCAGGCGGCAGGCCGCGACGGCTCGCACCACCGCCTCGACGTTGAAGGCGGAGAGATCCTCCAGGCTTCCGCCGCCGCGGCCCAGCAGGATCACATCGCAGACGGCCGGGTCGTCCGCGCGGGCAAGCGCCCCGATGATCTCCTCCGGCGCCCCCGCCCCCTGCACCCGAACCGGCAGCACCCGCAGCGTCAGCGCCGGAAAGCGCGCCAGCGCCGTGCGGATGATGTCGTGCACGGCCGCGCCCGTCGCCGAAGTGATCACGGCGATCCGCAGCGGCAGGAACGGCAGCGCCTTCTTGCGGGACGGATCGAACAGCCCCTCGGCGCGCAGCCTGCGCCTGAGCTCCTCCAGGGCGCGCTTGAGTTCGCCGACGCCGCGGGGAACGATCTCCACGGCGACGATCTGGTAACTGCCGCGCGGGCCGTAGATCGTCGTCTCCCCCACCACGATGATCTTCAGCCCGTCGCGCAGCGCGAAGGGCAGGCGCTCCGCCAACCCCCGCCACATGACCGCCCGCACCTGCGCGCGGGCATCGCAAAGCGTGAAGTACACGTGCCCGGACTTCGGCCGCGCCAGATCGGCGATCTCGCCGGCCACGGCCACGGTTCCCACGCGCTCCTCCAGGCAAGCTCTGACCCGCTCGTTGAGCTGGCTCACCGTCAGGATGCGCAGACCGAAGGCCTGCTCCGGCGCGTCACTCATCGCCGTCCCCATCCACCGCGACCGGCAGTTGGACGCGCTCGATCGCCGCGGCCTTCCCGGTCGCCGGGTCCAGGGTCACCACCGCTCCGCACACGCGCACGTCTCCCGAAGCCACCGTGAAGGGGGCGTGCATCTGCGTCTCGAACCGGAAGAGCACGTTCCCGATGTCGCGGCCGATGACCGATTCGTGCGGGCCGGTCATGCCGAGATCCGTGATGTACGCGGTGCCCCCCCGCAGGACGCGCTCGTCCGCGGTCTGGACATGGGTGTGCGTGCCGAACACGCAGGTCGCCTCGCCCGCGAACTTCCACCCCATGGCCATCTTCTCGCTGCTGGCCTCGGCGTGGATCTCGAGGAGCACGATGGGCGTGGCGGCCTTCAGGCGCGCGACCTCCTCCTCGGCCCTGCGGAAGGGGCAGTCGCTCGGGCCCATGAAGGTGCGGCCCACCACCGTCACCACGCCCACCGCGGCGCCGTTCCGCGCCTGGAAGACCTGGGCTCCGACGCCCGGACAGGCCCCCGGCAGATTCGCCGGCCGGAGCAGGTCTCGGCGGCGCCCGAGGAGCGCGATCACTTCGCGGCGCTTCCAGACATGGTCGCCCATGGTGACGACATCGACGCCGGCCGCGACGATCTCGCCGAGCAGCTTCTCGGTGATGCCGGAGCCCCGCGCGGCGTTCTCGCCGTTCGCCACGGTGAAATCGATGCTTCGCGCCGCCAGGAGCTCCGGCAACACCCGCGCCAGCGCGCGGCGCCCCGGCTTGCCCACGATGTCGCCGACCAGAAGAATCCGCAGCGTGCTTCTCCCCGCGCCGCCGGACGGCTCAGCGCGCGTACTCCACGACGCGCATCTCCCGCAACAGGGTCACCTTGATCTCTCCGGGATACGTGAGCTGGACCTCGATCTCCTTGGCGATGTCGTGGCACAGCTTGAGCGCCCGGCTGTCGCTGATCTTCTGCGAGTTCACGATGACCCGCACCTCGCGGCCGGCTTGGATGGCGTTGGCGCTCTTGACGCCGGGGAAGGACGAGGCCAGGGTCTCCAGTTTCTCCAGCCGCTTGATGTAGCGCTCCAGCGTCTCGCCGCGCGCGCCGGGCCGCGAGCCCGAGATCGCGTCGGCCGCCTGCGTGATGACGGCGTACAGCGAGGTCTGCCCCACATCGTTGTGGTGCGCGGCGATGGCGTTCACGACCTCGGGCGGCTCCTCGTAGCGGCTGGCGAGATTGCCGCCGATCTCCGGGTGCCCGCCCTCGACCTCGTGGTCCATGGCCTTGCCGATGTCGTGGAGCAGCCCGCAGCGCTTCGCGAGCTTCACGTCCAGCCCCAGCTCCCCCGCGATCATGCCCGCCAGGTGCGCGACCTCGCGGCAATGCTCCAACACGTTCTGGCCGTAGCTCGTCCTGAAGCGCAGCCTTCCGAGCAGCGTGATGAGGCGCGGGTGGATGCCCACCACGTTGAGGTCGAAGGCCGCCTGCTTGCCCTCCTTCTGGATCAGCTCGTCGACTTCCTGCCGGGTCTGCTCGACGATCTCCTCGATGCGCGTGGGGTGGATGCGCCCGTCGGCGATAAGCCGGTCCATGGCGCGGCGAGCGATCTCGCGCCTGATGCTGTCGAAGCAGGACACCGTGATCACGCCCGGCGTGTCATCGACGATCACGTTGACGCCCGTGGCCTTCTCGAAGCTGCGGATGTTGCGGCCCTCGCGGCCGATCACGCGGCCCTTCATGGCGTCATCGGCGAGCTCGATGTTCGCGACCGTCACCTCCTGGCAGTGCGCCGAGGCGTAGCGCTGGATCGCCCCGGTGATTATCTCCTTGGCGCGCGCTTCGGCCAGTTCGTTCGTGCGCTCCACCGCCCGGGCCGTAACGGCCTCGATGTCGTGTTCCAGATCGCGCTCGATGCGAGCCAAGAGCAACTTCTCGGCGGATTCACGGTCAAGCTCCGCGATCCGATACAGCGCCGTCTTTTCCTCCTCGTACAGGCGGTCAAGCTCCTGCTCGCGCTTATCGAGCTCCTCGCGGTGCTGCTGAAGCTGAAGCTGCCTGACCTCGAGCTGCTTGTCCTTCTTGGTCAGGACATCCAGCTTGCGGTCGACGTTGTCCTCTTTCTTGGAGAGCCGCCGCTCCAGTTCCTTCAGCTCGCCGCGGGACCGGGCGATCTCCTCGTCCGCCTCCTCGCGCCGCCGGAGGGTCTCGTTCTTCGCCTGGATTTCCGCCTGTCTGAAGACCTCCTCGGCCTCTTTCCGGGCCCGCGCCACTGTATCCCGCGCCGTCCGCCGACCCCGTATCGCGAGGGTCCAGAGGACGAGCCAGACCGCGCCCCCCCCCAGCGCGAGGCCGACCACTCCGCCGATCACAAGTTCGCCGTGCATATCGCTCTCCTTCCTTCGCGAACCGGAGAGAGAGGCCGGCTAAGCTGCCCTACGGCGGGCGCGCGCGCCGCGCAGCCCGCGCGCCCGGCATAATCGTCCCTTCGCGCGCCTTCCGCGCGCCGCGCGGCTTTCTCCCGCGCTATCGGGACAATTCCCGCGCTCGTTCCACCTTGATGAGCCTGCAGCCGTACTGGGGAGGCAAGTCCTCGATCGTTCCC
Organism: Planctomycetes bacterium ADurb.Bin069; assembly: GCA_002070955.1. Lineage (GTDB taxonomy): Bacteria > Planctomycetota > UBA8108 > UBA8890 > UBA8898 > UBA8898. Next base: position 53,168 of record MWEK01000020.1, read on the forward strand.
GCCAGAACCGCGATCCGTCGGTTCACAAACGCGTCCAGATCCGTCCCTTTTCCTTCGAGGTAACACAGGACCTTATCGCCGTTCATCAATGCGTGCGTTCCTGGTCTGTTCAGATACCGGCCCTGGCCGATAACCCAGCCGACCGCAAGGGGTTTGTCCTCTCTACGTTCCGGCTCTTCCGATGTATCGATGTATTTTCGTGGTTTCGGTAGCAGGAGTTCTTTCACATCCTCCAAGCGCTTGATTTCCGCACTCAGCGTTGCCGCAAATTCCTTCTCTTCGGCGCTGGCCCGGCCGTCGGCGGCCGTCCGCGCGCACTCGTTCTTCGCCTCGGTGAAATCCCATTCCTCCGCGCGCCCGTTCCGGCCCGTCAGGAACGCCTTCCACATCTTCTCGACCGCCTCGGTCCAGGTCCTGAGTTCGATGCCGGGCAGCGGCCGCGCGGGCTCAGCGCCGCCCGCCGCCTCCGCTCCCTCCGAAACGCGGTGCGCGCTTTCCGGCGGCGCCTCCTCCGGCGGGCGCACACTCTCCGGACGCCGCTCCTCGGGCGCAGGTTTCAACGGGGGTTTCACCGCTACTTCCCGCGGCCGCTCGATCGCGCCCAACGGCACCACCGCGCGCCCCCCGAGCACACTCTCGGCCTCCGGCGCCGAAAGCGCTTTCACTCCCTTCACGTACTGCGAATTCACGTAGGCGGTCAGGCTCAACGGCGGTTCGATCGCCCACCACACTCCGTACTGCCTGATCAACTTGACATTCGTCCCCGGCGGGATCTTCCCGACCTCCGCGAAGGCCCGATCGGGCTCCATGCGCACCGCCGCCGGCCGCTCCACGAAGGCATCTTCGCCCGCCCGCGCGATATCATCCTTGGACACGAACACCGGGAGCCTCTTCGGCAGGTACACGCGGACCCAATCCCCGGTCGTCCCGCACACCACCAGGTGTTCGTCCTCGGACACCTTCCCCAAGGCCGGCGCGCCGACCGAAGGCGCCGCGCGCAAGTTAACGGCATTCCCCGTCACCCGCGCGAGGGTGAACGCCTCGCCCGCGGCGATAACCGGCACAACCGCGCTTGCCCACACGAACAGCAATCTCATCGCCGATCCTCTCTCAACGCGCCACACGTCCCCGCGCAGAACGCCCGCCGCGCGCAATCAGCCCCGTCGGCCCACAGTGCCTTCCGGAGCTCAATTCATCGGACTTTCGCCGTCGTATTATAGGAACCGTCCACCCGCCGGTCAAGCACAAAAATCCGCCCCGCACCCCGGCTCCGGGCTCCCGCCTCCCACCGGACGCGGTCTCTCTCCACGTGACACCCAAGGGGTAGCGGGATATATCCCAAAGTTGTGGATGAAACACAAGGAGCGTATCCTTTTCCGGCAGCGTCCGCCGCCGGCCCCAGGCCGCGGCGGCGCCCGCGAGGCAAAAAAAAACCCGTCTTGCGACGGGTTTCAAAATAATCCCGGGCAACTACCTACTCTCTCAGCCCTCTCCGAGCAAATACCATCGGCGTGGAAGGCTTAACGGTCGTGTTCGGAATGGGAACGCGTGTGGCCCTCCCACTATGATCACCCGGGAAAAATTCAAATCGACTAGCGCACTCATCCCGCGGCTTCAGCGCGTATCTCAGAGTGTCGATGGGTGAGGACGGTCAAGCCGAACGGCAGATTAGTACCGGTCGGCTGAACACGTTGCCGTGCTTACACCTCCGGCCTATCAACCTCGTCGTCTTCGAGGTGCCTTCAGGGAGACCTCGTTTTGGGGGGGGCTTCGCACTTATATGCTTTCAGCGCTTATCCCTTCCGGACATAGCTACCCTGCGGTGCCTCTGACGAGACAACAGGTACACCAGAGGTCCGTCCATCCCGATCCTCTCGTACTAGGGACAGCTCCCCGCAAGTCTCCTGCACCCACAGTAGATAGGGACCGACCTGGCTCACGCCGGTCTAAACCCAGCTCGCGTACCACTTTAATCGGCGAACAGCCGAACCCTTGGGACCTCCTACAGCCCCAGGATGTGATGAGCCGACATCGAGGTGCCAAACCTCCCCGTCGATATGGACTCTTGGGAGAGATCAGCCTGTTATCCCCGGAGTACCTTTTATCTGATGAGCGACGTCCCTTCCACCCGGTAACGCCGGATCATTAGGCCCGGCTTTCACCTCTGCTCGACTTATTGGTCTCACAGTCAGGCACCCTTATACCCTTACGCTCTCCGCGCGATTGCCAACCGCGCTGAAGGTGCCTTTGGGCTCCTCCGTTACTCTTTAGGAGGAAGCCGCCCCAGCCAAACTGCCCACCTATCACTGTCCTGGACCCTGGTTCAAGGAATCGAGTTAGAATTTAGATGCAACAAGGGTGGTATTTCACCGGCGGCTCTGCTGAGACTGGCGTCCCAGCTTCAATGCCTCCCACCTATCCTACACATGCCACACCCAAACTCAATAATAGGCTACAGTGAAGGTTCACGGGGTCTTTCCGTCTAACTGCGGGTAAGCGGCATCTTCACCGCTACTACAATTTCGCCGGGTCTGCGGTAGAGACAGCGTTGCTACGTTACGCTATTCATGCGCGTCGGAACTTACCCGACAAGGAACTTCGCTACCTTAGGACCGTCATAGTTACGGCCGCCGTTAACCGGGGCTTCGGCTCGGAGCTTCGCCCTTGCGGGCTGACCCCTCACCTTGACCTTCCGGCACCGAGCAAGCGTCAGTCTCTATACGTCGTCTTTGTGGACTTGGCAGAGACCTGTGTTTTTAGTAAACAGTCGTAACAACCGATTCCTGCAGCCCCCCGGTTCTTCTTGCGAAGCCTTCTCCAAGGGGCGCCCCTTATCCCGAAGTTACGGGGCCATTTTGCCGAGTTCCTTTACCACAGTTCCCCCGAGCGCCTTAGGATACTCACCCCACCTACCTGTGTCAGTTTTAGTACGGTCGCTCATGAAAGTACGAACCGAGGTTTTTCTTGGGAAGCCTTCAAGCCACTTCTTCTCAAAAAGGAATTCGTCGCCGAGTTCGAACCGTATGCCGCGGATTTACCTGCGGCGGTCCTCCCCCAGCCACCGGGCACAATCAGTCGCCCGTAGGCAATCGAGCCTCCGTCACCCCATCATCAACCCATCATGAGCGGTGCAGGAATATTAACCTGCTGTCCATCGACTACGCCTTTCGGCCTCGCCTTAGGGGCCGACTAACCCTGGGCGGAATTGCCTTCCCCAGGAAACCTTAGGTTTTCGGCGGATGAGATTCTCACTCATCTTATCGCTACTTATTCCAGCATCATCGCTTCCACTTCGTCCAGCGCTCCTTACGGTACGCCTTCATCCTAGGGTGGAACGCTCCCCTACCGCTTGGAGAGACCGCAGTCTCTCCAAACCCGCGGCTTCGGTAGCGGACTTGAGTCCCGCCAATTTTCGGCGCGGAAGGGCTCGACTAGTAAGCTGTTACGCACTTTTTAAATGATGGCTGCTTCTAAGCCAACATCCTAGCTGTCTTCGCACTTCCACTTCCTTAAGCCACTTAGCCCGCATTAGGGACCTTAGCCGGCGGTCTGAGCTGTTTCTCTCTCGACTATGAAGCTTATCCCCCACAGTCTGACTCCCGAGGTACTGCTGACGGTATTCGGAGTTTGGTTAGGTTGGGTAGGCGGGAAGCCCCCCGGACCCAATCAGTATCTCTACCCCCGTCAGGTATGACTCGAGGCTAGCCCAAAAGCTATTTCGGGGAGAACCAGATATCTGCGAGTTCGATTAGCTTTTCACTCCGATCCACAGGTCATCCCCTAAGTCTTCAACCTTAGTGGGTTCGGTCCTCCACGGATTTTTACATCCGCTTCAACCTGCCCATGGATAGATCACCCGCTTTCGGGTCTACCGCACGCTACTTAACGCGCTATTCACGCTCGCTTTCACTACGGCTACAGCCCAAAAGGCCTTAACCTCGCAGCGTACGAGTAACTCGCTGGATCATTATGCTAAAGGCACGCCGTCACCCATTCCCGAATTTCTTCAGGCATAGGGCTTCGACCGCTTGTAGGTATGCGGTTTCAGGTCTATTTCACTCCCCTAACAGGGGTTCTTTTCACCTTTCCCTCACGGTACTATGCGCTATCGGTCGGCAGGAGATATTTAGCCTTGGGAGGTGGTCCCCCCGAATTCGCACCAGGTTTCACGAGTCTGGCGCTACTTGGGAAAGCACCGGGAGAATTCATGGTTTCGACTACGCGGCTATCACGCTCTGTGGCCCGCCTTTCCAGACGGCTCGTCTACCATGAACCTTTTTGACTCCCTTCCTTTGTCACAACCAGGAAGGTGCTTCCCTCGACGCCACATCCGCAACGGTTGTGCCCTTACACGAATGTGGTTTGGGCTCTTCCCTTTTCGCTCGCCGCTACTGGGGGAATCGAATGCTCTTTCTCTTCCTCAGGGTACTAAGATGTTTCAATTCCCCTGGTTCGCCGCGCACGCCTATGAATTCAGCGTACGTTGACAAGTCTTCAACTTGCCGGGTTGCCCCATTCGGAAATCTCCGGATCACGAGCTGCTTAGCGCTTCCCCGGAGCTTATCGCAGCCACGCCACGTCCTTCATCGCTCCCTGCCGCCAAGGCATCCACCGCACACCCTTAGTAGCTTGACCGTCCTCACCCGTCGACACTCCTTCGTGTGACGAGATACGTTTCCTTCACAGGATTTAACGGTGAAGTCACTGAGATTCATGCAGTTAGTCAATTTGTCAAAGAACGCGGCGCGCCGCCGTCCGCGGCACGTTTCTTATGCGTGACCCGCCGGGCAAACCCGGCGGGACCCGCGCTGTTGCTCTTGTATCTTGCAGAAGCTTATCCTCAGTTGGTGGAGATGACCGGGATCGAACCGACAACCTCCGCCGTGCAAAGGCGGCGCTCTCCCAATTGAGCTACATCCCCACGTCACCGATATTTGGTGGGCTTAGGTAGAGTCGAACTACCGACCTCATCCTTATCAGGGATGCGCTCTGACCAACTGAGCTATAAGCCCCTGGTAGTGCAAAAAAAGGAAGCCTAGCCGCAAGGTCCGACGGATCACGCGACGCCCTTCGGCGCCGCGGCTAAGGTAATCCCCTTAGAAAGGAGGTGATCCAACCGCAGGTTCCCCTACGGTTACCTTGTTACGACTTAGTCCTCCTCACAAAGCTCACCTTCAGCACCTCCCTCCCTTGCGGGTTGGGCCAGTGATTACGGGTGCGCCCTGCTTGGATGGCTTGACGGGCGGTGTGTACAAGGCTCAGGAACACATTCACCGCGTTGTAGCTGACACGCGATTACTAGCGATTCCAACTTCATGGAGGCGAATTGCAGCCTCCAATCCGAACTGGGGCCGGATTTTTGAGATTTGCTCCACCTCGCGGTCTTGCTTCCCTTTGTGCCGGCCATTGTAGCACGTTTGTAGCCCTGGACGTAAAGGCCATGATGACTTGACGTCGTCCCCACCTTCCTCACGGTTTAACACCGGCAGTCTCCTTAGAGTCCTCGGCTTTACCCGCTAGCAACTAAGGACAAGGGTTTCGCTCGTTATGGGACTTAACCCGACATCTCACGACACGAGCTGACGACAGCCATGCAGCACCTGTGATAGGTTACACCCCGAAGGGCAATCACACATCTTTCGACGCGCTTATACCTATCGCTTCAAACCCAGGTAAGGTTCTTCGCGTAGCCTCGAATTAAACAACATGCTCCACCGCTTGTGTGAGCCCCCGTCAATTCCTTTGAGTTTCACCCTTGCGAGCATACTCCCCAGGCGGGGCACTTAATACATTAGCTCCAGCAGCGACAGTGTCGGTAACTGCCGCTACCAAGTGCCCATCGTTTACGGCTAGGACTACCAGGGTATCTAATCCTGTTTGCTCCCCTAGCTTTCGCGCTCTGAGCGTCAGTACTGGACCAGAGAGTCGCCTTCGCCACCGGCGTTCCTCCTGATATCTACGCATTTCACCGCTCCACCAGGAATTCCACTCCCCCCTTCCAGACTCTAGCACTGCAGTTTCGACTGCGATTCCCCGGTTGAGCCGGGGGCTTTCACAACCGACTTACAGCACCGCCTACGCGCGCTTTATGCCCAGTGAATCCGAACAACGCTTGCGCCACTCGTATTACCGCGGCTGCTGGCACGAGTTTAGCCGGCGCTTCAACCGGAGTAACGTCAAGCCGGCAGGCTGTTAACCTCCGGCTCTTCTTTCCCCGAGATTGGACTTTACAACCCGAAGGCCTTCATCGTCCACGCGGCGTCGCTCTGTCACGCTTGCGCGCATTGCAAAAAATCCTCGACTGCAGCCTCCCGAAGGAGTCTGGGCAGTGTCTCAGTCCCAGTGTGGCCGAACAACCTCTCAGCCCGGCTACCCATCGTCGCCTTGGTGGGCCGTTACCCCGCCAACTAGCTAGTAGGACCTGAACCCCTCCCTGAGCGAAGGCTTGTAAACAGAGGCTATCTTTAAGCACGGACTCGTAGGCCCGTGGTCTTATGGGGTATTAGCGTCCGTTTCCAGACGTTATCCCCCTCTCAGGGGTAGGTTATCCAGGCATTACTCACCCTTGCGCCGCTTTACTCAGGCCCTTGCGGACCTTTTCTCGCTCGACTTGCATGCCTAATCCACGCCGCCAGCGTTCGTTCTGAGCCAGGATCAAACCCTTCGGTTTTAAAGTCTGAACCCGAACGCCCTCGCGGGCCTTCGGGCGATTGACCAGGGTTTTGAAACCTCTCGAATGAGGCTCGCACGGGGCTTATCGCCCCGCACCTTGCGTACTAGGCTTCCGTGTTTTCAAAGAACTTATCTCTCCTCGTCGCTCACCGGAGAGAGCCACTCGTTGTGGCGCGACTAAGAGTTTAGCACGTCCCGACCGAATGTCAAGCGGCCAAGGACCGGATTTTCGACGATTTTTTTCTACAGCCCCGTCCAAGGCCCCCGCCGAGGCCTAGAACCGCGCCACCCCCCCGCCTCTCTATCGGAAACCGCCATACCACGCTTGATCCCCCCCCGGAGCCAGGCCGTGCGAATACCGCCACAACGCGGCCGGCTCAATACCTAACCTCTTATTATACAATTCTTTATGGAGGCACGCCCACCATCGCTTCAAGCGTCGGACAGGCGCGCCCTTCTCAGGCACGCCTGCCGGCTGAAGCCGTGGATTAAAATCGTGACTCCAAAGACAACTTCCCGTCTCGTCCCGACGCCGGCCGGGGTCGCGGCCGTTCCGCCCGGACCGGCGCCGCTACACCGCCTGCGGCGAGCCGTCTTTCCCGGCCCGGGCGCGCGCCGCGCGCACCGCGAACACAACCCCCGCCACGCCGACGGCGAACACCGCCACGCTCACGTTCTGGGACAGAGTGAGCCCCGTCGCGCTGAGCCGGTGATCGCCGCGCAGGCCTTCAATCGCAAAGCGCCACGCCCCGTACAGCGCCAGGAGCAGGCCCGTCACGACGCCGTCCGCCGGCTTGGAGCGCAGCATCCACCAGAGCAGCAGGAAGAGCGCCAGCGAATGCGCGCCGTCGTAAAGCTGCACGGGATGCAGCGGCAACGCACGCTCGTCCGCGGCGCACAGGCCGAGGGTCTCCTGCGCGGCATGCGCGGGGCTCCCCGGCGGAAAGCGCGTCAAAAACTCGGGCAAAAAATCTTGACACCGCCGCCCGAAGCAGCACCCGTTGAACCAGCAGCCGAGCCGCCCGAACGCCATGCCCACCGGCACGAACGGCGCGCAGGTGTCCAGCGTCCGCAGCACCGGCAGGCGATGCCGCCGCAGGTACCACATTCCCACGGGCAGCGCCGTGATGAGCCCGCCGTAGAAGATCAGCCCCCCCTCCCAAACCGCGAACACGGACCACCACGGCGCCCGCGCGAAGCTCTCCTCCCAGAACCAGACGACGTGCAGCACCCGCGCCCCCACGATGCCGGCAAGCACCACGAAAACCGCGAAGTCGATGACCCGGTCCTTCGGAAGCCCGCGCCGCGCGGCCTCGCGCGCGCACAGGAAGCTCGCCGCCAGGAATCCCAGCAGGATCATGAACCCGTAGGCGAAGAGCGGGATCCCGAGCACCGGCAGCACGATCTTGGAGCACATGGCGTTTCTCCGGGGTGTCGTTCGCCGCGATTGTCTCTTATAATCACTCCCTTCGCGGAGCTTGGCAAGATCCCGCCCGCGCCCCTGGAGGCCAGATCTTGAAGCGAGTGATTCTTCTCGGCTCGACCGGGTCGATCGGCGTGAGCACGCTCGATGTCGTGCGCGGCCTGCCCGGCGCCTTCCGCATCGCCGGTCTGGCCGCGCGCCGCAACGGCGCCGAGCTCTGCCGGCAGGCGCGGGAGTTCGACGCGGCCGCTATCGCCCTGTGCGATCCCGCCGCGCTGCCTCCCGGGGCGGACGGATTCCGCGGCGCGGTCTACTGCGGTCCGGACGCCGCCGCCGAGCTCGTGCGGAGCGTCGAGGCCGATGTGGTCGTGGCCGCCATGGCGGGCGCCGCGGGCCTCGCGCCGGTCCTCGCCGCCCTCCAGACCGGCAAAGATGTGGCCCTCGCCAACAAAGAAACCCTCGTCATGGCGGGAAGCGTGGTCAGCGCTCTGGCCGACCGTCTCGGGCGGCGCATCGTTCCCATCGACAGCGAGCACAGCGCCATCTTTCAGTGCCTGCAGGGCGCGGCGCCGGAGCGCATCGAAACCCTGATCCTCACCGCCTCGGGCGGCGCGCTCAGGGACGTCCCGACCGAGCGCTGGCACGAGGTCACGCCCGAGCAGGCGCTGCGTCATCCGAACTGGAGCATGGGTCCGAAGGTCACCATCGACTCCGCCTCGCTCATGAACAAGGCCCTGGAGATCATCGAAGCCCACTGGCTTTTCCGGGTGCCCGCATCGAAGATCAAGGTGCTGATCCACCCCGAGTCGATCGTCCATTCCATGGTGCAGTTCTGCGACGGCTCCGTGCTGGCGCAGCTCGGGCCGCCCGACATGCGCTACCCGATCCAGTACGCGCTCACCCACCCCGCGCGCATGCCCTCGAGCTTCCCGCGTTTGGACCTGGCCGCGGTGGGCCGCCTGCGCTTCACCGAGCCCCGCGGCTACGAGGCTCTCGATCTGGCCTACCGGGTCCTGCGCGAGGGCGGCGCGGCCGGAGCGGTGTTCAACGCCGCCAACGAGGTGGCGGTCGAGGAGTTCCTCGCGCGCCGCATCAGATTCACGGAAATCACCGCGATCGTAGCGGAAACGTTGCGCCGCCGCCCCTCGTCCCCGGCGGACGGCCTGGAGGCGCTCATGGCGCAAGACCGCTGGGCGCGCGCGACGGCGCGCGAGCTCGCCGGGGCCTAGCAAGGAACGAACCGCATGACCACGGTCCACGTTATTCTCGGCATCGTCGGAATCAGCGTCCTGATCTTCGTCCACGAACTCGGCCACTTCCTGGCCGCCAAGTGGGCCGGCGTGTGCGTGAAGACCTTCTCCCTGGGATTCGATCCCGTCGTCGCCGGTTTCAGACTGAGGTTTTTCGCCTTTACCTGGGGGGAAACCCAGTATGTCGTCGGCATGATCCCCTTCGGCGGGTATGTGCGCTTCCTTGATGACACTCCGGAGGGACAACAGGGGCACCCCGGCGAATTCGCGCGGCAACCGGCCCGCCGCCGCGCGGTGATCTTCGCGGCCGGCGCCACGATGAACTTGCTCTTCGGCATCGGCGCCTTCATCCTCGCCTTCGCCTTCGGCGTCTCGTTTCAGGCGCCCGAGATCGGCACGGTGCTGCCGGGATCCGCCGCTTGGGACGCCGGGCTCGCGCCCGGCGATACGATCGTCGCCGTCGACGACACGCCCATCGAATCCATGCCCGACGTGGCCCTCGCCGCCGTGGTGGACGGGTGCGTTGAACACACCCTCACGATCGAGCGCGCCGGCCTGCGGCGCGACGTCAAAATCGCGCCGCGTATCGACCCGACGCTCGGCATGCCGGCCTTCGGACTCATGCCGACGGCGGCGCGCACCGTCGCGTCCGTAAGCCCCGGCTCCGCCGCCGCCGCGGCGGGCATCGCGCCCGACGATGAAATTCAGGCCGCCGAACTCCGCACCCCGGCCTACACGGCGCGCATTGACGCCGGCACGCTCCCCCGCGGCCCCTTCATCCAAGCGCTCCGCACCCTCGCCCAGCATCATCCCGGGGAGAAGCTGTGCCTCCGCGTCAAGCCGCCCGGCGGCGCCGCGCGCGATGTCGTTCTCGCGCCGCAGCCCGACAAGGACAACGCCGTGCCGCTCCTCGGCGTCAAACTCGCCCAGAACACGGTGCGGTTCGTTCGGCCGGGCAGCAAGGCGGCCGATTTCTTCCGCCCCGGCGATGCCGTCGCCGCTGTCGAGGGCGCGCCCTTCATGCTCATGACTCCCATCGATCTGTTGCGCGCCGCCGGCGCCCGCGACACCCTCGCCATCACTTTCGAGGACGGCCGCGGCGCGACGGTGGCGCGCGACACGCTGCTGGGGTGGATGTGGCGCGAGGACCTGCGCTTCGGCGCCGCGGCGACGCGCATTTTAGCCGTCGAGGCCGGCAGCCGCGCCGCGCGAGCCGATCTTCTCCCGGGCGACCGCATCGTGGGCGTCGGCGACGACGCGGTGGGCCATTCGGAGACCGTGGAGCGCCTCCTCGAGGCGCGCGGCGAGGCGGAGACGGCGCTCCAGGTCGTGCGCCAGGGCGGCGCGCGCCGAATCGTGCTTCCCCCGGGAGGCGCCCTGGGCATCGCGTGGGACGAGCGCCCGGAGATCGGCGGCGCGGAACCGGACTCGCCCGCCGCGGCGGAGGGCCTGCGGAGCGGCGACCGCGTGCTCCGCGTGGGCAACAAGGCGATCGCGTCGTGGGATGAGTTCGTCGAGGCCGTGCACTCCGCCCGCGACACCGAACTCACGGTGATCGTGCAGCGCGGGGCGGACGAGATCACCGTCGCCGCCAGACCCGTCGAACGGGCTTTCGGCACCCTCGGGATCGGATTCAACGAGTTGCGCGTCCTGATCAAGGAACCGAACGCCATGCGCGCCATGACGCTGGGCGTGAAGCGCACCGTGATCTCCATCAAGCAGGTCTTCGTGTTCCTGCTGCGCCTCGCGAAACGCGAGGTCGCCGCCCGTAATCTGCAGGGGCCTTTGGGCATCATTCACGTGACGGGCTACGTCACCCGCTACGGCGCGGGGACGCTGCTTTACTTCCTGGCGCTCATCAGCGTGAACCTCGGGGTCCTCAACCTGCTCCCGATCCCGATCTTCGACGGCGGCCACCTCATGCTGTTGGCCTGCGAGAAGATCAAGGGATCCCCGGTGAACGAACGCCTCGTCAACACGGTGACGACGGTGATGTTCTTCCTGCTCATCGCCCTGGCGATCTACGTCACCTTCCACGACGTGATCCGCCTGGTGGGGTAGACGCGCACCATGGCGGCGGTCCGGGCGGTCCTGGAGCTTCTGCGAATCGGACTCCTGCCCAGCGCATGGGCCGATGTCGCCGCCGGCGCCTGCCTCGCCGGCGGCGCCGAACCATCGGCGCTCGGCGGCGCGCTGCTCCTGTCGGGCGGGCTGTACCTCTTCGGCATGGCGGGCAACGCCATCGCCGACCGCGCCGAGGATGCGGTGCGCTACCCCGCGCGGCCGCTCCCGTCGGGGCGCATCAGCCCGACCGGCGCCCGTGCGGCGGCGGCGGCCTGCGTTCTGGCCGCGCTCGCGGCCCTGCCCCTGGTCACGGCCGCGGGACGCGCCGCGGCCGCCGCGCTCTTCGCGGCGATCCTCGCCTACAACCTGGGCGGCAAGCGCCGCGCGCTGCTCGGTCCCGCGCTGATGGGAACGTGCCGAGGGCTCAATCTGCTTGTCGGCGCGCTGGCTGCCGCCCCCGCCGCGCGGGTCGACGCGGGGCTGCTCCCGGCGGCGCTCGCCCTTGCCGTGTATACCGCCGCGGTCACCGGAGTGAGCGCGCTGGAAGGCGCCGCCTCGCGCCGCGGGCTGGCGGCGCGCTTCGGAATCCTCCTGGCGATCCCCCTGGCGCTGATCCCGTTCGCCGGCGCGCCGGCCGCGGTCCCTCTCGCCGCGCTCGCCGTCCTCGCCCTCTGCTCCTATCCCCGGGGGGGGGTCGCGGCCGGCGCGCCGAACGAAACGCCGGTGCATCGTCTCCTGGGGGGAATCTACCTCCTGGACGCCGCCTTCGCCGGGCATGCGGGCGCGCCGTGGGTCTGCGCGGCGCTGGCGACCGCGGGCCTTCTACACGCTTTCCGCGCCGGGCGCCCGCCGGCGTGACGGCGTGGGGCCGTTGGGCGGCGCGGCTCCGGCGACGACCTATTTCGTCTTGGCGGGCGGTCCCGTTTTTACGGGTTCCTTCTTCGCCGGCGCTTTCTTGGCGGGCTCGTCCTTGCCTTTCGGCGCCTCGGGCTGCGCGAGGCCGAAATCCTTGAGTACGACCCGATAGTACTCGCCGAGCAACTGCAGCGCGCGCTTGTCGGTCCTCAGGCTCGGCGCCTGCCGCGGCTGCACCTTGAGCTCGGCCGGGGGGCTCGAGTCCTCCAGCGCCGGCGTCAGCTTCGCGGCGGCGTAAACCCGCAGCGACAAGACCTTCGTCCGGAACCCGACGATGGTGATCAAGTCATCGAGGCACATGACGCCTTGCGCGAAGCGTGTCTCGACACTGGGGTTCTCGTGAACCCAGTCGACCAACTCCTTCCTGAACTTGATCAGCTCGGGCCGACACTCCTCGTCAATGTATTTGCGCCAAGCCGCCGCATTGAACCGGGATTCTCTGGCCGCCTCCTCCGCCGCCGCGTTCTTCTCGACGAGCTGGTTGTTCACGGCGACCACCTTGTCGAGCAGCGGTTTCACGAACTTGGCCAGCTTGTCGCGCCAAGCGCGCCGATCCTCCTCGGAGCCGAAGGAGAGGCGCTTCTGGGGGGATTTGATGACGTTCGACTCGTCGCTGAGGATTTTCATGACCTGCGCCCGCAGACTCGCCGGCTGCGGTTCGGACAGGATCTTGACGTGCAGCTCGTATTCGTCGCCGGGCGGCAGCGGCCCTTCCACCGTGAGCGCCGCGTTGCTGAACGTCCCTTCAGGGCCCACCGTCGCGAGACACGACCCCACGACCTCGTAGAAGTACTCCAGTTCAACGGTCACCTTCGTGCCGGGGGGAAGCTTCTGGGTCTTGCCCGCGAGGGTGATTTTAACCTTCCCCGTTTTGCCGTTGTAGGCGACATCCGCCTGCGTGATGACGACGATCTCTTTCTCGGCCGCGGGCAGACGCGGAGGCGCGTCCTTCTTGGCCTCTTTCTTCGGGGACGCTTCCTTTCCCGGCGCGTCCTTCTCCCGAGCCTCCCCCGCGGGCTTTTTGGGTTCCGCCGGGTCGGCCTCGGCGCCGAACCCGATCCCCGCGAGCCCCGCCACCACACACAGCACAAGTCCGCGAATCATGGTGTGCCTCCCTGTCTCATGAGCCCGCCGCGCCTGCGCCCTCCTCCGCCGCCGTGCCGCTCACTGCCCCGGCGACCTCGACCTGCGCTGCGCCTTCGCGCCGGCGAGCGCCTCGTAGTCCACCGGCAGGTCCTCCCACAAGAGGATCTGCGTCGACGGCAGGAAGTACGTGAGCGTCACATCGTCGAGGATCGGCGTGGCCAGCGCCACGCCGCTCAAGTTGCCGCCGCGCCCCCTCGCGGGCGTCAAATCGAACCGGTACCCGACCTTCACGGAATCCTCGGCGACGCCCCTGCCGGTCGGGCGGTGCAGCAGGCGGCCGGCGAGCTGGTTCTTGCTGACCGCGCCCGTTTCCAGCCACGGCGGCCGCTGGAAGTTCACCTCCAGGGTGTCCAGGTAGACCTTGGCGCGGCACGGTTGCGTGTCGAGGGGCCAAACCGTGCCGCGGACCGGGCCGTGAAACATGGTCGGCTGGTACTCGGTCCACGTGAACGATCGCAGCTTGACCACCTCGACGCCCTGGGGCAGCGTAATCTCGAACTGGTTGTGGTACACCCCGGTGTAGCGCGTGAAGTAGCTCCGCGTGTTGCCGAGCACGCTCGTGCGATACCCGTCGAAGGGGCCCGAGAAGCTCACGAACTCGTCGATCGTCGCATTGGCCGGGAAGACTTTCTTCCAAGGCTCCGAGAAGGAGCCGATGCCGCCCGCGCCGGCGCCCAGCCCGCCGGCGCCCGTGCGGGACTTGCTGCCCGTCAGGTTATAGGCGAACTTGAAGAGACCGGCGTCCGGAACCGCTTGGCGCCGCACGATGCCTCCGATGGTGAGCTCGTCGTAAGGCACCTTCACATTGAGGTTGCACGCGCGGCCCTGGCCCACAAGACCGGTGGTCACCGCGGTGGCCGCCTGGGCCGCTTGCAGGTCGATGAAGACCTGGACACGCTGGTCGGATTGATCCAGGTCGTTCCAGTAGACGGCGACGTGGTGCCACTCGTCCTTCTTCCAGCCCGAGATGTCCACCACGACCTCGCTGCGGGCGTAGGCCTTGTGGACATCCAGCTCGAGATCCTGGCCCTCCTCCGCCCCGCCGCCGCGCAGGCCCTCGGCTTTGATCTCGGGCAGCAGCCGGTTCGTGCCATGCATGCTCGGAAGGCCGAAGGCGCGGTGGTAGTACATGCGCACGACGCGCAACTCGCCGAAGGAGCTCTTGAAGATATAGAACTGGTTGCCCTCGGAGTCCCGCGGCCCCGGACCCAGATCGCTCACGACCTGAGTGCAGCCCACCAGGCCGCAGAAGATCGGATCGTTCGCATCGAAATCGAACCTGATCCAGAAGGCCACGCCGCCCTCGTAGTAGTGGACATTGCCCTGCCCCATGGCGCCCGAGGTGCTGAAGGCGCCGCCTTCGTGCCTGCCGACCCCCCAGTTGACCCCGCGCGTGGCGATCGACGACGCCGGGAACATCGCCATGCCGGCTCCCCTCGTGGTCGCATTGAAGATGTTGGTGTGCAGGCCTTCGGGCCTGAGGTTCCCGAACTCGAGGGCCTGTTCGCTCAGGCGCGGCCACTGGACCACGCGGGACAGGCTGCCGCCGTCGCCGGCGATGACGGCGTTCGCGCCCTGGCGCAGGGGATCCATGTTGTAGCGCTCGCGGAACTCGCGCTGGCCTCGGACAAAATCCGCATCGAGCACGGACTGGAACAGAATGTCGTACTCGCTCTGCCGGCCCATGACCTGCTCGTCGCCCTCGAACTGAGCGGCCCGGTTGACGTTGTGGCCGCTCCTGACCAGCCGGAAGAAGCGCTCCTCGTCTTGACTCTGGCGGAACATGAAGCTGTGCGCGAAGAGAATGTTCTGCATGGGCCGGTAGAAGGAGTCGCGGCTGCTGCTCTGCATCACGACCTTCTGAGCATCCATGTGGCCCATGAGCTGCACGCTGCCGTCCACCGCGGACCCGGACGTAATGTAGTCGGTCGCCGCGATCACGGGCTGCGGGTGCGTCATGACGTAGCGCCGCCCGTTGGTCTGGCCGCGGCGGCTGCTGTAGCGTCCCGTGTAGAACTGCTTCTCGAAGTCGTACTGCGTCGTATGCTGGAGCGTTTCGAACACCTTGACGATGGCGCGCGCCTTGCGGAAGCGCTTCGGCTGGGAGAGGTGCTGGGTCGGATCGAAGCGGGCATCGAGCTGCGCCAGCGCGGTGATCTCGTAGTGGCCGCCCGTGTCGAAGCAGAACTCCGTCGTGTAGGCGCCGTAGAGCTCGCTGCGGCTGTACATGCCGCTGCCCGCCGTGCGGAAGCCGCGCGGCACCCACGGAGACACCAGCGCCGTCTTGTCGACGACCAGGGTGGCGCCCACGTTCGCTCCGCCGCGGTTCAGGCGCGCGTTGGGATTGAAGTTGGCGATGATGCCGGCCTTGACCGTCTCGAAATACCAGCGGTTGCGCCCGTGGTACGGCAGACCCCGCTGGTTGCGGATCGCGCGCTCCGAGTTTTCATGGCCGGGCCCCCAAATGTTGGCGACCGCCGGATTGGCGCCGCCGCCCGAGCTCAGGACGCTCTGGTAGGTGGTCAGCCGCGGGTTCAGCGGGTCGATCGCCATGACCTGGTTGGCCCTGGGCAGATGCGGCTCGCCGAGACGCGTGTTGACGAACTCGGCGAAACCGCCGCCTGAGGCGCGGCCCGTCTCCCAGGCGATGAACGGCGTGCGCTTGCGCTCCGACATGATCGCCTTGGCGATGATTCGTGCCTGCTGGAGCTCGATGCGGGGCGTGTAAACCCAGACGGGCCTGATCGTATAGTTGGTTTCCTCCTGGCCGCCGCCCGCGCCGCGCGCGCCTTGCGGGAAGCGGTCGTTGCCTTCGGGCGCGAAGCCGGACCGCAGCTCCTGTTCGCCGATCCGCATCGCCTGGCGCTCGATGTACGGAAACGGCCGCCCGCACGCCAAGCCCGTGAAACACGCGATGAGAACCTCCTCGGGAGCCGTGTTGATGTTGATCGGCGACCGGGGCTCGGCGCTCAAAGTCTTCGAGCCCCAGATGTGGGCATGCCCCGTCTCCTCGTACCTGATCCCGCCCATGCGCGGGCTGAGGCGGCCCGTGCGCTCCACCTGCAGCACCAGCTCGACGGTATCCTGGGGCTTCCCGGTGCTGGTATCCACCCAGGAATGCGTCGTGATGAAATCGGCGAGGCGCTCGAAGTTCTCTTCGCCCAGGAGGTCGCTGAGCTGGCTCTTGCTGGCAAACTGGCCCTTCTCCTGCTTGTGCCGAAGACGCACGATCTCATCGCCGCGTACGCGCCGCTTCCCGGAGAAGAGCGGATTGACGCCCTGGGTGATTTGAATGGCTTCCCCCAAGCTGTCCAGCATCATCGCCAGGTTGTCGGTGCCGACGTTGATATTGATCTGGCTGGCGCAATCGAGCACCTTGGCCTTGTAGAAACACCGCGCAACGCCCTTGACCGGCTCGACGACGCCGCTGAAGAAGAGATTCTCGGGGCTCACCTCCTCGAGCTTGTAGACGCCCGCGCCCATCTCGTCGCCCTTGGGATCCTTGAAAAGCCACGGCGCGCGGCAGGAGGTGAAGTGGTAGAAGTTCATGGCGCCGTAGAGCTGCGCGGCCGCCGCGTCCACGGCGGAATGCAGGACGAGGTCGCCCGTCTGCCCGTCGAGATAGTTGCGCGTCGCCTCGCGCTCCAGCTTCATGAGCGCCGCGAACGTCACCCCGAGCATCGTGAGCAGCGTGAGGAACATGAGGGCGATGATGAGCATCGCGCCGCGCCGGGCGCCGGCCGATCGAGGCTCTGGGCCAGCCATGAGTGCTCTCCTTACAGCTTGCGTCCTCGAAAGTTACGCATCCGCTCATATAGACGGCGGCCGCGGTGAGCCGTTGCACCCATCGCGGGCGCGATTCCCATCATACGCCCCGCGGCCGACGTTGCATACCGACACCCGCCGCGCATCCATGACTATATCGATGGTAGCACGAAAGATGCGTGCGGACAAGAAGATGCGTCCGCCGCGGAGGCGCGGGCGGGCGGCCGCAGGCGCTCGCTTTCGGCGGCCGCGGCCCCCCCCGGCGCTCCTCAGTTCCGCGCGGTCTCCGCGCGCTTCCTCAGCTCGGCCTCGATCTGCCCCAGCAGCGGCCGGTTCTCCTCCAGAAACTGCACGACCCGCTCCTTGCCCTGGCCGAGCCGCTGCTCGCCGTAGGAGTACCACGTGCCGTTCCGGACGACCACCCCGGCGTTGGCCGCCAGTTCCAGGACGTCTCCCGCCCACGAGATGCCCTTGTCGTAGAGGACGTCGAACTCCGCCATGCGGAACGGCGGGGCGACCTTGTTCTTGACGACCTTGACCCTGGTCCGATTGCCGATCACGCGCTCGCCCTCGGTGATCGATCCGATGCGGCGGATGTCGAGGCGCACCGAGGCGTAGAACTTGAGCGCCCTGCCGCCGGTCGTCGTTTCCGGGTTGCCGAACATGACGCCGATCTGCATCCGGATCTGGTTGATGAAGATGAGGCACGTCCTGCTCTTGTTCGCCACCGCGGTGAGCTTTCTGAGGGCCTGCGACATCAGGCGCGCCTGGAGGCCCATGTGCGACTCGCCCATCTCGCCCTCGAGCTCCGCCTTGGGAACCAGCGCCGCGACCGAGTCGATGACCACGACATCGACCGCGTTGGAGGCGACGAGCATCTCCGCGATCTCGAGGGCCTGCTCGCCGTAGTCCGGCTGCGACACGAGCAGCGCCTCGAGGTTCACGCCGAGCTTGCGGGCGTACTGCGGATCCAGCGCGTGCTCCGCGTCGATAAACGCCGCGTTGCCGCCCTGCCGCTGCGCGTTGGCGACGATGTGGAGGGCCAGCGTCGTCTTGCCCGACGATTCCGGGCCGTAGACCTCGATGATCCTCCCCCGCGGCACGCCGCCCACGCCGAGCGCCGTGTCCAGCGACAACGATCCGGTGGAGATCACGCCGAAGCCCTCGACTTTGTGCGCCGATCCCAGATACATGATCGCGCCCGTGCCGCAGCGCTTCTGAATCTGGCTCAGCGCGAGTTCGAGCGCCTGCTTGCGCTGCTTCTCCATCTGGGGCGAACCCACCTTCTCTCTCGAGTCCTCCGCCGGCGCGCGCCGCGCCGTCCCGGGGGCTTCCACAGTCTTCACTTCCGCGAGTTTGTCCTTGGCCATCTCGTCTCTCCACACGTCTTGGAGCCCGCGCGCGCGGACTCCCCCGGGGCGCGCGCCGCCGTCGAGCCGCCCCCGTCTTGCCGAACCCGGGCGAGGAACTACGGTTACTATACCCGAGGCGCGACGGGTGGCAAGGACCTGCGCCCGGCGGCGCTGGGGGGCGCGCCCGCACCGCTCCCGGCCATGGCGGAGAGATCTCCGCCGCGTTATCCTTTGGACGTGCCGTACGACTCCGGTTTCCGCCTGTCCTTCGCGCTGCGTGCATCCATGCTTACCCTGGCGTTCGCCGGCGGGTGCGCGGCGAACGCCAGGGCGCCGCCGCCGCGGCCGCCATCGATCGCTGGGAAATCGAGGGCGCCGTCCTTATCGTCGGGCGCGGCGCGGCCGTCCTCCACGCCAAGGCCTACGGGGCGCGGCGCGTCGCGCCCGGCGCGCCGGCCGAGCCCATGACCCTCGACACGATCTTCGACCTGGCGTCCCTCACCAAGGTCGCGGCCACGGGCATGGCTCTGGCGCTCCTCTTGGAGGAGGGCCGCGCCACGCTCGATGATCCCGTGGCCCGGCACCTTCCGGAATGGCCCGACCGGGATCTCTCCCTGCGCCACCTCGCCACCCACACGTCGGGGTTCGCCGCCTACCTGGACGCCGGCGCCATCGCGCGCAACCATCCGGGAGTCGCGCCATGCGATGCGGTCCTCGCCGCCATCGCCGCGCACCAGCGCAAGTACCCCCTAGGCAAGGGCGCGATCTACTCGTGCATCAACTACGAGCTGCTCGGCCGCGCGATCGAGGCCGCCGCCGGCGAGGACCTGGAAAGCTACCTGCGCCGGAAGCTCTGGCGCCCGCTGGGCATGCAGGACACCTTCTTCCGCGTGCCGCCGGAGAAGCTCCCGCGCGTCGCGCCGACCGAAGGCGGCCTGCGCGGCGTCGTCCACGATCCGCTCGCGCGTTTCTACGGGACGGGGCCGCATCTTCCGGGGAACGCCGGGCTTTTCAGCACGGGACCGGACCTCGCGCGCTTCATGGCGGCGCTGGCGTGCCGCGGCGCCGCCGGCGGCCGCGGCGTCGTGCCGCCGGAGACCGTCGACCTTCTCTTCGCGGACCACGCGCCGCCCGAATCCGGCGCCCCGCGGGGCATCGGCTGGGTCATCGAGAACGACGAGGGCTATCTCCCGCGCCCCGGCGACCGGGGCGTCCGCACCCACGGCGGCTTCACCGGCACGTTCCTGTGGGTGCATCCGCCCAGCGGCGCGTTCTTGATCGTGCTGTCCTCGCGCCTGCATCCCGCCGGCAAGGGCGACGTGTTTCCCCTCAGGAGGGCGGCGGCGCGCATCGTGTGCGAGGATCTCGTCTCCGCGCCGGAGATCACGAAACGATGACGCGGTGGTAGGTCTTGCGCCCCTTGCGCAGGAGGATGGCTCCCTGCGCGTTCACATCCGCCGCCGTCAGCGGTTTCTCGGGATCGTCGAAACGCGCGTCGTTGACGTACAGGCCGCCGCTCCCCAGGAGCTTGCGGCCGTCGTTGTTGGACTTGGCCAGGCCGCAGCGCACCAGCAGGTTCAGGATCGGCAAGCCCGCGGCCAGCTCCTCCCGCGCCACGGCGGTGGCCGGAATCGCGCCCAGGTCCGGGTCTTCCCGGCCGCCGCCTCCGAACGCGGCCTCGCTGGCGCGGCGGGCTTCCTCGGCGGCCCGCGCGCCGTGGACGAGCTTGGTGACCTCGAAGGCGAGCACGCGCTTCGCGGCGCGGAGGTCCGCGCCCGTCCCTTGCAGCAGATCCTCGCGCTCCCGGCGCGGGAGCAGCGTGTAGAAGTTCAGGCAGCGCGCCGTGAGGCCGTCCTCGATGTTGATCCAATACTGATAGAACTCGTAGGGCGAGGTGCGCTCCGCGTCCAGCCAGATCGTCCCCTTCTCGGTCTTGCCCATCTTCTGGCCGCTCGCCGCCGTGATGAGGGGGAACGTGACGCCGCAAGCCTCCTCGCGCCGCAAGCGGCGGATGAGCTCCATGCCCATCACGATGTTGCCCCACTGGTCATCGCCGCCCATCTGCAGCCGGCACCCGAAGCGGTCGAAGAGCACCAGGAAGTCGTAGGCCTGGAGAATCATGTAGTTGAACTCCAGGTACGAGAGCCCTTTCTCCAGGCGGTTGACGACGCTCTCCAGCTTGATCATGCGGTTGATGGAGAAGTGCGTCCCGATCTCGCGCAGGAACCCGATGTAGCCCTTCTCGGCGAACCAGTCGGCGTTATTGACGAGGACCGCCTCGCCGGGACCGTTCCCGAAGGCGAGAAAGCGGGCGAACTGCTTTTTCTGCGCCTCGAGGTTGCGCGCGATCGCCGCCTCCTGGAGCATGGGCCGCGCCTCGAGCTTCCCGGAGGGGTCGCCGATGAGCCCCGTCGCCCCGCCCACGAGCACGATGGGCTTCCCGCCGAAGCGCTGCAGGTGCATGAGCGCCATGATCGGCACGAGATTCCCGGCCTGGAGGCTCTCCGCCGTGGGGTCGAAGCCGACGTAGGCCGTGATCGGGCCGCCGCGGAAGAGCGCCGCCGGATCCTCGTGCGTCGCCTGCGAGATGAAGCCGCGCTCTCGGAGTTCGTTGAAGAATTCGCGCATGTTTCTCTCCGTGGTCCGAGCGGGGCCGGCCCCGCGGGCCGCGGTTCTCCCCTGGATGCCCTCGGCAAAGGTTTCCTTTAGATCCTTGAGCGGGTACCCGCTCTCGTTGACGTGGCGGATGAGCCTGATCTTCTCGACGACATCGGGGGCGAAGAGGCGCCGGCCCGTGGCCGTAACCTCTTCCTCGCGGATCAGACCCGCCATGATGTAGCGGTAGAGCATCTGCCGCGAGATGCCCGTCCTCGCGAGAACTTCCTTGGTTCTGAGCTTCACGGCCGCGCTTCCCCCGCGCCTCTCCCGCCGGGGCGCTTCCCCGAATCGTAGCATCGCGCCCGCGGAGGTTCAACCCGCGCGGGGGGGCGCCGTCGGCGATCCGGGCCTTACGGGTTGGGAGTCCAGATGTAGTAGAACCCCGGCTCGTGGACGCCGAAGGCCTCGCCCAGGTCGACGTTGAAGATGTTCGTCACGGGCGCCGGCGGAGCTCCGCTGTAAATGTTGTGTTTGTACTCGCCGCCGCGCCGGTAGGTGACGAGCGCCGCATCGTCGACCCCCGCCAGTTGCCGGGCCTCCGCGATGGATTCATCCAGATACGCCACCCGGTCGATGAGCCCGCTGCGGGCGGCCTGGCCGGCGGTGACGATGCGGCCGTCGGCGAGGGGGAGCAGGGTTTCGCGCGTGAGGCCGCGCCGCGCCGCGAGCACGATGTCGATGAACCGGCCGTAGTACTCGTCGATCATGCTCTGCATGACCCGGCGCTCGTCATCGGTCAGCGCCCGCCACAGGCCGCCCATGTCCTTCTTGTCCGCGGACTTGATCACCTGCGTCTCGACGCCGAGCTTGTCGGCCAGGCGCTGGAGATTCAGGAAGAGCGCGACGACGCCGATGCTCCCCACCGCCGCGCCGGGCGCCGCGTGGATGCGATCGGCTCCACAGGCCACGTAGTACCCGCCCGAGGCCCCGAGGTTGGTGATGCTGGCGACGACAGGCTTCCCGGTCTCCTGCTTGAACCGCAGCACCTCGCGGTGCAGGGTGTCGCACCACGCCACGTATCCTCCCGGGCTGTCGATCCTCAAGACCACGGCTTTGACATTGTCGTCGCCGGCGGCGCGGGCCAGGGCCTCCCGCATGTCGGACACCGGGTCGGGGCCGGGTCCGCGGGAGAGAAGCCCCGAGGATCCGTAGTGCTTCGAGATCACCCCGTGCAGATCGATGAGCGCGATCTTGGCGCCGGTCCACCAGCTCTTGGCGGGGGCGAGAACCGCCTCCTCGTACGCCGTCTTGCCCGCCGCCAGATCCAGGTTCACGAACACCAGGCAGCCGCTCGCCGCCGCGCAGATCGTTCCGACGATAAGGAGCACGCAGATTCGCCGCATGGCCGTTCCTCCCGTGTCGTTCGAGCTCTGTTATACTTCGGCCGCCCGCCGCGGCGCGCATTACGGCGCCCCGCGCGGCCGTCCTCACGCTTCCGCGCCCGCGACCACGGCGGCGAAGCCGCGCGGTTCGAAAAACCGCGCCGCCGCTTCGTTCACCGCCGGCCGCGTCGCCGCCTTGACCGCCCGGACGTAGGCGCCCGCGTGGGTTATCGGAAGGCCGCGCGCCGCCAGGTCGCCCAGCAGATCGGCGCGCCCCGACGCCGTCTCGGCCTGCTCGATCAGCCGCGCGACGATCGCCGTTTTCGCCAGATCGACCTCGCGCGCGGTCGCGCCGCCGACAGAGAGCTCCCGCAAGACGGCGACGATCTCGCGGCGCGCCGCGGCCGTCCGGCCGGGATCGACCCCGGCGTGAATCGCCAGATGGCGCGCGCCGGCCAGGCTCTCGACCCGCGACGTCGCGTAATACGCCAGGCCGCGCTCGGTCCTGAGCCGCGCGCCGAGGCGGCCCATGAGCACAATGCGGCCGAGCACGTACTCGGCGATGCGGATCGCCGGGACGTCCGGGTCATCGCCCGCCGGAAGCAGGCGCCCGAAGACGACCTCGGCCTGCGGCTTGCCCGGCAAGACGGCGCGCAGGAAGCGCGGCGCGCGGGGCCGCACGGCCGGTGGCGGCGCCTGCGGCGCCGCCCCCCGCCAACCGCCCGCGGCGCGCTCGACCAGGCGCGCGAGCTCGGCCGCTTTGCACGCCCCGCAAGCCACCAGAGTGCTCCCCCCGGGGCGCCACGTCCGCTCCCGGAAAGCGCGCAGCGCCGCGCGGTCCAGCGGAAAGCCCTTGTCGGGACCCAGCCTGTGGGCTCCGTACGGATGACCCCGATAGAGCTCCTCGACGAGGCGCCGCCCGGCCGCCGCGGCGGGATCCGCCAAGGCAGCGGCGCGTTCGTGCGCCATCCGGCGGTGCTCCTCGGCGAGTTCCTCCGCCGGCATGAGCGGCTCGCGCACGAGCGAGAAGAGCACCGGCAGAAGCATGGGCAGGGCAGCGCCCGGCGCCGACATCGTGATGCAGGCCGCGTCCTTGCCCGCCCCGGAGGCGATCCACGCCCCCGTCCGGTCCAGGGTGTTCCAGAGGCGCCGTTTTCCGTAACGCGCGCTGCCGGCGAGCGCCGTCCGCGCCGCCAGCTCCGCCACCCCCTCGGCCCCCTCCTGCCGCGCGCACCCCGCGGGCATGATGAGACGCAGCGCCACCGTGCGCGCCCGCGGCACGGCGGCAAAAACAACGCGCAACCCGCAGGACGCTTCCATCGTCTCGGCCTTCAGCTCGAAGTCGGGCAAGCGCGCCGCGCGCACGGCGGGGAGGCGCCGCCGCGGCGCCGCTCGCCGCGGCGCGGGCCGCGGCGCGG
>MWEK01000021.1 GCA_002070955.1 Planctomycetes bacterium ADurb.Bin069
CTTCTACCTCCTGGCGCAGGTTGCCCACCTGCTCCAGCAGCTTCTGTACCGCTGGCGAGCGCTGCGCGTGGTACGGCAGTACTTGGGCGCGGTGTATCGCTTCATCCAGAAAATCGCCTACGACATGCGCACGCTGATGCCGCCCGACGAGGACACCGTCGAACCTGCATTTCAGCTGCGGCTTGACACGAGCTGACGTCGAACCAGCCGAGGGGTGCTCGCTCGGTGAAATCGTCTCGGACCTCTTCGCGCTGAAACTGCCTTCATCGCGCCCCGCTCCGCCCGTCCGCCAGGACTCCCGTCTAGCCGCCTGCTCCCCGCCCTCCCTGATTCTGCAGCGCTGCGGGCCGGGCGCCGCGGCCGCGCGCGCTCTTTACCCCTCGCGCTCCCCTGCCCTATACTGTGGGCGCCGGCGGGTCGACCGGGCGGCCCGCGAGCGCGCGATCCGGCGCAAAGGAGCAGCCATGGCAGCCACGAAGATGCGGTTCGGTCTCAATCTTCTCCTGTACACGGCGGAGTTCACCTCCAAGCACCTCGACCTCATCCCCAAGGTGGCCGAAATGGGCTACGACGGCGTCGAGATCCCCTTCATGGCTCTCGACGCCCTCGATGCCGCCGGAACGCGCAAGGCCCTCCAGAAGGCCGGCATCGGCGCCACCGCCTGCGCCGTGCTCTTTCCCGGGCAGAACTTCACGAGCGCGAAGGAGGAGGAGCGGCGCGCCGCCTCCGACCGGCTCGCGCGCTGCATCGAGCTCACCGCCGCCATGGGCGGCGACACGGTGGCGGGGCCGCTCTACGCCCCCGTGGGCCTGCTCACGGGGCGCGGACGCACGGCGGAGGAGTGGAAGCGCGCCGTGGACGGTCTCGGGCAGGCCGCCGAGAAGGCCGCCGCCGCGAAGGTGACCCTCGCCATCGAGCCCCTCAACCGGTTCGAGACCTACTTCCTCAACACGGCGGCGGATGCCCTCGCGCTCGTCAAGGAGGTCGGCAATCCCCGCCTCACCGTGCAGATCGACACCTTTCACTCCAACATCGAGGAGAAAAACACCCCCGCGGCCATCCGCCTGGTCGGACGACACCTCGGACACTTCCATGTCTCCGAGAGCGACCGCGGCGTCCCGGGCACGGGGCAGGTGCCGTGGAAGGAGGTCTTCAAGGCCCTCAAGGACGTCGGCTACGGCCGTTGGGTCACCATCGAGAGCTTCGCGCGGGGCATCCTGGAGCTCTGCGCCGCCGCCTCGATCTGGCGCGACATCTACCCCTCGGCCGACGCCCTGGCCAAGGACGGCCTGGCCTTCATGCGGGCCATGGCCGCGGCGGCGTAATCCGCGGTCTCACGCGCCCGGGCCTCCCGGCACCCGCTCGCAGCCCAGGCTCTGCGCCGGCGTCACCGAGCCCGGGAAGGGGAACGGCCACGGCGGCGGCGGCCCCGCCCGGAAGAGATACGCGAGCAGGTAGACCGAGTCGCTGATGTCGAGCTTGCCGTCGCGGTTGACATCGAGAGCCTCGGCGCAATCGGTCGGGTCGGCGGCGAAGAGGACGCGCAGGCTCTTGACCGCGTCCGAGACGTCCAGCCGCCCGTCGCCGTTGGCGTCGCCGCGCAGAAAGACCGGGAGCGGCGCCTCGCCGTCCCTGACCAGCACCGACACGAGCTCCCGGGACGCCGATTGGACCAGCACCAGATCGCCGGTTCCGTTGCCGTCCAAGTCGCCCGCATCGATGTAAGCCGGGCACTCGGGAAGCGCGAACAAGGCGGGGGCGCCCAGGTTGCCGGCGCCATCGCCGGGGATGACGCAGGCGGCGCCTGCCCCCCCGGCGGCGCCGCCGACGGCGCAGTCCAGCGTCCCGTTCCGGTCGATGGGGTGGACGACCAGGCAGGTGGGATTCAGGGGAAACTCCGCGTTCCCCGCCGCAAGGAAGTCTTCGCCTCGGGCCAGCAGCACCGCGGCCGCGCCCCGCGCGGAGCTCAGCGTGCGCACGATGATCAGGTCGTCCCTGGCGTCCGCATCGAACCTGCCCGCATCGATGAGCCTGGCGCCGAAGCCCGCCGGTATGGGCCCGGCCCTCTCGTAGAACCCGAACTGCCCCGCCAGCGCCGTTGCCTTGTTGATGCCGATCCTGATCTGCGCCGCCCCCGGTTCCAGCACCGCGAGATCGGGCCAGGCGTCGCCGTTGAAGTCGCCCACGGCGAACCGCGCGGCGGCATCCGCCGTCGCCAGGCCCAGGACGGGCGCCGTCACGAAGACTCCCGCGCCGTTGTTGAGCATAATGGCGACCTGCTGCCCTTGGGCGCCGCCGGCGCCGATGCACAGAATCGCGAGGTCGAGGGCCCCGTCGCGGTTGAAATCGCCCTTCTCGATCTGGACCGGAAGCGGCCCGACGACGTACGTCCGGGGCGAGAACCTGCCGTCCGCTGTCCCCGTGACCACGGAGACGTAGTACGTCAGCGTTCAGCCCAGCCCGATCCTGTTGACCGCCGCGAAGTCGGCAATGCCGTCGCCGTTGAAATCGCCGACGACCAGGTCGACGGCTTCCGTCTGCAGCATGCCGCTGGCGCGGAGGCCGCCGAAGGTGCCGTCGCCGTTGCCCATGTAACAGGCGTAGTAGGCGGGGTAACCCGAACTGGACACGATTACATCGAGCAGCGCCGCGCCGGGCGCCGGCGCCAGCCGGGCCGCGAGCGGCATCGCCCCGCCCGCGAAGGATAAGGACAGACTCGCGGGCTCTCCGAACTCGATGGCGGCTCGCGCCGGCGCCGCCGCAAACAGGCACGCCGCCGCCCAGGCCAGGATCGGGCGCATAGTCATGTCTCCCGTCTACCCCACAAACGGCGAAAACCGTCCTCCTCGGGCGAATATATCAATTGTCCGGGGAAAAGGGCTCTTCGGCAAGCACCCAATCTCGCCGGCGCGGCGGCAGGGGCGGGGGACACGCCGGCGCGGCCCGCGTCGGACCGCTTAGGCGACGAAATACGTGTACCCGTCCAGGCCCTCGCGGTAGCGCTTCTGCAGCTTCGCCGACTCCTCGGGCGTCAGTTTGCCGTTCCGGAGCGCGACCTCGATGGAGCGGCGCAGCCGTTCCTGGAGGTCCTCGGCGCTGAACTGGACGTAGCTCAGCACCTCGCGGACCGTGTCGCCCTCGACGACCTCGGCGATATCGACCTCGCCCTCGCCGTTCATCTCGATGTGCACGGCGTTGGTGTCGCCGAACAGGTTGTGCAGATCGCCCAGGATCTCCTGGTAGGCCCCCACGAGGAACAGCCCGATGTAATAAGGCTCGTGCGGCCGGTATTCATGGAGCATCACATAGGGCTTCACGGCCTTCAGGTCGATGAAGCGCTCGATCTTGCCGTCGCTGTCGCAGGTCAAGTCCGCGATATAGGCGCGGCGCGTGGGCTCGGTGTCGAGGCGGTGGATCGGCATGACCGGGAAAAGGTGATCGATCGCCCAGAGGTCCGGCAGCGACTGGAAGACCGAGAAGTTGCAGAAGTACATGTCCCGGAGGCCCGAGCCGAGCTTGGTCAAGTCCTCGGGCACGTGCTTGAGGTTCGCCGAGAGGCGGTCGATCTTCGCGAGGAGGTACTTCAGGCCCTGATCGGCGTAGGCGCGCTCGGGCAGGGTCAGGTTGCCGTGGACGAAGCGCAGCAGGATCTCGTCCTTGAGGCCCAGGGCGTCGTGGAGCGCCTCGTGGCAGTTCTTGACCGAGACGGTCTCGTACAGCTCGTAGATCTCCCGCAGGATGTCCTTGTCCGACGGCGGCGGCTGGAGCCGCTCCACCGCGTCGAGGACCGGCGACACGTCGGTCACCTCGGTGACCAGCACCGCGTGGTGAGCCACGATCGCGCGTCCGGACTCGCTGATGAGGTCGGGGTGCTTGACGCCCGCCTCATCGCAGCGGGCCAGGACCGACCAGACGACATCGCGGGCGTACTCCTCGACGCTGTAGTTCATCGACGAGGGGAAGTTCGTCCGCGAGCCGTCGTAGTCGACGGCCAGCCCGCCGCCGATGTCGAGCATCGTAAGGGAGGGACAGAGCTTCGCCAGCTCGGTGTACATCCGCGTCGTCTCGCTCAGAACGCGCTTGATCGCGTTGATCGCCGTGATCTGGCTGCCGACGTGGAAGTGGAGCAGCTTGACCCAGTGCTCCTTGCCCCGGGCCTTGAGGGCCTCGATCGCCTCGATGACCTCGTAGGAATTCAGGCCGAAGCGCGCGCCCTCGCCCGCCGACCCCTCCCACCGGCCGGCGCCCTTGCTCACCGGGTTCATGCGAATCCCGATTTCGGCCTCGATGCCGACGCGCTCCGAGATCTGCAGGATGCTCTCGATCTCGTAGGGCTGCTCGACGACGATGATGGAGCGCCGGCCGAGCTTCTTGGCCAGCAGCGCCAACTCGATGTATTCGGCGTCCTTGTAGCCGTTGCAGATCAGCAGCCCGTCGGACGTGTCGTGGATGGCGAGCATGGCCAGGAGCTCCGGCTTGCTGCCCACCTCCAGTCCGATCGGCCGCTCCCGGCCGGCCAGGCGGACCGAATCGACGACGTGGCGCTGCTGGTTGACCTTGATGGGATAGACCAGGCGGTAGGACCCCTTGTAACCGAACTCCTTGATCGCGTTCGCGAAGGCATCCTGGATCGCCCGCACCCGGTCCCGCAGGATGCCGTCGAAGCGCACGAGGATCGGAACCTCGATGCCCCGTTTGATGAGGGTCGAGACCAGTCCGTGCAGGTCGATCACGCGGGCCGGGTTGCGCTCGGGGTAGACCGCCAGGGTGCCCCGCGGACTGATGCCGAAGTACCCCGCACCCCAGGCATCGACCAGGTAGGTCTCCGCCGACTTGGCTGTTGTCCACTTCTCCATGGCGAGTGCAGTGCCTCCCGCGCCGGCAGGGGAGCATCTCAAAAAACCGAGGGGGCAAGGATACTGAGTTCGGCCCCCGCGGTCAATAGGATCCGCGGGACCGCGAGACGGATTCGAGCCGCGCGGCCGCGCGCCGGGCGGGTCTACTTCCTCGCGCCTTTGGTCTTCTGCGGCCGCGTCTCGTTCTTCGCCGCTCCGCCTTGTTTGGCTCCGCCTTGTTTGGTTTCGCCTTGAACGGCCCCGCCTTGCTTAGGATCGAGTTGCTTGGCGCCGCCCTGCTTGGACGGATCGAGTTGCTTCGCGTCGCTCCCGCTCTTCTCGCACGCCTTGTCGGAGTTCTTCTTGATCTCGGCCAACTGCAGGGCCAGACTCTTCTCGCTCCCGGGGAAATTCGTCACCGTCTTGACCACCTTGCCGGAGGCATCGCAGACCAGCAGCGCCGGCACCTTGGCGGCGTACTTCTTCCTGAGCTCCTTGTCCAGCTTCTTGGCGTCGCTCTTGTAGCACGCGAAATCCTTGAGCGCCTTCGCGCACTCGGCGGCGTTCATGAGGGCGGTCTCGAACTTTCCGCACTCCTTGGCGGCGGGATCCGCCGCATCCGTGGCCGGCCAATAGAAGTAGATCACTAAGGGCTTCTTGCCCCGGTTCACCGCCGTAACTTTGAAATCATCGAACACCGTGGCAGGCCCCTTGGGCTTCGCGGCGTCCTTGCCCGCGCCCTGCCCCGCGCCGGTCCCGTTCTGGATCGCGTTCCAATATGGGATATGACGTTCGACCTCGTTGGGGTTCTTCGCAACGATCTTTTTTCCCGCCCCGTTCTTGGGCCCGCTTTTCTCCGCACCCTGCGCGGCCACGCCGCACGCAAGAACGACCGCCGCCGCGCCGAAGACCGCCAGGCGCTCCAGGTACCGCATTTCTCCTCCTTCGGTGGAGCCACCGCATATGCCGCGCCGCACAGCACCGCCGGCCACACACCGGCCCGCCCGCAACGCGCCTAGGGAACAAGTGTACACGAAGCCGCCCTCCCGCCGCCACATCGCCGGCGCACGCCCGGGGCGGCGAAGTCGTCCGGCATGCGGCTCTTGATAATAATTATTTGCGAATAACTCGGTTTTAACTTGCTTCGGGCCCGCGGCGCACGTAACTTGAGAGCCAGTCAGCGGCAACAGAGGGGCCCGGCACTGTACGGCCGGTGTGCCGAGACGGGACAGCACCATGAATAACGAAGGACTCGCATGCTTCATCCTCGCCGGCGGCGAGGGGCAGCGGCTGCTCCCCTTGACGAGGTTCAGGGCCAAGCCTTCCATCCCCTTCGCGGGCAACGCCGCCTTAATCGACCTGACCCTGCTCAACTGCCATCGCTCGGGCGTCCGCGAAATCTACATTCTGGTCCAGTACCGCTACGAATCCATCGTCCGCCGCGTAAAACTCAACTGGCGCGCCGTCGAGCAGCAGCGCGACATGGCGATCTTCTTCAGGCCCGCGCCGGAATCCGCCGGCGGCTACCGCGGCACCGCCCAGGCCGTCTGGCACAATCTGGAGCTGGTGCACCCCACCAAGGTCCGCGATGTCCTCATCCTCTCCGGCGACCACGTCTACGACATGGACTATCGCGCTTTCCTGGCGCAACACCGCGCCTCTGAAGCCGATCTCACCGTCGCCTCCACCGCGGTCCCGGTGGAGGAAGCCTCGCGCTTCGGAATCCTCCAGTTCGACGGCGGACTCCGGGTAACGACGTTCCGGGAGAAGCCGGCCGTCCCCGACACGCTGCGCCGCGCCGGCTGCGCCATGCTGCACGCCTCGATGGGCGTCTACCTGTTTCGCGCGGAAGTTCTCAGAAAGGCGCTCGCCGCGCAGCTTTCCCTCCGCCGCGATGCGGACTTCGGCCGCGACGTGCTCCCGGCCATGGTGCCGGACGCGCGGGTGTTCGCGTTCCCGTACGTGGACCCCTCGGGGCACCTGGGCTACTGGCGCGACGTCGGCACGCTCGAATCGTATTATCAGACGCAACTTGAAACCGCCGGCCGCCGGCGGCGGTTCCAGATCCGGATTCCGCCCGATTTCCCGACCTCGCCCCTCAGACGGTCGTTCTGGGACCCGCTGACCGGCACGGTCTGCGGGTCGGACTGCCGCATTGAGGGCGAGGCCGTCGATTCGGTGATCGGCGCGGGGGCCCGCATCGCGCCCCATGCCCGGGTGACGGAGGCGGTGCTGCTTGAGAACGTCATCGTCGAGGGAGGCGCCTGCGTCCGGCGCGTGATCGTCGACCGCGGCGTGAGAATCCGGGCGGGCACGATCATCGACGGCGGCACGCGCGCCGGCGCCGCCTCGTGGGCGGGCGGCGCCCTCTCCCGCGAGATCGCGGTCATCAGCACGGACGGCGCCTCGAGCCGCATGCCCCTCCGGCGCCGGCCCGTCACGACCTGACGCCGCCGCCCTCTTCCCGGGACGCGCTTTGCGCTCCCCGGCGGAGGCGGACGGCGGCGGCTCAAACCCCGAGTCCCGCCAACATCGCCGCTGTCACGGCGGTGAGCGCCCGGTCGTAAGCCTCGCGATCGACGATGAGGAACCGCTGGACGTCGTAGTACGGCAGCTCCCGCGGGTAGAGGGCCATGCCCGTCGCGTCCAGGTTCACGCGCACCGGCTCGAAGGCGAAGGGCGCCGCGGACGCCGTCCCGGCCGCGGCGGGAACGCTGCGCCAGGCGCCGCCTTCCCTGACGAAGGCCCGATCGGCGATGTGCGCGAAGACGCCCGCGCACCACAGATTGCGTGTCCCGGAAAGCACCGTCTCCCACTGGACCGCGTCGACGGGCTGCCCGAGGAACGCGAGGGGGTCCCCCGTCTTCTTCAGAAGCGCGTAAATGAAGTACTGCTTGACCGGATCGGCCACGCCCGCGAAAAGATCGCGGTGCGAAGCTCGCCAGAACGAAGCGCGGCCGGAGTTCCGCCAGGCCCCGCCGTCGAAGCACGGCACCCAGAAAATCGGGAGCCCGCTGCGCATGATCGCCGCGTAAGCCTGCGGGTCGAGGGTCGCGTTGTGCTCCCTGAAGCCGAAGCCGGGCGCCGAATGCGCGTCGCCGATGAAGATGTACAGCCGCTCGATTTTCGCCGCGCACAGGGCGGGATCGCGGTTCCACGCCGCCGCGATGTCGCGCATGCTCCCCACCACCGTCACCGTCACGGGCACGCTGCTCTCTCTGAGCGTCCTCAGGATCAGCTCGACGCCGCCTTGAAACTCCGCGCCCTGATCCGCGCCCGTGTCCCGCGGCGACTTGAGCGCGGAGCCCAGCCCGATGGCGGCGGCGACGCGCCGGCCCGTGATCGCCGCAAGCTGCTCCAGCGCCGCCAGCCCCGGGCTCCGCTTCTGCCGCAGGCCGTCGTCGAACACCACCCCGCGCAGGTCGATATCCCGCATCCCGAACAAGCATGCCAGATCGATGTGATCATCGGGATCATCGTGGGGGTGGAAAAGGTCGGTAAGGTGCAAGACGGGCACGGGCCGCGGGGCCGCCACCGAAATCCACGCCTCGCAGCGCAGCCCCCCCTCGTCCAGATCGAGGCGCACGCGATGCCGCCCCGGCGCCAGCGGGCTTAGGTCCGCGTGGCACGCATAATGGTGCGGGAGAATCGCGCGCGTGCCCGGATCCACCGCCGCGCACGCCGCCGCGGGAACCGCGGCGGCCCCCTCGATCGTCGCCGTTCCCAGCGCCCATGAGGCGCCGTCATACATGTTGAAGATCAGCCGCGCGTGCCGCCGCGGGAGCAGTTCCCGTTCGCCTCGGTCGCACTCGCCCGCCGCTCCGGAGCGCGACTCGCAGCTCGCGACGAAGCGGTGGGAGATCGCCGTCCCGTCCACCGCCACGACGCGATAGCCCCGCGGCGCGCGGTCCACGCCGCGCTCGAAGCCCGCGCCGCTCCGCCACCAGGAACCGCAGACGGCCTGCGAGGCGACGTACTCGACGCCATCCCGGCGGATCCGCTCGTTTTCGTGCACGTGGCCCTGGAGCACGAGGCACGTTCCATGCGCCGCCAGCACGGCGTGGACCTCTTCGGCGTTGGCGACGCGCCACGCGCCGAGATCCTCCCGCGGCGCGTAGTGCCGTTCCGGGCCGGTGCTGAACAGCGGGATGTGAATGCCGGCGATGACGGGCATGCCCGCCGGAACGGCCGCAAGATCGGCCTTGAGCCATGCCAGCTCGGCGGCGCCGACCAGGCCCCGAACCGCCCGCCAGTCGCTTCCCGCCGTCAGGCGGCGGCCGTCAAGCACCACGCAGTGCACTCCGGCCCAGTCGAAGGAGTACCAACTGGGTCCGAAAAGATCGTAGAACGCCGCCCGCGGATCAGGCTCCTTGGCCAACATCTCGTGGTTGCCGGCGCCGTTCCTCACGGGCATCGTCAGACCGGCCAGGCATTCGACGTAATCCCGGCCCATCCCGCTTTCCAGACAGATATCGCCTTGCGCCCAGACGAAGGCGGGGCCCAAGGCGTTGATCTCGGCGAGGGTGTCCTTGAACTTGGCGATCCCCGCCTTGCCGCTTTCCAGATGGATGTCGGTGACGAAGGCGAACTCGAACTTCGCGGGCTGCGGGTGCGGATCGAGGCGGAAGTCGGCGCGGCCCTCCGCCGCCGCCCGGGCCGCCGGCACGTAGAACATCGCCGACCAGAAGCCGGGCGGCGTCGTCACGAAGATGAAAGGGCCTGATTCGGGGCCGACGTCGAGGGCGAAGGCGCCGGCGGCATCGGTGGTGGCGACGGACAGGCCGTCCGACACCCGCACGCCCGCGCGCGGCGCGCCCCCGCAGAGCACCGTGCCGCGCACCGTCGCGCGGTCGACGGCCGCGCGCAGCCACCGCGCCTCCAGGCCCGCCAGCAATCCGCAAGCCGCCGCGCGGCGGACGAACGTGCGCCGCGGGACCCGCCGCGATCGTCCTCGATCACCCATAAAGGCCTCCCTTGAAACGGGCGGCTCGCCGGCCGAGCATCCCGTCTCCGCTCCTGTCTTGCGCGCCGTCCGTTGTCGGCGCTCCGCAAACATGGTAGCGTACCAAGGATGAAAATCAAATTCGTGGGCACTTCCAACGCGAACCCCCGCCCCGACCGCGGCCAGACCTGCATCCACGTCGAGGCCAACGGCCTCGGACACGTGCTTGACTGCGGCGACGGCGCCGCCACGAAGCTCTGGTTGGACGGCGGCATCGACTGGTCGCGCCTGCGCGCGCTGTGCATCACCCACCTGCACCCCGACCACTCCTCGGGCGCCTTCGCGCTGCTCCACCTCCTGCACCAACGGGCCAAGGAAAACCCGTCTTGGCGCACGCACGACCACGAGGCATTCAAGCTCTGCCTGCCCGACGGCAAGGGCGCCCACCGCTTCACGCAGGTTCTGGGAGCCCTCCACGTCGACCGCGAGATGCTGGCCTACAACCTCGTCTACGAGTACTACCGGGCCGGCACGATCTTCACGGCCGGCGGGCTCAAGGTCACCGCCTACCCCACCAGCCACTGCGAGGACGCCCACAGCCTCTGCCTGGAGGCCGAGGGCAAGCGCGTCATTTTCTCGGGCGATCTGGCCGAGCCCGCCGAAATCGCCGCGCACGCCAGGGGCGCCGACCTGCTCATCTGCGAGTGCGCGCACTTCCATCCGCGCCAGCTCGTGCCGGAACTGGCGGCGATGCGCGCCGCGCACTACGTCTTGACGCACCTCCACGACGACCTTCTGGCCGACTTGGAGGCCGCCGAGACGCTCTTCCTCCCCCTCGCCGAGGCCGGCAAGGTCACGTTGGCCCGCGACGGCCTCGAGCTGGAGCTCTGAGGCCTCATGCCCGCCCGCGGCGATCTGGCCCTCGAGGGCAGGGTGCTCGCGCCGGAGGCGCGGACCGCGGGCGAATGCCGCCGCGCGACGATCCGCATCGCGGCGGGCGCCATCGCGGAGGTCGCGCCGCCGCGGGGCGGCGACCTGGTGTTCGGCGACGACTGCCTCATCGCCCCGGGCTTCATCGATCTTCACGCCCATTGCCGCGAGGATCCCTCCGGCGCGCACAACTACAAGGAGGATTTCCAAAGCGCCGGCGCGGCGGCCCTGGCGGGCGGCATCGTCGCCCTTGCCGACATGCCGAACAACCCCGATCCGCCCTCCACGCCGGAGCGCTGGGCGGCCAAGCGCCGCCTCGCGGACCGCGCCCCCATCGACATCGTCCTTTTCGCTCCGGCCCGGGAGGCGCCCTTTCAGGAAGGCATTCCCTACAAGCTCTATCTGAGCGAGCGCCACGCCGGCTCCGAGACGGAACTGGCCGATCTCTTCCGGGCCTTCGCGGGCGCGTGGCTCGCGGTCCACGCCGAGGACCCCGCCGTGCTCGCCGAGCGCCGCGGCGCCGCCACGCACGAGGAGCGCCGGCCGCGCGAGGCCGAGATCGCGGCGACGGCGAAGCTCTTGGCGGCCCTCCGCGCGCGACCATGCCTCCACCTGCACTTCTGCCATGTTTCGGCCGCGGAATGCGTGCCGCTGCTCCGCGCCGCAAAGGCCGAGGGCCTGCCGGTCAGCGCCGAGACGTGCCTGCACCATCTCCTCTTCGATGTCGAGACTTTCCCGCCGACGCTCCGCGCCTATCGCAACGTCAACCCTCCGCTCCGGACGGCGGCCGACCGCGAGGCCCTCCTGGAAGGGCTGCGCGCGAGCGTCATTGACGCGCTCGCGACCGACCACGCGCCGCACACGCCCGCCGAGAAGGAGCGCGGCGCCCCCGGATTCCCGGGCCTGGACGCCTACGGCGCCTTCGCGGCGGGGCTCATCGAGCGCCTGACGCCGGCGCGCTTCTTGGAGGCGACTTCGGGCTTCGCCGCCGGATTCATGCGGCGGTTCACCGGCGAGACCTTCGGCGCCGTCGCGCCGGGCGCGGTGGGGTCGCTCACCGTCCTTGCGCTGCGGCCGGGAGGCGTCCGCAAGGCGCCCTTCCCGACGAAATGCGGCTGGTCGCCCTACGCGGGCCGCGTGTTTCCCGGCGAGGTCGAGGCCGTCATCGTCAGAGGCGTTCCGGCCTTCCGGCGCTAAGCCGCGCCTCAGATCCTCGTGACGAGCCAGGCGCCCGTCCGCTTCCCCTCCCGGCGCTTCACGATGGAAGCGCCGTCGAAGAGCAGGGCGTCCAGCGTCGCATCGCCGGTGGTCTTGGCGAGCGTCGCCGGCTCGTCGCCCAGCGGCGGCAGGCCGTCCGCCGTGCGGGCCATCCAGAGCTCGACGTGGGGAATCGGCGCCTGCTCGCGATCGGCAAGCCACGCATCGTCAATGATGAGCCGCGGCGGAGAGATCGCGACATAGCGCGCGGAGTCATGGTGCCGCTGGCGCTCCCACTGGTGAAGCAGCGCCATGCCGGCCCGGCAGCCCGCGTACCGTTTGGTCATGTCGTCCAGATCGGGCATCGCGAAAGCCACGCGCCCCTCGATCCGCGCCGCCGTGCGCGCGGTGGCTAGGAAGGCGATGATCCGGGCGCTCAGATCGTTTTCACGCAAGATCCGCTGCTCCCAGCTTGCGTACTTCATGCTCCGCTCTCCCCGCGGCGCGGCGACGCCGCTCGATACGCGCCCTCGAGAATCCGAGGAACCGAAACCCTCACAACGGCATTGTAGCACTCACGCCGGCGATTGTGAACGTTCTTTCGTCCGCCGAAAACGGCGTTTCCCCGCCGCCGGCGCGGCATTGTGCCCCGACGCCCGGCCGGGGTACCATCCGGGCTCGTCGGCCCTGTCAAAGGAGGCGTCATGCTGCGCGTGCTTTCGTTCTGGTCGGCTCTCGCTTGTGGAATCCTGTGCGCCGGGGCGGCGCCGGACACGATCGTCCTCTGGCCCCAGGGGGCCCCGGACGCCGCCGGCGGCGCCGGCGACACCGTTCCCGCGCTAAAGGCGTTTTTCCCCCCCAGGGAGCACATGACGGGCGCCGCGGTCGTCGTGTGTCCGGGCGGCGGCTACGGCGCTCTGGCTCCCCACGAGGGCGCCCCCGTCGCCGAATGGCTCAACTCCCTCGGCGTGGCGGGTTTCGTCTTGACCTACCGCCATGCCCCGCGTTACAAGCACCCCGCGCCGCTCCGCGACGCTCAGCGCGCCATCCGCGCCGTGCGCGCCGGCGCCGACGCCTGGGGCCTGGACCGGCGCGTGGGCATCCTCGGGTTCTCCGCCGGCGGACACCTGGCGACCACCGCCGCGACCCATTTCGATGCCGGCAATGCCGCTGCGCCCGACCCGATCGACCGGGAAAGCTCGCGCCCCGACCTGGCGATTCCGATCTACCCCGTCGTCACCATGGGCGCCTTCACCCACCAAGGCTCCCGGCGCAATCTCCTCGGCGAGGACCCTTCGCCGGCTCTCCTCGGCCTCCTTTCAAACGAAACGCAGGTCACGCGGGAAACCCCGCCCATGTTTCTGGTCCACACCTACGATGACGCCGCCGTGCCCGTGGAGAACTCGCTGCTCCTGGCGGCCGCCCTCAGAAAGGCGGGCGTGCCCTTCGAACTCCACCTTTACGAGCGCGGGCCGCACGGCTTCGGCCTCGGGGGCGGGGATCGCATCCTCGGCGGTTGGCCGGAACGTTGCGCCGACTGGCTGCGGCTCCATGGGTGGGCCAACCCGGCCACGGCGGCGCCGGCGCCGTGCCCGCCCGTCCCGGCGCCCCGGCAGCTCGCCTGGCAGCGGGACGAACTGTGGATCTTCACCCATTTCGGCGTCAACACCTTCACCGACAAGGAATGGGGCGACGGCACCGAAGACCCGAAGATCTTCAACCCGGCCCGCTTCGACGCGCACCAGTGGGCCGCGACGGCGAAGGACGCGGGCTTCAAGGGCATTATCCTCACCGCCAAGCACCACGACGGCTTCTGCCTCTGGCCCACGGCGCAGACCGAGCACTGCCTGCGGAACTCGCCTTGGCGCGACGGGAAAGGGGATGTCGTCCGCGAAGTGGCGGATGCCTGCCGCGCCGCCGGGCTCAAGTTCGGCTTCTACCTCTCGCCCTGGGACCGCAACAGCCCTAAGTACGAGGACGGCAAGGCGTACGACGATTACTTCGCGGCGCAGCTCGAGGAATTGCTCACCGGCTACGGCCCGGTGAGCGAGGTGTGGTTCGACGGGGCGGGCAGCGAAGGCCATGTCTACGACTGGCAGCGGTACTACGCGGCGATCCGGAGACACCAGCCCGGGGCGGTCATCGCCATCTGCGGCCCCGATGTCCGCTGGGTCGGCAACGAGGACGGCGTGGCGCGCGAAACCGAGTGGAGCGTCCGGGACGCGGACGCCGCCACGGGGCCGGGGCAGGACGGCAAGGCTTGGCATCCGGCGGAGTGCGACGTCTCGATTCGCCCGGGCTGGTTTTGGCACCAGAGCCAGGACGGGCAGGTCAAGTCGCTCGCGCGCCTCCTGGACATTTACTACAAGTCGGTGGGCCGCAACGCGGGCTTGCTCCTCAACGTGCCGCCGACCAGCGAGGGGCGGTTCGCGGCGCCGGATGCGGCGCGGCTGCGGGAGTTCCGGCTCGCGCTCGATGCGACCTTCGCCACGGACTTGGCCCGGGGAAAGCCCTGCCGCGCCGACGCCGTCCGGGGCGGCGATCCCGGTTTCGGGCCGGCGCGCGCCGTCGACGGCGATCCGCGCACGTACTGGGCCGTCGACGACGATGTCCGCCAGGCTTCGATCGAGATCGACCTCGAGGCGCCGGCCGCCTGCAGCGTCTGCCTCCTCGGGGAGGCCATCGAGCTCGGCCAGCGCATCGAGGCCCATCGCGTCGAGGTCCTAGCGGGCGGGCAATGGCGGACCGTCGCGCGGGGAACGACGGTCGGCTACAAGCGCCTGCACCGCTTCCCGGCGGTGGAGGCGCGGCGCCTGCGGGTGACGATCGAACGGGCGCGCGCCTGTCCGACCCTGACGACGGTGGGCCTCTTCATCGAGCCGGAAGAGCTGCGGCCCCGCTAGCGAGGCGCCTTCCGGCGGGCGGTCTACAGCCGGAGATCGCCGGGCTTCACGCCCTTCCGGTGGGCCCCGAAGCCGAACCACGTCGGCTTGTACTCGCCGACGAGTTCGACGTCGGCCCGCGGCGGGATCTTGTCCTCCAGCCCGACGCACCAGTAGCTCGCGTTGACCAAGAGCCGCCTCAGGCCCTCGCTGGCCAGGTCCGTCGAGGCGCCCATTGTGGTGGTGAAGACGCGCCCCGAGTTGCCTTGCGCGCCCTTGTACGTCTTGATCCACGCGATGGGCATGAGGGGATCGTTCTTCCGGTTCTCGACGGGGGCGTCGCCCGGCTCCATCCCCTCGAGCACCCGGCCCATGACGAGCGGCAGGCTGTCGCCCGGGAGCGGCAGCCTGACCCGGTACACGTCGGTCGGCCCCCAGATGTCTTCGCAGCCCCGCACGATCGGATGCCCTTCCCGCCCCGGGGCGATGACCCCGCGGGTGCTCTCCTTGCCGTGCTGCCCGTGGTGGTCGATCCAGGTCTCGCCCAGAATTTGGCGGCCGAACCCGCCGTCCCACTCCTTGCTGTCGAAACTGTAGCGCGCGTAAGTCTTGCTCCTTTGGAGCCTGAAGGCGTGCGTCGCCGTTCTGAGGCCGATGATCGGCTTGCCCGCCTCGACGTACCGGACGATATGGCCCATCTGATCGTCGGGCAGGTCCCGGAAGCGCGTCGCGATGATCATGAGGTCCGCGCTGGCGAGGGCCTCCAGGCCCGGAATGTTCCCCGTGTTGACGGGGTCAATGGTCCCGTCCTCGGAATTGATGGCGAAGAGCACCGTGCAGGCGAAGCCGTGGCGCTTGGCCAGAATCCGCCCGAGCTGCGTCAGCGCCTCCTCCGACCGATACTCCTCGTCGCCCGAGACGAGCACCACCCGTTTGCCCTTGCCGGGGCCGTCGCCCCCGTCGTACACAACCCAGGGATCCGAGGCGGCGGGGAGGCCGCCGGCGGCGACGGCGCACAGGACGGTCAGCATGGTTCTCATGGCGGCTGAGCTCCTTTCTCGGCATCCAGCGTACGCCGCGCGCCGGCGGACGGCAAGACGCCGGAGCCGATCCGGGGCGCCCGCGGAGCGCTCCGCCCTCTTCCGCTTCCCTCCGCCCGACGGTAGAATCGGCCCTTTCGCGCGGCGGGCGGGGTCGGCGGGGAAGCGGCCGCCAGGTACGGCCGGCGCCGTCCCGATCCGTTCCGTGCGTTCGGGTTTGGAGGCTCCATGGCACACCGCATCAAGGTGTTCAATTCCATCTCCCCCGAGGGTCTGAAGGTCTTCGGCGCCGACTTCGCGGTTTCGGCCGACGAGAAGGACCCCGAGGGAATTCTGGTCCGCAGCGCCACCGTGGACACCGACCAGTTCCCGTCCCTGCTCGCCGTCGCCCGCGCGGGCGCCGGCGTCAACAACATCACCGTGGGCAAGGCGACCGACAAGGGCATCGTCGTCTTCAACACCCCCGGCGCCAACGCCAACGCCGTGGCGGAGCTCGTCTTCGTCATGCTGGGCTTGTTCGCCCGCAACATTCTCAAGGGGATCTCGTTCTGCAGGGACTTACGCCCGCTGGACGACAAGGAGTTCGAGGAGAAGCTGGAGAAGGGCAAGTCGGCCTGCCGCGGCTTCGAACTCGCCCGCAAGGTGCTCGGCGTCCTGGGCCTGGGCAAGATCGGCACGCTGGTGGCCAACGGCGGCGTGGAGCGCGGCATGCGTGTCATCGGGTTCGATCCCCACCCCGTCCTGAAGAACATCCACCAGCTCTCCCCCCATACCGTCTTCGCCGACACGTCCAACGAAGTCGTCTCGAAGGCCGACATCCTCACGCTGCACATGCCGCTCAGCGACGCGACCCGCGGCAT
This sequence comes from Planctomycetes bacterium ADurb.Bin069, assembly GCA_002070955.1. Taxonomy (GTDB): domain Bacteria; phylum Planctomycetota; class UBA8108; order UBA8890; family UBA8898; genus UBA8898. The sequence goes on from MWEK01000021.1 coordinate 16,687, forward strand.
GGTCAACCGCGAGTTCTTGAAACCCTTCAAGAAGGGCGGCGTCCTCGTCAACTTCTCCCGCGGCGCCGTCTGCAACGAAGACGACATCCTGGCGGCCCTCGCCGAGGGCAAGCTCTCCGCCTACATCACGGACTTCCCCACGCCCCGCCTGATGGCGAACGAGCACGTGCTCTGCACGCCGCACCTCGGCGCGAGCACCGAGGAATCCGAGGAAAACTGCGCCGTCATGGCGTGCAACGAGCTCAGGGCCTATTTCAAGCTGGGCCACGTGGCCCACAGCGTCAACTTCCCCACCGTGGAGTCGCCGCCCGACCGCTCCTTCACGAACCGCCTGATCGTCATCAACCGCGACGTCCCCAAGATGATCGGCTGGATCTCGCAGACGCTCGGCGAGCACGGCCTCAACATCGAGAGCTACCGCAACGAGAGCAACGGCAAGATCGGCTACAACATCATCGACCTGCGGAGCGCAGTGCCGGCCCCCCTCGTGGAGCGCATCGGCGGGAACCCCAACGTCATCCGCGCCCGGGTGATCAAGCTGGGATAGGCGCCGGCGTCCGCATCGGCTCCCCGCGCCTAGCGTCTTCCGTCCTGCAGGAATTCCTCCTGGCCGGAGTTGTAGCGGTCGATCGCCGCCGGCGTGTAGATGATATCGTAGAGCCACGTGCCGATGAACCCGAGCGCGCCGATGCCGCCGACGGTGTACCCCGACACCTTGAGGCCCACAAGGTGGTCGTCGCTGCGGCCGGCGAACCACAGGCCCGTGCCGACGCCCATCCCCAGGACCGACAGGGCCTCCATCTGCTCGATTTCCTCCGCCTTCGCGATGTCTCCCGCGTAGCGGTGGCCGAGGCCGTGCCAGATGATCCCCGGGAAGATTGCGATGAGCTCGCCGAGAATGACCGACTTCGGGGAGAAATCGGCCTCCTCGGGATGCCCGGCCCTGGACGCCGTGCGGCACGAACACGGGAAGACCGCCGCCGCGCACGCCGCCAGGCACAGCGCCGCGAGCCGAGTCCGCGCACGAGAATTCGAAATCGCCATCTCTCGCCCTGTTCCTTTTCTGCCGATAATATGCGAGTGCCTTTTCTAGTTCGGTTTTTTCTCTCTGAAAATGGAGCCTAAATCCAAGGGCGCGCGCCGCCGGCCGGCAACGGATGCCCGGGCGCGCAAGGAGCCGCAATGACCATCAAATCCAAATTCTGGCGCGAGCACGAGGACCGGCACCTGCTCCGCGTCCGGAAACTCCACGAGGATTTCACGGGAACCGACCCCTGGCGCGTCCTTCGGATTCAGGGCGAGTTCGTCGAGGGGTTCGAGGCCCTGTCCAAGATCGGGCCCGCCGTCGCGATCTTCGGATCGGCCCGCACGGCGCCCGAGCACCCCGCCTACGCAGCGGCCGTCCGCGCCGCGCGAATTCTGGCGAAGGCCGGGCTCACGGTCATCACGGGCGGCGGCCCCGGCATCATGGAGGCCGGCAACCGCGGCGCCTTGGAGGCCGGCGGCGCCTCGGTGGGCCTGAACATCGAGCTTCCCTTCGAGCAGATCCCGAACAAGTACCAGAACCTGCACCTCGAGTTCCGCTACTTCTTCGTGCGCAAGATGATGTTCGTCAAGTATTCCATCGCCACCCTGATCTTCCCGGGCGGCTTCGGCACCATGGACGAGCTCTTCGAAGCGCTCACTCTGAGCCAGACGCATAAAATCGAGCATTACCCCATCGTCCTTTGGGGACGGTCCTACTGGAGCGGGCTCGTCGATTGGCTGCAGGGCACGATGCTCGCCGACGGGTGCATCTCGCCCGAAGACACCGGCCTCTTCCATCTGACCGACAGCCCCGAGGAAGCCACCGCGATCATCATCGAAAACGCCCGGCGCAACGGGTACCTGCCCGGCGCCAAGTAGCCCGCGCCCTCAGGCGCCCGGGCCGCTCCGCTCCACCTCGCGCACGGACTGCCTGACCGCGCCGACCGTCGCCGCCAGCGCGTCCCGCTCCTCCGCCGTGAGCGCGACCTGGAGGATCCGCTCGACTCCGCCCGCGCCGATGACCGCCGGCACGCCGACATACAGGCCGTCGATGCCGTACTCGCCGCGGCAGTGGGCGGCGACGGGCAGGACGCGCTTCTGGTCCTTGATGCAGCTCTCCGCCATGGCGATCGCGCTCATGGCGGGGCTGTAGTAGGCGCTGCCCGAGCCGTAGAGCTTCACGATCTCGGTCCCCGCCGCGCGCGTGCGCTCCTCGATGGCCCGCAGCCGCTCGGGAGCGATGAGTTCGGCGACCGGCACGCCGCCCACCGTTGCCAGGCGCGAAAGAGGAACCATGGTGGGGCCGTGGCCCCCCAGGACGAGCGCGCTCACATCCCGGACCGAGACCCCGAGTTCCAGGGCGATGAAAGCCCGGAAGCGAGCCGAGTCCAGCACGCCCGCCATGCCGCAGACGCGCGCATGCGGCAAACCGGCGAACTTCTGGAAGGCGTAGACCATGGCGTCGAGGGGGTTGGTGACGATAATGCAGAACGCCTCCGGCGCGTGCGCCCTGACCCCGGCGGCCGTGCCCGCGATGACCTTCAGGTTGACGGCGAGCAGATCCGCGCGCGTCATGCCGGGCGTGCGCGCCGCGCCCGCCGTCACGATGACCACCGCGGCGCCGGCAATGTCCTCGATGCGGCTCGCGCCCCGCAGGACGGCGTCGCGGCCCTCGACGGGAAGCTGCGCGGCAATGTCGAGGGCCTTGCCCGCGACCGGGCCCTCTTTGGCGGGGAGGTCGTAGATGACGACATCGCCCAATTCCCGCTGGGCCGCGTACAGCGCCAGATTCCCGCCGATCTGTCCGCCGCCGATCACCGCGATCTTGGTGCGCGCCATGCGCTCCGCCTCCCGCCGCCGCTCCCCGCCCCGTCACATCCGCTCGACGATCGCCTGTCCGAATTCGCTCGACTTGAGGAGCGTAGCGCCCTCCATGAGCCGGTGCAGGTCGTAGGTGACGAGCTTGGAGGCGATCGTCCGCTCCAGCCCCGCGGTGATCCTGTCCGCGGCCTCGTTCCACCCGATGTGCCCGAACAGCATGGCGCCCGACAGGATCAGCGAACTCGGATTGACCTGGTCCAAACCGGCGTACTTGGGCGCCGTGCCGTGGGTGGCCTCGAAGATGCCGTGGCCGGTCTGGTAGTTGATGTTGGCCCCCGGGGCCATGCCGATGCCGCCGACTTGGGCGGCGAGGGCGTCCGAAATATAGTCGCCGTTCAGGTTGGGCGTGACGATGACGTCGTACTCCCGGGGCCGCAGCAGGATCTGCTGGAGGAACGCGTCGGCGATCGCGTCCTTGATGACGAGCTCGCGGCCGCCCGCGCGGATGACCTTCCAGGGCCCGCCCCGGAGGTCCTCGGCGCCGTACCCGCGGGCGGCGACCGCATAGCCCCAGTCGCGGAAGGCGCCCTCGGTGTGCTTCTGGATGTTGCCCTTGTGGACCAGCGTGACGCTCGCGCGCCCATGGGCCAGGGCGTAGTCGATCGCGGCCCGCACGATCCGCTCCGTGCCCTCCCTCGACATGGGCTTGACGCCGATGCCCGCGGTCCGCGGGAAACGGATCTTCGTCACCCCCAGTTCGTCCCGCAGGAAGGCGATGAGCTTGGCGGCCTCGGGCGTCCCCGCGGCCCACTCGATGCCGGCGTACACGTCCTCCGTGTTCTCGCGGAAAATGATCATGTCCACGGCGCCGGGATCCTTGACCGGGCTCGGCGCGCCCCGCAACCAGCGCACGGGCCGGACGCAGGCGTACAGGTCCAGCTCCTGGCGCAAGGCCACGTTGAGGGAGCGGATACCGCCGCCGACGGGGGTCGTGAGCGGGCCCTTGATGCCGATCAGGTGCTCCCTGAACGCCGCCAGCGTCGCGTCGGGCAGCCAGGAACCCGTCCGCGCGAAGGCGTCTTCGCCCGCGAGGACCTCCAGCCACGCGATCGCGCGGCGTCCGCCGTAGGCTTTTCGCGCGGCGGCGTCCAGAACGGCCTGCGTGGCGCGCCAGATGTCCGGGCCGGTGCCGTCGCCGCGGATGAAAGGGATGATGGGCCGGTCGGGGACGCGCAGGCGGCCGTCGACCAGGGCGATCTTCTCGCCGCCGGGAGGCGGCGCGGGGCTCATGCTCATCGCGGGACTCCTCGCGCGGCCGGCGACGCGACGCGGTCGGGCCCGCGCGACCCCGACCCGGCGATCGGGCCCCGATGTTAGCAGCCGCGCCGCGGGCAGACAAGGGAACGCCGCCCGCCCGCGGCGCGGGTTCAGCGCGGAATTAATTTGCGCGCGCGTCTTTCGGGGAGCAAACTGATGCCATCGCCTGAAACCCGCTTCCTCAAGGCCGCGACGTTGGCAGACGCCGGGAGGTGCCCATGAAACGTGCAGGTATCGCCGCCGCGTTGTGTGCAGGAGTTTTCGCCGCGGCGCAGGACGGCGCCGTCGGCGGCCTCGTCCTCGCGCCCAAGAAACTCTTCCAGGGCAACCGGGTCGCCGTGTGCGTGACGCTGCTGGAGCTCCGGACGGGCGCTCCCGTCGCCGCCCCCATCACCGTACGCCTCCTTGACGGCGCGGGCAAAGTCGCCGCCGCGCTCTACGACGGCACGACGGACGCCGCCGGCCTCGCGCAGATTCCCTTCGCGGTGCCCGCCGACCTGGAGGGTGCTTACCGCATTGAGGTAATGACCGAATCGACGAAGTTCGGCGCGTCCGTCGTGATCGCGCGGGGTCCGGCCGTCCTCATCGAAACCGACAAGCCCATGTACAAGCCGGGGCAGACGCTGCAGGGCCGCGTGCTCCTGCTCAACAACGAGCTGACTCCGGTCGCGGGCGACGTCGAACTCGTCATAAGCGACGGGAAAGGCATTCGCGTCCACCGGCGCACCCTCGCCGTCAACGCCTTCGGGGCCGCGGCGTTCGCGCTGCCGCTCGCCAACGAGCTCAACCTCGGCGCGTGGACACTCTCCGCGCGCGCGGGCGAGCGCCAGACCGAGCTGGCGGTGCAGGTCGACAAGTACGTGCTGCCGCAGTTCTCCGTCGCGGTCGACCTCCCCCGGGACTGGTTCCTGCCCGATGAGGCCATCGCGGGCGTAATCCGAAGCGCGTACTACTTCGGTAAGAAGGTCCAGGGAACGGCCGTGGTCACGGCCCAGCGCTACGTGGGGGTCTGGGAGGAGTACGCCGCCGTCTCGGCGGCGATCGTCGATGGCGAGGGCCGCTTCACGCTCCCGCCGGCGGGTTTCGCCGCCGGAACCCACGAAGCGAGCGGCGACGGCGCGGTCACGCTCCGGTTCGCCGTCACGGACACGGCCGGCCACACGGAGGAGGTGACGCGCCTCCTGAAGATCGCGCGCGCGCCGGTCAGGGTCGCGCTCATCGCCCGCGAGCAGACGATGAAACCCGGCATGCCGCTGTCCGTCGCCGTCATCACCGAGACGCCCTCAGGTATTCCGCAGGATCGCACGGTCGCCTTGACCGCCTCGTTCCAGGACCTGTCGGGGACCATCGCCGAGGTTACGCAGACCGTCACGACCAACGGCGGGGAGGCCGTCGCAACCTTCGAGACGCCCGCCGCGGCGGCCTCGGCGACGGTGCGCGCCGTGCTCAAGGAAGACGAACGCACCTCGGAGAGCGCGGTCACGCTCTTCGCCGGCCACTCGCCCACGGCGAGCTTCCTCCACCTGAGCCGCGCGGGCGGCGAAGAGGCGCGCGTCGGCGAACCGGTCGCCGTCGCGGTGCTGAGCACGCACCCGGGCACGCTCTTCTGGGAGGTCATCGCCGCCGGCCGCGTGGTAACCCGGGGCGCCACGCACGAACGCACCATCGAGTTCACGGCGACGCCCGACATGCTCCCCGCCGTCCAGGTCGTCGCCTACCTCCTCAACCCGGGCAACGAAATCGCCTGCGACCGCCTGCGCATTCCCGTCGCGATCCAGTCACGGCTCACCCTCGACGCCGCGTTCTCGGCGGCCGAGGCGCGGCCGGGCGAAACGGTGACACTGGCGATCAACGCGTACCGCAAGGCGCTCGTCGGCGTGTCCATCGTCGACTCGTCGCTCCTCGCCCTCGCGGGCGAGCGCGCGACGCTGCGGGGCATCTTCGACCTCCTGGAGGAGCAGTTCATGGCGCCCCGGGCCGAAGTGCACTGCGACGACCCCTGGGAACCGGTCACGCTTCCCGGCGCGTTGGACGTCTTTGCCGACGCGGGCCTTGCGATCGGCTGCTCGCCCGAGATCTCGATCCCGGCCGGAGTGCAAGCCCCGCCGTGGCTCCGCTGGGGCGACCGGTGGTTCCATGACTGGGAAAACGGCGCTCCCGAGCTGCCGCCCGGCGGCGGCGACCCGTCCGGCGGGCTCGCCGCGATCAAGCGTGTGCGCCAGTTCTTCCCCGAAACGTGGGTGTGGCAGCCGCTTCTCCTGACCGACGACAAGGGCGCGGCGACGCTGACCCTCACGTGCCCGGATTCAATCACGACCTGGCACCTGCGGGGGCTGGCAAGCTCCGCGGAGGGCCTCGCCCTCGCCGAGGCAGATTTCACGGTGTTCCAGGAATTCTTCGTCGAGCCCGACCTTCCCGTCGAGGTCGTGCGCGGGGAGACCTTCCCGCTGCGGATCCAGATCTACAACTACGCGCAGGAGGCGCAGCGCATCTTCCTGGAGCTCGCCGCGGACGACTGGTTCGAGGGGGCCGGAGACTTGCGGGCCGCCGTCGATGTCGGCCCGGGCGAGGTCACGTCCTGCGCCATGCCCATCACGCCCACGCGGGCCGGCCGGTTCGCGCTCGCCGTCACCGCGCGGGGGCCGCGGTATGCCGATGCGGTCACGCGGGAGATCTCGGTGGTGCCCGAGGGCGTCCCCTTCACCATCGTCGTCAACGGTTGGGTGAGCCCGGACAAGCCCGCAGTCCTGGACCTTTCGATCCCGCCCGGGGCGGTGCCCGACTCGGGCCGCGTCATCGTCGCCGTGACCCCAAGCCTCGTCGCCCAGGGCTTCGACGGCCTGGACGACCTGCTCGGCATGCCGTACGGGTGCGGCGAGCAGAACTTGATCTTCCTCGCCCCCGATGTCGAGGTCCTGCGCTATCTCTTGGCGAGCGGCGCGGCGCAACCCGAGATCTGGGCCAAGGCCGAACACTATATCAACGTGGGCTACCAGCGCCAGCTCACCTACCGGCGCGCGGACGGCTCGTTCTCCGCCTTCGGCGAGCAGGACGAGCAGGGCAGCCTCTTCGTCACGGCCTTCGTGCTCTCGACGTTCGGGGGCGCGCGGGACGTGCGCGACATCGACGACACGGTGCTCACCGAGGCGGCCGCATGGCTCGCCGCGCACCAGGACGCGGACGGCGCGTGGAAGCCCTTCGGGTTCCTCCACCACCAGGAGCTTCTCGGCGGCGGCATGGGCAGCCGCTACGCTCTCACGGCGTACACGGCCAAGGCGCTCGCCGAGCACGACCCGCGGCTCAACGCCGCGGCGCTCGGCGCGGCGCAAGCCTATCTGGCCTCGAACCGGGCCGCCGTCGCGGGCGACGCCTACGCCCTCGCCATGGCGGCTTGCGCCCTGAGCCTCATGCCGGGCGCTGCGCACGACGCCGCGGCGACCCTCGATCTCCTCATGCCGCTGGCCAAGACGGACGACACAGGCCTTTACTGGGAACCCTACCCCGTCGAGACGACCGCCTACGCGGCCTTCGCGCTCATCGACGCGGCGCGGCCCGAGGCCGCCCCCGCGATCGAATTCATCACGAGCCGGCGCAACGCGCGGGGCGGCTTCGGCACGACTCAAGAGACGGTCGTCGCTTTCCGCGCGCTGGCGCGCGCCGCGCGCTGCGCGCAGGAGAGCGTCGACGCGACGATCGACCTGGTGGCGGGCGGCGCCGTCGCGCACACCTTCACGGTCAACCGGAGCAACTACGATGTCCTGCAGACGGCGGAACTGCCGGGCGGCGGCGAGGGGCGCCTGGTCATGACGGGCGTGGGCAAGGCCGCCTACCAGGCGGCGACGCGCTTCAACCTTCCGGGCGAGGAAACGCCCCCGCCCCGCGCCCTGCTGATCGATGTCGAGTACTTGACCGAGCACGTGGCCGTCGACGACGTGGTCGACGTGCGCGTCAGGCTGCTTTATCCCGGCCCGCGCGAGCGCACCAACATGGTGATCGCCGACATCGGCGTTCCCACCGGCTTCCAAGTCGTCGAGGCATCACTGACTGCGCTGGTCGAGGCCGGCGTCGCGGCGCGCACCGCTGTCGCGGTCAGGAAGGTGATCTTCTACCTTCGCGAGCTGGTCGCGGAGCGGGAGTTGGTTTTCACGTTCCAGGCCAGGGCGCTCTTCCCGATCCGCGCGGCGGCGGTTCCCAGCACGGCCTACGACTACTACGCCCCCGAAGCCAGCGGCACCGACCCGGGCAAGCCCATCACGATCGGCGCGGTCCTGTTCCTCCGCGGCGATGCCAACCGCGACTCGATCATCGACGTGGCGGACGCGATTGCGATCCTCGCCCATCTCTTCGCAGGAGGCCCTGTGCCCTGCGCCGACGCCATGGACTCCAACGACGACGGTCGGATCAACGTCGCCGATCCGATCCACCTGCTCAAGCACCTGTTCGCGGCGGGCAGCCCGCCGCCGCCGCCCCAGGGCGCACCCGGCGACGATCCGACGGACGACGGGCTGGACTGTGCCGAGTAGCGCCGCGCCCGGTCTAGCCGGCCACGGCGCGCACCACCTCTAGGGCGGCATCGTACGCGGGGTGATCGGTGATCTCGCCCACGTACTCGACGTGCCTGACGACGTTCTTGGCGTCGATGACGAAGATCGCCCGGGACAACAGGCGCAGCTCCTTGATCAGGACGCCGTAGGCCAGGCCGAAGGATGCGTCCCTGTGATCGGATAGAACCTGCACCTTGTCGACCCCGGCGGCGCCGCACCAGCGCGCCTGCGCGAAGGGCAGATCCATGCTTACGGTGAGAACGACGACGGAGGGCGGGAGCGCCGCCGCCGCTTCGTTGAAACGCTTGGTCTGAAGATCGCAGACCGGCGTGTCGAGGGACGGCACCACGCTCAGAAGCCGCGTCTTCCCGGCGCTCGACGCCAGGGTCACCTGCGAAAGGTCCTGCGCCAGGAGCCGAAAGTCGGGCGCCTCCGCGCCGATGACGATCTCAGGCCCGCACAGGGTGAGCGGAGCGCCCTTGAACGTGATCACGCCTCTTCGTTCGGGAATCCGTACGTTCGCCATGCGAAGCTCCTTTCCAGGCCGCTGCGGGCGGCAGGGGAAATGGTAGCAGAGGATTCCCGGCGCCGCCACCGATCCGTTGCGCGGCCGTGCCGGTTCGCATACAATCTCGGCGTTTACCAGAGGAGGACGTATGGCCAACACGAAACGTCTCGCGTTGCTGGAGCAGGCCCTTGCCGACGGGAACGGCATCCTGCGTCTCGAGCCGGCATGGGTCGCCCGCGACTTCCTGCCGACGCTCTTCCGCCTCGGTCTCAGCGAGAAGGAGGCTCGCGTCGGCAAGCGCGGATACATCTGCGAGCGCTGGCTCGCCTCCACCACCAAGGCCGACAACGCCGTCGGCCCGAAGGACGAGGGACTGAGTTACATCGCCATGAACGGCGGCGCGCGCATGACCCTCAGGGAAGCGGTCGAGATCGGAGGTCCGATGCTTCTGGGCGCGGCCTACGCCAAGAAGCACGGCAACCGCCTGGGGCGCCTGCCCAAGATCTACGACTTCGCCGCCCGAATTCCCCACCACTACCATCAGATGGCCAAGGACGCCGCGAAGGTGGGGCGCAACGCCAAGGAAGAGGCCTATTACTTTCCGACCGACGTGGACATGGGCCCCCACCCCGAGACGTTTTTCGGCGTGCACCGGTGGATCGTCGAGGACAAGGCCCAGGCCAAGGTGATCCTGCCCTATCTGGTCGACTGGAACAGCGACCTCATCCTGAAGCACGCCTGGGCGGAGCAGCTCGTCCCCGGCGAGGGCTTCCACGTGCCCGCCGGAATTCTGCACGCCCCCGGGACCGCCGTCACCATCGAGCTCCAGGAGGACTCGGACGTTTTCAGCATGTGCCAGGCCCTCGTGGCCGGCAAAATCATCTCCAAGGACCTGCTCTTCAAGGATGTGAGCGCCAAGGACCGCAAGCGCTACGGCGAGCGCATCATCCTGGACCAGATCGACTGGGCGCTCAGCTCCGATCCCTACTTCTGGGAGAACCGGCACCTGGAGCCGATCCTCTGCGATAAGCAGCCCGGCGGCAGCGAGTACTGGATCTACTACAACACGCTCAAGTTCAGCGGCAAGCGCCTGCTGGTCAAGCCCGGCAAAACCTTCACGACCAAGGAAAAGGGCGTCTACTCCCTCCTGGTCTGGCGCGGGAAGGGCACCTTCGACGGGATTCCGGTCAAAGGCGCCAGCCCCGGCGAGGACGAGCTGTTCGTCACCCACGCCAAGGCCGTGACGCCCCTCAAGGTCAAGAACACGGGCAAGCGGGACCTGGAGATCATCAAGTTCTTCGGCCCCAACATCAACCTCGACGTGCCCATGAAGAAAGTCAGGAAGTAGCCGCGCGGGGTCCGGGCGCCGGGCGCGGCGGAGCGCGCGATGCGAATCGCCTTTCTCTTCGAGCACCCGACCGTGAGCGGCGCCGAAGGCTCGGGCCTGGAACTCCTGGCGCAGCTTGACCGCCGGGAGTTCCAGGCCACGGCTTTTGCGCCGCCGGAAGGCGAACTCGCCCTTCGCCTGGCCGCGCTCGGCGTGCCGCACCGTCCCTGGCCGGCCGCCCCGCGGGACGGCGGCGTCCTGCGCGCGGCGCTGGAGCCCGGCGGGTTCGACCTGCTCCACGCCAACACGCTGCACCTGGGCCGGCTGACGGGCGCGGCGGCGGCGGACCTGGGCCTTCCCACCGCCGCGCACATCCGCGAGTTCGGGACCTTGGGCGCGCGGGAACGCGCGCACCTATGCGCCAACGCGCGCCTCATCGCCGTCTCGGCGGCCCTGCGCGACGACCTGACGGCGCAGGGGATCCCCGCCGAGAAGATCCGCGTCATCTACAACGGCGTGTCGCCGCCTCCGGCGGCGGGGCGGTTCGACCTTCGCGCCGAACTCGGTCTTCCCGCCGGAGCGCCCCTCGTCGTCTGGCTGGGCCAGATCACGGTGCGGAAGGCGCCCGAGGTCTTCGTCGCGGCGGCGGCGGAGATCGCGCGCCGCGAAGCGCGGGCGCATTTCGTGCTTTGCGGCGAGGTCTTCGGCGGCAAGGCGGAAAACCTGCGCCTGAAAGACGGGCTCCTCGCCGCCGCGGCGCGCCCGCCCCTGGCCGGAAGGCTGCACCTCCTCGGCTGGCGGAGGGACGCGCGGGCGATCCTCGCTCAAGCGACGGTGCTTGCCCACACCGCGCGGCAGGAGCCCCTCGGCCGGGTGCTCATCGAGGCGCTCGCCGCGGGAACGCCCGTCGCGGCGACGCGCGTCGGCGGAACGGCCGAGGTGCTCGGAAGCTGCGGAGAGCTCTTCGAGCCCGACAATCCCTCCGCCTGCGCGGACGCGCTCGCGGCGCTCCTAGGCGACGAAGGGCGCCGCGCGGCGTTCGCGCGCGAGGGCCGCGCGCGCTGGGCTGCGCGCTTCCGTCCCGAGCGCATGGCTGCCGAAACCCGCGCCCTCTGGCGCGAAATCGCGGCGGACCGAACCAGGCCGGAGAAGTGACCCATGAAGGATGTCCTTGCGCGGCCGCGAATGTCCCGTCTTCACGCCGCGCTCGGGTTCGCCCTCGCCCTCGCCCTCGCCCTCGCCCTCCTCATGAGCCTGCTGGGCGGCGAGGGGCGCCGGAACGGGTTCAACTGCTTCTTGTCCGCCGCCGCGGCGCTGCCTTTCGCCCTCGCCAGCGGGATCGCGGCCCGCAGACTCCGTCCCGGCCCCGGCGGAAGGCCGTTCTTCCGGACCAAGATCGTCTGGGCAATTCTGCTCGTCCTGGCGTGCCTCGCGACGATCGGACCTGAGTTTGCGCCGCAAGCGCCGCCCTGGTGGCACTTCTCCCTCGGCGCCGCCATCTGCGCCGCGCTCGCCTTCGTGCTGGTCCGCATGGGCGCGCGGATCGCGGCCGGGAAAATCGGACTGCCCGACGAGCCCGGCGGGAGCCGTTAGCGCCCTACGCGCGCCGCGCCGCCGCGCGCAGCTCCTCCGGACTCACGGTGGCGGTGCCGCTCTTCGAGACGACCAGGCCCGCGGCCAGGTTCGCGAGGACGAGCGCGCGCTCCAGCGGCGCGCCTCCCGCGAGCGCCAGCGTCGCCACCGCGATGACCGTGTCGCCCGCGCCCGTGACATCGATGACTTCCTTCGCCACGGTGGGCAGGTGAAGCCGCCCCCCGTCCCGCCGGAAGAGCGTCATGCCCCGTTCGCCGCGCGTCACCAACACATGGGCCTCGAGCCGCCCGACGAGTTCGGCGCCCGCCCGCGCGAGTTCCGCATCGGTGCGAATGTCGATGCCGAGCAGCGCCGCGGCTTCCTTGACGTTCGGCGTCAGCATGGTGACGCCGCGGTACAGGTCGCGGTGCGGCGGCGCCGGATCGACCGTGACGATGGGAACGCGCTCCAGGCACAGCTCGACGAGCCGCTCGGTGACGACGCCCTTGTCGTAGTCGGAAATCAGGACGGCGTCGAAGCGCCGTCCGAGGCCCTTGACCGCCGCCAGGAGCTTCGCTTCCAGGCGCCGCCCCACCGCGCGGTCATCCTCGTAATCGAGCCTGAGAAGCTGCTGGCCGCGGGCGACGGCCCGGACCTTCGTGATGGTCGGTCGCGCGCACGGAACCAGCGCCGCGCGGATGCCGCGCCCGCGCACGAGCGCTTGGAGTCTGCGCCCCGGCCCGTCGTTGCCGACGTAGCCGGCGACCACCGTCGCGGCGCCCAGGCTCGCCAGGTTCGCGGCGGCGTTCGCGGCGCCGCCCGGGGCGAGTCGCTCGCCCGCGACCCGGAGGATCGGCACGGGCGCCTCGGGGTTGATCCGGTGCACGTCGCCCATCAGGAAGCGGTCGAGCATGACGTCGCCGACAACGAGCACTCGGCTCCGCCGGAACCCCGCGATGACCCTGTCGAACGCCGCGGCGCGCTGCGTCATGGCCGCGGGCTCAGCGCGCGCCGCGCGCCTGCGCCTCGAGGGCCGCGACACGCTTGGCGGTGGGCGGATGCGTGCTGAAGAGGCTCGCCGCGCCCCCCCCCGAGAAAGGTTGGACGATGTACATATTCGCGTGGGTGCGCGAGAAGCGCATCGGTATCCGGCGCGCGTAGTCATCCAGCTTCAGGAGCGCGTGCGCCAGGTCCAGCGGCCGGCCGTGCAGCTCGCCCCCCCGGTGGTCGGCCGCGTACTCGCGCGAGCGCGAGATCGCGAGCTGGATGATCGTGGCGGCGATGGGCGCCACCAGGATCAGGAGCAGCGCCGTGAGCGGGTTGCCGCCCTCGCCGCCGCCGGGCCGCACGGGGATGAACCACGCCATGTACGCCACCATGGTGATGGCGCCCGCCACGGCGGCGGCGATGGTGCTGATCAAGGTGTCGCGGTGTTTGACGTGGGCGATCTCGTGGGCCAACACGGCCCGCACCTCGGCGGGGCTCAGAAGCTGGAGCAGCCCCGTGGTCACGCACACGGCGGCGTGCTTCGGGGAACGGCCCGTCGCGAAGGCGTTCGGCGCCTGCTGGGGCGATGCGTACACGCGCGGCGCGGGAATGCCGGCCCGCGCGCTCAACTCCTCCACCATGCGGTGCAGTTCCGGCGCCTCGGCCGGGGATAAAGGCCGGGCGCCCATGGTAGCCAGCGCGATTCTGTCGGAGAAGAAGAAGGCGACGATGTTCATGACCCCGCCGAAGGCGAAACCGGCGAGCAGTCCGCGGGTTCCCCAGATGCTGCCGATCGCCATCGCGAGCCCGATGATGGCCGCAAGCAGGATCGTCGTCTTCAGGTTATTCACGAATCTAGTCATTCACACCTCCCGTTCGCCGAAGCCGCCGGGCCTCGGAAACTTGAACGATTATAAGCAACTTCCATTCCGATTCAAACAACGCCCGAAAGGGGCGCGCGTTGCGCCCCGGCGGGTCGCGGCGCGGGCGGCGCTGCCAGAATGACATGAGCACCTCGCTTTTGGCAGACAAGCGCCCCCCCGGCGACGGTCTCCTTTCATCCGCGCGCGTTCCAGGTACTATGAGGGCATGATCACCCTTGAAATCGAGAATCCCAACGGGGAACGCCGGATCGTCCACATCGCGGGCGACAGGGCCATCCTCGGCCGGGCGCCCGCAAGCGATGTCCAGCTTCGCCACGAGACGGTCTCCACGAAGCACGCACAAATCGTCCGTGAAGGGCCCGCCTTCGTTCTCAGGGATTTGGAGAGCTACAACGGCACCTACGTGAACGGACGCTGGATCGCCGAGACGACGCTCAAGTTCAAGGACAAGATCGGCATCGGCCGCTTCCACCTCACTTTTCTGACCAAGGTCCCGGTGGAGCCGAAGAAACGGAAATGACGCCGGGGCCTGCGGCGCTGAAGAGTCAGGATTCTCCGCGCCGCGAGAAAGACCGGCCCGGCGCCTTCGTTGTGCCGCGCCGCCGCGGCTCGTATGATACCCGGAGAGACGTCCCGGAGAGACACGTGTGTCGCTGATCAGCCCTGCCATGCTCGTCATGAGCGCCGCCGCCTGCGCGGCGGTTGCGCCCAGCGAAATCGAGCTCAGCTCGGCCCGCGGCCTGGCCGCCCTGGCGGCACGGCAGGATGCAGACGGAGCCTACGCGACCGTCTATCAGGTCGCCGGCCAGGGGCTCGCGGGCCTGGCTTTCCTGGCCTGCGGCCACACGCCGAAGCAAGGCCCCCACGCACCGCGCCTCAGGCTCGGCCTCAAGCGCCTCCTGTCCTACCAGGACGACAACGGTTACTTCAACGACGGGAAGAGCAGCATGTACGGCCACGGCTTCGCGACGCTGTATCTGGCCGAAGTCCTCGGAATGTGGGGCGAGCCCAGGGAGGAGCTGCAGCTCAGGGAGGCCCTCAAGAAGGCGGTCGGCCTCATCGAGCGCGCCCAGAACTCGCGCGGCGGCTGGGACTACTCCCCCGACCCGGGCGGCATCGCCGACTGCTCCATCACGGTGTGCCAGACCATGGCGCTCAGGGCGGCGCGCAACATCGGCCTCGCGATCGATGCGCGGGTCGTCGCCGCCGCGTTCAGATACATCCGCGCCGCCCAGACCGAGGACGGCGGCTTCAGGTACCGCCTCGGAGGCCCGTCCATTCACCGGCAGGTGACGATCGGCTGCTCGGCGGCCGGGGTGTGCATTCTGAACGGTCTGGGGGAATACGACACCGACAGCGTGCGCCGCGGCGTCGACTTCGTGAAGAAGCACTGCTCCGGCGGCTTCTCCTCCCTCACGCTCATGCCGGGCATCCAGTCGCCCTTCTACTACACTCACTACTACGCGTCTCAGGCGCTGTTCCGGACGCGCGGGCGGGCTTGGGACGACTACTTCGACTACATCGCGCCGGAGCTCATCCGGCGCCAGCGCCAGGACGGCTCCTGGACGGAGCGCGAGGGCGGGGGCGACATCCCGGCCACCGCCATGGCCGTCTTCATCCTCAACGTGCCCCGGGCGCTCCTGCCGATCACTGGGAAGTGAGGACGCCCTCGCCGGAGCCCGCCGGCGGGAGGCCGCGGGCGGCCCAGCCGAGGCTACGGCCGCGGCGGACCGGACGGCTGCCGCTCGGGCGGCGGCGCCTTGGGCTGCGGTTCCGGCGGCTCCTGCGCCGCCGGCTGCTCGGGCCTGGGAAACACATCGCTGCGCGCGCGGTCGAAGTAGATCTTGCCGTTGATGATCGTCAGGTCGACGAAGGTCCGGTAGTTGAGCGGGTCGCCGTCGAGGATCACGATGTCGGCGTCCTTGCCCTTCTCGAGACTGCCGATGCGCTGCTCGACGCCGAGGATCCGCGCGGGCTCGATGGTGATGGCCGCCAGGGCGGCGGCCTCGTCCAGGCCGCCGCGCACCGCGAAGGCCGCCTCCATGGGCATGGACATGATGTCGCGCCCCGCGAACCCGCCGCCGGTGGTCACGGTGGGCGACGGCGGAACGAGCGCGAAGGGCACCCCCGCCCGGGCGAGCACCAGCGCCACGCGCTCGCTTGAGCCCGGCGGATCGTCCGGGGTCTCGGGCGGGGCCGCCAGCACGCGCACCGAGAGGATCACCGCGGCTTTCGCGCGGCCCAGTTCCTCCGCCACGGTCCAACTCTCGACCGCCCCCTCGATGATGAACCGGACGTTGAACTCCCGGGCGATTCCCGCCGCCCACAGGAGATCCTGGGCCCGGTTGACGGCCACCCGCACCGGCAGTTCGCCCCGCAGGGCGCGCACATAGGCGCTCCCGGACTGCGGGGCCTGCGGCGCGCGCCGGAGCTGCTCGCGCGCCTCGAGCAGCGCGCGCCGGAACGCCTCCTTGCCGCTCCAGGACAGGGATAGGGACAGCGCCGGGCTGGGCGCGAGGAGAACGCCTTCCGGATCGCCGCACGTCATCTTGATGACGGTGTTGCGGCAGCACACGGCGGTGACGCCGGATCCCACGGCGAGCTTCATGGGAAAGCCGAAGACATCGATACCCTCGGGAATCACGCCGCCCGCGCCGAAGATGTCCAAGTTCTGGGCCACGACGAAGCCCGGCATCGCCACTTTCCCCCGGGCCTCGATGATTTTGGCGCCCTGGGGCGCAACAAGGCCGTGGCCGATCTCGGCGATGACGCCGTCCTTGACCAGGATGTCGGCGTCCTTCAGCACCGGCCCCGTGATGGTGTAAACGAGCGCGCCCTTGACGAGCAGCGGCTCGGGCGCGGCCCAGGCCGCCGCGGCGCACAGCAGAAACACACCCGCCGATCGCATCACTTCTCCTCGGCGGCGCCGGCCGCCCCGCCCGTTTCCGCGGGCTCGCACGCGTACACCTTCTCACCCGCGATGTAGACCGCGCGAATGCAGGCCCGCGGGTCGAGCAGTTCGCCGTCCACAAGGACTACATCGGCATCCTTGCCCGGCTCCAGGCTGCCGATCCGCCAGTCGATTCCCAGCGCCGCGGCGGGATTGATCGTCACGGCCCGGAGCGCCGCCTCCTCGGGAAGCCCGCTGGCGATGAGCCGGGCAACATCGAACCGGAAAGCCTCGACGGCGGCCACGCTGTCGGCCGCGGGTTCCAGGCACACGGGCGCTCCGGCCCGGGCAAGCTGCGCCGCGACGTTATGCTCGAAAAGCGTCACCGGCCGCAATTCCAGCTTCGCGCGCACCAAGCAGGGCACCTTCCCCTGG
The DNA here is from genome assembly GCA_002070955.1 of Planctomycetes bacterium ADurb.Bin069. GTDB lineage: Bacteria > Planctomycetota > UBA8108 > UBA8890 > UBA8898 > UBA8898. The sequence goes on from MWEK01000021.1 coordinate 33,998, forward strand.
CAGAGGACGGGCAGCGCATTGACGACATCGCCCTCGGGCGCGATGTACCGGCGCAGGTTGCGGTGCTCGGCCAGGATGCGCACGAGCCAGAGCGTGCTCGTCGCATCGCCGGCCGTGATGAGGGCCGGGATTCGGCCCTGCACCGCCAGGGCCAGCGGCCCCTGCCCTTCCGGCCGCAGGAGCCCGGGCAGGGCGCGCGCCTGCGCGGCGCTGAAATTCATGCACAGGAAGTCGCTCTTCCCCAGCACGATTTCGTCTTTCGCCCGGGCGAGCGGCCGCGCCACGGCGCCCAACCCGCTCACCAGATCCCCGCCGGCGGGCACCAGGCCCAGCGCCGTGAAGCCGCAGGCGCGAATGCGGTCGTACCGGCCGTCGTAGGGCCAGAGCGTCTCGACGACCGAGCCTTGGCCGGCGCTCAAGCCGATGCGCGTGCGCGCGAGGATCATGCCCGGGTACGCCGCGAGGGTCCCGGCCTCGACGATCTCCGCTCCCGGCGGGGGCGTCAGGCGCGGCGCGATCTTCTCGATCTTGCCGTTCTTGATCAGGATAACGCCGTTCTCGACGATGCCGCCCGTCACGGTCACCACGCGATCGGCGACGATGGCCGTCACGCGGGCCTGGGGGGCCGCGGCGGCGCACAAAGCGAGGACGAGCGTCATCACAGCCGCACCTCCTTCCCTTGCGGGTCAGCGCCGCCGGTTTTCTCCGCATGCCGCTTCTCGGGCCCCGCGGGCGCCGCCACGGCGACGCCGCAGCCGTCGCGCCGGAACGCGACGGCGCCGTCGACCAGCACCATTTCCACCGGGGTCGTCACGTCGAGAAGCTCGCCGCGCTTGAGCACGATGTCGGCGTCCTTGCCCGGCGCGAGGCTCCCGACGCGGTCGGCGATGCCGAGGGCGCGGGCGGATTCGATCGTGATGGCTCTGAGGGCCGCTTCCTCCGGAAGTCCGTAGTGCGCCGCCATCGAGGCCTGGAAAAACAGGTGCTGCTGCGGGGAGAGAGCCGCATAAAACAGGGTGAACGCATCGGTGTTGAGGCTCAGATTGCGGACGCCGCGCCGCCAGAATTCGGTGGCAATTCCGGCCAGGCGTCCGTCGCCGGTGCGCTGGAGCTCCAGGAGATGCGGCCCGACATCGATGCGGACGCGCGTGGCCCGCGCCGCCGCGTATTCGCCGGCCTGATAGCCGCCGTAGGCGACATGCGTCGCGATGATCTTCAGGCCGAACTCGTCGTGAAAGAGCCTGATCGCCTCGGCGACGCCCCAGGCGCTGTAGGTGTGGTTGATGATGGGAATTTTCCCCTCGAAGACCAGACGCACGCGCTCCAGGTCCCGGCGCAGGGGCGGCGGATCCTTGCGCGTCCCCGCCTCGTGCTCGCGCCAAGCGGCCGCGTATTCCTTGCCCTCGATGAGAAGCCGCCTGAGCATGTACGCCATGCCCATGCGCGTCGCGCCCATATCCCCCGTGTCGCGCTCCGGATTGAAGGCCTGCGCGATTTTCAGGCAGCCCGGATCGCGGACGATCGCCTCGCGCGGCCCCGCGGCGGCCAGCTTGAAGATCACGCTGAAGCCCGCGTGGTTCGTGCCGCTCCCGGGCATCGAATTGACCGTCGTCACGCCTTCGGCGAGGGCTTTCTTCACGAGGGGCGAATCCAGGTCGATGCACGCGGCGACGCTCAGGTCCGGGTTGATGGGAAAGACCATGTCGTTCAGGCCGCCGTTCAGGCCGATATGGGTGTGCGCCTCGACGATGCCGGGCAGCGCCCAGAGGTCGCGCGCATCGATCACCTTCGCCGCGGGCGGGATCTTCAGCTCCGCCTGCGTCCCGAGAGCCAGGATCTTCCCGCCGCCGATCAGAATCACGCCGTGATCGATCACCCGTCCCTCGACGGGCACGATCTTGGCGGCGAGCACCGCCGTGTCGGCGGCGGGGGCTTCGCCCGCGCACAGGAGCACCGCGAAGGCCGCAAGCGCCGTCATCGCATTCCCCCTTCCTTGAACGCTTCCAGAACCTTCCCGCGCACGAGCACCGTCTCGACCCGGCTGCCCGGCGCGAACGGCTCGCCGTCCAGCACCACCAGGTTCGCCCAGCGGCCCCGCGCGATGGTGCCCATGCGGTCCGCCAGCCCGGCAAGGCGCGCCGGCACGCTCGTCACGGCTCTGAGGGCCGCGTCCGGCGCCAGGCCGCGGCTCACGGCCTCCGCCGCGTAGAACCGCAGGTACAGGCTCCCGGCGGCGCCGTCCGACGCCAGCGCGAAGGGGATGCCCTTCTCCGCGCAAAGCTGCGGCAGATCCACCCACGCCTGCTCGATTCTGCGGCGGTAGGGCGGCAGCAGCACCGCCCCGCGCGCCATGGTGGCCACATGCTCCCCGGCCCGATTCAAGCCCTCGGCGTCCAGGAGCACGGCCGCGAAGCCGCCGTCCTCGGCGAGCACGTTGAGCACGCCCTCGATCTCGTCGCCGCGCGCCGCGCGCACGAACACCGGCAGCTCGCCGCGCCGCGCCTGGAGCAGGAATTCGCTGATCGGATCCTTCTGGGGCGGCACCGGCTCCTTGAGGCGTCCCTCGGCGTCGCGCGGTTTGCGGTGCGTGAACTCGTCGAGGGCCTCCCGGTACTGGCGCCGCGCCTCCTCGTAGCGCGCGAAGTTCCTAAGGGCGTTCCTCAGGGCGGCCAGCCGCGCCAAGCGCGCGCTTCCCGACACGTCGATGTCCAGACACCCGAAGGGCCGCACGAGGAAGTCCTCGCGCCCGGCGCCGGGGGCGAGGAAGGCCCCCGTGCCCGCGAAAAGCGCCGACTCGCCGCCCCGCAGAAGCAGCCCCAAGACGCCGTAGCCCGCGCAGGCGGCGAACACCGGGTCGTCGTGCCGCACCATGGCGCTCACGCTCAGGTGGAATGTTTCGGCGCCTGAAAAGGGCGGCGCCTGGTCGCCCGCGCCGCCGGCGAAGTGGGTTCCCAAGCGGCTGGACAAGTCGATCAGCCCGGGGATGACCACCTTGCCCGCGAGGTCGAGCACCCGCGCGCCATCGGGAACGGGAAGATTCGGCCCCACGGCCGTGATCCTGTCCCCCGCGACGATGATATCCGTTCCCGGGAACCGCCCGCCGTCGCCCGTCAGGACGAGCGCGCCGCGCAGGACGAGATCGCCGCCGGGCGCCGCCGCCGCCCTTCGGTCGCGGGCGAACACCTCCTCGCCGTCGACGTACGTCGCGCACACCGACGCGCCCTCGCTGAAGGGCAGCGCCGAGAGCAGGACGAAGTCGGCATCCTTGCCTTTCTCGATGGAGCCCGTTCTCCCGGCGATGCCGAGAATCCGCGCCGCCTCGGACGTCACCGCCGCCAGGGCCTTCTCCCGCGGAAACCCGTGCGCCGCGGCGAAAGCCGCCGCGCCCAACAGACCGGCGCCATCGAAGTCCGCCGAGACGATCGCCACGGGCACGTTCCGCGCCGCCAGGGCCGCCGGCGCGCAATCGAACACCTCCAGACGCGCGCGATCGGGGGACAGATCGCGCAAGTCGCGCGCCCCCGGCGCGAAGGCCGCGCGCCAGACCACCGCCGCGCCCGCGCGCGCGATCTCACCCGCGCAACGGCCGGCCTCGCGGCCCCCGACGATTACCAGGGACAGGCCCTGCGCTTCGGCCAAGGCAAGCGCCGCGCGGATCTCACGTTCCGTGTCCGCCCTGACGCGGAAGACGCGCTCCTTGGCCCGCGCTTCCCGCGCGGACTCGTCGTCGCCTTTCAGGAAGGCGCGCAGCTCCGCCACCTGGCTCGCGCGCGCGTTGGGCAACTGCCGCTCGGCCAGCGGAAACGGGTCTTCCGGCCGCAGGTACGGCTCGGGAGCGAACCGCAGCGGCGGCCCGAGCGCCGCGGCGGTCAGCACGCCCTCCAGCGCCGCCCGCCGCGCCACGACGGCGCGCTCGGGCGCCGCGCCCAGCTTGACGACGCTGCCCTGACCGGGCACCAGCCGCCGCGTTCCCGCGCTCAGGTAGGCGCAAGTGGTGCCGCTCGCAAGCTGATCGCGGAACGGCGCGAAGTACTCGAAGCCGTCGCAGGCCACGTTGGCGGCGCAGATCGAACGCTCGTCCTCCCCGGGCCCCGCGGCCAGCAGCGTGTCCGCCGCGATCAGCCCGGGAATGAGCACCTGGCCCTTCGCGCTCGCCGCCGCCGTCCCCTCGGGCAGCTCGATGCCCTCGCCGGCGGCCTCGATGACGCCGCCGCGGAAAAGCACCGTCCCCCCCTCGATCGTCGCGCCCGTGCCGGTGACGATGGTCAGATCGGTCAGGGCGCGCCAGGGCGGGCTCCGGTCCGCCGCCGCCGCGCAGGCGCCGAGACAGACAACCGCGATCCACGCCCTCATTGCTTGGTGCCCTCGATCAGCTCCTGGAGATACTTGTCCTGGGCGCGCTCGTACACGAAGGCGCCGTCGATCATGACGCGGTCGACCCAGGTCCGCGGATCGAGCGGGTCGCCGGTCAAAAAGAGGAGATTCGCGCGGAAGCCCGGCTTGATCTGGCCGAGCTTCTGGCCGAGCCCGAGCAACTGCGCGGGCGTCGCCGTGATAGCCGCGAGGGCTTCCTTGCGTCCCAGCCCGTGGCGCACGGCCTCGGCCGCGACCTGCCAGAGGCTCCCGGCGTTGATGCTGCGGGAATGGCACTGGAGCGCGAAGGGAACCCGCGCCTGGGCGAAGATCGCGGGCAGGTTCCGCCGGACGACCTCGCCGGTCTCGGGATCCTCGTCGAAGAAGACCGCGTCCGGAGGCAAAATCACGGGCAGCTTGGCCTTGGCGATGGCGCCCGCGGCGCGCCAGGCATCCGTGCCCAGGACCAGGACCGCCTTGAGCTTGAACTCGTCCACAAGCTCCAGCGCTCGGACGGCATCGCCCGCCGACTGGCAGTACACGAAGGCCGTGAGCCTGCCGGCCAGGAGATCCTCCATGTCCTTGTGCTCCAGCGGCACCTCCTCCTGCACGGGACGGCCCGCCTGCGCGGCCTCTTTCTTCGCCGTCTGGAAATCCGCGAGGAACTTCTGCTCCGCGCGGAGGAACTCCCGCAGTTTCTGCATGTGCCCCATGCGGTTCAGGCCGCCCGCGGGCGCAAGGGACACCTTGAGGCCGACGCGGCGCTGGATCAGCATCTCGTCCACCGTCGCGCCGGCCGGCTTCACGATGGTGCCCGTGCCGCCGAAGCGGGTGGCGTTGCCCGGCAGGACGAGCGCCGCGGCGACGCCGTCCCTGAGCGCGCGCCGGAAGTACGGCTGGAAGGGATCGATGGCGTCGAAGGTCGAGATCCACGGGACATCCGGCATGGACTCGTTCTGGCGTTCGAGCCCCTCGGAGGTGTGGGCGACGACCAGGCCGGGCATGACGATCTTGTCGGACGCGTCGATCACCTCGGCGTTCCACGGGATTTGCAGGCGGCCCGGCGCGTCCACCGCCGTGATGACGCCTTCCTCGATGAGAATGACGCCCTGGGGAATCTCCGCGTCCGCGGCGACGATCGCCGCCTTCGTCTTGACCGCCGTGACGTGCCGCGCCGCCGCCCCGTGGGCCGCGGCCGCGCACACGCCGCACCAGAGCGCCGCATAGACCGAGATTCGTCGCATCAGCGTCCTCCTCCTTTCGGGAAGACGAGCTTTCCGTTGCCGATCACCTGGACGACCCGCGTCCCCGCCGCGAACGGCGCGCCCGAGAGGAGCACGATGTCGGCGACGGCGCCGGCCGTGATGCTCCCCCGCTCGCCATCGATGCCCAAGATGCGCGCCGGCGCCAGGGTCAGCGCCCGCAGCGCCCGGTCCGGCGCCAGTCCGTGCCGCACCGCCAGGGCGCCGAGGTCCAGGGGCTCGAGCCCGAAGCCGGCGGTGGCCAGGGCGAAGGGAACCTCGGAATCCGCCAGCAACGCGGGAAGCGACGCGCGCACCTGCGCCCCCGACAGGGCGCCCACGGCGCCGAAAGCCTCGGGCGTAAGGATCACCGCCAAGCCGCGCGCCTTGATGCCCCCGAGTTCCCGGTGCACCTCGATGCCGCCCTCGATGACGGGCGCGACGCCGGCGCGCGCCGACGCGTCCAGCAGCGCGCGCAGGTCGAAGGCCGTCCGCGTATACACGTGCAGCGGCAGTTCCCCCGCGGGCACCCGCCCGATGGCCTCCAGGTCGAGCGTCGCGGGCCGCAGACCGGCGCGGGCCTCCTTGGCGCGCTCGAGCGTCTCGGTGAACATCTGGACCAGCGCCATGCGCGTCGTCGGGCGCCTGAAGAACGGGCTGCGCGGCGGCGTCAAATCCCAGGAGCGGTTCCCCCGCACCGCTTCCGGATCCAGCGACGCCTTCAGCGCCGCCTCGTCCCGCACGATGGAATCCCTCGCCGTCGCGCCGTAGGTCGTGACGAGGGCGCACATACCGCCGAACACGTTGCGGTTGCCCGGGCCGATGCGGGCCAGCGTGATGCCCTGCATCCGCGCCGCGGCCACATCCGGGGCCGCGGCATCGAAGGCATCGGCGGCCCTGACCCGCGGCGTCGTCTCGCAGGACTCCTCGTCGCGCGGCGGCGCCACGCCGATGACGCTGGCCGCATCGATGAAACCCGGCACGGCGACCTCGGCCTTGTAGACCGCCGCGCCCTCGGGCTCCGGGATTTCCTTGCCCACCTCGGCGATTCTGCCGTCGACGATCAGGATCATGCCCGGCGCGAGCACGTCGCCCTTCACGGTATGCACCGCGCCGGCTTTGACAACCGCCGTCTCGGCGGCGCCGCACCGCGCCGCGGCGGCGACCAACACCGCCGCGCACATTGCCGCCCGTCGTGTCACGGCTGCACCCCTCCTTCCGGGCGATAGCGAACCGCCCCGCCGGCCACCACCGCGCACAGCGGGGTGCGCAGATCCAAGGGGTCGCCGCCGTAGATGACGAACTCGGCCGGAGCGCCGGCGGCCAGCACGGCCGAGCGCCCGCAGGCTTCGGCGGCGTAGACCGTCAGACCGCGGAGCGCCTCCTCGCGCGGCAGGCCGTACCGGTGGGCGAGCGCGGCCAAAAAGCGCAGATTCACCTCCCACACGCTGTCGGACCAGGACGCGAAGGCGAAGCGGATTCCCTTGCGGCCGGCCTCCGCCAGGCGGCCGAGCTCGCGGGGCGTCACGACCGGCGCCGGCACGACCACGGCCTTAGCCGCCCCCTCGAGCCCGGGCAGCAGATCGAGCCGCCGGCAGCCCACGAGCACGGCCTTCGCCTTCAGCTCCCGCGCGAACGCGAGGGCCTGCTCCACCTCCTTCGGTTCCGCGGCGAAGATCCGCAGGGCGGGCGCCCCCGCCACCGCGTCGGCCCCCTTGTCCCTGAGGAGCAGCGCGAGCCCCGCGCGCGACATCGGTTCCCCGTCGTCGCGCAGCGCCGCGCCGGTCAGCGACATCGTCATGAGCCCCGGCACCACCGCCTCGGCGGCAAGATCGATGACCGCCCCGCGTCCCGCGACAAGCTGGCGCGGCCCCGGCGAGACGTACGCCGCGAGAACGCCCTCCTCGTACAGGGCAGAGCTCTCGATCACGCCGGCCGCGAGGCAGTCGGCGATTTCGAACTGCGGATAGATCGGCACGGCGGCCTCGTTCAGATCCGCGCGGTCCCTCACGGCGAGGTGGGTGTGCGCATCCGTCAGGGCGGGCATGAGAAACCCCTCGGCAAAGGAGATCCGGACCGCGTCGGCGCTTACCGTCGCGGGAGCGCCCGCGTGCAGGATCCGGCCGCCGCGAACGAGCACGCAGCCCGGCGAGAACGTCTCGCCGGCGCCGGTCCAGACCGTGCCGACCTCGAAGCACACGAGCTCCGCGCCCGCCGCGCCCAACGCCCACGCGAGCGCGGCGGCGGCGGCAAGGGCGCGCCTATTTCTCGGGCGCATGGTCACCCCCCTCTTGAACGACGATTTTCCCCGCGACGACGGCGCACAACACCTTGCTCCCCGTCGCGAACGGCGGGCCGTCGAATACCGCCAGGTTCGCCTCCTTGCCGGGAGCGATGCTCCCCGTGCGATCGGCCACGCCCGAGATCTCCGCGTTGGTCAGCGTCACCGTTCTGAGAACGTAGTCCGGATCGAGGCCGCCGGCGATCTCGCACGCCGCCATGTGGCGCAGGAGATGCGCCCCGGCCCGGGGGCCCACGCCCGTGCCGAAGCCGAACTGAATCCCCGCGTCGAACAAGGCGCGCGCGTTCCGGGGCGAGCCCCGCACGTCCGCGCCCAGCGCGACGCCGGCCGCGCGCGGCACGAGCACGACCTGGGCGTCGGCCGCGGCCAGCTCCCCGGCGACGCGGTAGGCCTCGACCGCGCCGCAGATGACGAGCTTGATCTCGTACTCCGCCCCCAGCGCCAGCACGCAGCGGATCTCCTCCTCGCGCTCGGCCCAGACGCGCAGGCGCGCCGCGCCCTCCAGAACGGGGGCCAGCGCCGCGCCCACGGCATCGGGGCGCGGCTCGGCGGGGCGCGGGGGCAGGGGGCGCTTGACCGCGGGCTTGCCCTGCGCCTGCGCCTCGGCCTCCTCCTTGCGCAGGCGCGACACCTCGCGCTCCCAAGCCGCCATGTCCTGATCGAACCACGCGCGCGCCCGCCGGTAGGCGCGGCCTCGCTCCAAATAGTCGCGGAGGGCGCGGTAGCCCCGCAGAAGGTCGAAGCCCGTGGCGCCGGCGCGGGACGGCGCCGGCGTGCGGCCGACGCGCAGGATGATCTCGGTGTCGTCATCCGGGCGGGGATCGTCGTACTCCGGCTCCCCGTCCCCAGGCTCGGACAGGCCGATGTCGATGGTCAATTCGTAGTCCGGCGCCGCCGGCGAAGCCGTGAAGGATGATGCGCCGGGGCAGATCGCGGCCTCGAGCTGCGCCGGCGACAGCAGCACGAGCTCGGGCCCCGGAAGGCCGCCGCCCAGCCGAATCACCGTGCCGCTGCCGGCGACCGCCCCGCGCGGGCCGAGGCTCACGTAGGCCGCGGCGACCCCTTCCCGGACCGCATCCTTCCAGGCGGGATCGAAGCAATCGATGCCGTCGCCGGCGACGCACGCCGGGTCGGCCCTCAGACTCCAATCCAGCTCGCTCTTGTGGAGCAGCGTGCTCGTGGCGGCATCGATCAAGCCGGGGATGAGCACCTTGCCCGGGAAGCGCAGAACTTTCGCGTTCGGAGGCGGCTCGAGCTCGCGGCCGCCGACGGCCGCGATCTTGTCCCCCACGACGATGACCGCTCCGGGCTCGAGCGCGGGCGCCGAAACCGGCCGCACCACGCCGGCCGCCAGAAACAGAACCGGTTTGGGGGGCGGCGGCTTCGGCGCCGGCGCCTCGGCCGCCCACGCCGCGGCGCACGCCAGACACGCGCCCGCGGCGGCCGCGCAGGCTCGAGCGAAGGACGGAAGACCGGGACGGCTGTCGCCTGCGCACTGAAGAGCCACCATTCCTCCTTGAACCGCCATGTTCCGGCGCGCGGCGGCGCTCCGGCTTCCTCGTCACGGTATCCGGGCGCGGCGACAATGCAACGGCCGCCCGCACCCGCGCATGCCCTAAGGCGCACACGTCAAGGATGTCTCAGCGCCGCGCCCGCGAAGCGGCTTTGCGCCGCACGGCCGAGCGGCCGCGCCGGCGCTAACCTCTTATATTGGAGGCGCACCCGCACCGGTGTCAAGCCGTTGCGCCGCGCGCGGCGCGCGCACGCGCTTAAGCGCTTGCGCCGGCATGAGTTGCCTTGGGGGCGGCGGCGCGGCGCGCCGGCCGCGCGGACGCGCGCACCGCCCTGTACCGCGCCCCGCCGAGGCCGGGCGGCCCGGCGGCGCCGGCGCGCAGGTTCCGAGAATGCGTCCGGGCGCAAACTCGCGCTCTCAGCGGCTCCGCCGCCCGGGCCTTTAAATCGTCGCCGAACGTGCAAGATGAATTCTTCTCAAGTTCCGGTCGGCGGGAACCAATACATAAGTTGTATGCGCAGGGCGCAAAGGCGCCCCGCGGAGGCACGGCGGGAAACGGTCGGTATCGGAGGGCACGGAACAACCATGAGCACAGCGCTTGATTTCGGCAAGTTAGAACGCGAGGTGCGCCGCCTCGAGGAGAGTCTCGGCTCCGCCCGAACCGCGGCGGAGCGCGCACAACGCACGTCGATCGTGATGGCGTCGTCCTTCGCGGTCATCGTCGTCACCTTCCTTCTGCTCAACTACCTGAATTTCCGGGCCGAGCTCACGGCGGAGAATCTCGCGTTCTCCTTCGGGCAGGAGCTCAGGGAAGCGGGCCCCGCGGCGCTCCGCGAGTTCGGCCAGCTCGGCCAGGAACTCCTCCCGGTCTACGCCGCCGAATGGCAGGCGCAGTTCCAGGCCGCCTGGCCGGCGATCAAGGAGAAGATCGGGAGCGAGATGGCGCAGCTCGCGGACAACGCGGCGGCGCGGGTCGACTCGCACCTGAAGGCCGGCGAACAGCGCGTCCTGGACGAGACTCGGCGCGTGGTCCTCGCGAACTTCCCGGGATTCAGCGACCCGAAGGCGCAGGCGACCATGACGGCGCGCGTCCAGGAAATCTGCGACGGGGCGTTCTCGAAGGCCCTCGGCGAATTCCATACGCTGTTCGTGAAGGACATGACCCGCCTCCAGCGCGTCATCGCGGAGTTCGAGCTTCCCGACATGAAGGCGTCCACCGTGGATCTGCAGAAAAAGTTCCTGCGCCTCTGGCTGCAGATCGTGGAACAGGAGATAACGCAGCTATGAGCACCCCAATGCACAACGACCAGGCCATGCGTCCGGAAGGACTCGCGGCGCGCCTCCAGGCGCTCACGCAGTCCCTGACGAGCGAACACCGGCGCACCGAGGGCAAGCGCCGGCTATTCATCGCGGTGGGCGCGGCGCTCATGGCGCTGTGTGTCTTCGGCCTCTGGAGGCTGACCTCCATGGCGTTCAAGCTCGACGCCGAGGCCCTGGCTTCCATGGGCAGGTATAAGCTGGAGCGCGAGCTCCCGGCCGGCCGCGCCCATCTGCGCGACTACCTCGTGGACAAGGCGCCCGAGCTCACGTCCTACGCCATCGGGGGGCTGATGAGCTGCGTGCCCAGCGTGCGGCCCTACGTCCTGCAGGAGCTCGACGCCCAGTTCGCGCTCCTTACGAAGGACTACGAGTCCGAACTCTCCCGGCTTCTGGAGGACTCCTTCGCCTGCTGCCGGGCGGAGCTCGACGCCAAGCACCCGAATCTGGGCGATGTCGAACGGGTCGAGCTCCTGGTGGGAATGATGGCCGAGCGCTTTTCGCGCAACGTCGAGGAGTTCTACCACGCCATCTACCCGGACTTCGCCGCGCAGATCGGGCAGGTCGAACGGTACCTGGTGGGCCTGAAGACCGCCGACGCGGCGGAACTCACGCCGCGCGAGCGGGCGGAGAAGGAGATGATCCAAACGCTGCTCACCCTCATCGCCAAGGATAGGGACGGGCGCTAGCGCGCGCAGCGCACGGACGGCGGGCTCCTCCGCCGCTCCTCCCACGGGGGGCGGCGAGGAGCCCGTTTCCTTTCCGGGCGCCCCCGCCGCCCTATTTTTCTCCCTTTTCACCCGCTTTCCGAGCCCTCTCCCCCGCGGCCGGAGGAAGCGCAAGAGGGCCTGAGCCCGTCCAACTCGGGCCGCCCGCAGGAGTTCCGCATCGGGGTCGCGCCAAGGCCGTAAGCCGGCCTGAATCCGCGCGTTGAGGCGTCCACGAGAAAAAAGCAAATTCACATTCGAAAGGGGCTTGATTTTTTACCGTTAGACTGATTTCTGATATGATATCAGATTAGTCTCCAAGAACAATTGCTTATGCCAAGGCTCGGTCGACGCGGTCTCTCGGCGGTCGAACGCAACGCGCGCTCCCGCCTCCTGCACCTCATCCATAACTCACTTCTCCTGCACGGGAGCCTCGTCACCATGGCGAGAACCTGCGGAAAGGAGAACTGCAAGTGCCAAAGGGGCGACAAACACGTCTCCCTGTACGTGTCCGCGCTGGCGGGTAAGACCCGCAAGATGATCTATGTCCCTCCCGACTTCGAAACCCAGGTCAGGGAGTGGGTGCGCGATTACCAAGAAGCCCACGAGTGCCTGGAGAAGATGTCCGGCGAGTGTGTCAAACGCCTTCAGGCCGCGAAAGAAAAGCGCACCGGCCGAGGGAGTCAGCGCCCACGATGCGGTGATTCTGCGCGTACCTCGAGAAGGTCTTCGACTTCAGCCGCCACGTGTCCGGACTGATGGATGCGCGTCAGCGCCCGCGGATTACGACCGCAGCCGTCTGGCTCAGCGGCTTTCTCATGGCTGTCACGAGGGCCGGCAGCCCGCGCCTGGTGAAGTGGAGACCGTCGCGGCGCAACGACTCCTTCTACGCGTCCTGGAGAATTACCCGCGGTTCTTCGATGCTATGTTGGCGGATGCCGCCTACCTGCAGATCCCCTTCCTGCGTTTCTGCTTGAAGCACAGGCTTGACGTGGTTGCCATACTCAAGAAGAACCAGCTCGGGCTGTTGTTCCGCCAATGGTACTGGGCAACCGCGATCTCCCCAACGCGTTTGCCCGTCAAGACCCTTTGGGAAGCTGCTCACGGCCGATGTGGGCACTCTCGGGCCCGCCTGCGTCTGGGCAATCACGCTTTCTCTCCCCGGCCCGTAAACTCTCCGCTCCGAAATAGCGGCGACACACCGAGGTCTCGCCAGCCCTCCGGCTCGCGGTACGCCTCCCGCCCGCAATACGAGACCTCCAGCGCCTTCAACGTGCGTGTGAAAGTCCTCGCCGCCTTTTTCCGGCCCTCCTTTTCGGGCAAAACGGGACCTTGCCCCCCTCCCAAGACCATTCCAGCGCCCTCGCCCCCCCCATGCGGAACTCCTGGCCCGCGGCCTTCTTGTCAAAATCGCGGCCGTTGCCCATAATCAGGGCTTCAAGCGGCCGCGCGGCGCGCGCCGCCGGGACGGACCACGCATGGCAGGGCAGAAGCGGTTCATCGGATTCGGTTTCGGGCCGATTCAAGCGGGGCTCTTTCTATACGAGGCCCAGGCGAGCGGCCGCTTCGGCGCCCTCACCGTCGCGGAAATCGATGCCGATCTCGTGGCGATGCTGCGCGAGGCCGGCGGCGTCTACACCCTCAACATCGCCGGACCGTCCGGCGTCCGTCGCGCGCGCGTCGGCCCGCTGGAAATCCTCAACCCGCGCGTCGCGGCGGATCGAGCCCTGCTGGTGGAGCGCACGGCCGAGGCCGACGAAGCCGCCACGGCCGTCCCGAGCATCGCCTGCTACGAGGGGGCCGAAGGCTCCATCGCCTGGACGCTGGCCCAAGGCCTGGCGATGCGCGCGGGCCCGGACCCGCTCTTCGTCTACACCGCCGAGAATCACAATTACGCCGCCGAGATCCTGCGCGAGAAGGTGGCGGCCTGCGCGGCCGACGCCGCCGGCAAGGCCGAGTTCCTCAACACGGTGATCGGGAAGATGAGCGGCGTCGTGGCCGGCCGCGAGCACATCGCGGCGCTCGCGCTCGCGCCGCTGCGGGAAGGCGCGGACCGCGCTTTCCTGGTGGAGGAATTCAACCGCATCCTCGTCAGCCGGCCCAGCCGTCCGGGCCGCGCCCTCGAGGTCTTCGCCGAGAAGGACGATCTCATCCCCTTCGAGGAGGCCAAGCTCTTCGGGCACAACGCCGCCCACGCGCTTCTCGGGTACTTGTGCCGCGCGCTCGATCTGGAGTTCATCGCCGATGCCGCGGGCGTGCCGGGATTGGTGCCCTTCGTCCGGGATGCCTTCGTTCTGGAGTCAGGCACGGCGCTCACCCGCAAGTACGAGGGCGTCGATCCGCTGTTCACGCCCGGGGGGTACGCGGCTTACGCCGAAGACCTCCTCGCGCGCATGACAATGCGGAGTCTGAGCGACACCGTTGCCCGCGTCGGCCGAGACCCCGAGCGCAAGCTTGGATACGACGACCGTCTCATCGGCACCCTCAGACTGTGCCTCGGGCTGGGCAGCGAGGGCGCGCGCTTCGCCTTCGGCGCGGCGGCGGCCTTCGCCTGGAAGAACGCCGAGGCGACGGACGACACCGACATCTATGGCGAACTGACACGCTTGTGGGGCCGGGAGGATGAGCGCCTCGCCCCGCCCCTCCGGGCGGCCTGGCGGCGCTTCCGGGAGTGGCGCAAGCGCGGCCGGCCCGACCTCGTGCAATTCTGGAGCGAGACGCGCTAGGGCGCGGACCGGCGCGGCCCCGGCTTCGCGCCGGCGGACAGGAGGATTCATGGCGCACAACGTGCTCATGCCCAAGGCCGGGCAGACAATGGAGGAAGGGACCCTCGTTCAATGGCTCAAGAAGGAGGGCGACGCGGTGGCGGCGGGCGACCCGATCATGGTCATCCAGACCGACAAGGCCGATCTGGAGGTCGAGGCCCAGGCGTCCGGCGTCCTCAGAAAGATCCTAGTCCACGAAGGCCAGGTCGTGCCCGTGTTGAGCGTTGTCGCCGTGATCGCCGCCGCGGATGAGGAGATCGATGCGGAAGCGCTCGGCGCGGCCGCGCCCCGTGCCGCCGCGCCGCCCGCGCCCGCTCCGGAGGCGCCCTCGACGACTCCCGCCCCGGTCAGAGCCACGCCTGCTGCGCGCAAGGTCGCCGAGGCGCTCGGCGTCGATCTAGGCACGGTCAAGGGCACGGGCGTGAGCGCGCGCATCATGAAGGCCGACGTGTGCGCCGCCGCGCCGGCGCGCACGGCCGCGTCCCCCTGCGCGAGGGCGCTTGCCCGCGCCCACGGCGTGGATTTGGCGTCCCTGACGCCCTCCGGCCCCGAGGGCCGGATCATCAAGCGCGATGTCGAGGCGCGCATCGCCGCCGCGCCGGCGGCCGCGCCGCCTTCCGGGGAAGGCACCCGCGTCGTCGAGCTCACGGGCATGCGCAAGGCGATCGCCGGCGCGCTCCAGTTCAGCAAGCAGCAGGCGCCGCACTTCTACGCGACGCTCGAAGTCGACATGACGCGCGCCCTGGCCTTCAAGGACTACCTCCGGCAGACGGGCCGCAAGGCGACCGTGAACGATCTCGTTCTGCGGGCCGCCGTGGCGGCGCTCCTGCGCCATCCCCAGGTCAATTGCCGCATCGAAGGCGACCGCGTCACCTACTTCAGCCAGGTGAACCTCGGCGTGGCGGTGGGGCTCGAGGAAGGGCTGGTCGTGCCGGTGATTCTCAACGCCGGGGCTCTAGGCCTCGACGCCCTCGCCGAGGAGGCGCGGCGCATTGCCGCCGCGGCCCGAGAGGGCAAGCTCATCGGCATGGGGCGCGGGACTTTCACCGTCACGAACCTCGGGATGTTCGGCGTGGAATCCTTCGCGGCCATCATCAACCCGCCCGAGGCGGGCATTCTCGCCGTCGGGGCGGCCAGGGATGCGGTCGCCGTCAAGGACCGCACCTTCACCTTGACGAAGTCAATGAAGCTGACGGCGTCGGTGGACCACCGCGTGGTCGACGGCATCCTCGCCGCCAAGTTCCTGAACTCGGTCAAGGAGTTCCTGGAGAACCCGGAGAACTTGAGCGCGTGAGCGCGGCCGCGTCAAGGGCGCGGGGCGCCGCCGCCCCGACGCTTGGGCTAACCGGTGTACACCTTGTCGTAATTGAGACCGCCTGAAAACCCGCATTGCGGCCGGATAGTGCCATCGCCCTCCCCGCAGTCGTCACAGTATTTCTCCCCACACTCCGCCTCCCCACCCTCCGGCTTATGGCGCGCGCGCACCCGGAGCCAATTGTGTGAAAGCCCTTCTTCTGCTTCACGACCGCTCCTTGCACAGGAGCCACGGCCGTTCATTTACTCTCCTCGGATGGAGTCTCTGCGGCGGGTCGGAGGCCGCTTGCGCGGCCGCTCCACCCCGGCCGCCTCGAAATCACCATGCGCGCCAAGCCGCCTCCGTCAAGCATCCCGATAGGTGACCGGCTCCGCGTGTCGAACCACCGCCGCCAACAGCATGATCCTGCTCGCCGCGCGCGGCGCGGTGAGCGCGGGCACGGAAATTGGCGCGGGAGCAGTCGGGGCGGGAAGCCCCCGAGCGCGCCGCAGGCTGCTCGCCTGAGCCGCGGCACGGCCCGGGCAAGCGCAGCGCCTTGGGCGGCGTTCTCATTCCGCAAGGATGGCTCGAAACACTCGCAATTCGGTGGAACGCAGGCGACATCGCTTCTGCGAGCTTCTTGAATCTCGCCCGTGGTCCGTGTAAGCTTACGCCATGCAGCAAGTCCCGCTGGAAGCCGTGCCGGAGGCGCCCGATGCAGGACGAACAGATCGGCGGTAAAAGACATCAAACGATCAGGACTTTGCTCCGCCTTTTGGGTCCGCTGGTGCTGCTGGTCGGAGTCGTGTTCGTGATCGCGGGCATCGCGAGCTTCTTTTCGTCGTTCGGCTCACACGAGCCTCCTTCCAACTTCTGGTGCGCCATCGTCGGGATCCCGCTTATTGGCATCGGGGGCGGTATCTGCCACTACGCATTCATCGGCGCGGTCGCTCGCTACGTGGTCAACGAGACCGCGCCCATCGCCAAGGACGCGGTCAACTATTTGGGCAAAGGCACGCAGGACGGCGTCACGCACGTCATCCAGGCGATCGCTGAAGGCGCCGCCGCCGCACGCCGCCCCGACGGCGCTCCCATCCTCTGCCGGGCTTGCAAGGCAAGCAACGAAGCGCACGCCAAGTTCTGCAACCGCTGCGGCACGGCGCTCTAAGATCGCCCTCACGCTGGGACCGAGAGCCTGCGCGGCCCCCTCTCGGCCTGCGCCGGCGCTCCGGGCGATGCGGGGCGCGCCGCATCGCCCGGAGCCCGCGGGCCGCGCGCATTCCGCGCGCGGCCGGATTCGGTCTCACGGCCGCATGGCGGGGTCGCCGAGGAGCACCCATGTGCGGCGGGCCGCGACGCTCCCGAGAGCCGCCTTGGCGGCTTTCGCCGCCTCGCCCACGGTGAGATGCGACGCGCCGAAAAGCCGCCGCACGAACTCCCGGTTCATGGCTCCCAGCGTGGCTTGATCGACATAGTCCGAGCAGCCCCACACCGCCGCCGCGCCGCCGCCAGGCGCAAGCAGCAGAGTCTCGCCGAGCGCCTCCACGGTCGAGTCGTGAAAGCAGCAGTTCAGATCGCACACGCTCGCCACCACGGGCAGGCTCGGGCCGTTCCCCAGCGCGGCGGCGTCGGCTCCCTCGAGGACGCACCCCCACCAGAAGTCGGCCCAACTCCACCCGCGGTGGTTGACGAAGCGCGGGCCCTGTTCCCAACGCCTCAGAAGCTCGCTCCTGACGCCGGCGATGCCCAGATCCGACTCGAAGATCGCGTGGACGTTGAGCGACCTCGGGAACAGCGCCTCGAGAGCGCGGCTTTCGGCCTCGCAATCGACGCCGCCGGCCGTCGATTCGGCGCACAGCAGCACATCGTTGGTCTGGCGCACCCGCTCGCGGGCGACCAGCTTGGCCGCCACCGCCGCCGTCTGCGCGGCGGTTTGCACGGGAAGGCGCCCGATGGCCAGCTCGGCCGTCCCATCGCCGTCCAAGTCGGCGAACCAGTCGTCGGAGGCGGTCTCCATGAAGACCCCGTCGATGAGTTTGGTCGGCACGAAATCGCAGAACCCGAATCCCATGTAGTTGCGCGGATCGAAGCTCGCGTCGCCCACCAGGAGCACATGGGTCGGAGCGGTCCTCCAAACCGCCGCGGCCCGCCCCAGGAAGCTCCTGATGGCATAGGGGCTCGCGTGCCCGTAGTTGTATTCGTCGAAGATGTCCTGCACATCGACCACCATCACCGACCATCCTTGGCCGGAGCGCAGCGTCACGAGCGGCGCCAAGGCGGCGGCGAAGTCCGCGTGGGTGATAACGACGAGGTCGGCCCCTCCCGTGATGCGCCCGAGCCGCGAGGGGACGTTGGGCAGCACCGCCGCCGGCTGGTTGGTGGCGCCGCCGGCAAAAACATAGATCGTCCGCGCTCCCGCGGTGTTGGGCGCGAAAGACGCCGTGTACGCCCCGGCTTCCCGGCGGACCGTGCACCTGAGCGCCACGGGCTGCATGGGTTGCGTGATGTCGAGCGCGGTGACATCCGAAGTCGTGAAGCCCCGCACCGTCGCGCGCTGCCTGCCCGCGGCGATACAGCGCAGTTCGTTTCCCGTCGCGTGGAAAAGACGCGGATACGTCAGGGTGATCTTATCCACGAGGGTGATGTCGGCGGGCGACTCCCGGGCGGCGAGAACGACCTCGTTGGCGCCATCGACCAACCATGACGCCGGCACGGTGAACGCCGCCCGGCGCGCGGCCATGTCGGCGAACTGAATCGGCCCCAGCTCGATTCCGTTGAAGCGCACGTTCACGCTGTGGGCGCCGCCCGAGACACCCTGCAGAGCGACGTCGAGCACGGCGCTCTCACGCGAGGCGCGGTGCGCCCCCGGCGACTCCACGGCGACCTGCGCCTCGAAAGAGGTCACGACCGGACCGAAGAAATTCCCGGCTTCGCCGTTCTTGAGCGACGCCATGTAGATCGTCCGCGGGGAGACCTCGGTCGTGGCGCGAAAACTCGCCGCCGCCGCGGCCCGGCGCGCGGTCCCGGCGACCGTCGCGATGCGCGCGCCCGATCCCAGCTCCGTGGTGAGCCAGTAGATCTTCGTTCCGGACCACGGAGTGTCGAGGGCCGTGGCGTAGAATTCGATCCAGGACCTGGGACCGAAGCGCGCGCTGCCGCTATCCGACACGCGCAGAGGGACCTCCACCCCCTCGGCGAACAAACGCAGCGAAGCACAGCGCGCTCTCGGCGACAAGCCGGCCGCCACCAGCGCCGGCTGGCCCACCCGGTACCAGCCCTCCTTCTCAACCGCCACCTTCACGGCGGCCATCTCGGCCAGAAGCCACGTGTCGGCCCCGCGCGCCGCCGCGCACGCAAGCGCCGCGCACGCGAAGGCGCACGCCGCCGGAAACACGCGGGACCTGCGCGCGCCGGCGACGACCTTCGGTGTCGCCCGGCCGCCCGCGCTCGATCCCGGCGTTCTCCCCGCGACAGGCGCCGGTTCCGATACCCGTCGATTCGACCGCATATCCCAACACCCCCGAAGCGAGCTGGGAAGTATACGATGCTCCCGCGAATCGGCAACCGCCGCCTCGGTTCTCCGCGGAGGATTACTCCCTAACCCGCGCGGTTCCGGCGGGTTACGGTCGAACCGCGCCCGGGGCCGCGCCATCAGCGCCGCGGGATCGCGTACCTGCCAAGGAGTTGCAGAGGTCTGAGCACATGGGCCGCGCCGGGGGACGCGCGCCGCCGCACCCAAGCGGGCGGAGTGCTCATGCGCTTCCACAACAAGCGCGCGCGGTCGCCGGTCCGGTCGAGCGCCCGCAGAAAATACCCCGGGCTTTGCCTGGCCGGCGCCGCGTCCTCGTCGAAAAGCAGGCGGCAGGCCCGCACCGCCAGCGCGGTCGCCGTACGTTCCGCGTCGAGGACGCGTTCGATGGCGCGGGGCGCTTCCAGCCCGTACGTCCACGCCGCCACGCGGATGCCCAGGAGCAGCATGCGCCGGGCGCCCAGGCGTTCGGCGCGCGCCATGAGATCGAACCACTCCCGCTCGCTCAGCAACCGGCCCAGGGCCGCCACGTCGGCCGGCCAGTCCAGCCGGCGCCAGTTATGGCCGGCGCCGTGGACGCACAGGTGGAGCATGGCATCGGCGGGCGCCGGCGTCCGCGCGCGGCCGCCTCCGAGCGCCACGGACACGCTCCGGTCCCACAGCGACGCCGAATCCCGCGCCGCGCCGAAGTACTCGTCGAGCAGCGCCCAGTGAAGGTCGATGTGCACATCCCCCCGGGGCCGGACAAAGGCATGCTCGCAGCGGGCGAAGAGCGCCGCCGGATCATCGGGCAGAGGGAAGTAAGGCCGGTAGCCCTGGGCGCGCACGAGCTCGCACGCCGCCGCGAAATCGCGCCGCGGCACGAGGAGATCGAGATCTCCGAACTGCCGGCATGATTCCTTTCCGTACAAGAGCGCCCCGAGCGCGGGCCCCTTGACGGCGAGGGCGGGAATCCCCCGGCGCTCAAGCTCGCCGATGACATTGAGCAGCTCAGCGGTGAGCACGCAGGCGCGGGCGGCCGCGGCCCGCGCCTGGGCGTGCAGGCGCCCGCGCACATCCGGCGGCACATGGGCCGCGGCGCCGCACGCGCGGTGCACGAAGAGTGTCAGCCCGTGCAGGCGCGCCTTTCCGAGGAGGGCGTCCCACCGCAGCGGCGCGCGCACGAGCTCGGCGACGGAGGCGCGCGCCGACGCATCCCACGCGGACCTCACGGCCGCGGCCAGGAGCCGCATGCCGGCGCCGGAACGGGCGCGCGCAAGTTCGGGGGGCATCATGGCAAGACCGCGCGCACGCAGCGTCCTGCCCGGCGCGCGAACGCGCGCCAGCGCGCAAGGCGTCCGCGCCACACGCCGTGCGCCGTAAGATCGACGCGCGCCCCCTTCCGCTCAACCGCGACGATCCGGCCGAGCACATCCTCGGCGCGGACGGGCAGATCAGGACCCGAGGCCGCGTCGCCGCGGGTGAGGAACCGCGGCGCTCCGTCCGCGCCGGCCCCGATGCGGACGACCCGGTGCGCCACGAGACGCGTTCCCCGCCGGAACAAGATGATCTCGCCGCGCGCGATGGCGCCGGGCGCCGCCGGCGCCGCGATCAGCGTCTCGCCGCCCCGGATCGTCGGACGCATGCTTCCGCCGGGCGCGCAGAACCTGGCGTCGCGGCCGCGCGCAAGGAGTTCGGCGACCACCGCCGCCGCCCTGACGGCGGACGTTGCGCGCGTCTCCATGGCCCTCAGCCCTCCAGCGCCGCGGCCGCGGCCGCCACGTCGGTTCCCAGGAGATACGCCACCTCGCACCCGGGAACCCGGTCCGCAATGTCGGCGAGGGCGCCCAGGGTGTACTCCACGGCCGGAGCGGAGTAAAAGGGACAGAACACGCAGGAGTAGAGCCGCGCCGCGTACGCGGCGCCGCCGACGGGCCGGAAGCGCGGCGTCGCGCCGGCGGTCCCGTCGCGCCGAATGAAGTACACGCGCGCCAGCGGCGCGCTTCCCGGCGCGCTCAGCGCCGCTTCGCCGTGCCACGGCGTTCCGTGCATGCGCAGCTCGCCCTCGTGCCGCCTGACGACGATGCGGTCGTCGCTGAGGACCACCGCCCCAGCGTGCCGTTCCCAGTGCCGCGCCATGGTGGTCTTGCCCGCGCCCGACTGGCCGACGAAGAGATGCCCGCGGCCGGCTCCATCCACGATTCCGCAGGCGTGCAGTTCGACGCCGCGCCCCGCGGCCAGAAGATGGGTCACGAGCAATTCGTCCAGCGGGTAGCCGAGAGGATAGAACGCGGCGCCCTCGCCGAAGTACGGGCGGTGATACACGACCTCGCCGCGGGCGAAATCCCGGGAGAAGCGCGCCTTGCGCACCGGCACGGCCCCAAACGCCGGCGATCGGAAGCTGAAGGCGAGCCCGTCCCCGTCCTCGTGAAGCCGCCAGTGCGCGCCCGAATCGAAGACCTCGCGGCCGGCGGGCGCGTCGAAGAGTTCGCCCCACGCGACCTCCACCCGCGCGTCCGGGACCGCGCCCTCCGTTTGGAAGCGGGCGACCGCGCCTTCGAGCGCGATGCGCGGACCGCCGTCCGTCGCGGCCAACTCGATCAAGAGGCCGCCGATGGCGATTTGCCGCGAGGCGGCGCGCTGGACCGACGTTCCGTGCAACACTCTCTGCTCCGCGGGCCCGCGGTTCACGACCCGAGCACCACGCAGCCGAATTGGCCGCAGGTGGAGAAACTGCTGCTCCCGTAGCCGCCGGGCGCCTTGCAGCCGGCGAGAACCGCCTCCTCGGGCCTGAGGGGCACCAGGCCCACGGCCGGCTTTTCGTAGGGCTTGCGCGCTCCCCGGTTCGGCGCGGCCGAGCCGCGGCGCGCGTCAGACAGCGCCGACATTACCCACCTCCGCGCGCCGCGGCGGCGGCGCGTCTTCCACGCAGTACTCGCACGGCCCGTGCGGCGCAATCTCCATGCCGAAGGCCCGCGCCCGCAGGTGCGCCACGCGGCAGAGGAAATCCACGGGCGTCTCCCCGTCGCCGCCGGCAAGCATTCCCTGCGCCGGGCACATGCCGCACAGCGGCGCAAGCGAACAGTCCGTGCACTTCGTGCGGCGCGTGATCTCCGCGCCGCGAATGCAGGGCATCCACTCTTCCCAACCGGCGCGGAATCCGCCGCGCCGCACATCGAACCCCTCGCCCGCCGACAGCGAGCAAAGGCGCAGCATGCCGTAAGGATCCACCGTGAAGGCCATGGTCCCGCCGCCGCAGCGATACCGCGTCCGCTCCCCGCCCGCGGCGCCGCCCAGCCGCGCCGCCAGGCGCCGCCATTCCGCGGCCCGCGCCGGATCTTCCCGGTCGATGGCGACGATCCGCTCGGCGCTCAGGCGGTACCGGAGGGGCTCGGCGCCGCCGTCCAAGCGACCGTGGATCATGGGATCGACCTTGAAAGCGCAGCCGAACTCCTCCTCGGCGAGGCGCCGCATGCTCTCCCGTTCGTGTTGATTGATGGTGAGCAGCATGCTCTTCAGGCGCAGCGGGACCGCGCGTTCCCGAAGCAGCCGGATGCCCCGCAAACAGCGGGCGAAGGACCCCGGAACGCGCGTGACGCGCTCGTAGGTCTCCGCGGTGCTCCCGTACAGGGTGATCTCCGTGTAGAACGGGCGATATTCCGCCAGCAGGTCGGCCAGGGCCGGCGTGAGGAGCACCCCGTTCGTGAAGAGGATGACCAGAAGCCCCCGGCGCTTGGCGTGCAGGTAGATTTCCGCGAAGTCCCCGCGGGTCAAGACCTCGCCGCCCGTAAGCAGCACCCACAAGGCACCGGCCTCCGCGATCTCGTCGATCAGGCGGAAATGCTCCTCCGTCGAGAGTTCGCGCCCGGCCGCCGCGCGGTCCCCCGGGGGCAGGTTGTTGTAGCAGTGGACGCACGCCAGCGGGCAGCGATGCGTAAGCTCGATGACCGCATCGACGGGCAGGCGTCGCGCATGGGCGCGGCGGTGAACCCCCAGGCTGAACTCCGCGTAGGCGCGCTGCTCCACCGTCATGGCTCCTCGGCCCGGATGAGCCCGGCGCCGGCCAGTTGCGCCAGAAACTCGCGGACATCGCGTTCGGCATCGGCGCGCGGCACGTCGTATTCCTCGGCGAGCGCCGCCGCCAGGTCCTCGGCCGCGGCGCGGCCGTCGATTCGCCGCCAGATCGCGGCGCCCGAGCCGTTCAACACGTAGGCCCCCTCCAGGTCGCCCACGCGCCCCCGGACGGGAACGACGATGATTTCCCCGCCGATATCGCGCGTCACGAGATTCGCATCGATGGCAAACACTTCCGCCGGCATACCCATGGTCGGATCTTCCCCCGATCGATTTCCGCGAGAGGCCCTCCGCCCTACCCTTCTTATCGGCCCGGGATCCGTTCCCGCTTTACAGGCCCTTGCGGCCTCGGGCCATGCCAGCCGCGGCCAGAACGCGCTCGACGCCGGGGAACCTTCCGTCCCGGCCGCGCAGCACGCACACCCGCGGGCCGAGCGGCCGCCACAGCGCGGGGTCGCTGGGCCCGAACACCGCCACCGTGGGCGTACCGAGCGCTCCCGCGACGTGCGTGATCCCCGAATCGTTTCCCACGTACAGCCCGGCGCGCATGAGCAGCCCCGCGAGGGCGACAAGCGGCAAGCGCACGACCTCGGCCGCGGTGCCGTCCGTCGCCGCCGCGACGGCCTCCGCGTCGGCTTCTCCGCAGGGCACGCGCACCGCGCAGCCGCGTTCGAGCGCGCGGGCGATCACCGCGCGAAAACGCGCGGCGGGCCAGTTCTTCACCGCGCTCCCGCTCCCCGGATGAACGACGGCCAGCGGAAGCGGCGCGTCCTCGGGGCAGGGCAGGGCGCGGGCGATCAGCGCCCGGCCCTCGGGGAACTCGGCGCTGCCCCAGGGCGCGAGCACGGCGAAGAGCTGCCGCGCCGCGTGCGCCCCGGGCCGCAGGCCCGCGAACGACACGAGTTCCCCCGCGCCGTGCGCCCGCAATCGGCGCGCGATCGCGCCGTCGGGATCGGCCAAAAGGGACACGACGCGGTCGAAGCTCCCCACGAAGTCGGCGAGCGCCCGGCACGGGGCGCGCTCGGCCGGAGCGAAAAGCGGCGCGAAGAACGCGTCCGAAAGGTCGCGCTCCGTGTCGGCCAGCCCCGCCGCGACAGCCAGCAGCCGCGCCTCGGTCCTGGCCGCCAGGCACAGGTGCGCGCCGGCATCGCGGGCCCGCAGCCCATGCAGGACGGGGTAGCCCAGCACGACATCGCCGACGGCGCCCGCCCGCAGGATGAGAATTCGTTCCGACATGCGCTTCCCTGAATGAACCGCCGGTCGTGTTCGTCCAAGCGGATGGCGCGTATAATAAGCCACGGACGGCGGGGGCCGCCATGCGGGACCGGCGAACCTCCAAGGAGGGCTGACATGCGTATTCCCTGCGCGCTCCTCGGAACGTGGATCGCGATCCTAGCCGCTTCTCGCCTGCCGGCCGCGCCCGAGCTCGACGCGAAGGATCTCGTCATCACGCCCGTCATGCAAGCGCCGGCCGAGAGCGCGCTGCTGGCCGCGCGCTCGGCGAACGGCAAGACGATCGTGTACACGACGGCCGGCGCCGCGATCCTCTTTGCCGAGGAGGGCGCCGCGCCCATGACCTTCGCCACGCTGCCCGGCCGAGCGACGAGCCTGGCGTGGGTCGAGGCGCCGCCGTACGAGGGTCTCGCCGCCCTCACCGAGCAAGGCGACGGGTTCCTCTTCGCCGCCGACGGCGCCGCCGCCGCGCTCTTCAAGGGACTGGGCGTGCCGGTCACCCGGATCGCCTTCACCGCCATGCCGCTCTATCACCAGCGCCCCCACGGCACGATCACGGAAGGCGGCCAGGAGCGCCTGGCGCGTTTCGGGCCGCAGGCCGACGCCGCCGCAGGGCACGAGCTGCCGCTAAGAATCGAGTCGCGCCTGGAGGCGCTGGGTCCCAAGGCGACGGCCTTCGCCTTCGCCGAGCTTCCCTGGCAGAAGAGCCTCCTCGCCCTGACCGACTCCGGTCAGATCTGGCGGATCGACTCCCTCGGCAAGGCCGAAGGCTGGCTTGCCGTCAAATCGCTGGCGGGCGGGCGCGATCTCGCCAGCGATCCGCTCGGGCTGCTGGGCGGCGGCGTCATCGTGAGCGTGCCCGCCCGCGGCGAGCTATGGACGGTCGGGCCGGACAACACTCCCAGGCGCCTTGCGAGGGGCCTCGACGCGCTGGCCGAGGGCGCGCCGTACCAGGGGGCGATCGCCGTCGCCGCCGATGGGACTCTGTACGTCCTCGCCGGCGCGCGGGTCGCTTCCATCGCGCCGCCCAAGGACGGCCCGCTGGCCAAGAGCGTGCTCGCGTACCGCCAGGCCGAGAAGCTCTACCTCGCGGGCCAATGGAAGGAGGCCGCCGCGTCGGCGCAGGGAGCGTTGAAAGGCCTCAAGAGTCCGAAAGCCTACGTGGCGCGGGTCCAAGACCTTGTTCGCGCTTGCGAGGGCGCGCTGCTGCTGGAGCGCGCGAAGGGCGCCGTGGATAGCCAGGGCTTGAAGCGGCTCCTGCCGACGGCGCAAAAGTTGGAACAAACCTACGGCCAGACCCGTCTGGCCCCCGAGCTGGCGCTGTTCCGGAAGCGCTGCGAGATGGCCACGAACGTCCTCCTCGTCCACGACTTCGAGGACCGTTGGGCGGAACCCGACGGCCTCGGGCCCGCCGAGATCAAGGCCCGCGGGTCGGCGATCCGCCGCGCCGCGGCGCCCGATCCCGTCAAGGAAGGCGCCTACAGCCTTCTCTGGCGGATTCCCGGGACGAACCCCGAGGGAGCGTCGTTGTCCTTCGGCGGAACGCAGTGGGGCCACGCGCACGACTTCCTCCAAGCCCTCATGTGGGTCTGGAGCGGGCGGGACCGCTTCCAAATCATCGTGATCTTCCTGAACGGCATGGGGCTGGAGCTCGCGCGTTATCCGGTGGCGCTCAAGAAGGGCTGGCAGCAGATCATCAAACCGCCCATGCAGTTCCGCGGCGAGCTCGAGCCCATCGACCTCACGGTCTGCACCCTGGTCATCGAGGCCTACTCGCCGGGCCCCAACGAGATCTACCTCGACGACATCCGTTTCAACATGCAGCGGCGGCGCTGACCGCCGGATCCTACGCGCCGCCCTCGAGAAGGAGCGGAATCGTGCGCCCGCACGCCGCGCAGCGCGCTCCGTCCAGGCGCACCGCGGTCACCGCGAAGCCCTCCCGCTCGATGACCACCGTCCCGCAGTCGGGGCAGCGCGTGTGCTCGTACCCGCACCCGGGGCTGTTGCCGACGTACACGTGCTTCAGCCCCGCTTCGAGGCCCGCCGCGCGGGCGCGTCGCAGCGTTTCCACCGGCGTCGCCGGGCGGTCGAGAAACTGAAACGCCGGGTGGAAGCGCGACACGTGCCACGGGATGTCGGGGCTGAGCGCCGCGATGAACCCCGCCAGCTCGCGCAATTCCTTCGGATCGTCGTTCTCGCCGGGGATGACGAGGGTCGTGATCTCCAGGAAGATCCCCAACGCGTGCAGGCGCGCGATCGTCGCCAGCACGCCATCGAGGCGCGCGCCGCACAGCCGCCGGTAGAACCTGTCGCTGAAGGCCTTCAGATCCACGTTGGCCGCATCGATCAGGCCCGCCATGGCGGCGCAGGCTTCGCCGGACTGGTAGCCGTTGGTCACGAAGAGATTGAGAATCCCGGCCTGGTGCGCCAGCGCCGCGGTCCGAAGCGCGTACTCCAGCCACAGCGTCGGCTCGGTGTACGTGAAGGCGATGGAGCGGCAGCCCGCGTTCCGCGCCGCCGCGACCGCGTCCTCGGGCGGCAGCTCGCGCCCGGGGAGCATGCGCTGAGAGATCTCCGCATTCTGGCAGAAAAGGCACCGGAAGTTGCAGCCGCAGCTCGCGATGGAGAAGCTGCGCGAGCCGGGCAGCACGTGGAAGAAGGGCTTCTTCTCGACGGGATCGACGTGTTCGGCGACCACGCGCCCGTAGAAATCGGTCACGAGGGCGCCGCCGGAATTGCGCCGGCCGCCGCACTTGCCGGCCGCGCCCTCCGAAATGACGCACGCGTGACGGCAGAGATTGCATTGCACGCCTCCGCCGGCGCGCGCCGTGAAAAAACCGGCCGTACGCTCCGCCATGCCGGCCAGGGTACCAGGAATCGGGCGCGGGCGTAAGCGCGCGCGGGCGGCGGCACGCGCCGGTCGCCGGCGCGCGGCGGCGCCAACCGCTTGTGTGTCAAGGCGTTGCAGCGCGGCAAAACCCCCGTTGACTCCGCCCGGGAATCCCCGTAGAATATTACTTGTGTTGAACTCCGCGACGAGTGGGATCAACCGCCGCGGTTTAGCACTTAGACGCACTCACGAGGAAAACGCTGGTCACCCCATGAAGCGGCATTCGCGAGTTGTCGGCGCGGTCTATGCATGTGTGTATGCGAGTGTGGCGTGGGCCGGCATCGCCTTGCGCATCGCGGACGCGACCGCGATTCCCGAGACTCCGCGCCTGCCCATTGGAGTCTTCGCTACGGGCCCCGGCGAGATCTCCGCCGCGGACATCCGGATCAGTTTCCAGAAAACCGATCTGACCTTCGTCGAAGCCGCGCTGACCGCCGGCGTCCTCAAGGACGGGTCGGCGCGGGTCTCCGTCGCCGACGCGGGCCCGGCGTCGGCCGCGGTCTCCATCACGATCGCGCTCGGCGCGCCCGTCGCGCTCCCCGCCACGGAAGTCAAGCTCTTCGACGCGGTCTTCCGTTTGGGCGGAGGCCTGGTGTCCGGCGATGTGTACCCCCTCGCCTTCACGCGCCCCCCTCGCGTGACGGTGTCCGGCCAGGCCGTCGATGCCGCGGCCGGCGACGGCAGCATCACCGTCGCCGCGGGCAACTACTTCATCATGGGCAACGCCTGGGGTTATCCCGGCCAAAGCCGGATTCCGGTGGAGTTCAAGGTCTTCAACTCCGACCCGCTCATGGGCATGCAGGTGAGCTGCAGGTTCGACAAGGATCTGCTCCGACTCGACGAGATCTCCCAGGAGAACACCCTCACCGAGAGCCTCGGGTGCGAGTTCTTCCAGCCGGTTATCGACAATGACGCCGGGTACTTCGTCCTGGGCATCCTCCTGGATGCCCTCGCTCCGGCCAACCCCGAGAAGCGCTATCCGACGAGCGGTTACCGCCTGCGCGTCGCGCGGCTCTTCTTCGATGTCAAGGACGCGGCCGCGGAGGAGCA
Organism: Planctomycetes bacterium ADurb.Bin069; assembly: GCA_002070955.1. Taxonomy (GTDB): domain Bacteria; phylum Planctomycetota; class UBA8108; order UBA8890; family UBA8898; genus UBA8898. The sequence continues at coordinate 62,245 of MWEK01000021.1, forward strand.
GGACGCGGCGATCGAGTTCGAGGACGGACTCGGCTCCCCGCCCCTCAACAACCGCGTCGTCGTCGATCACGAAAGCAAGGTCCCCCACCTCCTCGACGGCGCCTTGCGCGTCGGCAGGGTGCCGAGGTTCATCCGCGGCGAGGTCAACGGCGACGGCCGCATCGATATCGCCGACCCGGTCATGATCACCCTGTATCTTTTCCTGGGCCGGCCGATCCGATGCGTCAAGGCCGCCGATGTCGATGACGACGGCAAGGTCCGCGTAAACGACGTGCAGTACCTTCTCAACTACCTCTTCCTGGGCGGGCGCGTCATTCCGCCTCCCTTCCCGACTCCGGGCCTCGACCCGACCGACGACGACCTGCCCTGCTCCGGGTGACGTCCGGATCCGATAACTTCGGTCCCCGCGTCCTCGCAGGCGCCCTCCGTCCCGGCGCCCCCGCACATTTGCAGGACCATATCCGTCGGGCTACACTTCCCACGGCGGGAGGCGCCGCATGCGCGGGGCAACGCGCGGGCGTCCTACCAGTGTCGCGTTCCGCGACGGGCGCGGCGCATATCCGACGGAAAAACCCGGCAAGCGGGGTCGCATGCAGTGAAGGTTGGAAGGGTTTTCGTCCTCTCCGGACCGCACACCGGCAAGAAGATCTTCGTGCTGGACCGCCTCAACGTGTACGAGGTCGGGAAGGCTTCCGGTTCGCACATCAAGCTGCATGACGACAGCGTGGCGATGAACCAGTGCCGCTTCTACAAGAAGGGCGAGGAGTACACCGCCTACGCCCTGAGCGAGCAGTCCGCCACGATGGTCAACGCCGCGCCCATTAAGAAATGCGTTCTGGCCGACGGCGACGTGATCAAGATCGGCGCGACCGAGCTCCTGTTCGAACTCGTCGAGCGCGACCTCGCCGATATCCCGCCGGTCGTCTCGGCGCAGCCGGCGCAGCCGGCCCGGCCGCCCGCCGACGAGGCCCCCCCGCCCGAGAGTTCGCCCCCCCCGGATGCGGGGCCGGCGCCCGCCGCAGATCCGAGTGCCGCGCCCGGCGGCGCGCGCGCGCGCATCCTCATCCTCGATGGGGATCGGCGAGGCCAGGAGTTCTCCCTGGAGGGGAAGGACCAGTTCAAGATCGGCCGCTCGACGAGCAGCGACATGCGGCTCCCAGACGCGAAAGTCTCCCGCCACCATTGCGTCATCGAGAACGCCCGGGGCGGATTCCTGATCACCGACCTGGAGAGCACCAACGGCACCATCGTCAACGGCGAGAAGATCAACAAGGCGCCACTCAAGAACGGCGATTTTCTCAGGCTCGGCTTCACAATGTTGAAGTTCGAGGTTGTCGACGCATAGCCCCGCGGGCGTCTCCGCACCGCCTCCACGCGGGCCGCGGCGCCCTCGCATGCGGCACGCGCAGCGCGGAACAGGCGGCACGGATGCCGCCCGGAGCTTCCTTCCAACCTCCTCTCCGACAACGAGTTATGAGTTTGTCGCTTGACGCGCCGCAGGTCTCGCCTTAGGATTGCGAGCTACGCATGGGGAGGGGGCGCCGTCCGGCGCCGGCGCACGGGCGCTCTGGTCGTTGAACGAGTTGCGAGCGTTCGGCATGAAGAAGCGATTCACGCACAAGGATTTGATTACGTTCCACAAGCTGCTTGTCGAGCGCCGCCGCAAGGCGGCGAGCACGTTCGCGCACTTCAGCAAGGATGCCTTCAATAACGTCTCTCGGCGCGACGGCGATCTGAGCGCGCTGCCCTCGGAGCTGGCCGACGCCAGCTCGCAGGCCTTCGACCAGGCGCTCGCCCTCGATCTGCTCGCCAACGGGGCCGACACCATCGGCATGATCGACGCGGCGCTGCACCGCATCAAGCACGGCAAGTTCGGCGAATGCGCCTCCTGCGGGCGACCCATTCCCAAGGCAAGGCTCAAGGCCCTGCCTTTCGCCACGCTGTGCGTGCGCTGCCGGCAGCGGGAAGAGTGCGGCGGATTCTCCGACGACGAGTAGCCGCGCCGGGCGTGTACATTCGGCGCCCGCCGGTGTATCTTAGCCCGTACCGCGGCCGCCCGCGGCCGCGGCCGGAAGCTCACGAACCATGCCGGACACCGACACCATCCTGCAAGTCCGCGTCGGCGCCCTTGCTCTGCGCTCGCCGCTCCTGGCCGCCTCGGGAACCTGCGGGTTCGGCGAGGAGCTCGAGCGGATCGGCGTCACCGCGGCGCTCGGCGCCCTCGTCACGAAGACCGTCACGCGCGAGCCGCGGGAGGGCAACCCCCCTCCGCGCATCTGCGAGACCAGCGCCGGCCTGATCAACTCCATCGGTCTGGCTAATCCCGGCTGGGACTATTTCCGGCGCGCGATCCTGCCCCGCCTCGACCGGCTCGGCTGCCCCTGCGTCGTCAACATCGGCGGCAAGACCGAGGACGAATACGTCGAGCTGGCCCGGCGCCTGCGCGATTCGCCCATCCCCGCGGCGCTCGAGCTCAATCTCTCGTGCCCGAACGTGTCCGAGGGCGGGCTCGAGTTCAGCCGCGACCGCGAAGCGCTGCTCCGCGTGACCGCCGCGGTGCGGGCCCGCTGGGATCGGCCGCTCTGGGTGAAGCTGACTCCGAACGTCGCCGACATCGCCCCCTTCGCGGCGCAGGCCGCCCGGGGCGGAGCCGATGCGGTCGTCGTCGCCAACACGTGGCTCGGCATGGCCGTCGACTGGCGCCGCCGCCGCTCGCGGATCGCGCGCCCCATGGGCGGCTTCTCGGGGCCGGCGATCAAGCCCTTGGCGCTGCGCACCGCCTGGCAGGCGGCCGCCGCCCGCGCGCTGCCCGTCATCGGCTGCGGCGGCATCGCCGCGGCGGAGGACGTCCTCGAGTTTCTCGTGGCGGGCGCCGCCGCGGTCCAGCTCGGCAGCATCCTGATGCGCGACCCCTTCGCGCCGCGGCACATGGACGCGGCGCTGCGCGCGCTGCTCGCGGCCGATGGCATCGCCCGCATCGCCGCGCTCACGGGCACGCTCCAGACCTGATCCCATCTGGTGCGGCGGCACCGACTTGCTACAATAGCCGCGTCCGGGACGTTTCCGCCCCTGCACGGAGGCCCAATGGCTTTGCTCGGCACGCTTGCGAAATCGGTAGTGCGCATCTTCGGCTCGCGCAACGAACGCGTCGTGCGCGCGCTCCTGCCCATCGTCCAGAAGATCAACAGCCTGGAACCGTCCTTCCAGGCCCTGCGCGATGAGCAGCTCCGCGCCAAGACCGGCGAGTTCCGCAAGCGGCTCGCCGCCGGGGAGACTCTCGACGACCTGCTCCCCGAGGCCTTCGCGGCGGTCAGGGAGGCTTCGCGCCGGCAGCTCAAGGCGGGCGGCGCGGTGCCCATGCGCCACTTCGACGTCCAGCTCATCGGCGGCATCACGCTCCACCAGGGCAAGGTCGCCGAGATGGTCACCGGCGAGGGCAAGACCCTCGTCGCCACGCTGCCCGCCTACCTCAACGCCCTCGCCGGTCTCGGCGTCCACGTGGTCACCGTCAACGACTACCTCGCGCGGCGCGATGCCAACTGGATGCGCCCCGTGTACGAGGCCCTCGATCTGACCGTCGGCGCCATCCAGAGCGCCATGAACAACGAGGAGCGCAAGAAGGAGTACGGCTGCGACATCACCTACGGCACCAACAACGAGTTCGGCTTCGACTACCTCCGCGACCACATGAAGGGCCAGGCGCAGCACCAGGTCCAGCGCAGGCTCAACTACGCCATCATCGACGAGGTCGACTCGATCCTCATCGACGAGGCCCGCACGCCCCTCATCATCTCGGGGCCGGCCGAGGACTCCACCGACAAGTACTACATCGCCCACCGCGTGGCCCAACGCCTTCAGCGCGGGCGCGACTACGACGTCAAGGAGAAGGAGCACCAGGTCGTGCTGACCGAGGATGGCATCGAGCGCGCCGAGAAGCTTGTCGGCGTCGACAGCTTTTTCACGGGCCAGCACATGGAGTGGCCCCACCACATCGAGCAGTCCTTGCGGGCCAAGGAGATCTACAAGCGCGATGTGGACTATGTCGTCAAGGAGAACCAGATCGTCATCGTCGACGAGTTCACGGGCCGCCTCATGGACGGCCGCGTCTGGAGCGAGGGCCTCCATCAGGCCGTCGAGGCCAAGGAGGGCCTCAAGATCAAGGAGGAGAACCAGACGCTGGCGACGATCACGCTCCAGAACTATTTCCGCCTCTACAAGAAGATCGCCGGCATGACGGGCACGGCCATGACCGAGGCGTCGGAGTTCTACTCGATCTACAACCTCGATGTCGTCGCCATCCCCACCAACAAGCCGCTCATCCGCGTGGATCACACCGACGTCATCTACCGCACGCCGGCGGAGAAGTGGCGCCAGATCGTCAACGAGATCGTCGAGTACCACAAGGTCGGCCGGCCGAGCCTGGTCGGCACGATCTCCATCGAGAACTCCGAGAAACTGAGCGAGATGCTCCGGCGCCGCGGGATCAAGCACGAAGTCCTGAACGCCAAGCACCACGAGCGCGAGGCGGAGATCGTGGCCAAGGCCGGGCAGCTCGGCAACGTGACCATCGCCACCAACATGGCGGGCCGCGGCACGGACATCGTGCTGGGAACCTTCACGCGCCAGCGGCTCCTGGAGCATTGGCAGGAGAAGGGCATCGCGCCGGCATCGCTCCGCGCCGAGCTCTCGGAGGACCGCATCGCCGAGGAACTCACCCGCCACTGGGCGGAGTACTATCTTCCCGAGGAGGCTCGCGCGAAGTGCGGCGACGACCTTCCCCGCCTCCAGGACGCCATCCACGCCCACTGGAAGGCCATCGGCATGTACCCCCTGCCCTTCCGCCTGGTCGAGGCCGTCAAGGAGCTCGGGGGCCTGCACGTCCTGGGCACCGAGCGCCACGAGGCGCGCCGCATCGACAACCAGCTCCGCGGGCGCTGCGGCCGCCAGGGCGATCCCGGTTCATCGCGCTTCTACCTGTCGCTGCACGACGATCTCATGCGCCGTTTCGCGCCCGAACGCGTCGAGCGCATCCTCGAGCGGCTCGGCATGACCGAGGGCCAAGAGATCGCGAGCCCCATGGTGAGCCGCGCCATCCGGCGCGCCCAGAAGAAGGTCGAGGCTTGGAACTTCGACATCCGCAAGAGCCTCTTGGAATACGACCAGGTCATGAACGAGCAGCGCAAGATCGTCTACGAGCAGCGCCAGAAGGTGCTCGAGGGCGAGGACCTGCGCGACATCATCTTTACGATGTTCGACCAACATATCGCGGCGGCGGCGCGCGAGGCCCTCGATCCCCGCGCGGGCGGCGAGGAGGATCCGAGCGCCTTCCTGGACTACCTCCGGACGCGCTACGACATCGCCGTGGAGCCCGCGGCGATCGCGGGCCTGGATCGCGAGCAGATCGTCGCGCGGATCGCCGACGCCTTCCGGCGCCGTTACGACGCCAAGGTCGCCGAGGACGGCGAGGACATCCGCGGCGTGGTGGAGCGCTTCGTGCTGCTCGATCGCATCGACGAGCGCTGGAAGGACCACCTCCACGCCATGGACCAGCTCAAGGCCGGCATCGGCATGCGCGCCTACGCCCAAATCGACCCCAAGGTGGCCTACAAGCGCGAGGGCTACGAGATGTTCGACCAGATGATCGCGGCGCTGCGCGAGGACGTGACGTCCCTCGTCCTGCGGGTGCGCGTCAAGCGCGAGGACGAGGAGCGCCTCGGCCGGACCTGGAACGTGACCAGCGCGGTCCACGACGATTTCGGCGCCCAGACCCGGGAAAAGCAAAAAGAGCAGGCCGTCGCCGGCCAGGGACCAGCCCGGGTCGAGCCGATCAGGAAGACGGGCCCCGCCATCGGCCGCAACGACCCCTGCCCCTGCGGCAGCGGCAAGAAGTACAAAAAGTGCCACGGCAAGGACCAGGCCTGAAGCGCGCGGCCGCCCGCCTGGCGGCCCGCGTCGCCATCGACTGCGCCCTGGCCGGCGGGGCCTGCCTGCTCTCCCCGTACCTCCTCTGGCGGTTCGCCACGGTCAAGCGTTGGCGCGTCGGGTTCGGCGCGCGCCTCGGCCTCGCGCTCCCGCCGCCCGAGACGGCGGGCGGCCTGTGGATCCACACGGTGTCGGCGGGCGAGCTTCTCACGGCCGAGCCGCTCATCAAGCGCTTGGCCGTCGAGAAGCCCGACCTGCCCCTTGCGCTCTCGGTGACCACCGCGGCGGCGCATACCCTCGCCTCGGAGCGCCTGGCGTCGATTCCCCGCTTCTTCTGGCCGCTGGACTTCTCGCCCGTGGTCGATCGGGTGCTGGCGCGCGTCCGGCCGCGGCTTATCGTCCTGGTGGAGCTGGAGCTGTGGCCGAACTTCCTCCTCGGCGCGGCGCGGCGCGGCGTCCCCTGCCTCGTCATCAACGGCCGCATCACGGCGGGCTCAGAGCGCCGCTTCGGCCGCGTCCGCCCCCTCGCCCGCCGGCTCTTCAATCTCGTCGACCGCTATGGCGTCCAGAACGAGGAATACGCGGCGCGCCTGGAGCGCTTGGGGGTTCCGCGGGACAAACTGGCCGTCCTCGGCAACCTCAAGTTCGACGTGCCGCGCAGGGAGGACACGCCCGTCGCTCCGGTGCGGGCGCAACTCGGGCTGCCCCCCGGGCGCCTCGTCATCGTCGCGGGCTGCACGCACCCGGGCGAGGAGGAGCTGTTGCTCCGGGCCCTGCCGCAACTGCCCGGCGCGGGCCTGGTGCTGGCGCCGCGGCATCTGGAGCGCGTCCCCGAGGTGCTCGCGCTTGTGCGCAAGTCCGGCCGCACGCCGTGCACCCTCGGCGCCGGCGATGCGGGCGACGTCTTGGTCGTCGACCGGTTCGGCAAGCTCGATTCGCTCTACCGCGCGGCCGACCTCGTCGTCATGGGCGGCACCTTCGTCCCCCACGGCGGCCACAACCTGCTGGAGCCCGCCCGGTGGGGCGCGCCCATCGTGTTCGGCCCCAGCATTGACAATTTCCGGGATATTGCGGTAGGCTTGCTCGACCGCGGGGGCGCCGTAATGGTGCCCGCGCCGGAGGAGGCGCCCGCGGCCCTCGCGGCCTTGTGCGCGTCGCCCGAGCGGCGGGCCGCCCTGGGCGCCGGGGCGCACGCCGTGTGGAGCGAAGGACGGGGAGCGATCGACCGGTACCTGCGGTTGATCGACGACATGCTACGAAAGGAGACGGCCTGCAATGGGTAGACGCAAGTTGGCGACCTCGGAATCGGTGACCATGGGCCACCCCGACAAGATGGCGGACCAGGTTTCGGACGCCATCCTGGATGCGATCATCGCCCAGGACACGGACGCACGCGTGGCGTGCGAGTGCATGGTGACGACCGGCCTGGCCCTCGTGGCGGGCGAGATTACGACCAAGTGCTACGTCGATATCCCCGACGTCGTGCGCAAGACCATTCGCGAGATCGGCTACACCGGCGCCGCCATGGGCTTCGACGCCGACAGTTGCGCCGTGATGACGACGATCGACCGCCAGTCTCCGGACATCGCTCAGGGCATCAACGGCACCGGGCTGCACAAGGAGCAGGGCGCGGGCGACCAGGGCATCATGTACGGCTACGCCTGTGACGAGACGCCGGAGTTCATGCCGACGCCCATTCTTCTTGCCCAGAAGCTCTGCGAGGAACTGGCCCGCGCCCGCAAGGAGCGCGAGATCCCGTATCTGCGCCCCGACGGCAAGAGCCAGGTCACCGTGGAATACGACGGCGACCAGGTCGCCCGTGTGCACACCGTCGTCATCTCGACCCAGCACTCCGTCGATGTCGACTACGAAACGATCCGCCGCGACATGGTGGAGCGCGTCGCCAAGAAGATCATCCCCGCCAAACTGCTGGACGCGGACACGCGCTATCACGTAAACCCCACGGGGCGCTTCGTCACGGGCGGGCCCGCCAGCGACTGCGGTCTCACCGGGCGCAAGATCATCGTCGACACGTACGGCGGCATCGTCCGACACGGCGGCGGAGCGTTCTCCGGCAAGGACCCGACCAAGGTGGACCGGAGCGCCGCCTACATGGCGCGGTACATCGCCAAAAACATCGTCGCGGCGCGCGTCGCGCGGCGCTGCGAGGTGCAGCTTGCCTACGCGATCGGCATCGCTAAACCGCTCGCGGTCACCGTGGAGGCCTACGGGACCGCGGCCGTACCCGAGCAGGAAATCGAGAAGGCCGTCTGGGAGCTCTTCGACATGACGCCGCGGGGCATCATCTCCGCGCTGAACTTGCTCAGGCCGATCTACCGCCAGACGGCCTGCCACGGCCATTTCGGACGCAACAACCCGGACTTCACCTGGGAGGCGACCGACAAGGCCGCGGAGCTGAGGAAACTCCTGGCCGTGCGCGGATGACGGGAACCGGCGCGCCGCCGCGCGCGGTCTCCGAGAGCCCTTAATTATGAATCATTTCGACGCGGCGTTTGGAACCTTTTGCCTCCGCGATAGTTGCGAAGGCGGAAACAACCGTTTTTGTATTGATTGCGGAACGTCCCGTGCTATAATGTCCCTTGGCGTCTGGAAAAGACGCGTGTCGAGACCGTGCGGAATATTAGGGTTAGCCTCCAAAAGCCGGGGTCTACCAACCATCATATACCCTTCGAAATTTCCCCAATCAACACACACATAACCCCGGCTTTCTTCTTTTGAAACGAAGCGGCGGAGCCGGGCTCCGCCGCTTTTCTCATCGCCGTCGCCGGCTCGGCGGCCGGCCGAAACGCCGTCTTCGGTCCCTCGGGCTCGGTGAAGCGGCGTCTATCTTTCCGCATCCGCGCGGATCATGCGAAGGCCGCACACGGCCGCGATCTCCGCGCCGGCGGCGGCCTGGAAACGCACGGTCACCTTCGTCTTGCCGCGGACGGCGTCCGGGGGCAGCTTGTACTCGACATCGAAGAGGCGCGGATCCCGCTCCGGGGTCCGCCGCTCGATGGCCTGGACGCCCACGCGCACCCCGTCCACCAGGATGTCGAAAGTCCGGCGCTGCCGCTCGTCGTCGCCGTAGGTGACGATCAACGCCATGGGGTGGGACTCGTCGACGGGCAGGTCGAAGGAAAACCACTTGGCGCCGCGGCGCGCGGCGCGCTCCAAGACCCGCGCCACGACGGCTTCCTCGCCCTGGAAGTTGAAATCGGTCTCCGGTTGCATTTCGCCGGGTTGGACGAACGCCACCGTCGCCGCCGCGAGCTTGCGCTCCGCCTCCTGCGCGGCGCCGTGCCCCGCCGACTCCCGCGCCCATTCCTCGGGCGTGAAGAAATCCCAGTAGGCGGCGTAGGCGCGCCGGTGCAGGCGATAGAACGGCAGGAACTCCACATCCCGGCTCCGGCCGACGCCGTCGGTGCGGAAGACGCCCGGTTTGCCGGGAACGGGCTTGAGCCAGTTCTCAATGGGTTCCCCGGCGGCCAGGAGCACCGGGACGGCCTCCTCGGCGCCGCCCGCCGCCGCCCGCCGCCCCCGGCTCCGCACCGTCTCCTCGGCTCCCAGGTCGCCCGCCAGGACAAGCGGCCCCCACAACACCGCCGCGCGGCGCGGGTTGTCGGGCAGAGGTTCGAGGCGCAGCGCTTTCGGCAGCGCCAGCGCGACCCTATCGCCGTTTCTCCAGGTCCGCGCCAGCTTGACGTACGATCCCGGGGCGGGGAGATCGGCGACCGGCTCGCCGTTCACCTCGACGCGGAAGCCCGCGCCCGCCCAATACGGACGGCGCAGCGCGAGGGTGAACCGCCGCGGCGCGGCCAGGTTCACCGTCAACGCCGCCGACTCCCCCTCGGGGAAATCGGTCTCCAGGGCCAGCGCAACACCCGCCGCGCTCCACGCCGCGGTGGAGGGCGCGTACAGGTTCACCCAAAGCGTGTCGTCGGATTCGTAATAGAGTCCGTACGCGTGAAGGGCGTGGCTCTCCATCCCTGTTCCCACGCAGCAGGTGAATCCTCCGCCGAGCATGTTGCGTTCGTACTCCCGCGTCACGCCCCGGCCGACCGGCACCATGTAGCAGGTCCAACCTTCCGCGGGATCCATCGAGCCCAGAACGTGGTTGAAGAGGGCCCGCTCGTGAAAGTCGGCATAGCGGATGTCGGGTTCCAGCGCGAAAAGCGTGCGCGCCATTTTGACCATGTTGTAGACGTTGCATGTCTCGGCGGTGCGGCCGTCCACCATGTCGTTCAACCGGTCGGGACGGCCGAAGTACTCGTTCCGGCCGTGGCCGCCCGTGGCGAAGCTGTGGTGGTGCGCCACCCGATCCCAGAAAAACCTAGCGGCGGCGCCGGCCTTCTCCTCACCCGCGTACACGAAGCGCGCCAGTTCCCCCATGAGCTTCGGAACCAGCGTGTTGCCGTGTTTCCCGCCCAGGATGTCACGCCCCCGGGCCAGCGGCTCGACGACGGCGCGGTGCTCGAAGCGGCCGGCCAGCGCCATCCAACGGGCGTCGCCCGTGTCATGGGCCAGATCGGCGGCGACCTCGTTCATTCCGCCGAACTCGGTGTCGAGCATCCGCTGGAGCTTGGCGTCATCAAGCCCCGCGAGAAGCTTCTCGGCCCAGGCGGCGAACTTGATCTCGACCTCCAGCGCCGTCCGGTTCCCCGTGAAGCGATAGGCATCCCGCAAGCCCGCGTAGAGTTTGTGCTGGACGTACCAGGGAGACCACAGGCCGTTCAAGTCGAAGCCGCTGGAACGGATGTCGCCCCGCGCCACTTCGCCGTAGATCGTCTTGCCGTCGACGCCCTTGGCGTCCTTCTGGGCGCCGATGTAGCCGTCGCCGTGCGCGTCCTGAATTGCCGCGAGTTCCCCAACGAGATAGTCGGCGCGATCCTTGAAGCGCGCATCGCCCGTCGCCGCGTACATCAGGCTCACCGCCGATAGATAGTGTCCGGCGATGTGGCCGGTGAGCTGCTTGCCGTCGCCACTGTCCCACCCGCCGTACCCCGCGGCTTTTGGCTCGAGCCCGGCGCTCCGCCGCAGGTGGGCCAGCATCCGATCCGGTTCCAGCGCAAGTAGGTACTTCGCGTCCAAGTCCTGCGCGTTCTTGAGGGGCCCGCCGGTGAGGCGCACCGCCCAGAGGGGCAGCGGTCGCGCGAGGAACGCGCCCGGCGCAAGGTACGGAAGGCCGCCGCCGGCCGCGGCGCCCGCCGGGCCCTCGATGGAAACCGCATCGTTCATGTAGGCGGAAACGTACTCGTACGTCAGGCGTTCGTCCGGATCGTCCCGGTTCGAATCGCGGATGATGAACGTGCCGCCGCCGGGCTTGACGGGGTCGTCCACGAAACCGACCAGGAGCACGCTGTGTCCGTCGCGCACCTCCGGGCGCGGGCACATCCGCAGGACGCCGTCGTCCCACTGCGGATCCTTGGGCCAGAGGAAGCCGCCGGCCACGGGCCAGCCCCGCAGGAGCGTCCGCTTGATCTCGGCAAGCTGCGCCGCGTTGACGCCCTTGCGGGGATTCCAAGCCTTGATCCAGCGAAGGCCCAGCCCGAGCGCGTGCGCCTGGCTTCCTTGGTCTCGGGCGAACTCGCCGGGCTCCCTCTTAGGATCGAACTCGTCACGGTACGGCATGTCCTCCTCGGGACAGATGCCGTGAGCCGTGAAGCCGTTCCAGAGATCCGCGAAGAAGCCGCCGTCCTTCTGGTCGCCGTGCGTGACGTTGGCGGCCCAGTTCAGGAACTCGACGCTGAGCCGTTCGGAGCTTCCCCGCGTCTTGGCCTTGGCGAACTCGATGGCGCCGGTGATGACGAAAACCGAGCATGTGCCCCGCTTGCCCTGGCGGCGCGCATCGAGGCCCCAGCGGGCGAAGAGCGGCCGCAGGTCGGCGGACGCAAGTTCGCCGGCGCGCAGCGCCGCGCCGCAGGCCAGCGCCGCCAGAAGACACGCCGCCCGGGTTCCGGACGCCGTCAGAAAAGAGCGAAAACGGCGATGCATTGCAATTCTCCTTGCCCCGCGGGCCGCGCCCGCGCACTCGAAATCCCCAGCCGCGGCCGGTCAGCCCCGTCAGTCGGGCAGCTTCCACGGCGCGCGATACTCGTAATGGAGCAGCCGATTCGCCTCGCCGGGCGCCGTGATCGATTCCTTCGCCGCGTCCCACTCCAGGCGCGCCTTGACCGCGAGCGCGATGTTCGCGAGCAGCGCGAACGACGTCGAGCGGTGCCCCGTCTCGATGTCGCAGCTCGGAGCGCGGCGGTTGTGGATGCACTCAAGAAAGTTGCGCACGTGGGCATCGGTGGCGTCGCCGGGCTCCGCCGTCTCCACGTTGACGGGCTGCATGCGCGGGGCCGGGTCTTGGAACTGGCCGCCGCGTTCGGGCACGATCTCGTAGCCGTTGGTCCGCACGTACATGGTTCCCCGCGAGCCGCGGATCTCCAGATCGCCGCCGCGCATGGCCGGATTGCCGCTCGCCTCGTATTGGCCGAAGATGACCAGGCATCCCGACGGCAGCTCGTGAATCGTCTCGACCGTGTCGGGAATCGTGCGGTCGTCGGCCACCGCGGCGCGCGTTCCGTGCCCCGACACGGACACGGGCGCCTCGGCGCCCGCGAGCCACCGCATGCCGTCGAAGTAATGGACGCCCCAGTTGGCCACCTGGGACGAGTACAGGTCCCACCACCTGAATTTGTAGGGGTGGATCGTCTCCCGGAACGGCCGCGCCGGCCGCGGCCCCAGCCAGAGGTCCCAGTCCAGCTCGGGAGGCGGCGCCGCGTCGGGCGCCCTGCCGATGCCCGCCGGATGCATGTTGCTCAACCGGTACGCGCGGGTCACGGTGACCGTCCCCAGGGCGCCCTCGCCGATAAACTCGCGCGCCCGGCGGAAAGCCTCCGACGACCGGCGCTGGATGCCCACCTGGACGACGCGCGCGTACCGCCGCGCGGCCGCGACCATCTTCCGGCCCTCGACGACGGTTATCGAGAGCGGTTTCTCGACGTACACGTCCTTGCCCGCCTCGCAGGCCGCGATCATCTGAAGGGCGTGCCAGTGATCCGGCGTGGAAATCACCACGGCGTCGACGTCGTTGCGCGCCAGGACGGCGCGAAAGTCCTTCTCGAGCGCCGGCGCCCCCCCGGCCTTGCCCTTGGCCCGCTGGAGCATCCCCGCATCGACGTCGCAGAGCGCCGCCGTCTCGACCTGCGGATTCTTGCTGAACGATGCGAGCAGTTGCGACCCGCGATTGCCGACCCCGATGTAGGCAACGCGCAGCCTGTCGCCTGCTCCGAGCACCCGGCTGCTCGTCGCGGCGAGGGCGGCCGCCGCGCCGCCGCCCGCCTTCAGAAAAGACCGCCGCCCGCGTCGTTTGATCATGGATTGCTCCTCCTCGCGTGTTTAGACGGAGCTCTCCGGCGGCCCCGTTCCCCGATGATCGCTTTCCACCCGCGGCCTGTCAACGGCAGCGGCGCGGGCGGGACAGGTGCTCGGGCGGCGCGGCCCGCGGTTTCAAGAACTCATCGATCGGCCCGTGCTCCACCGGCCCTCGATGCGCGCGTCGACCATGAGCGCTCCCGCCGATGGAATCACCTTCGAATGGCCCGCAGCCGAGCGCAAACCCCGCGAGGCCGCAGCTCGGATGCACGAAACGGCCGACGACTTGCGGTGTGCTTCTTTTGGCCCGCGAGCGTCAGCTTCGAAGAGAGCCGCCGATTCCCCGGGGAAACCGGCGGCTCTCCCCGCGATAGGGCTGGTGCCAGAGGCGGGAATCGAACCCGCACGACCTTGCGGCCACCAGATTTTGAATCTGGCGCGTATGCCAGTTCCGCCACTCTGGCGTGTTCAATCGGTTGTAGCCTTCCGCGGCATCTTCGTCAAGCCGCGCGCGCCTCACCTGCCCGCCGCAATCGGCGCGCGCCACGGGCGCGCGGCGCGCGGCCTGCCCAGGATTTCGCTCCACACGATGAGCGCCCGCAGATCTTCCTTGCGGCCCACCGGCACCAGCGGCAGGCGCCCGGGTCCCGAC
>MWEK01000022.1 GCA_002070955.1 Planctomycetes bacterium ADurb.Bin069
CGGGACCAGGTGAGCGCGCCGATCACGCTCGTCCTCAGGCGCGGCGGCGTCATCGAGGGCGTGGCGACCGAAGGCGGCGCGCCGAAGCGGCGCGTGGAGGTGGCGATCGTGAGCTTGAGCGCCGAGCCCAAGCGGAGTATGACCGATGAGGGTGAGAACGGGAGGTTTCGATTCGAGAATCTCGCCCCCGGGCGGTACACGGTTGCTGCCATAGATCTCCAGGGCTTCAACTTGGTCATGAAGACGCGCACCGTCGCGGTCGAGGACGGGCAGACGGTCGGCATCGAGATCGAGTTCGGGAAGGGCTTCAAGGTGTTCGGCAAGGTCAAGGGGTTGCCGGCCCGATCCACCGCCGCGCTCATTGTGCGCCGGCCGGGGGGGCCGCCGCCCGACGGGCGTTTCTTCCTGAACCCCCTTCCATACATTGTCGGCGCGAGCGAGGTGACCCAAGACGACACCTACGAGATCGCCGATCTCGATCCCGGCACATACATTCTCGAGGCCACGATGGGGCCAGTCATCCATCAGCTCGTAGAATACCCCAGGCGTGGCGACGAATTGTTCTACGCGCTGATGGAGGGCTGGAAGCCGCTCTACCGCGCGGAGATCACCGTCCAGGATCGGGACCTGCGGCACGATGTAGAGATACGGTGACGCATGCATTCACAAGACCGTTATTCCCGTGGCCGCCCGTTGCTGGTGGCGGCGTCTCTTCTCGTTATCGTCGCGTGCGCGGTGCTCCTTTTCTGGTGTGATTCCGGGGCTCCGCCCGAGAAGAGCGCGCCTCCTGTGCCGGCCGCGCCTGTGGAAGGGGTTGACACGGCCGGGAGCGGCGATGCGACCGGCGTGCCGGCCGCGCCCGATGTGCTCGATGCGCCCGCGCCCGCGCCCGGCGGGGAGGGCGCGCAGCGCGCGCGCGTCTTCGGCACGGTGTCCGACAAAGACGGAACGCCGCTTGGAGGCATGCGCGTGCGCTGGGTGCCGGAGTCCGCGAAAACGTTGAAGGACTGGATCCACGACGCGAACGCCTTCAGCGAGACCGGCAGTGCGGGACACATTAGCTATGCGGAGATCCGAGCGGCGCTCGCCGAAAGCCTCGCGGCGACGACGGGGGCGGACGGTGCCTACGAGCTCGAGATCCCCGAAGCCGGGTCCCGTGGCTGCATCATCGTCGCTGAAGCGGGATACGAAGCGCAAGTCAAGAAAGTCGCGGAGTCGGTTGAGGAGAAAGCGCCCGTCGCCGACGCTCCGCCTGACTTCGCGGCGGCGCCCCGGGAATTCGAGGTGAGTTTCGTGCTCGCGCCGGGGGGCGCGATCTCCGGCACGGTGCTTGACCGCGAGACGGGCGCGCCGGCCGCCGGCATGATCGTCGTCTTGGAAGTCCCCGTCTCCCGCCTCGGCTCTATTATTAAAGCCACCGCCGTCGTGGGCGCCGATGGCGCCTACGCGTTCCAAGGCCTGTCGCTCGGCGAGTACCACCTGCTGCCGTGCTCGGGTGACTCTGAATACGTGTGGGTCGACCGGGAAGACGGCCGGCGCGTGGTGCTGGAAAAGGGCATCGACGCCGCGGGGGTCGATTTCCTCGTGAGCCGCGGCGGCACGATCTTCGGAGTCGTGTCCGGCCCGGACCAGCAGGCCCTTGCGGACGTTAGCGTGGAGGTCAGGCTCGCCGAAATCACGCCGGAGGCCCTCCAGGATGACGACCGGATGTCGGAGTTGATCCGAACGGGCGACGACGGAGCGTACAAATTCCACGCCCTGCTGCTTGACAGGCAGTACCGCATCTGGGCGGAGAAGGAAGGGTTTGCAGAATGGGCCTCCGAGGCCGTCGCGCTCAGCGCCGAGCACCCGCGGGCCGAGGTCAATCTGCTTCTAACGGAAGGGTGCCGGGTCTCTGGCTTAGTGCTGCACCCCGACGGAGCGGTGGCGCCGGGGGCCACGGTCTATTTGACATACAGCTATCCCGAGCTTCGCGCGGGTGACAAAGAAGCCAAAGAGACGGTCGCGGACGAGACCGGCGCCTTCACGTTCGAAGGGCTCGGCGCCGGCGAGCGGCGGTTGAGCGTGAGCCCCCCCTGGTCCTTCGGGTCACGCTCGCGGGAGCGCACGAAATCCGTCAGCCTGGACGGCGTCACGGACGTAACCGGCGTGGTTCTCATCATGGAGAAAACCGCCGGGGAGACGGTGCTCGCCGGCGTGGTGCTCGACACCCTTGGTGCTCCGATCGAGGACGCGGAGGTCTGGGCGTGGTGCCCGCGGGAGTCGGCGTCCGCACCGTTGAGCGAGCGGAGACGCGCCCGCACCAACGCGAAGGGGCAGTTCGTGCTGTTCGTCCCCGAGGGCGAGAGCTTAACGCTCGGTGCGTTTAAACCGGGCTACTCCTCCGCGACTGCGCCGGACGTTCCCGCCGGGACGCAAACCGTGGAACTCAGGCTCGCCAAGTACGGTCGGATCAGCGGCAGGGTCGTTACCGGCGCCGGCGAGGCGCCCGGCGTGGGCGGGACGGTGTTTTCGCGGTCCACCGGGGAAACTTCCCTCCTGGAAAGCATCAGAATACTCCAGTCCCTGTTTGCGGACGATGGCGAGGACATCACCGAGGTGGACGAAGACGGGAGCTACAGCGTCTTGGCGCCGGACGGTAAGGTCGTGGTCGAGGCCACGGTGCCGGGGTTTGGGCCGGGCTGCTCCGACACGATCGAGGTCGCCGCGGGCCAGGACTACCAAGGCGTGAAGATCGTCGTCACCGCCGGTGCGGCTGTACGGGGCCGCGTGACGCTGGGAGACGGCGCGCCCGTCGAGGGCGCGAAGGTCCGTGTAGAACGGAAGGGGGACGATGACGGGAACGCGCTGCTCAAGAAGCTGCTTCCGCAGTTTTTCTATTTCGGGGGGCGCGAGGGCTTGAGCGATGCCGCCGGCGGCTTCCTCGTCGAGCACCTCGCCGACGGCGAGTACCTGGTAAGCGCCGTTCACGACGAGTTCGCGCCGTCGGAAGCCGTGCCGGTGGCGCTGTCGCGGGACCAGGTGAGCGCGCCGATCACGCTCGTCCTCAGGCGCGGCGGCGTCATCGAGGGCGTGGCGACCGAAGGCGGCGCCCCGAAGGCAGGCGCGTGGGCGCAGATCGTGAGCGTGAGCGCCGCGGCCAAGCAGAGTATGACCGATGAGAGCGGAAAGTTTCGATTCGAGAATCTCGCTCCCGGACCGCACACGGTCGTTGTCATAGATCCCGAGAGGGGCCACAACGGGGTCATGAAGACGCGCACCGTCGCGGTCGAGGACGGGCAGACGGTCGGCATCGCGGTCGAGTTCGGGAAGGGCTTCAAGGTGTTCGGCAAGGTCAAGGGGTTGCCGGCTCGATCCACCGCCGCGCTCATTGTGCGCCGGCCGGGGGGGCGGCCGCCCGACGGGTGTTTCTTCGTGAACCCCCTTCCATACATTGTCGGCGCGGGCGAGGTGACCCAAGACGACACCTACGAGATCGCCGATCTCGATCCCGGCACATACATTCTCGAGGCCACGATGGGGCCAGTCATCCATCAGCTCGTAGAATACCCCAGGCCTGGCGACGAATTATTCTACGCGCTGATGGTGGGCTGGAAGCCTCTCTACCGCGCGGAGATCACCGTAGAGGATCGGGACCTGCGGCACGATATAGAGATCCGGTGACGGCGCCGCGCGGCGGTCGCCGCCGCACGACGCACTTGGGGATGCGCGCCGCGGGTCGCCATGAAAACTACACCCGCGCGCAGACAACCGGGCAGCGCAACCGCCTCCCTCGGCCGAGCCTTTTCAATCCGCGCCGCGTCGGCTACGATCTCTGCATGCGCCCGGCGCACGGAGCGCCGCCGCGCCGCGTTGCACGAGGTAGCCGTGAGATTGTACGAGTTGAAGGTGTGGCCGCGCGACCAGGACGGCGTCTGGCGGGCGATCGATGTGACCGATCGACAGTCCCTCCATCACCTGCACGAAACCATCAAAAACGAGTTCGCCCTCGCCGGGCGGCATCTTTACTGCTTCTACCTGGGTGACAAGGCGTACGATGCCAAGAAGGCCTACGGCGGCCCCGGCGCCGACACGCCCCTCAAGGCGGAGAAAACCAACTTCGCAAGTCTCGGCCTGAAGCGCGGCCGCCGTTTTCTTTACCTCTTCGACTTCACGGCCGAGCGGTTTTTCACGGTGCTCGTTCAGCGCGTCCGCGGCGCGCCGGCCGGCGGGCGCTTTCCGGCGGTGAGCGGCCGGCACGGGCACGTGGCCGCCCCGGATAAGCCCGCCCCGGACGACTCGCGCGCCGCCTGCGGTCCCATCGAGAACGATCTGCGCGCGGCCGCCGCCGCTTGGGCGCAGGGCAAGCGGCCCTCCAAGGGCGCCCTGAAGCGCGAGCACGAGCTCGCCCTGGCCCTGGCCGAACGCGTCAAGGGCGACTGGGGCATGGTCAAACGCCTCGAGCTCCGGCTCGGCGTCGATGTGAGCGGTTGGATCGTCGGGCTGCCCGAGGCTCTGGCGGCGGAGGGCTTCACGGCCGAGGCTCTGGCCGCGATCGACCGCTTCGCGGAGCTCGAGCCGGAGTCCCTGCTGGGCGACCGCGGCGTCGTGCTGGCGGGCGCCGGGCGCATCGAAGAGGCCGTGGAGGCGGCGGGGGCGGCGACGGCGCGCTTTCCCGAGGATGCGTGGGTCTGGGCGAAGAGCGCCTCGGTGCTGGCCCGGGCGGGCAGGCCGCTGGATGCAGAGCGGGGTTACCGCCGCGCGCTGGAACTCGCCGGCAACGCGCAGTACCTGCGCGATGGAATCCTGGAGCGCCTCCTGGCGCTTCTCGAGGAGCAGGGCAAGGCCGGCGCCGCCCGCGACCTGGCCGAGGAAGAGAAGCGCCGCCGCGCCCGCAACGAGCGGTAGCGGGACGAAGGGAGGAGCATGAGCATGGGACGGATCGGGATCATCGGCGGCAGCGGATTCTACGCGCTCCCCGATCTCAAGGTGAAAGAGGAGATCGCCCTCGAGACGCCCTGGGGAATGCCCTCGCGGCCCCTGGTGGTGGCCGATTTCGCGGGCCGGGAGGTGGTCTTTCTGGCGCGCCATGGAAAGGGCCACCGCCTGCTGCCGCACGAGGTCAATTACCGGGCCAATATCGCGGCCCTCGCTCACGTCGGGTGCCGGGAAGTGTTCGCCTTCTCGGCGGTGGGGAGCCTCAGGGAAGAGCTGGCGCCCCTGGATTTCGTGCTGCCCGACCAAGTGATCGACCGCACCAGGGCCCGCGCGTCGACCTTCTTCGGCGAGGGCGTGGCGGGGCACGTGGCCTTCGCGGACCCGTACTGCGGCCGGCTGGCGGACGTTGCCGCCGCGGCCGGCGCGGAACTCGGCATCGCGATGCACCGCGGCGAGACGCTGGTCTGCATCGAGGGGCCGACGTTCTCCACCCGGGCCGAGAGCCGGCTTTACCGCTCCTGGGGCGCCGGCGTCATCAACATGTCGGCGCAGCCCGAGGCGCGCCTGGCGCGCGAGGCCGAGCTGTGCTACTGCCTGATCTGCATGGTGACGGACTATGACTGCTGGCGCTCCGAGAGCGAGGACGTCGACGTCGGCGTCATTCTCGACAACCTCGGCAAGAACACCCGCGCGGCGGCGCAGTTGCTGCGGGGGATCGCGGAGCGGGCGGCGGGGGAGCGGACCTGCGCTTGCGGCGCCGCGGCGCGCAAGGCGATCATCACCGCCGCGGCGGAACGCGACCGCCGGCAGGAGGAGCGTCTGAGGTACGTGCTGGGCGATGTGCTCGGCGGAGAGACGAAGGGAGCGTGAGCATGAACGCGCGCCTCCAGGAGGTTATCGGCGAGGAGCTCGCGGCGCTCAAGCGCGCGGGCACCTACAAGGAGCTGCGGTATCTGGACTCGCCCATGGCGCCGTCGGTGGAGATGGAAGGCCGCGGGCGCGTCCTGGTCTTCAGCAGCAACAACTACCTCGGGCTGTCCGATCACTCCGAGGTGCGGACGGCGGGAGTGGAGGGCATCGCCCGCTTCGGGGCCGGCACCGCGTCGGTGCGCTTCATCTGCGGCACCTTCACGGTGCACCGCGACCTGGAGGAGGCGCTGGCGCGCCTCGTGGGCTGCGAGGCCGCTCTCACCTACGTGAGCTGCTGGACCGCCAACGAGGGCCTGATCCCGACCCTCGCGGGGCCGGAGGACGCGATCATCTCCGACGCCCTCAATCACGCGAGCATTATCGACGGCTGCCGGCTGGCCAAGAACGCCGAGCGCCGCGTCTACCCCCACGCCGACATGGCGAGCCTGGCGGCGCACCTCAAGGATCTGCGCGGCAAGCGCCGCCGGCTGATCCTGACCGACGGCGTCTTCAGCATGGAAGGCGATGTCGCGCCGCTTCCCGATCTGG
The DNA here is from genome assembly GCA_002070955.1 of Planctomycetes bacterium ADurb.Bin069. Taxonomy (GTDB): domain Bacteria; phylum Planctomycetota; class UBA8108; order UBA8890; family UBA8898; genus UBA8898. The sequence continues at coordinate 6,376 of MWEK01000022.1, forward strand.
TCGACCTCGCCGAGAAGCACGACGCCGTGCTCGTCGTCGACGACTCCCACGGCACGGGCGTCATGGGCGAAACCGGCCGGGGCACGGCGGAGCACTTCGGGCTCCTGGGCAAGATCGACATTATCACGAGCACCCTCGGGAAGGCGCTGGGCGGCGCGGCGGGCGGATTCGTGGCCTCGTCCCGGGAGGTGGTGGACTATCTCGTCCAAAAGTCGCGGCCGCAACTCTTCTCGAACGCGCTGCCGCCCACGGTGGCGGCCAGCGCCCTCGCCGCGGTGGAGGTCCTCACGAACGACCCCGGACGCGTCGCGCGGCTCCGGGAGAACGTCCAAAAGGTGCGGAGCCGCCTGGCGGCCCTGGGCTTCACCATGCTGGCGAGCCCCACGGCGATCATCCCGATCATCGTGGGGGACACGGCGCGCGCGATCGCCATGAGCGACGCGCTTTTGGAAAAGGGCATCTTCGTCACCGGGTTCGGCTTCCCGGTGGTGCCCGAGGGCGCCGCGCGCCTCCGGATCCAGGTGTCGGCGGCGCACACCGACGCCGACATCGAGCGCCTCGCGGAAGCCCTCGCGGAGGTCAGCCGCTCGTAGCCGCCGCCGGCGCGTCGCGAAGCGCCAGGCAGGCGGCGTGGATTCGTTCGGCCAGGCCGAGGTCGTTGCGGCTGAACTCGCGCTCGAAGGCGCGGATCGCGCTCAGGGGGTTGCCGCCGGCGGCTCGGCAAAGGCCCAGGTAGTACCAGCCGAGGGGCTGCGAGGTCGCCCGGGCGAAGGCCTCCTCCGCCGCGGCCCATTTACCCAGGTGCAGGCTGCACCGGCCGCGGGCGTGCTCGATGACGGGATCGGGCGGCTCGGCGGGGGGCGGCAGGAGCTTGCGGCAGGCCTGCCAGTCTTCCAGGTCCATGCTCAAGAAGGCCGCGCATTCCCTGAGACGCTCGCTGTGCTTGTAGGCCCGGTCGGCGGTGACGGCGGCGCGGGCGGCGGCGAGATCGCCGCGCAGATAAGCCTCCTCGGCGCGGAAAGGCATGACGGCGCGCCCGAGCAGACGGTAGACGACGAGGACGGGCAGCCTGAGGGCGGCGAAGCCCAGATCGGTCCGCCAGGACCGCGCCTGCGGCGGTCCGATCGCGTCCTCCGCGGGGCGCGCCCAGCGGCAGCGCTTCAGGTCGAGCGTTTCGCGCCGGGCAAGCACCTGCTCCTCGACGTAGAGGAGGACGCGGGGCGCGACGAAGCGATTGTACATGCTCGGGCACGAACCGAAGGCCTTCCAATCGGGGGCGCGCTCGCCCGTGCGCGCGAGAATCAGGCGCTCCAAGCCGGCGGCCGCGAAGTCGGCTTCGTCCGTGAGCGGCTTCAGGGCGGCGATCGCCCGCGCGGCCGCTTCCCAGCGGCCGAGGTCGTGGCGGACGACCGCCTGAAGGAGGGGCGGCAGGTGATGCGAGGGATCGAGAGCCGCGCCGGCCTCCAGGACCTCAAGCGCCTCTTCGGAGCGATCCAGGCCGTGGAGAGCGAGGGCTTTCAGGCCTGCCGCCCGTATCGATTTGGGGCGGACGCCGAGGAGCGCCTCCGCGCACTCGAGGGCCTGTTGCGGGTCGCCCTCGTCGAGGGCCCGGTGTCCGGCGCGGAGGGCGCCGGCCGCGCTGCGCGGCACGGACGCGGCCATGCCGGGCGCTACCTTCCCACGACGGCGCTGAGCACCGCCATCTGAGCCCAGATACGGTTCTCGGCCTCGTCGTACACGGCGCAGGCCGGCCCGTCGAGGACCTCGTCCGCCACGACGACGTTGCGCCTGACGGGCAGGCAGTGCATGAAGAACCCCTCGGCGGTGGTTTCCATGGCCCGGCCCGTCACCTGCCAACCCCGCAGCTCTTTTCGGGCGGCTTTCTCGGCCTCGGCGTCGCCCCAGCGGGCGATGCTCGCCCAGCTTTTGGCGTAGACGACCTGAGCGCCCTTGATCGCCGCGGCCTGGTCGTGGAAGATCTCCAAGCCGCCGCCGCCGCCGACGGCGAGCTCCTTGACCTTGGCGAGAGTCTCGGAATCGGGCTCGTAGCCCGGCGGGCAGGCCAGGCGCACCTCCATGCCGAGGTGCGCCGCGGCAAGCAGCGCCGAGTGAGGCACGGCCAGCGGCAGCGCCTTCGGGTGCCACGCCCAGGTGAGGCAGAAGGGACGCGCCGTGGTCGTGCCCAGGCGTTCGGTGATGGTCACGGCGTCCGCCAGGCCCTGGCACGGATGCTCCATGGCGGACTCCATGTTGATGACCGGCACCCTGGCCTCGCGCGCGAAAGACCGGATCACGGTGTCCCCGCGGTCCTGGTCCCAGGATCGGAACATGGGGAAGGCGCGGATGGCAAGGGCGTCCACATAGCGGTCCAGGACGCGCGCGGCCTCCTTCACATGCTCGCTCGTGGCGCCGTCCATGACGGCGCCCTCGTCGAACTCCAGCGCCCACAGATCGCTCCCGGCGTTGACGAGGATGGCGCGGCCGCCGAGCCGATCCATGGCGATCTGGAAGGAGAGCCGCGTGCGGAGCGACGGGTTGAAGAAGATCGCCGCGAGCGTCTTGCCGGCCAGGGACGGCAGCCGCTTGCCGCGTTTGGCGTCGAGCGCCCGCCCGATGAGGAAGCGGATTTCGTCCGAAGCGTAGTCGGCAAGCCCGAGAAAATCACGGTGCACGAAGGCCATCTGTGACTCCTACCGTAGCGGCCGGGGGCCGCGGTACCCGAAACCGGCGCGACCGTTCGCGCCGCGAGCTTATTCTCGCCCCTCCCGGAGCGCCTGTAAAGTAGGCGGACGCCTGCTCCGCGCCCGGTCGCAGCGCCTTTCCCGCCGATTTTGCGCCGAGCCGGTCCAAGCCCCCTTGCGGGAAGCCTAGTCTTGCGGTTCAAATAGACGCGTGCCGCCCGCGCGGCGGGCGCGGGCGGGCGAATCCCCGCGGCACGGCGGCGCTGCCAAAGGAGCGAAACCTATGTCCAAGAAGATCTCGATCGGCACGTGGGCCTACACCTTCGGTCCGTATCAAGACAACCCGGTTCCCTTCGACACGGTGGTTCGGCGCGTTGCGCAGTTGGGCCTGGACGGCGTCGAAATCGGCGCCTTCCGGCCCCACGTCCACCCCGATGACTACCCCATGGACGATGACCGGCGGCGCGTGGCGGGTCTGCTGCGCGCCCACGGCTTGGAGGTCTCGGGCGTGGCCGCCGACTTCTGGAGCACGCCGGGGCCCGGCACGAAGGAGGCGCTGCAGAACGATGCCTACTTCAAGCTTTTCAAGAAGAACGTGCAGTTGTGCCTCGACCTGGGCGCCGACGCCATTCGCGTGGACTGCGTCGATCCGCCCGACAAGTACGACGGCGCCGAGCGCGCGGCGGTGTGGGACCGCATCGTCGCCATGTGGAAACGCTGCGCCGAGTTCTCGGAGGGCTACGGCGTCAAGGTCGTCTACGAGTTCGAGCCGGGCTTCGTTTTCAACAAGCCCAGCGAAATCGCGCGCCTGGCCGAGGAGGTCGGGCACCCCAACTTCGGCGTTCTCTTCGACACCTGCCACGCCTACATGTGCGCCGTGGTCGGCGCGCGCCAGCACGGCGCCAAGGAGACTCTCAAGGGCGGCGTCGAGGAGTTCATCCGGCTCCTTCGGGGCAAGATCAACCACGTCCACGTCATCGATTCCGACGGCACGCTCCACGGGAATGAGACCAGCACCCACCGGCCCTTCGGGGAGGGCAAGATCGACTTCGGCCGGGTGTTGCCGGCCCTGGAGGCCGAGGGCGGCTACTTCGGGAAGTGGTGGACGATCGATCTGTGTTTCTGGCCCGAGGCGTGGGAAGTAACCGAGAAGGCGGTCGCGTTTCTCCGCAAGCACATGCGGTAGAGAGGAGAAGTCATGGCCGACAAGAAAATGCGCGCGCAAGTCTTTTACGAGGCGAAGAAGATGAAGCTTGAGGAGGTGCCGGTGCCGGCGGTGAGCCCCGAGCAGGTGCTCGTCCGCGTGAAGGCCTGCGGCATCTGCGGCTCCGATGTCGCCTACTATCTGGGGAAGAGCTCGCTTGAGACCCCGAGCGGGAAGGGGCCGCTCGTGCTGGGGCACGAGTTCAGCGGCGAGGTCGCGGCGGTGGGCGAGATACCGGCGCGCCTGGGGCTTTTCGCCCCCGGCGACCGCGTCACCGTCGACCCCGTTCAGTACTGCAACGCCTGCCGGGTCTGCAAGAAGGGCCAGGTGAACCTCTGCGAGAAGAAGGCGGTCCTGGGCGTCTCCGCCGACGGAGCCTTCGCGGAGTACTGCGTCTCCCACTACACGGGGCTTCACAAGATCCCCGCCAACGTTTCCTATGAGGAAGCGGCCATGACCGAGCCCCTCGCCTGCGCGGTGCACGGCGTCAAGCGCATGGGCGTCCAACTGGGCGACATCTGCGTCGTCCTCGGCCCGGGTCCCATCGGCATCATGATGGCGCAGCTCATCAAGAGCTCGGGCGCGGGCAAGGTGGTCCTGGTGGGAGCGAAGGGCGATGACTACCGGTTGGAGGTCGCCAAGAAGGCGGGCGTGGAGCTGGTCTGCAACACCGCGGAGCCCGCGTCGCCCTACTACGTCAAGGATTTGAAGGCGAAGATCGCCGAGATCAGCGACGGGCAGTTCGCCGACGCGGTCGTGACCCCGACGGGTTCCGTCGCCGCCATGGAGCTCGCTTTCGAAATCTCGGGCCGCAGGGCCCGCCTGGTTTTCTTCGGCCTGCCGGCGGACGATGCGGTCATTAGGGTGCCGGCGCTGAAATCGATTCTCTGGGACAAGACCGTGCAGTTCTCGTGGCTTGCGCCGCTGACCTGGCCGCCCGCGCTCGATGCCATCGGCAACGGGCTCGTCGATGTGAAGAGCCTGGCCTCGAGCATTGTCAAGCTGAGCGACCTCGAGAAAGCCATCTTGAACGTGAACAACCGCGTCGGGAATCCGCTGAAGGTGCTCGTCACGCCGTAAAGCCGCGGCGGCGGGCGATCAGCGCAAAGGAGGAATGCATGGTTCGCGCAATGGGCGCGATGCTGGCGGCGTGTGCCTTGAGCGCCGGCTGCGGCGGCGATCCGTATCCGTCGGCGGCGCCGGTTCCGAAGACCGCGGCCGGCGCCGTCCGGGATGCGGCCCGGGGAGGGGAGTCCGCGCCGACCGTTCCGGAGAAGACCGTGTCCCCGGCCGACGGCGCCGCGAAGGAGCCGCCGGCGGCCGCGCGCCGGAGCGTGACGCTGGTCTACGGCGGCGAGCTTCAAGGCTACCTCACGCCGTGCGGCTGCTCCGAGGGGATGATCGGCGGACTTCCGCGCCGCGCGACTTTCCTGGCGGATCTCAGGCGGACATCGAACGGCGCCCTGGTCAACGTCGACCTCGGCAACCTCATCAAGGAGCCGAGCCGGCAGTCCGAGCTCAAGTTCATGACGATCCTTGAGAGCTATCTGCTGATGGGCTTCGACGCGGTCTGTCTGGGGGAGCGCGATCTGGCCCTCGGGGGCGGATTCGTGGCGGGCGAGCTTTTCAACCGCCGGGAAGTCCCGATCGTCGTCGCGAACCTCAAGGTCGAGGAACTGGCGGACACCATCCGGCCGTTCCGAAGCGTCCATGCCAAGGGCGTCAAGGTGTTCGTGACGAGTCTGGTGGATCCGGAACTGGTGAGCGGCATGATGGGCGTCGCCTGTCAAGCCCCGATTCCGGCGGGGAAAGCGCTGGCGGAACGCGCGGCGGGCCACGACTGCCGGGTTCTGCTCGCCCACGCGGCGCTGCCGGAGGCGCGCGCGTGGGCGCAGGAACTCGGGTTCTTCGACGTCGTCGTCGCGGGCGTGGGGCAGGAGGATCCGACGACGCCCGAGAAGGTCGGCGGCGCGCTCCTTGTGGCGCCCGGCGTCTGGGGCAAGTACGGATGCGCTCTGCGCCTGACGGGGGAGAACGGCGGCGGCTGGACGCACGAATTCGTCAAGGTGCCCCTGGGCGAGAAGCTGGCGGCCAACCCCAACGTGGTTCAGCTCATCAAGGACTACCAGGGCATGCTGGCTCTCGAGGGCGCGCGCATCGCCCCGGAGCGGAAACCCCACCCCCGCGGCCTCTTCACGGGCAGCGCGCGCTGCGCCGAGTGTCACGCGAAAGCCTACCAGGTTTACGAAAAGAGCATGCATGCCAAGGCGCTCGATACCCTCAAGGATCTCAACAGCCACAAGGATCCCGAGTGCCTGCCCTGCCATACCGTCGGCTATTACTTCGAGGGCGGGTTCAGGAGCGCGGCGGAGACGCCCGAGTTCGGGGGCGTGGGGTGCGAGTGCTGTCACGGCCCGGGCGCGCGGCACGTGGAGGACAACGCGGCCGAATCGATCGAGCGCGGAGGCGAGGAAGGGTGTCTGGAGTGCCACACGGAGCTGCAGAGCCCGGCCTTCAACTACAAGGAATACTTCCGGAGGATCGCGCACCCGGAGAGTTGAGTCGGCGCCGGCGCGACGGCCGAAAAAAAGGGCCTGCTTCTTGCGAAGCCGGCCCTCGGCAATGAGGCATTGCCATGGAACGTGGGTTGGGGGCACGTTAAGAGAGATGGGCCTGTCGGCTCATCCCCCTGCTCCCGGCGCGTTCCACCCGTCACGCCGCAGAGAAATCACAAACAACCGGAAGTCGGCGGACCACCAACACTCGAACCGATCACACCATGGGACCCTCTGCCCGACCGACTTCCGGTCAAGAATCGTCGTTGCGCGGTGGGATCGCCGGGCGCGCCTCGCAGGCAAGCTGCGGGGAGCGTGTGCGGCCGGCGGAAACCCTCGCTTAATTCAGACCCAAGCAACCCTCGTGCGGCGGGACCCCGGCGGGCGCCGCGCCCGAGGCTCACAGAAGAGTAAAACGGCGCCGCAGCCCCGTCAAGGGACAAAATTTGTCACGCCGGGAAGGGGCCGGGAAACGCCGTCCAGGGACCGTGGCGCGCGGCGCGGCCGCCCGGTAGGGGCCCCGGGAGGGCCCGGCCGGTCACACCCTCCGGAAGGCCAGGGTTGCGTTATGGCCGCCGAAACCGAAGGAATTCGAGAGCGCGTGCCGGATCGGCATCGGCCGGGCTTTGTTGGGAACGTAGTCCAAGTCGCATTCGGGGTCGGGCGTCACGTAGTTGATCGTCGGCGGCGCGATCTGGTGCTTGATCGCCAGCGCCGTGGCGACGGCCTCGACGGCGCCGGACGCCCCCAGGAGGTGCCCGATCTGGCTCTTGGTGGAGCTCACGGCGAGCTTGTAGGCGTGCGGTCCGAAGACGGCCTTGATGGCCTTGGTCTCGCCGGAATCGTTGAAGTCGGTGCTGGTCCCGTGGGCGTTGATGTAGTCGACGTCCTCGAGGCGGATGCCGGCGCTTTGCACCGCGTCGCGCATGCATGCCGCGGCCATGGTCCCGTCGGGGAGCGGCGCCGTGATGTGATAGGCATCGTCGGTCATGCCGCTGCCGCAGACCTCGGCGTAGATCCGGGCGCCGCGGCGCGCCGCCTGGTCGTAGTCCTCCAGGACGAGCGCCCCGGCGCCCTCGCCCATGACGAAACCGTCGCGGTCGGCGCAGAACGGCCGCGACGCGCGGCCCGGGTCGTCGTTCCTGCGTGAGAGCGCCTTCGCCGAGCAGAAACCGCCCAGGCCCAGGGCCGTGACGGCGGCCTCGGCGCCCCCCGTGACGACGACATCCGCCTCGCCCCACTTGACGAGAAGGTACGCCACCACGATGGCGTGGTTGCCCGAGGCGCACGCCGACGTGACGGCGAAGTTCGGGCCCCGGAGGCCGAACTTGATGGCGATCTGCCCGGCGGCGGCGTTCGTCATCATCTTGGGGACCAGGAAGGGACTCACGCCGCGCGGGCCCTTTTCGAGGAGCTTGGTGTGCACTTCCTCGATTTCCTTGATGCCGCCGATACCCGAGGCGAAGACGCAGCCGACCCGCTCGCGGCCCACCGCTTCGAGGGGCAAGGCGGCATCCTTCAAGGCCTCGTCGGAGACGCACAGGGCGAACTGGCAGAAACGATCGAGGCGCTGCTGCTCGCGTTTGTCAATGACCGGGTCGGGGTCGAAATCGATGACCTCGCAGGCGAAGTGCACGGGAAATTGGGAATGATCGAAGCTGCGGATCTCCCGGCCCCCGGAACGGGATTCGACAACTCCCCGCCAGAAGGCTTCGACGCCGATGCCGATCGGCGTGATCGCGCCCAGTCCCGTGATCGCTACGCGCCGCATCCGCCCTGTCTCCTTCGCATGGCCGCGCGGGAACGCGGCCCTTCAGCGGAAACGCTGCGCGGCGACGCCGTCTCCGGCGACCCCGCCGCGCCCGCCTTCCCTATTCCTTGTTCTGCGCGAGAATGTAGGCGATCACATCCCCGACGGTCTTGATCTTCTCGGCCTGGTCGTCCGAGATCTCGAGGCTGAACTTGTCCTCCAGGATCATCATGAGGTCCACCAGATCCAGCGAGTCGGCGCCCAGGTCGGCATCGAGCTTGGCTTCGACGGTGACTTTCTCGGGCGCCACCTGAAACTTCTCGACGATAATCTCTCGCACTTGGCTTTCGATCTCCACTTTCGTCATGCGCATTCTCCTGCAGCTTCCAGTAAACTCACCGCGTCCGGGCTGCGCACGCTTCCGCATCGGACCACGTCGCCGCCGGCGTCACCTCCAAAGCGCGCGTGACGCCCTTGACGAGTCCTGCCACAACGCGGCCCGGTCCGGCCTCGATCGCCCGGTCCACCCGAGCGTCCGACAGGTACTGCACCGTCGGAGCCCACAATACCGCGCCCGTCACCTGCTCGATCAGAAGGCGCCGAATCTCGCCGGGATCGTCCACGGGACGGCCCGCGCGATTAGGAATAAATGGTACCCGAGGACGCTGAATCGTCAACCGCTCGAGGCAGGGTCGCAGTTGCTCCGCGGCGGGCGCCATGAGGGGGGAGTGGAAGGCGCCGGCGACGTTCAGGCGCACCACCCGGCGCGCCCCTCGAGAGGGGGCGAGGGCCTCGATGCGGGCCAGCGCCGCCTCCTCTCCGGAGACGACGGTCTGGAGCGGCGCGTTCCAGTTCGAGACGGCGAGCACCTCGCCGCCGCGGACCTCGGCGACGAGGTCCTCGACCTGCGGAAGCGCGAGCCCCAGCAAGGACACCATGCCGCCCTTGCCGGCCTCGGCGGCGGCCTGCATGCAACGGCCGCGGACCGCCACGATCTCGAGGGCGTCCTCCATGTCCACCGCCCCGGCGAACACCAGGGCCGAATACTCGCCCAGACTGAGTCCGCAGGTGTAATCCGCCTGGAGCGGCGCGCCGCGCTGGGCCTCGATCGCCATCAGCACCGCCATGCTGTGCAGGAAGATCGCCGGCTGGCTCACGTCCGTCCGGGAGAGCGTCTCCTCGGGGCCGTTCTTGACCGCCGCGGTCAGGTCCCGGCCGGTCAGTTCACTGCCCCGCGCGAACAGGCGCGCGACCGCGGGCAGGCGCTCGATTAGGTCGGCGGCCATGCCGACGTACTGGGCTCCCTGTCCCGGGAAGAGAACGGCCGTGCGAAGCTGCATCGCCCGCGCTCCTCACCAGCGGACCAGCGCCGAGCCCCAGGTCATGCCGGCGCCGAAGCCCAGCAAGCAGAGCAGATCGCCCCGCGCCAGGCGTCCCGCGCGGACGGCCTCGTCCAGCGCGATGGGAATCGACGCCGCCGAAGTGTTGCCGCACCGATCGATGTTCAGGTAGAACCGGTCCAGCGGAAGGGGAACCCGCTCGCAGCAGGCCTCGATGACGCGGTAGTTGACTTGGTGGGGGACGCACAGGGCGATGTCGTTCAAGGCGATGCCGTTCCGCGCGCAGAGGTCCGTGAGCATCCGGCAAATGGAGTTGACCGCGAACTTGAACACTTCCCGGCCGTTCATGGTCAGGAAGTGCCGCCCGGCCGCCGCGGTTTCCGGGGTGGTCGGAAGCCGAGTGCCGCCCGCCTCGACGGCGATCAGGTCGGCCTTGGCGCCATCGCAGCCCAGCTCGAAAGCGAGGATGTCGGAGCCCCCGGCGCCGTCCGCCGCCGCCAAGACCGCCGCGCCGGCGCCGTCCCCGAAGAGAATGCAGGTGTTGCGGTCGGTCCAGTCGACCATGCGCGAGTTGCACTCGCTGCCGATGACCAGAGCATTGCGGAACAATCCGCTCTTGATGCCGGCGGCGCCCGCCGCCAGGGCGTAAATGAATCCGGTGCAGGCCGCGTTCAAATCGAAGGCGGCGGCGCGCCGAGCCCCGAGGTCGGCCTGGATCCGGGCGGCCGTCGCGGGCACGAGCCGGTCGCCGAGCATGGTGGCGACGATGATGGCGTCGAGATCCTCGGCGGCCAGCGACGCGTCCGCGAGGGCCGCGCGCGCCGCGGGCAGCGCCAAGTCGGAAGTCGCCTCGCCGGGGGCGGCGATGCGGCGCTCGCGGATGCCCGTGCGTTGCACGATCCAGGCGTCGCTCGTGTCGACCATGCGCTCCAGGTCGGCGTTGGTCATCCGGCGCGCGGGAAGATAGGAGCCCGTGCCCGCGAACACCGCGCGCTTCATCCGGCCGGGACCCTGAAAGACTGCCGAAGCCATGCGGTCAGTCCACTTCCGCAAGGAGCGGCGTCACGCGGGCGGCAAGCGCCTCGATCTTGTGGTTGAGGTTCTTCTGCACCATGCGGACGGCGCAGCGCATGGCGTTGGCCATGGCGCGGGCCTGCGAGCGCCCGTGGCAGACAATGCACACGCCGTTGACGCCGAGCAGCGGCGCGCCGCCCTGCTCGGCGTAGTCGATGCGCCACCTGAAGCGGTCGAGCGCGGCGTGGAACATGTCCAGCGCCGCTCCGGCGCCCGAGCATTTCTCGAACTCGTCCATGAACACCTGCATCACGTTCTCCGCCAGGCCCTCGGAGACCTTCAGCACGATGTTGCCCACGAATCCGTCGCAGATGATGACATCGCACAGCCCGCGGAAGAGCGCATCGCCCTCGACATTGCCCACGAAGGCGATTTCCGGTTCGGCGCGCTGGAAGAGTTCGGCGGTCTCGCGGGTGAGCGCGATGCCCTTTTTCTCCTCCTCGCCGATGTTCAGGAGACCGATGCGCGGCGCGCGGACGCCGAGCACCTCCTGGGCGTAGAGGGAGGCCATGATGCCGTACCGGAGCAGATCGGCGGGCTTGCAGTGGATGTTCGCGCCGACATCCATGATGACGACGGGCTGCTCCTTGACGTAGAACGTGGCGGCGATGCCGGGCCGGCGGATGCCCTTCAGGGTCCCCAAGCTCATGTAGCTGGCGGCGACGGCCGCGCCGGTGTTGCCGGCGCTGACAATGGCTTGCGCCTTGCCCTGGCGGACGAGTCCCACGGCGCGGGTGATCGAGGCGCCGCGCTTGCGCTTGAGCGCCTCGACGGGCACCTCGTCCATCTCGATGACGTCCGGGGCTTCGACGACGGCGATGCGGTCGCGCGCCGGGGCGAACTGGGAGAGTTCAGCCTCGATGGCGGCCTGGCGCCCGACTAGGAGGTACTGCGTCTCGGCGCTCTGCTCGGCGGCGTAAACCACGCCCTTGACGATCTCTCGGGGCGCATCATCTCCGCCCATGGCATCGACGGCAAGCGTCACCATACGTAGCGGCTAGACCCCCTCCTCGACTTCAATGACGGCTTTGCCCCGGTAGAATCCGCATTCGTTGCAGATCGTGTGGGGTTCGGTTCGCGTGCTGCAGCGCCCGCAGTGTACGAGAACCGGCTTCGCCAGTCCGTCGTGGGAACGGCGTTTGCGCCGCCGGGTTTTCGAAATCCTGCGCTTTGGGACCGCCATGGCGTTGTCCTTTCCGGGCGCCCGAGCGACGGCGTCGCCGGCCTCGGGGCCGCCGAATAACAAAACGTCCAATTCTAGGCTACGCCGGTGCGGTGTCAAGAGGCTTGTCCCACCCCGCCGCGGAACCCAGCGCTGCAGAATCAGGGAGGGCGGGAACAGGCGGGGGCGACCGGCAGCGTCAAGCGCTCTCGGCCGCCTGAGCCTTCGCCGCCGCCAGAAACGCGGCCGCGGCCTCCCGGACCGCCGCGGGATTCTTGCCCCCCGACTGGCCCATTTCGGGCCGGCCGCCGCCGCCGGCGCCCATGGCCTTGCCGGTGATCTGGGCCAGCTTTCCGGCGTGCAGGCCCCGGCGGTTTCTGAGGTCGGGCGAGAGGCAGACGAGGAGGTGGACGGCGTCCTCGCTCTTTCCGAAGAGGGCCAGAAGCGTGCCTCGGACGCGATCTTTTTGCCGGTCCCAGATGGCGCGCAGTTCGTCGGCCCCGGCGTCGGCGTAGATATGCCAGGACGCGGTGATCGGACCCAAGCGCTCCTCGCCGTGCTCGATCTCCCGCGGTCCCGTTTGGGCGCTCTTGTGCTTCAGCTCGCGGAGTTCCTCCCTGAGGGCCTCGATGCGGGCCGGGAGCGCCGCCGGCGCCGTCTTGAGCGCCTTCGCGCAGCGGTCGAGGGTGTCCTCGGCCTCGTACGACACGGCGAGGGCCTCGGGACCGGCGAGGGCTTCCAGGCGGCGCACTCCCGCCGCGACCGATCCCTCGCTCAGGATGCGGAAGAATCCGATGTCGCCGGTGCGGGCGCAGTGCGTGCCTCCGCACAGTTCGGTTGAGAGGCCGGGAATGTCGACGACCCGGACCTCTTCGCCGTACTTTTCGCCGAAGAGGGCGATCGCGCCCTTGGCGAGGGCCTGGGCGATGGGGACGACCGACACCGCGAGGGCCTTGTTGGCCACGATGCTCTCGGCGACGCGGCGCTCGATGCGCCTGAGCGTTTCTGGCGGGATCGCGGCGAAGTGGGTGAAGTCGAAGCGCAGCCGATCCGGCGCGACGCGGGAGCCGCGCTGCTCGACATGCGCGCCGAGCTCGGCCCTGAGGGCGGCCTGGAGCAGATGCGTCGCGGTGTGGTGGCGCTGCGTGGCGGCGCGCGCGGTCGGGTCGACGCGGGCCGTGACCTTTGCGCCCGGGGCGGCTCCCTCGCCTTCCAGAGGGCCGATATGCAGGTAGTGGACGCCGCGTTTCTGCGTGTCCTCCACCGCCATGCGGAAGGTCGGCCCCTCGATGATGCCCGTGTCGCCCGCTTGCCCTCCCGCCTCGGCGTAGAACGGGGTCTCGGCCAGGACGACGGCCGCGCGGCCGTCCTCCAGTTCGGCGGCGGCGACGATTTCGGTGGCCAGACTCAGAACGTCATAGCCGCGGAAGCGCGTCGGGGGGGCGTCCGCGCATTCGATGCCGTCGGCCAGGACGTCGGCGAATTTGGCGCCGGCGCGGGAACGCTCGCGCTGGGCCTCCATCAGTTTACGGTACTCCTGCTCGTCCACCGCGAAGCCTTCCTCCTCGGCCATGCGGGCCGTGAGATCCGGAGGGAAGCCGTAGGTGTCGTGCAGCAGGAACACATCCCTGCCGCTTACGGCCGGCGCCGCGGGCTTCTCCGCCTTCAACTTCGCGGTGATCTCCGCGAAGCGGGCCAGGCCCTGGTCGAGGGTCGCGCCGAAGCGCTCCTCCTCGTTCTTGATGATCTCGGCGATGGCGGCGCGCCGCGGCGGCAGCTCGGCGTACGCCGCGCCCATGAGCTCGACGACGACATCGATGAGGCGGAAGAGCACGGGCTCCCGGAAGCCGAGCATGTGCCCGTAGCGGGCGGCGCGGCGCAGAATCCTCCGCAGCACGTAGCCTCGGCCGTCGTTGGCGGGAAAGGCGCCGTCGGCCAGCGCGAAGGCGAGGCTGCGGATATGGTCGGCGATGACCCGGTGCGGCAACCCGTCCTTGCCGCGGTCGTAGGGCCGCCCGCTAAGGGCCGCCACCTTGTCGATGAGCGCCGAGAGGAGGTCGGTCTCGTACACCGATTCGACGTCCTGCAGCACCATGCAGAGGCGCTCCAGGCCCATGCCGGTGTCGATGCTGGGCTTGGGCAGGGGCACGCGCGCGCCGCCGGCCGCCTGATCGAACTGCATGAAGACGAGGTTCCAGAGCTCGAAAAATCGATCGCAGTCGCAGGCGCCGATCCCGCATTGCGCGCCGCAGGAATGCCGCGCGCCGCGGTCGAAGAGGATCTCCGAACACGGGCCGCAGGGGCCCGTGTCGCCCATGCTCCAGAAATTGTCCTTCTCGCCGAGCCGGACGATGCGCTCCGGCGCCAGTCCGATGTCCCGGCGCCAGATATCCCAAGCCTCGTCATCGTCGCGGAACACCGTGGCGTACAGCCGCTCGGCGGGGAGACCGTACCCGCCGGTGAGCAGGTCCCACGCCCAGCGGATCGCTTCCTTCTTGAAGTAGTCGCCGAAGGAGAAGTTGCCGAGCATCTCGAAAAAAGTCAGGTGCCGGCCGGTGCGGCCCACGTTGTCCAAATCGTTGTGCTTGCCCCCGGCGCGGATGCACTTCTGGGCCGTGACGGCCCGGGTGTACGGGCGCTTCTCGCGGCCGCAGAACACGTCCTTGAACTGGTTCATGCCCGCGTTGGTGAAGAGGATCGTCTGGTCGCCGTGGGGGATCACCGGGCTGGAAGCCAGCCGTGCGTGGCCCCGTTCCACGAAGAACTCGGTGAACGTCGTGCGCGCCTGTTGTGACTTCATGATTCAGTTATCGGTTGTCCGCGGTTTCCGCCGCCGGCGGCGCGCCCTCGTCTCCGAGGGCGCAGCGGGCCAGGGCGGTGTAGACCGGCCCGGCCGGCGTGAGCGTGCTCGCGTATACGGTCAGCTCCTCGACGGTCCACTCCTTGACCCCGGCCGGGGTGAAGTCGCGCCAGGAGGGCGGGACAGGGCCTTTCTTCGGCCGGCCGAGGGTCAAGTGCGGGGAGAAGGCCCGGGCCTCGCGGCCGAAGCCCCGAGCGGCGAGGCGGTCTTCCAGGGCCGCCCGCAGAGCGCTCAGCGCCGCGGTTTCGCCCTCGATTCCGAGAAACAAAACCCGCGGCTCGGCGCCGCCGAAGCTCGCCGGCGCCCCGAGCGCCAGCGTCAATGGACCGGCGCCGCGCGCCGCCTCCCGCGCCGCCGCGATCACGGCGGGCAGGTCGCGGTCCGGAACCTCGCCCAGGAAGCGCAGCGTGATGTGCATCGCGGCCGGGTCGCTCCACTTGACGCCCGGCGCCAGCGACCGCAGTTCGCCGACGGCGCGGCCGAGGGTTTGACGGATGTCCGGGTCGGTGTCGACGGCAATGAACGTGCGCACGGGTCACCCGATCGAGAGCATGCGCGCGTACTCCCGGACGCGGTGCTGGAACTCCTCCGCGGTGAGGCTTTCCAACCGCGCGGCGCCGAAGTCCTCCACGTTGAAGGAGGCGACGCACGCGGCGCGGGCCAGGGCGCGCTTCAGGGTCTCGCGGTCGCGGATGCTCGGCGCGGCCCCCAGGTATCCCAGGAATCCGCCCGCGAAGCTGTCGCCGGCGCCGGTCGGATCGCAGACCCGCGCCACGGGATAGGCGGGCAGGGCATCCACGCCCCACTGCGTGGCCAGAAGCGCTCCGTGGGCGCCCTTCTTGACGATGATGAACTCCGGGCCGAGGCTGAGGAGGTTCTGCGCCGCGCGGATGGACGATGCCTCGCCGGTGTACATCCGGATTTCGTCTTCGTTCATGAGGATGCCGTCCACTTCCCGCAAGAGGGCGTCGAGCTCGGCGCGCTCCGACTCGATCCAGTAGTCCATGGTGTCGCAGACGACGATGTCGGGCGCCGCGACCTGGGCCATTACCGCGCGCTGGAACCGCGGCGAGCCGTTGGCGAGGAACACGACGCGCGTGTCGGACCACGCCGGCGGCACCTCGGGCTCCCAGGAAGCCGCCACGTTGAGGTCGGTCGCCAGGGTTTCCCGGTGATCCATGTCGGCCAGGTATTTGCCCGACCAGCGAAACGTCTTGCCGGGCGCGATCCGAATGCCGGCCGTGTCGATGCCGCGGGCCTCGAGGCGGCGCAAGGCGTCGGGCGGGAAGTCGTCGCCGGCGATGCTCACGATGCGCACGGGGCCGAAGAGCGCCGCCGCGTAGGCGAAATGCACCGCCGACCCGCCGATGCATTCCCGGGGCGCGCTGTCCGGCGTCTGGATCGTGTCGATTGCGGTCGTTCCGGCGACAAGCACCATGGTTCGATCTCCTCCTTCGGCGCCGCGCGGCGCCGGCATCGAAAGTAACGGTCGGCGCCCGCCGCCGCAAGGGCCCGTCCGGCTTGCGCCGGCTTCCGCCCGCAGGTAGCATGGTGCATAGCCATGGCTGTGGAACTGCTTTCGATCTCGCCGGAGACCCCCCAGCGGGAAGCGATCGAACGCGCCGCGCGCGTCCTTCGCGGCGGCGGCGTCATCGCCGTGCCCACCGAGACGGTCTACGGCTTGGCCGCGTGCCTGGAGCACGAGGGCGGCATGGAGCGGCTGCGGGCGCTCAAGAAGCGCGGGCGCGAGGAACCTTTCGGGGTGCAGGTGGAAGATGCGGCGCGCGCCTGCGAGCTTCTCACCGCGGTGCCGATCCGGGCGCGGCCGCTGATGAAGCATTATTGGCCGGGGCCGCTTACGCTCGTTTTTGGGGAGGCGCGGGTCAGCGCGGGGGGGCCGGGGCTCGGGATCAGGGTGCCGGCGCACCCGGTGGCCCAGGCGCTGCTGCGGGCCTGCGGCACGGCGCTGGCCGTGCCCAGCGCCAACCCAAAGGGCGCCGCGCCGGCGGTGGACGCGGCGCAGGTTCTGCGTTATTTCCCCGAAGGGCTTGATCTGGTGTTGGACGCCGGTCCGGCGTTCATCAAGGAGCCGTCGACGATCGTCGCCTGCGGCAGAGGATCCTGGCGGCTCCTGCGCGAAGGCTTAATTAGCCGCGACATGATCGAGCGGCTCATCGCCGGCAAAACCTATCTCTTCGTGTGCGAGGGCAACACCTGCCGTTCGCCCATGGCGGCGGCCTTCGCCGCCGCCATGGCGGCGGCGCACCTGGGGTTGGAAACGGAGGAGCTCGAGCAGCTCGGCTTCCGCTTCCGGTCCGCGGGCACCCACGCCGGGTCGGGCAGGCGGGCCAGCATCCCCGCCGTCAGCGTGGCGCGGGAATTCGGGCTCTCGCTGGCGAAGCATCGCACGCGCGCCGTCACGCGCGCGCTCCTCAAGGAAGCGGACATCGTGCTCTGCATGTCCCGGGCGGAGCTCCGGTACATCGCCGACCAGTACCCCGAGGCGGAGGACAAGGCCCGACTCCTGGCGGCGCCCGACGAGATCGACGATCCCGCGGGAGGCGATCGCGAGGCGTACCGAGAGGCCGCGGAGGCCATCAAGGCCGCGCTGGAGCGGATCTGGAACCCGGTCCGGGCCGGGCGCGGGGAAGCGTAGCCGCCGGGGCTAGCTACGCATCCGCGCGGCCAGCGTGATGTGCTCCCGGAAGAGCTCCTGCAGGTACGCCGGCCAATCGCCCACCAGGCGCCCGAGGCGGCGCTCCATGTCGATGCGGGCCCGGAGCTCGTTCTTCTTTTCCTCGGTGAAGCCGCCGGGATCGGGCTGCGTCTGCTCCGCGATGCTCACGATGTACCAGCGCCCGCCGACCTCCTCCTCGAGAGGCTGCGGAAGGAACTTGTCCTCGGGCCGGAGCTCGATGAAGAGCTGTTTGACGATCTCCCGCTCGACGCCGCGTTCCAGCGTCTCGCCGCCCGGCTTGATCGTGCCGTACTTGACGGCGAACTGGAGCACCTGCTCGGGAGTCACGTTGTACTGGGCGTACTGGTAGGGATTGGCAAGGAGCTGCGTGTTGGCGCAAGCGGCGAAGGTGTAGGGCCCGCAGACCTCGATGCGCGCCTCGGGGAGCGCCTCGGCGAGCGCCGCGCCCTCGCGCAGGCGCAGGAGCGCATCGCCCGCCTTCTTAGCGGCGACCTCGAATGCGGCGGCCAGGTTGACCGCTTTCAAGACCTGGTCCCGACTCTCCTCGAAATCGAGCTGACGCTCCTTCTCGCCGGTGACGGCGCAGACGAGGAAGAGCACGGTTCCGTCGGGGGACGACAGGAAGCTCTGCGGGGCCGCCAGCGGTTTGTCCTCGGCGACGTCCTTGATCCACCGGTTCACCTGGCCGGCGGCGTACATCTCGCCCAGGACCTTCTCGGCATCGTCCTTGCCGAAGAACTCGGTTTCGCCGAACTGGAGGAACGGCCGCTCCGCGGCGATCTCCTGGGGCGTCTTGGGCGCCGGAGGCTCCGCCGGCTCGGCCGCGCCGGGCTGCGGCGGGGCCGGCGGCGGGTTCAGCAGCCGGGCGATCTGGGTCGCCAGCGCGTGGGACTGGGAGCGCCCCTCGCGCTTGACGATCTCGGCCCTGATCTCGTCCTTCACCTCCTCGAAGGGCTTGTAGTAGGCCAGATCGGCCTGCGCCGCTTCCTCCGGCGTCAAAGGGTAGTCGAGGGCGGGAGGCTGCTCGAGGGGATCCTTGAGGTACTTGCGCACCCTGACCCGCTGATACTCTTTGAGGAGATCCTCCTCGCTGGGTGTCACCTGGGACTCGAAGTGGGCCAGCGGCGTCTTCAGGTACGAAAACCGCACCCGATGGGGCTGGAAAAACTTCTCCTGGTTCTTGGCGTAGTAGGCGCGCAGTTCCTCGTCGGTCGGCGTGCGGGACAGCGACCCGAGCAGGCTTTCGGAGTCCAGGCGCGCCACTCGGAGGGTCACCGCGCGGTTCTCGCGCACGTAGGCCGAGTACAGATCGGGCGTGCTCGTCACGCCGGCCGACAAGTGGAAGTCGCGCAAGGCGGCGACTTTCAGGAGGAGGCCGAGGGCGTACTCGAAATCGGGGACCGCGAAACCGCGTTCCCGGATCCACGCGTGGTATCCGTCCAGGCTCCATGGGGTCGCTTCGAAAAGCTCCCTGAAGCGCGCGTTCTGTTCCTCGTCGGACATGCTCCGGTAGTTGGCTTCCTTCTGCAGTTTCTTCACGGTCGCATGGTGGCGGTACAGATCCTTGACGACGGCGTAGATGCGGGTGGGCGAGACGGTTATGCCGAGCCGATCCGCCTCGGCGGCCGCCGCCAGGAAGGTGGGGAGAAGGGAGGTCACGAGGTCCGGCCCCTGGCCGTCAACGAGGCGCTGGCGGCCGACGACGAGTTGCCGGAAGTTCAGGTTGGGGCTGATGTTGGCGATGTCGGCGAGCCAGGTGTTGATCTGCCGCCAGTCGTGCTCGGTGTAATACCTGCCGTCGCAGGCGAACACCGCGTCGCGGCCGGGGTCGCCGATCACCATCTCCATGACCCCGGTCATGCCGAAGGAGAAGCAGACGAAGACCAGAAGGCACACCCAGAAGAGCTTCTCGTTCTTCCGGAACCAAACCCTGAACCGCTTCCTGAAAGACTGCTCCTGATCGAGCTGCGCCATGCGTGCCTCCGTATGCGTTCGCCGGTGAGCCAGACAATAGTACGGTGATGAGACCGCGGCGGTCAAGATGCCGCGGGCGTATTTCCGGCTCGGACTCCGGTTCCGGCTGCTTCCTGAATCGGATGGACGGCCCGCGCCGCCGCAGGGCTCCGCCCGGGGCGGCAAGTGCCGGTAAGCGCGGACTTCCGGTTAGGTCTTGCCGCCCATGGTCTGGACGAGGTTGATCAGCGGCATGAAGAGCGCAATGACGATGAAGCCCACCATGAGGCCCAGGACCACGATGATCAGAGGCTCCAGCACGCGGGTGAGGCTCTCCACGGCGACGTCGACCTCCAGGTCGTAATTGTCCGAGATCTTGGAGAGCATCTTGTCCAGTTCGCCGGTTTCCTCCCCGACGCTGATCATGTTGACGATGAGATCGTCGAACACGCCCGATTGCCTGAGCGGCTCGGCGATGGTCTCGCCCTCGCGGATGCTCCCGTGCACGTTCTCGACGGCCGTGGACACCACCAGGTTGCCGACGGCGTCCTTGACGATGCCGAGGGCCTCGAGGATGGGCACGCCCGACGCGATCAAGGTTCCCAGGGTGCGGCAGAAGCGCGAGACGATGGATTTCTTCATGACCGTGCCGAAGATGGGCACCTTGAGCTTGAAGGCGTCGATGTTGTAGCGGCCCTTGCGGGAGCGGCCGATGAGCTTGAGGAACAACCAGAACAGGAACGGCACGCCGGGCAGGAGATACCAGTAAGCCTTGACGGCCTCGGACATGTCCATCAGGAGCTGGGTGACGGCGGGGAGCTCTCCGCCTTGTTCCTTGAACATCTTATCGAACTGCGGCACGACATAGCTGAGGATGAAGGTCAGGATCCCCAGGGCTATGACGATGACCACCACGGGGTAGTACATGGCGCCCTGGACCTTCTTCCTGAGGCGGAGCGATTTCTCCTGAAAGTCGGAGAGGCGGCGCAGAATGGTGTCCAGGACGCCGCCGGCCTCGCCGGCCTTGACCATGCTGACGTACAGGATGTCGAACACCTTGGGATGCTTGGCCAGGGCCTCGGAAAAGGTGCTGCCGCCCTCCACATCGCCGGCGACCTCGCCGATGATGTCCTTGAGCTTGCCGGGCCGCTGCTGGTTTTCCAGGATCTTGAGGCTGCGCACGATGGGCAGGCCGGCGTCCTGGAGCGTCGCCAGTTGGGTCGTGAACTGCGTGAGCTGCCCGCGGGAGATTCGACCGAGCGCCGCGAGCCCGCGCGCCTTCTTCTTACCCGCCTCGACTTTGGCCTTCTTGACGACCTCGTTGACTTTGGTCGGCTTGTAGCCCTGCGACCTGAGCCGGCGCATCGCATCTTCCTTGCTGCCGGCCTCGACCCGGTTGCGGACCGTCTTGCCTTGCCGGTCGACGGCCTCGTAGGCGAATACTGGCATCTCGTCGCTCCTTTCCCGCGGCGCGCGCCTCAGCCTACCGCAATGGTCTCGCGCACGACTTCCTCGATGGTGGTGACGCCGTCGAAGATGTGCAGGAGACCGCTCTCGCGCAGGGTGCGCATGCCGTCCTCCTGCGCGGCCTTGCGGAGCGCGGAGGTGGAGGCGTGCGTCATGATCATTTCGCGCAGCCGGTCGGTCATCACCATGAACTCGAAAAGACCGATGCGGCCCCGGTAGCCGGTGCCGTTGCACTCCTTGCAGCCCTTGCCGTAGAAAAACGTGCGCCCGATGACGTCGGAGCGGGTGAGCTCGAGCTCGAAGAGCTCCTCGTCGGTCGGTTCGTACTCGGTGCGGCAGGCGAGACAGATGCGGCGCACGAGTCGCTGGGCGATAATGGCCTCCAGCGTGGCCGTCAAAAGGAAGGGCTCCAAGCCCAGGTCGATGATACGGGTCACCGAGGACGGCGCGTCGTTGGTGTGCAGGGTGCTGAACACGATGTGCCCGGTGAGGGAGGATTCCACCGCGATCTGGGCGGTTTCCAGGTCGCGGATCTCGCCGACCAGGATGATGTCGGGGTCCTGGCGCAGGATGCTGCGCAGGCAGGCGGCGAAGGTCACGCCGATCTCCTCGTTGATCGGCACCTGGATGAGGCCGTCGATGTCGTACTCGACGGGGTCCTCGGTGGTGATCAGCTTCATGTCGACGGTGTTGAGCTCCTGGAGCGCCGAGTACAGCGTCGTGGTCTTGCCGGAGCCGGTCGGACCCGTCACCAGCACGATGCCGTCGGGCTTGCCGAGCAGCGCCCTGAAAGTCCGCAGTTCATCGGGCCGCAGGCCGATGCGCTCCAGATCCAACGCCACGTTCGCCCGGTCGAGCACGCGCAACACGACGCTCTCCCCGAACATGGTGGGTAGGGTCGAGACGCGCAAATCGACGGGACGGCCGGCGATGACCAGCTCGATGCGGCCGTCCTGAGGCAGGCGCGTCTCGGCGATGTCGAGGTTCGACATGACCTTGATGCGGCTGATGACGGCGCGCGCGAGTTGGAGCGGCGGCGGCATCATCTCGTACAGGACGCCGTCCACCCGGTAGCGGATCTTGAACTCCCGCTCGAAGGGCTCGAAGTGGATGTCCGAGCCGCGGTCCTTGATGGCCTGGAGCAGCACCATGTTGAGGAGTTTCACGACGGGCGTGGCGTTGGCGTCGCGCTCCAATTGGGCGATATCGCCGATGTCCTCGCGCTTGTCCTCGATGACGAAATCCTCGGCCTTGCCGAACATGTCCGCGATGGAGTCCGCCTTGCCGGCGTAGTAGCGGTCGATGGCCCGCGTGACGGCTTCGGGCTTGGAGATGACGGCCTTGACCTCCGCGGCCTCCTTGACGATGAACTTCAGGTCGTCGAGCACCTGGATGTTGAAGGGATCCAGCAGCGCCACCTTCAGGGTGGCGCCGTCGAACGTGACGGGCACGACGCCGTAGTTCTCGGCGAAATTGGCCGGCACCAGGTCGATGACTTCCTGGGCGATGTCGATCTGATCGAGATCCAGGGGCTCCATGCCGGCCTGGACGCCGAGGGCCACGTGCAGGTCGTCATTGGTCACGGCGCCCTTCGCCAGGAGGATCGCGCCCAGCGTGCCGCCCTTCTCCTTCTGCTCTCGGAGCCCCTGCTGAATGTCGTACTCCGACAGAAGGTTCATTTCCTTGAGCACCTGGCCGAGCAGCTTTCTCTTTGCCATGCGGCGCGCTCCTTGTGCTTAGGTCGTCGTCACGAACTCCGAAGAGTGCGTGACCCTCAGAATCTCCTCGATGGTGGTCATGCCGTTGAGGATCTTGCGGACGCCGTCCTCCTGGAGCGTGACCATGCCTTCGCTGCGCGCCTTGGCGCGGATTTCCATGGTCGGGCGCTTGTGGAAGGTCATCTCCCGCAGGTCCGGCGACATCTCCATGAGCTCGAAGATGCCCTTGCGGCCGCGGTAGCCGGAGAAATTGCACTCGCCGCAGCCGACGGCGCGGTGGGGCGTGCCGCCCTCGGCCTGGTGCCGGGTGATGCCGATCTGCTTGAGCTCCACGTCGGTCAGCTCGCAGGGCTCGCGGCACTTCGGGCAGAGCATACGCACGAGGCGTTGCCCCATCACCGCCATGACGGCCGAAGCCACCAGGAAGGGCTTGACGCCGATGTCCACCAGGCGCGTGATGGCCGAGGGCGCATCGTTGGTGTGAAGCGTGGAGAACACCAGGTGGCCCGTGAGGGCCGCCTGGATGGCGATATCGGCCGTCTCGCGGTCGCGGATCTCGCCCACGAGGATGATGTTCGGCGCCTGGCGCATCATGGCGCGCAGGATGCGCTGGAACGTCATCCCGATCTCGTGGCGGACCTCGGCCTGGTTGATGCCGGCGATGCAGTACTCGACGGGGTTCTCCGCGGTGATGATCTTGACGTCGGGCCGGTTGAGCTTCTTGAGCGCGGCGTACAGCGTCGTCGTCTTGCCCGAGCCCGTGGGGCCGGTGACCAGGAAGATGCCCGTCGGCCGCTTGATGATGCGCTCGAACCGCATGAAGTCGGCCTCGTGAAACCCGAGGGATTCCAGATCGACGAGGGCCTTCTCCTTGTCGAGGATTCGCATCACCACGCTCTCGCCGTTCGTGGCGGGCAGGGCCGAGACGCGGAAGTCGATCTCGCGGCCGTGGATCTTCATCATGATGCGGCCGTCCTGGGGGCGCCGCTTCTCGGCCATGTCCATGCGGGACATGATCTTGATGCGCGAAATGATGGGGCCCTGCAGCTTCTTGGGATAGGGCTCGCGCTCGATGCAGACGCCGTCGATGCGGACCCTGACGCGCACGCGGTCCGCCATGGGCTCGACGTGGATGTCGCTGGCGCGATCCTTGATCGCGGTGGAGATGAGATGCGTGACGAGCTTGATGATCGGCGCGTCGTTGGCATCCAGCGACTCCTCCTGGCCGGGGCCGCCCGCCTGGGCGTGGACCGCCTCGGCCTCGCCGATGACGCTGCTCAGATCGCCCGTCAGGCGGTAGTGGTGGTCCAGCGCCTCGTCGAGGGCCTGCGGCGTGGCCAGCGCGCAGCCGACCTCGCGGTTGAGGAGAAACCTCAGGTTGTCCTGGATGACGAAAAAGTCCGACGGATCGCAGATGGCGACGGTGAGCTGGCCGTCGCGGGCGGCGACGGGGACGATCCGGTGCTCGACCGCCACTTCCTTGGGGACCAGATCGACCAGCTCGGCCGGGATCGTCTTACCCGCCAAATTGGCGAAGGGAAGGTGGTAGTGCTTGGCGAGGGCGCGGTAGACCTGTTCCTCGTTGCACAGGCTGAGCTGCAGGCAGGCTTCGCCGAAACGGATGTTGTTGCTCTTGGCGAAATCAAGGACCTTGGTGATCTGGTCGGAGGAGATGACTCCCATGCGCACGAGGATTTGCCCGACACTCAGTCTTTCCACGGAGATCCTCCTGGAGGCATAGTAAAAACATGACCGGCGGGCCTGAGCCGTGCACACCGGCACCGTGGCAGGTACCCATTTCTCCTTCGGATGCTGCGCACCAGGGCATGTCTCCGCGCGCACTGCGGTGCACAACAGGGCCGGGCGAGTCTTTTACTGCCTCAACTTGGGATGATAAAGGTTGCGCTCGGTTGCGTCAAGACTCTTTGCCGAGGCCGGCGAGAGGCGCGCGCCGGCAAGCTTCGTCGCGGGCGGAGGTTGCGGAAGCGCCGGTTGCCGCCGGAATATTACAGAAGCGACACGGGCTTCCCGATCGTTGTCGGCGGGCGTCGGGCGGGCGCGCGCCGTGGCCCTCATTCGCCGGCGTCTTCCGGCGGGGCGCCCGGGTGCCCGCCCAAGGGCCACCAGCGGAACAGGACCTTGCCCTTCAGGAGTTCGGCGGGAATGGAGCCGAAATCTCGGCTGTCCTGGCTGTTGGCGCGGTTGTCGCCGAGGACGAAGAAGGCGTCTTTCGGGACCGTCCAGTTGCGGCTGCGCGCTCGGCCTTCCCGCCGAGCGGGGCTGAGGGACTCGACCATGACGCCGTTGACGTACAGATCGCCGCGCGCGCCGATGTGCACCTTGTCGCCGGCGACGCCCGCCACGCGCTTGACGAGATCGCGGTCGGGGTGTCCCGGATGCGCGAAGATCACGATGTCGCCCCGGGCGATGGGGAGGAGCGACGGAGCCAGCTTGAGGAGCAGCACCTTGTCGCCGTCGTGGTAGGTGGGCAGCATGGACCGGCCGCGGATCTCGTAGGCCTGGGCCACGTAGAGCCGCAGAACGAGGGCAATGGCCACCGCCGCCAAGCAGAGGAGCGCTAGGGCGGCCAGCTCCTTTCGCAGCGACGACGGCTTGGGCGCCGCGGCGGGCGGGTCCGGCGTGTCCGACCGGCCTTCGTCTGAGCGTTCCTCGCTGGACTCCGGAATAGGATCCATGCGGGCCATTCTAAACCCCGGCGGCGGAGATTCAAAGCGCGGCGCGCGCAAGCGCGAGGAGGGGAAGGGGTTAGGGGGAGCCGGTTCCGATTCAAAGTCCGCGGCCCGTCGCGCCCGCCGGCGCGACTTCCAGGGCGAAATCGCACCAGACCGCGGCGTGGGTGAGGGCGCCGACCGACACGCGGTCGGCGCCGAGCCCGGCAAGTTCCGGCGCCCGCGCCAACGTGACGCCGCCCGAGATCTCGATTCGGACCCGGCGCGCGCCGCGCGTGTCCAGCCAGGCGAGCGCGGCGCGCATGGCGTCCGTGGTCCAATTGTCGAGCATGACGATGTCGGCGCCCGCGAGCACCGCGGCCCGGAAGTCGTCCTCGTTCTCCACCTCGATCTCGATTGCGAGGCCCGGCGCCGCCGCGCGCATGGCCGCGACGAGTTCGTGGAGCGGCCGCGCGCCGCCGGCCGCCGCCAGCGCGGCCAGGTGGTTGTCCTTGACGAGGAACTGATCGTCGAGGCCCAGGCGGTGGTTGCGCCCGCCGCCGGCCCTGACCGCATACTTCTCCAGGCGCCGCCAGCCGGGCGTCGTCTTCCTGGTGTCGAAAACGGGCGTCGGGTGGAGCGCCCGCGCATACCGGCGCGTCAGGGTGGCAATGCCCGACAACCTGCCGAGGAAATTCAGGAGCACGCGCTCGCAGCGGAGGACCGCGCGCGCGGAGCCCGCGAGGTCGGCTACGGCGCCGTTGGGGGCGACCTCGTCGCCGTCGCGGCAGCGGGCGGCGAACGCGGCGCCGCAGCGCGCGGCGACTTCGGCGGCGGCGGGCAGACCCGCCAGGATGCACCCGCCGCGCGCGACGATCGTCCCGGCCAGGGCGAGGCCGGCGGGAATCAGCGCGGCGCTCGTCCGATCGGGACCGTCCTCGGCGAGGGCTCGGTCGACAAGGAGCGCGAGCTCCTCGCGCTCGGGCCCGGAGAACTCCGGCTCGGAAGGAGGCGGCGCGGGCTTCGTCATGGAGCCGATTGTAGCCGCCGCGCCCGCCGCGCGCCATTGACGCCCTTCGGCTGCTTGACACCCGCGGGGGCCAAACCTACAATGAAGCCCTTCATGCGCTTGTTGCCGGAAGGCGTGTCCCGGAAGCCGCGGCGCCGCCGCGCCCGCTCCGGCCGCGTGCCTTCGGCGGGGGTTCGAGGCACGGTTCCCGATGATTAAGGTCGCCACCGAAGCGGCCCAGGTCCTGATCGCGAAGGCCTACGAGGCCGACCAGGGACATGTTCTGGCGCGGTGGGACGAGCTGGACGCCGGCGCCCAGGGCAAGCTCCTCGCGACGCTCAAGGAGATCGACTTCCAGCAGCTCCAGCACCTCATTGCGCGCTGCGTGAAGGGGTCGTCGGGCCGGAAGATGGGTATCGCCAGGCCCGAACCGGTCGAACCTCTGAGCCCGCCCCGGGATGACGGGGAGCGGGCGGCGCTCCGGAGTATAGGCCAGCAGGCCTTGAGCCGCGGCGAAATCGCGGTCGTCATGGCCGCGGGCATGCGCGGGAGCCGCATCGGATTGGCGGGGCCGGAAGGCCTGTGCCCGGTGGGCCCGATCTCGCAGAAACCGCTCTACCAGCTTCACGCCGAGCAGGTCGCGGCCATCAACCGGCGTTTTCGCACCGAGACGCCGTTCTTCGTCATGACCAGCGCCGAGACCGATGAGGCCACCCAGGAGTTCTTCAAGGCCAATCACTTCTTCACGCTCCCTCCGCGCAGCGTGACGTTTCTGCGCCAGCCGCGCCTACCCTTGGTCGACCGCCGGGGCAAGATCGTCATGACGAGCGGGTCGGAAATCGCCATGGCCCCGAACGGCCACGGCGGCGCGTTCCTGCTCCTCACAGCGGAGGAGCAACTGGAACGTCTGCGCGCCCGGGGCGTCAAGCACGTTTTCTACCACCAGGTCAACAACCCCTTCGTGCACATCGCCGATCCGCTGTTCGTCGGACAGCATTTGTGGAGCGACGGCGAGGTGTCGGCGCGCTGCGTGCGCAAGGAGGAGCCCGACGAGCGCGTGGGCGTGTTCGTGCGCCGGGGCGGGCAGATCGCCGTCATCGAGTATTCGGAGCTTTCCGACGCCATGCGCCAGGCCCGTCGGGAGGACGGGGAGGGCCTCCGGTTCAACCAGGGAAACATCGCCGTCCACCTGCTGTCCCTGGAGTTCTTGGAGCGCGCCGCCCGCGAGGATCTTGCGCCGCCGTACCACCTCGCGAAGGAACGCGTGCCGTACCTGGATCGCAAGGGCCGGCGCGTGCAGCCGGCGGTGTCGAACTGCGTGCGCTTCGAGTGCGACATCTTCGACGTTTTTCCCCTGGCCAAAAAGGTATCCTTGTTCGAGGCTGACCGAGCCGAGGAGTTCTACCCCGTGAACACGCCGCGCGGGCCGTGCTCACCCGAGGAGGTCCAGCGCGCCATGTCGGAGCGCTACGCCGCGTGGCTGGCGCGGGCGGGCGCGGCGATCCCGCGGGAAGACGGCGGCGCGCCCCGCGGGATCTACGAGATCAGCCCGCTTTTCGCGCGGGATGCGGAGGAGCTCGAGGAGAAGCTTGATGCGGCCGCGTTCGTGCCTGGCGATTCTCTGTATCTTGAGTAGCGCCGCCGCTCCGGCGGAGACCGCCGGGACCCGCGCGGCCGTCCTCATCGACATGCTCGCGGACGAGCGCACGGTCGTCCGAGAGATCGCCGAGAGCCGCATCGCCGCCCTGGGGACGAGCGCCGCTCCTGAGCTGGCGGCCGCGCTGGAGACCATGGACGACCGCGACGCGCAGGCGCGTTTGGAGGGGGCCTTCAGGCGCGTCGCTCTCCCGTTCCTTCAGGCTTGGCGCCTGTCCGTCACCGAAGCGGCCCCGGCCGGCCCGCCTCCGCGCGACGCGCCGGCGGCCCGAGACCCGGAGGCGGAGCTGCTCGCTTTGGGAGCCCCGGCATGGCCGCTCCTGCACCGGACCGCGCGCTGCGGGAGCCGGGTCGTCGCGAAGGCGGCTGAAGGTCTGCTCGTCGAGGCGGCGGAGCGCTTCGTCGCGCCGCCCGACGAGCGAGCTTTCGAGCGCCTGCGGTACTTTCTCTCTCCACTGCTTGCGCGCCGGGCTGATGCCGCCGCCGGCGCGCTCCTCCGGGAACACCTCTCCCGGACGCTGGCTGATGCCCGCGCGGGCACGGCGAAGGTGCGCGCGCGGGCCGAGGAGGAGCTTTGCTTCCTGGGGAAGTCCGCGGAGGAGTTTCTGGCGGATTCCGCCCGCGCGCCGGACTTCGGCGCCGCCGAGCGCGACGCGCTGCTCCGCAGCGTCAAATGGTGCCTGTTCCCCGATCTGAGAACCAGGACGGGCATGAGCATGGACGGTTGGGAGCGGCTCTCCTGGCGCGAGCGGCAGGAGCGTGTGCCCCTCTGGAAGCGCATCGCGGGAGAAGATGCAGTGCCCCTGCTCATGCGAGTCATGGCGGAGGAGCCCGAGGGCGTCGTCAGGCTGAGCGCCGCCTTCGCCTTGATCGAGATCGGCGCCCTCGACGGCGCGGGGGCGCCGGGCTGCGTGCCGCCGCCCGCGGCGCAGCGCGTGTTGCTGCTCAAGGCTTGGGATCTGCGGCGGAAGGCCGAGTTCGGCCATGCGCTCGATCTGCTCGAGGCGCTCGTGCGCGCCCTGCCCGAGGACCGCGAGGTGCGCGTTGAGTTCGGGATTACGCTCCGGCAAGCGAAGCGCTTCGATTCCGCATTGCGCGAATTCCGCGCGGCGCTGGGGCTTCCCGGCGCCCGGCCGAAGGAGGCCGTCGTGGGCTACCAGCTCGCGCTCACGCTGCTGCAGGCCGGCCGCTACGAGGAGGCGGCCGCCGAATTCAAGCGCTACATCGACCTGGCGGGCGGCGACACGGCCCTGGCGCGGGCCCTCTGGTACGATCTGGCGTGCGCGTACGCGCTGGCGGGCCGATCAGGGGAGGCGATCGACGCGCTGCTGGCGGCGATCGCGCGCGGCTTCCGGGATCGCGAGCACCTGGCGACGGGCGATCCGGACCTGGAGAGCCTGCGGCGGCTGCCGGAGTTCCAGCGGGTCATCGACGCCCTGGACCGCGCCGCCGCGGCGGACGGCGTCGCGCAGTAGCCCGGTCACTTACACGCCGCGCGCACCTTTTTGGCCCGGGCGACTTCCACCTGAAGATCGAGCCGCTCGGCGCAGGCGATGAGCTTGTCGAAGAGCTCGGTGTTGAGCTTGCCCGGCGCCGTGAAGGGCGCGATGAAGACCGCCTGGCTCAGGAGGGCGAACGCGCGGGCGGGCTCGCCCTCGGCGATGAAAAGGTCCGCGAGCGCCTCGCGGGCCCAGGCGCTGTCGGCGCTGAGCGCGGTCAGATCCAGCAGGGCCGCCTTGAGCTCCGGGGCTTTGTCGCGCGCCAGCAGCCGGCAGAGCGTGCCGAGCGGTCCATGGTCGCCCGCCTCGGCCGCCAAGGCGGGGAAGCGCTTCCAGATCGCGGTGAGTTCCCGCGCGAAGCCCGCTTCGTCCTTGGCGCTCCGGCCCATCTGGGCCCGCTCCAAGAGCACGCGGAAGGCGTTGCGCGTGCCGCCGGCCAGCGCGGCCTCGAAGGCCCGGGCCGCGGCCGCGTCTTCGCCGCGGGCGCGGTGTACGAAACCCAGCAACGCGGCCGCGTCCCCCGGCAGCGCGTTGCGCTCCTTGAGGGCGAGAGCAAGGCTCTCGGCGTCGACGTCGTTGCCCGCGGCCAGGAGCGCCCAGGCGTAGTCGGCCAGGTCCCGCGGCTCCGCGTCCCGGGCGCGGGCGCGCGCCTTGAGGGCCTCGATATCGTCGCATTCGCCCGCGAACTCCAGGGCCGCGTCCTTGCCGGCGGCGGCCACGAAGGCGCGCCATTCCCCATCGAAGGCTTCGAGCGCCACGCCGGCGGCCTCTTGGAACGCCGCCGGGAACTCCTTGACGCGCAGTCCGCGCAGAATGCGCTGGAGGACGCCGTGGCCGTGGCGCTCGATGAGAAGCTCGACCGCCAGCGGGCTTAAGGCGTAGGCGTTGAGCAGCTCCGCCGGCGAGCGCGGGCGGCGGAAGCGCCGGTCGAAGTCCGCGAGGGAGGGGATGTCGCCCCGCGCCACGGCGGTGCCGAGGGCCCGGAAGTTCGAGCGGGCGCCGCCCACGGGGCAGAGGCCTTCCTCGCGCACCGAGATGCCTTCGGTGAGCCAGCGCGGGACGCGGTAGTCGGTTCCGGCGACGGTGAAGACGTGGGCGAACTCGTGCCAGACGCTGAGGGCGTGGTTGCCGGAGTAGGCCGGCGCCACGGTGACGGCGATGACCGGCCCGAAG
Organism: Planctomycetes bacterium ADurb.Bin069; assembly: GCA_002070955.1. GTDB lineage: Bacteria > Planctomycetota > UBA8108 > UBA8890 > UBA8898 > UBA8898. The sequence goes on from MWEK01000022.1 coordinate 36,844, forward strand.
CACACGCCCTGGGCCGGGAAATCCGGCAGGCCGAGAACGCGGCAGGAGAAGTGCTCCTGCCGGGGGTAGATCTCGACGTGCACGGGAACGGGCGGCGCCGCGCCGTACCGATCGCGGAAGAGCTCCGCCGCGCCGGCCAGCAGCGGGCCGAGGTAATTCACGTAGAAGGGGAGCGTGTCCGCCGGGGCGTGAAAGATGATATCGCCCCAGGCCTCCGCGGCGTAAGCCCGGTCCAAGTGCGCCAGGAGCGCGCGGGTGTTGTTGAGCCAGATATTGTACGGATCGAGGGCGAAGCCCTCCTTGACGGCGTCGGCGGCGCGCCCATAGTTGCCGGCGCGCAGCTCGCCCAGGGCCAGGGTCGTATACAGCGGCCAATACGAGGCATCGAGGCGATGCGCGGCGCGGGCGCTCGCCAGGCCCAGCGGGTACTGGTTCTGCACTTCGCAACGCCGGGCGGCGGCCAGATAGAACGGCGCCGGCGCGCGGCTGACGGCCCGGGCGGCGGCCTCCGCCTCGCGCATGGCCTCGAAGCGGAACCAAAGGTGCGCGGTGACATAGAGTGCTCCGAGCGCCTCCAAGGAGGCGGGATTGACGGCGAGCGCGGCCCGGTAGCGCGCCATGGCGGGCTCGAGCAGGCCGTCGAAAAACTCCAGATCGCCGCGGGCGATGAGCGCCTGCTCGTGGCGCGGGTTCACCTCCAGCGCCTGCGCGATGAGCCGGCCCGCTTCCGGCAGGCGGAGCCCGCCGGCCGTCGGGTCGTCCAGATAGGTGCGGCCCAGCGCGGCGAGGGCATCGGGGTGGCCCGGAGCGATGGCGAGGGCGCGGCGCAGGTACTTGCGCGCTTCGGGGAAATCGTACTTGGAGGCGAACAGCCCGGCGCCGAAGAGCAGGACGTCCGGGCGCTCTCGGCCCTGCTCGAGGGCCTGGGCCAGCATGACCTCGTTGGCTTCCTCGAAGCGGTTCAGCCCGACGAGCGCCCGGCCGAAGAGGACGAAGAGATCGGGCGGCGCGCCCAGGGCCTCCTCGCCGGTCATGCGCTCGTAGAAAAGGAGGGCCGCCTCGAAGCTCTCGCGCGCCTCGGCCGCGGCGCCCCTATGAGCCAGGATCTCGCCCCGCAGGCAGCAGGACTCGGGCGACGGCGGCAGCCCGGCCAGCAGCGCCTCGGCCTCGGCGAGCCGGCCGGTCGCGCGCAGAATCTCGCCGCGGATCAGGTCCGCCTCGCCGCCTTCGGGAAGGGCGGCGAGCGCCTCCGCGTGGCGGCCGGTCATGGCGAGGGCCCGGGCGCGCAGGTTCCGCGCGGCGGGATCGGCGGCGGTCTCGGCGATGAGATCGGCGTACCGGGCCCGGCGGAAGCGGTCGGCCGGCGTGTCCGCGGCGGCGGCGAGCAGCGCGGCGAGGCCGAGGATGCCGAGGGTCATGGTCGCATGTCTCCCTTCGCGGGTCGCGTTCGACAGGCGCGATGGTACAAGGCAACGCCGCCCGCCGCAAACCGCGGCGCTCTTGACGGAGCGGCGCGGCGGCATCGATACTGCGTGCATGCGCCCGGACGACGCGCGCGGCATTATCGTCGGCATCGACGAAGCAGGCTACGGGCCTCTCCTCGGCCCGTACGTGCTCGGCATCAGCTTTTTCGCCTATCGCGGCGAGGGGAGCGTCGGCGCCGCCCCGCACGCGTTCTGGAAGGACCTCGCCGGCGCGGTGAGCCTCAAGCGCGCGCGGAACCGCATCGCCATCGCCGACTCCAAAACCCTCTATTCCCGCGCGGGCGGGTTCGCGGTCCTGGAGGAGAGCGTCCTGGCGCTGCTCGCGGGGCGCGGGACGCGGCCGGCGAGCTTGCGCGAGCTGCTCGCGGCGCTGGGCGCCCGCGCGGAGGCGCTCGATCGTTATCCGTGGTATCGCGGGCGGGACGTGCCCCTTCCCGCGGCGGCGTTCAAGCCGGTTATCGAGGCCCACGCGGCGCGCCTTGCGCGCTGCCAGGAGCGGAGCGCCTTCGAGTTCCGCGGCCTGCGCGCCCGCGTGGTGACCGAGGGCGAGTTCAACGAGCTCGTGGGGCGCATCGGCAACAAGGCCGCCTTCGGGTTGGAATGCATCGGCGCGGCGCTGCGGCGCATCTTCTCCCGGAGCGGCGGCGGCGAGGTCCTGGCCCTCGTCGACCGCCAAGGCGGCCGCACCCGTTACGGGCGTTTTCTCTGGAAAGCGCTGTCGCCCCGGCGCGTCGCGGTGATCGTTGAGTCGGAGGAACGCTCGGCCTACCGCGTGGAAGGCGCGGATGGCGCGGTCATGACCGTGCACTTCACGGTGGAGGGCGAGAAAGGGGCGCTGCCCGTGGCGCTGGCCTCGATGGCCGCCAAGTACCTCCGCGAGCTCCACATGGGGCTGCTGAACCGGTATTTCAGCGAGAAGGTGGGGCCGGAACTGAAGCCGACGGCGGGGTACGCGAAGGACGCGCGGCGGTTCCTGGCGGACATCGAGGGCGCCTGCTCGGGCCGAGAGTTTCCCCTAGAACTCCTCGTCCGGCAGCGGTGAGAAACGGGCGCGGGGCATTATTACCCGCGCTCCGCCCGGCCGCTCGTTATCGGAAGGGGCTGCCGGGCACGCGGGTTGCGCCGCTGTCAAAGAGTCCGGGCGTTCTTGCCGAAGAATAAGTTGGAATCTCGTGTCCGGCGGGAGCGCGCATAGAGGGTAACATGAGTTTCGAGTACGAATCGGAACGGAAAAGCTTCGTCAAGATCAATATCGACATCCCGGTCCGATACAAGTTTCTGAGCAAGGTCATCGATCTGGCCGACGAGAACATCTACGAGGGAACGACGGCGCGCATCTCCGGCCACGGGCTCCTGCTGGTGGGCCGCATCCCGAGCGTGAGCTGGATTCCGGGGCTCCTCATGGAGAAAATAGTGCTCGGCCTGAACATTCTCCTGCCCAGCATCGACGTGCCGGTCAAAGCGCTCGCGCGCGTCGCCTGGGTGGAGGCCATCCCGGAAGGAACGGAGAAATGCGCGTTCGGCATGGCGTTCAAAGAGATCAGCAAGGAGTGCCAGGATCAGATCCTGAAGTACATCATCCGCGCCCAGATAACCCGCTAGCCCGCCGCGCGCCGCGCGGCCCCGTTCCCGCCCCGCTTTCTGCCCGGCTTTGCTCATGGAACCAGTGATCACCGCCATCGGCGCGGTGGCGATCGCCGCCGTCCTGCAGGGGATCGCGCGGCAGGCCGTTCCCTTCTGGGCGTTCTGGGCCGCTTCGGGCGCCGCCGCCTGCGCCGGCGCGGCGCTCGGTCGCTTCGTGCTGGCGCGCCTGGCCCCGCCGCGTTTCGGACGCGCGGCGACGATCGTGACACTGGGGTTGCACGCGGCCGTCGTTGCCGCCGTTCCGGCCGGCGCGGCCGCCGCCAACCTGCTGCCGGTTGTGCTGGTGTACCTCGCGGTGGCCTGGAGCACCCACGGGAGCGTCGGCCGTCCGCTTGGATTCGGGCGCATGGAATGGGCGGCGCCGCGGCTATTTCTCATTCCCATGGCGCCCTTCGCCCTCGTGTACGCCATCGAAGAGGCTGCGGGGCTGTCGCCCCGGGTGATGGCCTTTCTGGCCGCGCATCCGGCCGTCGAGACCGCGCTCGGAGCGGTCTTCGTCGGGACGGTTCTCGCGGCGGGCTCGTCGGTTCTGCGCCATCTGTTTCCCGCGCGGCCGCTCGATGGCCCGGCGGCGGGGAACCTGGCCGCCCTTGCGGAGCGCGCGGGGGTGCGCTTCCGGGCGGCGTTCGTGTGGTTGACGGGGGCGCGCGCCCTCGTCAACGCCTGCGTCGCCGGCATCACGCCGCGGACGCGCTACCTGTTCGTGACGGACGGGCTCATCAAAGCGCTCGAGCCGCCGGAGGTCGAGGCGGTGCTCGCCCACGAGGTCAGCCACGTGCGCTGCCGCCATTTCGAGCTGCTGTTTCTCCTCGTCGCCGGCGCGTTCGGGGCCTGGAGCGGCCTTGCGCCGCGAATCGCGGGCGGGGACCCCGGGGCGGAACTGGCGTTCACGGCGCTCTGGTGGGGCGTTTTTCTCCTGGGACCCTTCGCGTGGGTGTCGCGGGTGTTGGAATTGGAGGCGGATCTGAAGGCGCTCGATCTGGGCATCGATCCCATGGCGCTGGTGCGGGCGCTCGATACGCTGCGGGTGCTGGCGCCGCCGCGGCGCCGCGGCCGGTCGTGGCGGCACTTCAGCATCCCGTACCGAATCCGCGCGATTCTGGACCACCTCGAATCGCCGCGGGCCCGGACGCGCTTCCGGCGCCTGAAGCGCGGGATCGTCGCGCTGATCGTCGCCGCGGCCGCGGCCGGGGCGGTGTTGTGCGCGACGGCGAGCGGCGGAGCGCGCGGCGCGGGTCGGGATGCATCCCTCAGGGCGGCGCACATCCTCCTCGCGGGCGCGCGGTCGGCGCCGGAGTTGTACCGGCAGGCGGAGAAAGGGCTGCTGAGGTATCTGGCCGAGCGCGGCCTGCCGGCGGAGGCCCTCGCCGGCGCGCCCGGCGGGGCGCCGCCCGCGTGTCCGCCGGAGGATGTGGGCGGAGTGCTCGAGGCCCTCAGCCTGCTCGCCGAAGCGCGGGCCGGGCTGGGCAAGTTTCCGGCCTGGCTGCCGAGTTTCGCCGCCGCCCGCGGCCTTGCCGGTGGAGATGCCGCGCTGCCGCGGGTGCGGGCGGCCGGCGGCGCGCGGGACGCGACGGATGGCTTGCGCGCCGCCGCGGCGGAGCTGCGCGCGGAGCTCGAGAAGCTCCAATTCCGCTGGGACGGGCTCGGGTGGATCGATTTGGGGCTCCCGAGCGATGCGCCGGCCATCGCGGGGGCGCTGTGCGCCGTGCACGTCCGCCACGCGGGGTTCAAACTGCTCGCGGAGCTCTACGCCGCGTTGGGCGAAGAGGAATCCTCGGCGCGGGCGAAGGCGAAGGCGGCGGGCTGCCTGGAGCCTTGAAGGCTGCGCGGGGGGTTAGGCCGAACCGCGGCCGCCGCCGGCGATTTTCTCGGTGAAGAGCCCCTCGGGCACGCCCGGATTGAGCCGCACCGAATCGGGCGGCAGGCGCCGCCGCGCCTGAGCGAGGGCCATGAGGGCGCGTTTGTTGGGCGGGCTCACGAAGAACGCGGCCCCGCCCCGGGCATCGAGGGCGGCGAGCGCCTCGTCGGGGGTGGGGAAAACCGCGATGCGGTTCCACGCCTGGGCGGCGTCCTCGGTCTCGAAGTAACGCCGCGCAACGAACCCCAGGCGCAAGTGCATCACCGCGAACTCGTGCAGCGCGGTCGGAGTGTCGGGAGGCAGGAGCGATGCCGGCGGGACGTTCTCCTTCAGGGTGAAGAGCAGAAACTGGCGCGTCCCGGCGAAGGCGGCGCCCACCGCCACGGCGGTCGTCCCGCGGATCCGCAGATCCTCGTGAAACTCGCGCCACGCGCGGGCGCGGCCGGCGTCGTCCTCCCAGCGGTAGTCCTGGAGCGTGAAGCTTTCGTCGCAAGCGGCCACGAAGCGGTTGATGTCGAAGCCCTCCCGCGGCGGCGCGAGGTAGGTGTAGGAGCCGAAGCTCATGCCGAAATCCAGCACGTTCACCAGGAGCGCCAGAGGGTAGAAGGCTTGCTCGGCCGCACCGCGCATCTCGTCGCGGAAGCGCCGGGCCGCCTTGAAGTGATGCAGGCCGTCGAAGGGAACGCAGGCCTTCAAGGCGAAGAAGCGCGCGAGTTCCCGCGCGGCGCGCTCGCCCGACACGGGCCACACCGCGTGAGTTTCGTGGGCGCGGGCATGCACCCGGGGCGGGACGCTGGGACCCCGCCCGAGAATCCGCTCGACCTCGAAGTGCGCGTCCTCGTAGCCCGCGACGACCACGCCCGTCTTGACGCCGGCGGTTCTGAGCGCCGCAAGCGCCGCCTCGGTGCGCGCGGGCTCGGCCTCGGCGATGGGGACCACATCGGGGTTTTCGACCTTGAAGGGATCGATGCCGGCGACGATCCCGAGGCGCGTTTTCTCCAGCCCGCCCGCGGTGCGGTAGTCCACGCGATAGGCGTAGAGGGCCGGAGCGCCGGGCGGGGGGGCCGCCGCGGCCTCGGCCGGCGCCGCCGGCAGGCAGATGAACGGGGCGATTGCGGTCACGGTCCGTGTCTCAGCCTTCGAAGGTTGGGAGAAGCGCGCGCGCCGCGCGTCTCTCATCGCTTCGGACGGCGGGGCGGAGAAAGTCAAGGGGGGCCGGCCGGCGCGGCGGCGCCGTGGGGCTCGGCGCGGGGGAGGGTCGCAAGTTTATCGGAACGGCGGGGCGGCCGCCGGCATCTGGCGCCGGGCGGGGCGAAGGGTTACCTTGCTTGCCTATGGCAACTTCGCCCCGCTGGGTTCACGTGGCCGTGGCGCGGCCGATCGATCAGCTCTTCACGTACGAGGCGCCCGAGGAACTGGGAGACCGCATCGCGCCGGGCGCGGTCGTCTCCGTGCCCTTCGGCCGGAGCTCGGCGCGGGGCATCGTGATCGGGCCGTCGGGGCCGCCGCCCCCGGGCGCGACGGGCAAGCGGATTCGGAGCGTGCTGCCGGAAGAGCCGTTGCTCACGGAAGAACTGCTGCGGTTGTTCGCGTGGGTGTCCCGGTACTACGGCTGCCCGCTCGGGGAGGCCATCGCGAACTCGGTGCCGCTCGGCAAGAGCGCGGGGCGGCCGCACCTGGCGGCGAAGGCCGCCGTTGCGGCGGATGTCCTGCGGGAGCAGATCGAGGCGCGGGGGGCGCGCGCCCCGGCGCAGGCGCGGATTCTCGCGGCGCTCATCGGCGCGGCGGGACAGGTGAACCGCACGGCGCTGCTCTCCGCGGCGCGCGCCAGCGGCGGAGCGCTCGCGGCGTTGATCCGCGCGGGGCTGGTGGCTCTCGAGGCCGAGGAGGAGCCGGTTCCCGCCGAGGATCCGGCCCGGATCGAGGAGCCCCGGGCGCTGCTTCCGGGGCAGGCGGCCGCGGCGGACGCGATTCGCGCGGCGAGCGACAGCGGCGGGTTTCATCCCTTCCTGCTTTTCGGCGTGACGGGAAGCGGCAAGACCGAGGTGTACTTGCAGGCCATGGCCCATGTCGCGGCGCGAGGCGGCCAAGGCCTCGTGCTGCTGCCGGAGATCGCGCTCACGCCGCAGACCTTCCGCCGCTTTCGGGACCGGTTTCCAGGGACGGTATTGGTCCACTCGCTGCTGCCTGACCGCGAGCGGGTGCGCAACCTCCTCCTGGCCAAGCGCGGGCGGGCGACGGTGGTCATCGGCGCGCGCTCGGCGGTGTTCGCGCCCTTTGCGAACCTGCGGCTGATCGTGGTGGACGAGGAGCACGAGAGTTCGTTCAAACAGGAGAATCCGCCGCGCTGCCACGCCCGCGATGTGGCGGTTTACCGGGCCCGGGAGGCGGGCATTCCGATCGTTCTCGGATCGGCGACGCCGAGCCTGGAGAGCTATCACAACGCGCTGCAAGGGCGGTACCGGCTCCTACGCCTGCCCTCCAGGGCGACGGCGCGGGGGGCGCCGGCCGTGCGCGTCGTCGATGTCTCGCGCGCTCGGAGCGGCGCCTCGCAGGTGTCGGGCGAGCTTGCGGACATCACGGCGAACGTGCTCCAGAACGGACGGCAGGCGATCTACTTTCTCAACCGGCGCGGGTTCGCGCCCGTCGTCAAATGCCAGCGCTGCGGGTACGTGTTCCTGTGCGCCCAGTGCTCGGTGGGGCTCACGCACCACCGGCGCGGGGAGCTTCTGCTCTGCCACACGTGCGGCGCGGCCCTGCCGCGTCCGACCGCGTGCCCGCAATGCGGCGCGGGGCTGATCAGACTGCTGGGCGCGGGCACCGAGCGCATCGTTGAAGAGCTGCAGCGGCGCTTCCCGTCGGCGCGCGTCAGCCGTTTGGACCGCGATATCGCCTCGAGCCGCGCCAGTCTCCTCGGCGTGCTGCGCGACTTCGCCGAAGGCCGCACGGACATCATCGTCGGCACCCAGATGATCGCCAAGGGCCATGACTTTCCCGAGGTGACCCTGGTGGGCATCATCTGCGCCGATGCGTCGCTGTACATGGCCGACTTCCGCGCCGCGGAGCGCACGTTTCAGTTGATCCACCAGGTGGTGGGGCGAGCGGGGCGGGGCGCGGAGCCGGGCACGGTGGTGATTCAAACCTTCAGCCCCGAGAATCAGGTCATCGGACTGGCGGTGTCCGGCGCCTACGAGGAGTTCGCGGAGCGCGAACTGGCTCTGCGCCGTCCGCTGGGGTACCCGCCCTTCGGTCGCTTGCTGCGGGTCGTGGTCCAAGGCGCCCGCGAGGAAGCGGTCGCCGCCGCGGCCGGAGCCTGTGCGGCGGCGCTGGAGGGCGCTCCGTGCCGCGTTCTGGGTCCGGCGCCCTGTCCCATTGCGAAGGCCAGGCGGCGCGTGCGGCGCCACCTCGTGGTGAAAGCGCGGGGGCCGGCGGAGATCCGGGAGGCGCTGCGCAGAATCAAGGGCGTGAAAGGCGCGCGGAGCGCGGCGATCGCGTGGGATGTGGATCCGATCGGATTCGCTTGAGGGCGGCATCCGCGGCCGCCGGCCCGGTCAGGGGCGGCGGAGAATTTCGACCCAGGATGACTCGATCTCCCACGACTCCGGGGCGAGCGCCGCGCCGGAGTGCAGCCCGCCGGCGTAGAAGACGCGCGCCTGCGGCCGCATGTGGCCCCGCCCGTCGGCCGCCACGGCGGGGCTGTGGTGGACGGACTCCGGGCCGCCCGTCGCGATGGTTCTGGCGCGGTCGTGGGGCAGCCATTGCAGGCCGTCCGGAGAGACGTTGAAGAAGATGTACCGGTCGCCCACCTCGCCGTAGACCATGAAGAAGACGTCGAGGGCCGGGCAGTATTTCACGTCGGCGTTCTCGATGTCGGCGGCCACGCGCCGCGGCGGCCCGAACCGGATGCCGTCCGTCGAGGTGGCCAGGAAGAGGCCCGACGCGCCGCGGCGCCGGCTGGTGAAGTACAGATAGACGGTGTCGTCCTTGACCAAGGCGCTCGGATGCCCCAGGCCGTAGGTGCCGTCGGGCTCGGTGTTGGGGATGACGGGCGTGGGGAAGGCCGGCGTCCCGTCGGCGCTGTACTTGATCCATGTCACGCCGTCGGGCGACAACGCCAGGAAGATCTCGTTGTCGACGGTGCCGCCCGCCGTGCCGGCGTAGTACATGTGATAGGTGTCGCGCAGACACAGGACGGCGGGCGCGGACGTGTGTACGGCGTCGCGCGGCCGCGCGTCCTGGGTGAACTCGGACGGGACGAGCACGGCGTCGGCGCCGGTCCACAGGTATCCGTCGGCGGAGCAGGCGCGGTAGATGCGGTCGCCGCCCTCGTTGCCGCCGGACCACCACATCGTCCAGCCCGCGGGCTCCACCAGGACGGCGGGCGCATCGTCGCACGTGTCCAGGCGCGAGAGCATGATGCCTTCATCGAGACTGCGCACCTCGTACCCGCCGGCGCCGACGTGGACGAGGCCGGCCACGCGGTCGGGAGCCAGCGCGAAGGTGGGGGCCGCGCCGCAATACCGATGCGTGCCGTTTCTGACGAGAACGTTCTTCAGCGCCGGATCGGTCGTGGCCTGCACCGCGCCGCCCGCGCCGGCCAGCGATGCCATGCGGACCGTCACCAGGTCCTCCTGGGCGCAGGAGGCCAGCAACGCCAGGAAGACCGCGGACACCGACGCGAGGCGCATAATCTCCGCATTATAGAGGGGGCGCCGGGCGCGCGCCATGGGCCGCTTGTCGAAACGCCCTCCTTCCGGTATCGTACAACGATTCGCGCGTGGAGGGAGGCGCACATGATGGCACGCATCGCATACGAGCATCGCGGGGCGCTGGGAGTCCCGTTCGCGCGGTCGCGCGGCTTGACCGAAGGCGATCTGGAGACGTTGTACGCCGCCGGCGCCGAAGCCGTGCGCCTGCTTGCGGAGGAGCGGCCTCACCCCCTGCTCATGGACGGCGGGATGCTCATGACGCGCTGGAAACGGTTTCCGGAACGCGCCATGGCGGAGGACATGGCGGGGAAGCTGACGCGGGCGGCGCGGAGGTTCTCCCGGGGCGCCGGCGACATCGTCTCGGTGGGGATCGGCGGATCGTACCTGGGCGGCGCGGCGGTGGTCCAGGCCCTCACGCACAGCCAGAGCGCCATGGCCGCCAAGGCCCGGGGAAGAGCCCCGCGCGTCCACTTTCTGGGCGAGCAGCTCGACCCCGATCTCATCGCGGAGAAGCTTGAGGCGCTCGATCCGGACCGGACCGCCGTCATCGTGATCTCGAAATCGGGGACCACGACGGAAACCGCCGTCATGTTCCGCCTGATGGCCGACTGGCTCGGGCCGGCGCGCATGCGCGAGCGACTGGTCGCCGTGACGGACGCGCGGTCGGGGGCCCTCAGGGAGGCGGTGCGGCGCTACGGGCTCAACGGGTGCATCGATGCGGACCTGGCGCCGTTCTTCAACGTGCCCGACGGCATCGGCGGCCGCTTTTCGGCCTTGACCGCGGCGGGGCTCTTCGCGGTGGCCGCGGCGGGGATCGATGTCGAGGCGCTGCTTGTAGGCGCCCGCTGCGCCGAGGAGGAGTGGTGCCGCCGCCCGGAGCCGGCCGCGAACATGGCGCTCAGGCGGGCGGCCGTGCGGGCGGCGTTCATGCTTAACGAGGGCGCGGTCGAGCGGCTCGTGAGCAACAGTTGGCACCTCGGCGGTATCCTCTCGTGGGCCCGGCAGCTCTATCCCGAGAGCGACGGGAAGGACGGGCGCGGGCTGAGCGCGGTGGAGGCGCTCTACAGCCGGGAGGCGCACTCCGACGGCCAACTCGTGGCGCAGGGCCCCCGCAATATCAAGGAGGTGTTTTACCTGTTGGAGCGCTTCACGCGGACGGACCTGGCGATTCCCGCTCTAGAGGGCATCGCCGATGGTTTGGACAAAACGGCGGCCGCGCACAGCGTCAACCAGATCAACCGGGCGGTGTGCGAGGCGCTGCTCTACGACCACATCACGCGCGGGGTGCCGGTGGACGTGTGGCGCATTCCCGAGCGCACGCCCTTCGTCATCGGGCAGCTCCTGCAGTCCGAGATGAACGCGGTCCTCATCGAGTGCCTGATCCTGCGCATCAACGGCGTCAACCAGCCCGGCGTCGCCGGTTACAAGAACGCGATGTTCGGCCTGCTGGGGCGGGAAGGCAGCGACCCGGCTCTCGCCGGCCGGGTGGCGGCGCTGCTGGGGTCTCTCGGGCTCCGGTGAGGGCGGGGCGGGGTCGGCCGTCCGTTGTCCGGTTGCATTTCCCACCGGGCCGGACTACCATAGCGGCGTCAACTTGCGCGCCCCGGGGGGGCGCCGGTGGTCAGTAAGGAAGACGTAGGTTATGTCAGAGCAGCATGTGGCGGCCCGCGACGTTAGCCCCCAGGACGACGGCCAACAAAGCAGCCTGATCCGAAAGTGCCTGCGTTTCACGCAGGCCGAGGAACTGCGCCAGTGCGGCTTGTATCCTTATTTCCGCTGCATCGAATCGGCCCAGGACACCGAGGTCATCGTCGGCGGCCACCGCATGCTGATGCTGGGCTCCAACAGCTATCTCGGCCTCACGAATCACCCGCGCATCAAGGAACGGGTGATCGAAGCCGTCCGGAAGTACGGCAGCGGGTGCGCCGGCTCGCGCTTTCTGAACGGGACGCTCCGCATTCACACCGAGCTGGAGGAGGCGTTGGCGAACTTCGTCGGGAAAGAGGCGGCGCTCGCCTTCAGCACCGGGTTCCAGGCCAACCTGGGCGCCATCGCCGGCCTGGTCGGCAAGGGCGATGCCGTGATCATCGACAAAACCGATCACGCCAGCATTATCGATGGCTGCCGCCTGTCCTACGGGGACAAGTTCAGGTATCGCCACAACGATGTCGCGGATCTCGAACGGGTCCTGCAGAACTGCCGGGCCGCCGGGAAGATGATCGTCTTCGACGGCGTCTTCAGCATGGAGGGCGACATTGCGCCGCTGCCCGATATCGTCCGCCTGGCGGAGAAATACGACGCCGTGGTCATGTCCGATGATGCCCACGCCCTGGGGGTGCTGGGCGCCAACGGCGGGGGCACGGGCGAGCATTTCGGGCTCACGGACAAGGTCGACATCATCATGGGGACGTTCAGCAAGAGCCTGGCGTCGGTGGGCGGGTTCGTCGCGGCCCGCCGCGAGGTCATCGACTACCTCATGCACCACGCCAGGCCGCTGATCTTCAGCGCCAGCCTCTCGCCGGCCAACTCGGCGGCGGTGCTCGGGGCGCTGGACGTCATCCGCGAAGAGCCCGACCGCCGGCAGCGCCTGTGGGACAACGCCGAGTTCTTTCGCGCGGGCCTGGAGTCGGCGGGGCTGGACACGGGCGGAAGCGCGACGCCGATCATTCCGCTCATGGTGCGGGACAACATGAAGACGTTCCGGCTCTGGCGCGTGCTCAACGACGCGGGGATCTTCGTCAACGCGGTCGTCCCTCCCGCGGTGCAGCCGTCGCAGTCGCTGCTCAGGTTGAGCGTCATGGCGACGCACACCCGGGGACAGCTCGCGCGGGCCCTGGAGATCATCGAGAAGGCCTGCCGCGGGGTGGGCCTGATCTAACCCATGCGCGGCCCCTCCCTGCGCGTCACGGAGGTCGCCGGGCGCGGCGACCTGCGCCGGTTCGTCGAACTGCCCTACGCGCTTTACGCCGGCCATCCCCTCTGGGTGCCGCCGCTGCGGGGCGAGGTCATGCACCAGCTCACCGCGCACCCGTTTCACCGCCACGCCGAGAGCCGTTATTTTCTGGCCGAACGCGGCGGGCGGGTCGTCGGCCGGATCGCGGCGATCATCGACCGGCGGTACAACGAGTTTCACGGAACGCGCGCCGGCGCCTTCGGCTACTTCGAGTGCGCCGAGGACTCCGGCGCGGCCCGCGCGCTGCTGGAGACCGCGTGCGATGCGCTGCGGGCCGGCGGCGCGGCGGCCGTCTTCGGGCCGGCGAGCCCGAGCTCGAACGGCGAGTTCGGGCTCCTCATCAAGGGCTTCGAGCACATGCCCGCCGTCATGATGCCGTACCAGCGCGAGCACTACCGGGAGTTCGTGGAGGACTTCGGGTTCGTCAAGGGCAAGGACCTTCTCGCCTACGAGATCGCCCGGGAGCGTCTCGATGCCCGCACGCTGGAGCTTTTCGAGCGGCTGCGGGCGCGGGCCTCGGACATTACGGTGCGGCCCGTCGATCCGCGGCGCTTCGCCGGCGAGGTGGCCCGCATGCTGGCGGTCTACAACGCCGCCTGGGAGCGGAACTGGGGCTTCGTGCCCATGACTGACGAGGAATTCCGGCACGAAGCCGCGGCCATGAAGCGCATTCTCGATCCGCGCGTGGTGTTCATCGCGGAGTGCGCGGGCGTCCCCGTCGGGGTCGCGCTGTCGGTCCCCGACGTGAGCGTGGCTCTCAAGGCGGCCGGCGGCAGGTTGTTTCCCCTCGGAGCCCTGCGCTTCGCCTGGCGCGCCCGCGGAATCACGCGGCTGCGCACCATCCTCCTGGGCGTCGTCAGGGGCTTTCGCGACCGAGGGCTGGACGGCATCATGGTGGGGGAGACGATCCGCCGCGGGCTGGCGGCGGGCTACACGGCGACGGAGTGCTCGTGGATTCTGGAGGATAACCGGGCTATGTGCCGGCCCTTGGAGAAGCTTGGCGGCGTGGTGACGAAGGTGTACCGCGTCTACGAGCGCCCGTTGTGACATGCGCGGCGTGCGAGTGCTGCTCACCGGGGCGACGGGATTCGTCGGGAGCCATCTCGTGGAGCGGTTGTGTGCCTCGGGCGCCGACGCGCGCTGCCTGGTCCGGGCCGCGGGCGGGCCCGCGCGGCACCCTCTGCCCGAGGCGGCCGTGCCCGTCGAGGGAAGTCTCGAGGACGCGGCCGCCCTGGCGCGCGCGTGCGAGGGCGCGGAGGTCATCATGCACCTTGCCGGCGCCGTCAAGGAGCGCCGGCCGGGGGATTTTACCCGCGTCAACGTCGAAGGGACGCGCCGCCTGTGCGCGGCGGCGGCCGCAGCACGCGGCCTGCGGGCCTTCGTGCACGTGAGCAGCCTGGCGGCCTGCGGCCCGAGCGCCGCGGACCGGCCGCGCGAGGAGGACGACCCGCCGGCGCCCGTGTCGGCCTACGGCCGGAGCAAACTCGCGGCCGAAGATTGCGTGCGGGCTTCCGGCCTCCCGTGGGTCATCGCGCGGCCGCCGGCGGTGTACGGGCCGCGCGACCGCGATCTGCTGATGGTCTTCAAGTGCGTGGCGCGGGGCTTCGATCTGCGCGTCGGCCCCGCGGTCCGGAGCGTGAGCCTGATCCACGCGAGCGATCTGGCCGCGGGGCTGATCGCGTCGGCGGGGGCCGCGCCGCGCTCGACGTACTTCCTCTGCGACGCCGCGCCGTATCCCTGGGACGCGGTCGTCGCGGCCATGGCGGCGGCGTTCGGGACGCACCTGCGGCGGCTGCGCGTTCCGCGGTGGGCGCTCCTGCCGGCGGCGCTGCTCAGCCAGAGCCTGGGCAGGATCGCGGGCCGCCCCTCGATTTTCAACCGCGACAAGGTCAGGGAGATCGCGCACGCCCATTGGACCTGTTCCGGCGCCAGGGCGGCGCGCGAGCTGGGTTTCGTTCCGGAGCGCACCCTCGAGGAGGGCATCGCGGAAACGGCGGCGTGGTACCGGGAGCACGGCCGACTTTGAACCTCGGCGCGGCGCGGCGCGGGGCCGCGCCGCGGGCGGGAGGGCGGCGGCCGCGCGGGGGCAATGGCGCACATCGATCTTCACCTGCATTCGACCTTCTCGGACGGCCGCGACGGCGCCGAGCGCATCGCCGAGCGCGCGTGCGCCGAGGAGGGGCTCGCGGCGATCGCGCTCACGGATCACGACACCGCGGAAGGCAACGAAGCGCTGCGGGCGGCCGTCGGCGGTCGGCTCAAGGTGCTGGACGGCATCGAGATCAGCACGGAGTGGCGGGGCGTGGTGTTGCACCTGCTGGGGTATTTTCCTCCCGGAGGCGCCGCCCGCGCCGAGAGAGTGCGCGCGCTGTGTTGGGACAATGCGGTGAAGCACCGCTTCGAAGCGGTGCTGAGATGGGCCCCCGCCGCGGTCATCGAGCGCATGCAGCGGCGCCGGAGGGAGTTCCTGGGAGCGGAGGCGGCCGTCGACACGGCGGCGGTCATTGCGGAAATTGAGGAGATCTACCGGCAGTCGACGGCGGAGGTCGCCCGCGCCCTGGGCCGCCCGCCGCGCTGGCCCGTTCCTCCGGCCGGCCGGCTCTGGCGCGAAACGGTGGAGCGCCGCGGCCGCGTGCCCCTGGCGGTGCTGGAGGCCTTCGTCGCCCGCGACGGCCGCAAGGCGGCCGTTCTGGCCCGTTTTTGGGAGGAGGCTTTCGCCGCCGCGAAGGGTCGTCCCCCCGATGCGCGGGAGCGCGAACGCATGGCGCGCGCGGCGCGGGAGGACTGCGGATTCGTGCTGTATTCCGAACGCAGCAGCAGCACCCTGGCCGGCGCGGCCCAGGCGGTGCGCGAAGACGGCGGCATCGCCGTTCTCGCGCACCTAGCGCCGACCCTTCGGTCCACGGGGGTCTGCGGGCTGGACGATGCGCTGGCGGAGTCGACCGCGCTGGGAGTGCAGGGATTCGAGGCCTGGTATCCGCTGCACGGCGAGGAAGAGACGGAACGAATCTTGAGCTTCTGCGCCGCCCGCGGACTGTATGTCACCGGCGGCACCGATCACCACGGCAAGCCCGAGCAGCGCATCGGGGAACTGGGCGGCGGGCGGCGCGTGCCGCTCCTGCCCATCGTCGAATTACTCGGCGGGTAGCGGGGCGAGGCGGGCGCAGGCGCCGCGCACGACGCGGGCGAGGGCGCGGCGCGCCGCGAGGGCGCGCAATCCGAGGAAAAAAAAGCGCGTCAACGCGCGCAGCGGATCCGTGCGCGGCCCGCCGGCGATGCCCGGCGGGAGGGCGGCCCCGGCGGGATCGCTGATTGCGCGCACGACCGCGAAGGCGATGCCGTGCGCCTCGGCCCAGCTTCCGATGACGCCGCTCTCCATGTCCACGGCATCAGCGCGCGTCGCCGCGCGCAGCTCGCGCTTGGCCTCGGGGGTCGCGACGATCCCACCGGACGAGGCGATGAGGTTCACGGGGATGGCGCCCGCCGCGGCGAACACCCCGCGCAGGAACGAGTCCGCCGGAAGGCGGCCCGCGCCGCCGGCCACGCCGGCGGGGACGATGACCGCCGCGGCGCGCAGCCCCGGCGCCAGCCCGCCCGCCAGACCCGTGGACACCAGTCCGAGCGCCGGCCGCAGGAGCGGCGAGTTTGCCATTCGTTCGAGGCGTTCCGCGCCTAGACCTGTCTCGCACAGCGCCGCGCGAAGGTTCCCCACGCGGCCCGTATGGCAGGGAAGCGGCGCGCCGGCGTGGCGGCGCAGCCCCAGGCGGCGCGCCAGCGCGGTTTCGAAGGGCAGCGCCGTCAACAGCGTGAGGTCGGGGCGCTCGTCATCCAAGCTGCCAGCGCGCGATCCTCAGGATATCCCTGAGACCCGCGCCTCCTCCGAGGACGGCCGACGGCTCGAATCCGGCATGAACCGCGCAATCGCGGCAGCGGCGGTCCTTCCCCGGGCCCAGGTTTTCCCAGTCGACGCCCTCGCTGTAGTCCTTGAAGGTGGGGTAGTGGCGGTCCAGCAGCAGGTAGCACGGCGCGCGCCAACCGGCGACGTTGCGGGTGGGGTTGGCCCAAGGCGCGCAAGGCAGGTCGCGGGTGCCCAGCAGAAAATCGAGATACACGGGGGAGCACAGCAGCGGAAACCGGCGCGCCAGGGCGCGCAGCCCGCCGAAGCGGGCTTTGATCTCCTCGCGGCTCAGGAAGAATTCATCGCCGCCTTCGGCGCCGGCGAAGGCGTAGGCCGGGGACACCGTATGCCCCTCGACGCCGTAAGGGAGCAAGTGCTCGAAGAGCTCGCGCAAGTCCGCCGGCTTCGTCGTTGCGTAGAACGTCGTGTTGGTGGTGACGCGGAAGCCGCGGGCGCGCGCGGCGGCGATGCCGGCGACGGCGCGGTCGAAGGACCCGGGCCGTCCGGTGATCGCATCGTGCAGGGCGCGCGGGCCGTCCAAGTGCAAGTTGAGGATGAGACGCTTGTGCGGGGTGAACTCGGGCGCGGCGGCCGCCAATCGCTGGCCGTTCGTGCAGAGATAAACGTAGCGGCCCTGGGCGACCAACCCCGCGACGAGGGGCGCGATGTCCTTGTAGATCAGGGGCTCGCCGCCGCAGACCGACACCACCGGGGCGCCGCACTCCGCCGCCGAATCGAGACATTCGGCCAGGCTCAGCTCCGAGCCCATGAGGTCGCGGTATTCCTTGATCCGCCCGCAACCGGCGCAGGCGAGGTTGCAGCGGTGGAGCGGTTCCAGCATGAGGACCATGGGGAAGCGCGCTTGCCGGCGGAGCTTGCGGCCTAGGATGTATTTTCCGATGGTCAGGGATTGGTGCAGCGGGAACTTGAGCCGGGGGCGCGCCGGAACTCGGCGGTAAGCCGCAAGCGACGGCTTGACGCTGATGGCGATGGGCCAAGAATTCAGGGATCGCGCGCGGTAGGCCCCGAGCGCCATGAGGGGGAAATACCGGGGGTAGAAGTGGTACTTGAGGTAGAACACCGAGGGAAAGCCCGTGCCGGTGAAGTTACGTTCCCTCCAGGCCCCATCGCTTTCCTGCCCCGCAAGCAGATATTCGGCGCCGCGCGCCAGCGCCGGGGAATCCCAACGGCCGGCGGCCATGAGGGCCAGCATGGCCCAAGCGGTCTGGGACGGCGTGCTCTCCCCGCGGCCGCGGGCGTCCGGGCGGTGGTACGAGTCGCAGCGTTCGCCCCAGCCGCCGTCCGGGTTCTGGACCCGCTCGATCCAACCGGCGGCGCGGACGACCTCGGGCGCGGTCATGTCGTGACGCACCGCGTTGAGCGCCACGAGCACCGCGGCCGTGCCGTAAATGTGGTTGACGCCCCAGCGCCCGAACCAGGAGCCGTCGGGTTCCTGGGCCCCGATCAGGAAGCGGACCGCCCGGGCGATCTCGGGTTCCTTTTCCGTGAACCCCAGGCGGCCGCACATTTCGAGCACGCGCCCGGTGAGGTCGGGCGTCGAGGGGTCGAGAATCGCGTTGTGGTCCGCGAAGGGCAGGTCGCAGAGGATTGGGTGGCGGTTGTCGGCATCGAAGGCGCCCCAGCCGCCGTCGCGGTTCTGCATGGCGAGGACCCAGGCCAGCGCGCGGTCGACGGCGGACTGGAGCACGGGCTGCTCCGGTCCGAGGTCGACGCAGGCCAGGGCCATGACGACGACCGCGGTGTCATCGAGATCGGGGTAGAACTCGTTGGCGTACTCGAAGTACCAGCCGCCCGGCGCGGCGCGGGGGCGCCTGACGCGCCAGTCGCCGGGCAGACGCACCTCGCGGTCGAGCAGCCACTTGGCGGCGCGCGCGAGCGCGGGGTCGCCGGCCGGCATGCCGGCGCGCAGCCAGCCGATCATCGTGAGGGCGGTGTCCCACACCGGCGATTTGCACGGTTGGACCTTGAGTCGCCCGCCGTCTTCGATTACCAAGCCTAGCATCTGCCCGATGGTGCGCTCCAGCACCGGATCGCCGTCGCGCAATCCCAGGCACTTGAGCGCGAAGGCCGTGTTGACGATGCCGGGCCAGATCGCGCCTAGGCCGTCTGAGCGGTGCTGGCGCCGGAGGATCCAAGATCGGGCCTTTCGCAGGGCGCGGCCCCGGACGGCCGCGATGGGCCGCCGGCTCCAGAGCTTCAGGAGCGGATCGAGGCTCACGAAGACGCGCTTCCAGGGCGAGGTCCCGTTGCGGCTCTCGACGTACAGGGTGCGCTCGGCGCGGCGGTCGCCGCGTAGCTCGTCGATCCCGCCGCCTTCGGGCGTGGGCGCCAGCGGCCGGTAGTGGTTGACGATCATGAGCGGCACGATGATGGCGCGCGTCCAACTCGACATAGAGTAGAGGCTGAGCGGAAACCAGGGCAGAAGCAGCATGATCTCCGGCAGGATCTCGGGGACGCCCTTCCAGTCGTACTGCCCGAAGAGCGCCAGATAGAACCGGGTGTACGTGTTGCATCGGGTGATGCCGCCCAGCGCCGCGATGGCCGCGCGCGCGCGGGCCAGGGGCTCGGCGTCGGCGGGATAGCCGGCCAGCTTGAGGGCGAAGTACGCCTTGACGGTGGCGCTCACGTCGGGCGGGCCGCCCGGGAAGGTGCTGAAGCCTCCGCCGGGCAACTGCTGGGCGAGGATCTCCCGCGCGGCTTTCGCCATGAGATCGGCGTGGATCCGAGCGCGTCCGAGAAAGTGCAGGGCGATGATCAGGTCGGACTCGAGGGTTATGTCGGCTTCCAATTGGGCGCAGAGGTGGCCGTCTTCGCGCTGCTGTCCCGCCAGGTTGTCCCGCGCGCGCTCAACGGCGAGGTCCAGGCGGGCGCCGAGCGCCGGCCCGGCGTCGATGCCGGGCGCGCACACACAATCCGTGGTCTGTCCGCCTGTCTGCCTCACGGTGATCTCCTTCGGCCCTCGGGGCGCCGCCCACCGCAAACGGCGGGCGCGGCGGCCGCGGACGAAGGCCAAGTGTAACCGAAAAAAAGCCCTTGGAAAGAGTCGTGCGCCGCCGCGCGCGCCCCTGTTGCGCCTTGCAGACCCTTGTCTTACGATCATATGCCATGTTCAGATACCAGGAGCTGAAGCTTCGTGCGCTTGCGGGTCTTGCCGCTTTCGTCGCCAGGCGGCCCCGCTTGGTGCTGGGCGCGGGCGCGTTGCTTACCGCGGCGTCCATCGTCGTGACGCTGGCGCCCGTGCCCCTCCCCTTCACGGGCGCGGTGCTCGGGCCGCTCGATTTCCAGTCGAACCGCAACGATTTGATCTCCAAGAGGCTCGAATGGAACCAGCGCTTCATCCGCTGGCAGGAGGGCTTCTCGGGCACCAGCGATCTCCTGGTCGTGGCGGACGCGGGGCCGGCCGACGACGGACGCGACGCGCGCGCCGCCGCCGTCAGGGCCATGATCGACGAATTGGGCCCGGCGTTGAACGCCGCGCCGTGGATCCGCCGGGCCGTGTGGGGATTCGACACGCTGGCGGTGAGCCCGAAGGCCATCAGAGTGGCGGATCTGGATGAGAGCAAGCCGTCGGACGAGTTCCGCGAGTTGTTGGTCGATGTCAAGGACGCGCCGTTGCTCCTCTCCAGCCCGGTCCCGGAGGCGTTCATCGCCCAGGTCGCGGCGCGGATGCAGGCGGAGGAAGAGAGCGGCACCGACGCCGAGACGATCAAGGACCTGCGGAGCTTCGCGGGCGTCTTGGATGCCTTCACCGCGTCGGTCCGGAACGAAGGGGACGAGCCCACCGATATCGGGCGCCTCATTTTGGAGCGCGAACGCGAGAGCGGGCTGTGGCAGTACCTGGTCACCGACAACAACCGCATGTACTTCATCCGGATCACGCCCGAGCTTGACACGAGCCAGATCAACGCGCTCGCCCCCGCGATCGCCTCGGCCAGGAGCGTGATGGCGAAAGTGCTGGCGCGCCACCCGAAGGTCGACGCGGGTCTGACGGGCATCGATGTGGTGGAGGCCGACGAAACCGAGGCCGCCACCCGGGATGGAATCGTGGCATCGCTCCTCGCGGCGACGCTGATCATGCTCCTCATGCTCAGCGCCTTCCAGAGCGTGCGCATGCCGCTCATGCTCATGGCGGCGTTGCTGGCGGGAATCGCCTGGACGTTCGGGTTCACCACGCTGGCCGTCGGCCACCTCCAGGTGATCAGCGTCGTGTTCGTGCCGATCTTGCTGGGGCTGGGCATCGCCTACGGAATCTACCTCGCCTTGCGTTACGAGCGGATCCGGCATACCTACAGGGACGATATGGAGGGGTGCGTCGCCGCCATGCGCGACACGTACCGGGTCATGGGTCCTGGCGTCCTGACGGGCTGCCTGACGACGGCCGCGGCCTTCATGATGACCCTCACGACCGACTTCACCGGCGTGGCGGAGATGGGGTTGATCTCCGGCGTGGGCGTGATCCTGTGCCTCATCTCCATGGTCACCGTCTTTCCGGCGCTGCTCCGCTTCGTCAAGCCGTGGCACCGGCATATCGTGCCGGTGGGCCGGCGCTTCGTGCGCTACTACGACGACCGCTGGTTCATGCCCTTCGTGCGCCATCCGGCGCTCACGCTGGGCACGGGGGCGGTGTTGACGGCGCTTTCCGTGCTGGCGGCCGCGGGCTTGCAGTTCGACTACAACCTGCTCAAGCTCCAACCGGCGGGCATGCCCAGCGTGGACTGGGAGCGGCGCATCGTCGACGATGCCGGCGAGTCGATCTGGTTCGGCGTCTCCATTGTCGGCGACATGGAAGAGGCGCGTGAGCGGGCGGAGCGCTTCAGACGGCTGTCCACCGTGAGCGTCGTGCGCGGCGTGGGGCTGCTCATGCCGGATGACGAGGAGCGCAAAATTGAACTCCTGCAGGAACTGCGGCCGGCCATCGAGGAAGCCGTGGCGCGGGGCCGCGCGGCGCCCGAGGCCAGGTCGGGGCTCGCGCCGGCGATCATGCTGCTTCAGGCGGCGTTCAAGGTGCAGACCCTGCGCGGGGACATTCCGGCGGCCATCCGACCCTACGTCGACGAAGTCGGGCAGGCCCTCGAGCGCTTGTCCCGGGCGCTGCGCGACCTGGCGCCCGCGGCGGCTCCCGCCCGCCTGGCGCGCCTCGACGGCGAGTTCGCCCGCTGGCGCGACGAGAGTCGGGACAAGGTCCTGCGGGCCCTCGATCCGACGCCCCTCGGGCTGGAAGACCTGCCGGCGGAGGTGCTCGATCCGTACCGCGGCCGGGACGGCACGCTGGCTTTGGAGATCTTTCCCCGGCTGCCCGATCCGTCGCTCTCGCCGGTGCGGGATGTGCTCGATCCCGATTTCCTGCCGGTTTTCGTCGCCGAGATGCGCGGGGTCGATCCCCTGATCACGGGCGTGAGCGTCCAGATCTGCGAGTCCGGCACGCTCATCCAGAATTCGTATATCGTCGCGGGCGCCCTCGGCATGCTGGTGGTCTTCCTGATGCTGCTGGCGGATTTTCAGTCCCTGTGCGACAGCCTGCTTGCGCTCGTTCCCGTGATCGTGGGCTTCGCGGTGACCTTCGGCATCATGCGCCTGGCGGGCATGCAGATCAACGCGGCCAACATCATCGTGCTGCCCCTCATGTTCGGCATCGGCGTCGATTCGGGGGTGCAGATGCTCTACCGGAGCCGCATGGATGCGCGGGGTGATCCGCCGGGGCTCACCGAAGGGACCGGCCCGGGCATCATTCTCGTCAACCTGCTGGAGATCGTCGGATTCGGAGTGTTGGCCATCCCGTACATTCCGGGGCTGGGCATCGGCGTGAGCCACCGCGGGATTCAGAGCCTCGGCTTCGTCCTGACCTGCGGCATGGCGATGACGCTGCTGGCCTGCCTCGCGATCATGCCCGCGTGGCTGCGGATCCGGCGCCGGGCGGCGGCGCGCCGCGGCGCCGACTAGGCCGCGGTTCCCTATCGATTCCCCTTGAGGGCGTGCGCCGCCAGGCGGCTGCCGATCTCCCAGATCGGGCCGGGGAACTTCTTGGCGTCGTCGAGCACCGCCGCGAAGGCGCCGAGGAAGCGGTCCACCTCCTTGCGCCCGATCATGAGGGGCGGCAGCAGGCGGATGACGTCGGCCGCATGGCCGCCGACCTGGGTCAAAATCCGGTGGTCGCTCATGAGGGGGACGACGAAGGACTGCGCCAGGAGGCCGGGGGAGAGCTTGTCCATGAAGGCGCCTTGGAGCCGGCCCCAAAGGCCGCGCGGCGGCTGCAGCTCGATGGCGATCATGAGGCCGCGGCCCCGCACCTCCTTGATCATGGGATTGGAGCGCTGCAGGTCCCGCAGGCCGGCCATGATGGCCTCGCCCATGGCCAGCGCGTTGGCGGGAAGCCGCTC
Organism: Planctomycetes bacterium ADurb.Bin069; assembly: GCA_002070955.1. Lineage (GTDB taxonomy): Bacteria > Planctomycetota > UBA8108 > UBA8890 > UBA8898 > UBA8898. The sequence continues at coordinate 59,788 of MWEK01000022.1, forward strand.
CTCCTCCAGGATGTCCAGCACCGCCAGGCCGCAGGCCATGGCCATGCCCCCGCGGCCGAAGGTGTTGGAGTGGACAACGCAGCGCTCCAACGAACTGAAGACCTTGTCGTAGATCCAACGGCGGAAGAGCACCGCGCCCACCGGCACGAAGCCTCCCGAGAGCGCCTTGGAGACCACCACGATGTCCGGCTCGACGTTCTCCCACTCGGCGCAAAACAGTTTGCCCGTCCGGCCCAAGCCCGTCATGACCTCGTCGAGGATCAAGATCGCGCCGTGAGCCCGGCAGAGCCGGGCGACGTCGGCGAGGTATCCGCCGGGCGGCACATGCACGGTCTTGCCCTGGATCGGCTCGAGGATGACGGCGGCCACATCGCCCTCGGCCAGCCGGGCCTCCAGCGCGGCCGCATCGCCGAAGGGCACGGAGAAGGTGTCGGGAAGGAGGGGTTCGAAGCCCTGGCGGAAGTCCCGGTTGCCGTTGACCGAGAGGGCGCCGAGAGACAAGCCGTGGAAATCCTTTTCGGCGTAAATGACCTTGCTGCGGCCTGCCGCGGCGCGGGCGAGCTTGAGCGCGGTCTCCACGCTTTCGGTGCCGGAATTGGTGAGAAACACGCGCTCGAGTTTGCCGGGGGCGAGGGCCAGGAGCCTTTCGGCGAGCATGCCGGCCAGAAGCGGCGCATCCAACTGAACCATGGACGCGACGTCCAGGTCGAGATACTGCCGGAGCGTGCGGATCACGGCGGGGTGGTTGCGCCCCACGCCGAACACCCCGTAGCCCGCCAGCAGGTCGAGGTAGTCGTTCCCCTCGGCGTCGTAGAGATATGCGCCCTCGGCGCGGACGTAGCTCTTGGAGAAACCGATGAGCTGGAGCACCTTAGTGAGGCGCGGGTTGACGTGCGCGCCGAAAAGGGCGATGTTCTCCTCCCGGCGGCGCTTCATCTCGGCGGCAAGATCGAACATGGAAGGCTCCTTGTAAAGGGCCCGAGGCCAGGGCGCAAGTTTAGGCGTCGCCGAGAGCTTCGTCAACAAGAGCGCGAAATCGCTGCGGAAGGGCCGCAGGCGCCGGCGGCGGCGCGCGCAGGTTGCCGGCCTCCGGCCGCTGGACTACAATCGAGCCCTGAGGTTAAGAGGCATGCGGCACCTGCTCGTGACAATGCTGCTCGCGATCGCGTCGGGGACGACGGGATGCGGCCGGGGAGGCGCGGCGGCCGGGCTGAGCGAGGCCGGCCTGCCGTGCGCCGCGTTGACCATCAAGGGCCGGCGCCTGGCGGTCGAACTGGCGGTCAACGACCGGGATCGCGTGAAGGGGTACCGCTTCCGGGCCCGCGTTCCCGAGGGCACCGGCATGCTGTTCGTGTATCCCGTGGCGGTGTTCCCGCGTTTCGTCATGTCCAACGTGACCGTGCCTCTCAGCATCGCCTTCATCGACGACGAGGGTCGGATCCGCCAAATCTGCGACATGCAGCCCATGGCGGAGCAGACCACCGTGGGCGCGTTCAAGGTGCGCTACGCCCTCGAGGTGCCCCAGGGGTGGTTCGCGCGCAACGGCATTGCCGAGGGGGAAGCGCTCGAGGGGCTGGCGGACATCGTGCGGCGGTTTCCGCCCTCGTAGCGCGGAAGGGGGACGATCATGCCGGGGGAGAGCACTCGAACGCGGGCGCTCGTCATGCTTGCGGGCGTGCTGGCCGCGGCGTGCGCGTTCCTGCCGTGCCGCGACCTCGCGCCGCCGCCGCCCCGCGCCGTCGATCCGGCCGAAGCCGCCCCGGCCGAACTGCTCGCCCTGCCCGGCGTGGGGCGCGCGCGCGCCGAGGCTTTGTGGGCGGAGCGTCTGCTCGGCTCCCGTACGGCGCGGGAGCGCTGACCCGTGGCGACGGTTGCACCGAGCCCGTTCCGCCTAGCGGCGGGCTTCAGCCCGCGGGGGGATCAGCCGTCGGCGATCGAGGCGCTGTGCGCCGGCGTGGCGGCCGGCGCGCCCGATCAGGTGCTCCTGGGGGTGACGGGTTCGGGGAAGACCTTCACGGCGGCGAACGTGATCGCCCGCACGGGCCTTCCCACCATCGTGATCTCCCATAACAAGACGCTGGCGGCGCAGCTTTACGCGGAGCTGCGGGAGTTTTTCCCCGAGAACGCGGTGGAGTACTTCGTCAGCTATTACGATTACTACCAACCCGAGGCCTACATCCCCCAACGGGACATCTACATCGAGAAAGACGCCTCGATCAACGAGAAGCTGGACCGCCTGCGGTTGTCCGCCACCAGCGCGCTCATGACGCGGCGCGATGTGATCGTCGTGGCGAGCGTCTCGTGCCTGTACGGCCTCGGCAGTCCCGCCGAGTACCAGGAATCGGTGGCGGCGGTGGCGGCGGGGGGCCGGTTGGACCGCGACGCGCTCCTGCGCAAGCTCGTCGATTTGCAGTACGAACGCAACGACTACGATACGGCGCGGGGGATGTTCCGGGCGCGGGGCGACGTGGTGGAGATTCACCCCGCTTACGAGGAAACCGCCCTCAGGATCGAGTTCTTCGGCGATACGGTGGAGCGCATTCTGCGCATCGATCCGGTCGCCGGCACGGTCCTGGGCTCCGCGGAACGCGTGACGCTCTGGCCGGCCAAGCATTTCGTCGCCTCCGCGAGCTGCATCGACCGCGCGGTGGCTTCGATCCAGGCCGAGCTGCGGGAGCGGACGGCGGAGCTCAAGGCGGCCGGGAAGCTCCTGGAGGCGGAGCGGCTCCTCGGGCGGACCCGCTACGACATCGAGCTCCTCCGGGAGGCGGGCTACTGCCCGGGCATCGAGAACTACTCGCGGCACCTGGACGGCCGCGGGCCGGGCGAACGCCCCTTCAATCTGTTCGACTATTTCACCGGCGACTTCCTCACCATCGTCGATGAGTCGCACGTGACCGTTCCGCAGCTCCGCGCCATGCACGCCGCGGACCGCTCGCGCAAGCAGACGTTGGTCGACCACGGCTTTCGCCTGCCCTCGGCGCTGGACAACCGGCCCATGACTTTCGAGGAGTGGGAGGGAGTCGTCGCGCAGACCATCTACGTATCGGCCACGCCCGGACCCTACGAGCTGGAGAAGGTGCGCGGCGCGGTCGTGAACCTCGTCAACCGGCCGACGGGGCTCCTTGATCCCATCGTCGTCGTCAGGCCGGCCCGCGGTCAGGTGGGCGATCTGCTTGGCCGCATAAGGGAGCGCGTCGCGCGCGGCGAGCGCACGCTGGTCACGACCCTCACCAAGCGCATGGCGGAGGACCTGAGCGAGTTTATCCGCGACAGCGGCGTCAAGTGCGAATATCTGCACAGCGAGATCGACACCTTCGAGCGCGTCGAGATCCTGCAGAACCTGCGCAAAGGCGTCTGCGACGTCGTCGTCGGCGTCAACCTGCTCAGGGAGGGCCTGGATCTCCCGGAGGTGTCGCTCGTGGCCATCATGGATGCCGACAAGGAGGGGTTTCTACGTTCCGAGACCGCGCTGATCCAGACCATCGGCAGAGCCGCGCGCAACGACCACGCCGAGGTCGTGCTCTACGGGGACGTGGTGACGCCCTCCATGGACCGCGCCATCGGCGAGACGCGCCGGCGCCGCGGCGTGCAGGAGCGCTTCAACCGGGAACACGGCATCGCGCCCCGAACCATCGTGAAGGCGATCCGCCCCGGGATCGAGCGTTTTGCCAAGGCGCAGGCGGTGGTGCGGGAGGCCGCGGGGGAGGAACGCGCGACGTTCACCGCTCGCGAGGAGATCTTGGCGCTCGCCGAGCAGATGCAGGCCGCCGCGGCGCGCCTCGACTTCGAGCAGGCCGCCGTGCTGCGCGACCGCATCGCGGCGTTGAAGCGGCGCGCGGGCTGAGCGCGCCCGGGTCAGAACCCGCCGGTGCCCCGGAACGCGCTCTCCGCTTGAATGACGGCGCCCTCCAGCGCGGCGGGCACGGCGCGCAGACTCCAAGGATCGTGCAGCGCATCCCCGGCGGTGGGAAGGTGGAAGAAAACCGGATCGGCGCCCTCGATCATCCGGGCGGAGAAAGCGCGGCCGTCGTCGATCTGCTCGCACGTTCCCTGATGCGCCGGCGCGCATCCGGCCAGGCAGAGCCACCAGCAGATCCCCGAGAAGATGACCTTTCGCATGGGCGCGTTCCCCCGCCACTTGTTTCGTCGGGACGAGGACCGCGCTTGAGCGCCGCGCGCCGGAATTACCGGACCGCGGCGACCTCTTGGTGGCGCGGGACCCGGCACCTATAATCGCCAAGGATGACCGCGGCGCTCCGAAAGTGCTCACGCCAGTGGTACCCTGCCGTCGCTTTTTTGGCGCACGGCGGGGCGGAGGGCGTGTCTGCCGGCGCGCTGCAGGCCAGATTCGGCGCGCTCCCGGCTCCGGGCGCCTACGAGCTTGGCGGCGCCGGGTTTACGATCGAAGTCTCCGGCGATGGGCTGAGGCTTGCGGGGGCGCCGCCGCCCCTGGACGCCGAGGCGGCGCGGGCGCGGCTCGCGCGCGAAATCGGCGGCGCCGACCTGCGCGTTTTTCCGGTCCTCGATTCGACCAACGAATACGTCCTGAGCGCCGGCGCGGCGGGCGCCGCGTCCGGCACCGAGCTGATCGTCGCGGCCGAGACGCAGACCAGAGGCCGCGGGCGCTGGGGGCGCGCCTGGGCGTCGCCGCCCTTTATGGGACTGTGGTTCTCGTGGTGGTGCCGCGCGCGTTCCCTCGCGCCGCACCTCGTCGCGGCCGCGGCCGGCGTGGGCGTCCTGCGCGGGTTGGTGCGGGCGGGCGCGCCGGGCGCGCGCCTGCGCTGGCCCAACGACATTCAGCTCGGAGGCGGCAAGATCGGCGGCATCCTGGTCGAGTGCGGGGCGGGCGGCTGCGCGGTGGGCGTGGGACTCAACGTGCGCGGCGATGCAGCCGAGTATGTCGATGCGGACCGCGCGCCTCGCCGGCCGATGTCGATCGCCCAGGCGGCGGGCGCGGCGCCGGAACGGGACGCGCTGCTCGCCTTCGTGTGCGTCGAAATTGTCGGCGCGGCGCGGGCCGTCGCGAGCGGCCGCGGCGCGGCCGTGTTGGATGCGTGGCGCGCGGCGCAGGACCTGCGGGGAAGGCGCGTCTGTCTTCGCATCAAGGACCGAATGCGCGCCGGGCGGGTGCGCGAGGTCGATCCCGAGCGGGGAATCAGGCTGGACGAGCACGCGGAGTGGTTCATGCCGCATGCCGTTCTGCGCGTCGAGGAGGGCTGCGAGGAGTGACGACGGAGGACAAGGCCCGGGCGAAGCTCGTTTTCCCGGGATACACCGTCAAGCAGCGCCTCGCCGAGTCGCCGCGCGGGGTGTTGCTGCTGGCCCGCCAGGATGCGTTGGCGCGGGACGTGCTGATCAAGCTGGTGCCGGCCGCGTCGCCTGAAAAGGTCGAAGCCGTCAGGGCCGAGGTGCGCCTCAGGCTGGCGCTGGCCCATGACGCGGTGGCGGCGCCGATCGACGAGGGGGCCGCGGGCGCCTACCGGTTCTTCGTGTTCGAGCTCCCCGAGGGGGAGCCGCTCCAATCCCTCAGGAAGCGCGCGGCGCCGGTCGTGCTCGCCGCCGCGCAGCGGCTGTTCCGGTTTTTCGAAGATGCGCACCGCGGCGGAATCTTCATCGGGGCCCTCAGCCCGCGCGATGTGCGCGTGACGGCCGCGGGCGACATTCGCATCGTGAACCTCGAGCATGCCGCGGTTTCACCGCGGGAGGCCGGCGGCGCACGGGACGTTCTTTTGGCGCCGGAAATCCGGGCCGGCAAGGGGGGTCCCTCGGCGCGCGGCGACCTTTACCTTGCCGCCGCCCTGCTTCACGCCGGCCTTGCCGGCGGCGAAGCCCGCGCGGGGCGCGCCGTGCGCCGCAGATCGAATCTCCCGGCGGTGTTGCGCGCGGCGCTGCAGCAGGCCCTCGCCGACGATCCCTCGGTGCGGCCGGAATCGGCGGCGGCGGTGCTCGCCGGCCTGCAGTCGGATGGCGCGGGAGGCGAGGTTGCGCGCTGGCGCGAGATTCTCACGGCGCCGGGGGCGGCGGCGGTGGCGGCGGCGGCGGTGGGCGCGGGGATCGCCGCGTTTTGGCTTTCCCTGGCACGGCTGCACGAGGAGGCCGCGCCCGGCCCGCCGGCGGAACCGCCCGGCACGGTCGCTGAGGAGCGCGGCGGCGTGCCCGAGGAGCCGGCCGTGTCCGAGGGAGGCGCGCCCGATAAGGTTCGTTCGTCGGGCGAGGCGGCCGCGGCGCGGGCTTTTGCCAGGGTGCTTGACGATGACGCGGGGGCGCGCAAGGACTGGCAGGCTCGAATCGCGGCCTGGGAGGAGTTCATCGCCGAGCACCGCGGCACGGAATGGGCCGCGCGGGCCGCCGCGCGCGTGAAAGAGATTCGCCTCGAGGCGGAAGCCGCGGCCGAGAAACGCCTCGGCGACCTCACCGAGGCCGCCGGCAGGCACACGGCGCTTCTCGTGATGCGCCTTGAGGAGTTCGCCGCGCAGCGGCGCAACCAGGGGACGAAAGCGGCGGAGATGGCGCGCGAGCGCGCCGCCGCCCTGCGCGCCCAGCACCTGGCGCGGATCAAGGGGATCGCGGCGCGGGGGGAGGAGTTGGCGCGCGCCGGCGATTTCGCGGCGGCGCGCGAGCTCCTGGGCGGCGTGGACGAGGAACTCCTGCCGGAGAGCGCGCAGGCCCTCGAGGCGGCGCGCGCGGCGGTGCGCGCCATCGAAGCGGCGTGGCACGACGAGGGCGGGCGTTGGCGGGAGCTCGAGGCCGCGGCGCGGGCGGCCTGCGCGGCGCGGGACTTCGCCGGCGCGGCGGAACGGTTGGCCGCGGCGGGCGGCGCTTGGACGCGCGGCGATGCGGCCGCCGCGCACGGCGCCCTGCTGCGCGCGTGCGCCCGCGCGGCGCAGGCGAAGGACGCCGTGCTCGCGGCGGCGCGGAAGCTCCGGGAGGGCGGCACGGAGCGGTTGTTCACCTATCGGGCGCAGGGCCAAACCGTCGAGGTCCGCGGCCGCATCGCCGCCGTGGCCGGCGATGGCGCGCGAATTGAGATCAAGCGCCCCGAGCGCAAGGATCGGGTGGCGATCGATCCGCTCCGGCTCGATCTAGACACGCTGTGCGATTGGATCGCGGAGAACGCGCCCGGCCTCGCGGCGGAGGAAGCGCTGGCGTATCAGTACGCGCTGCTCGGAATGTGGCGCGAGGCGGACGCCGCCGCCGCGCGCGCGGGCGCGCGGGCGCCGGCGGAACTCGGGGTGTTTCTGGCGGCGGAGCGCGAGCGGCAGGCCGCCCTGGCCATCGAGGCTCTGGCGGACCGCGGCGCGGCGCTGGCCGCCGAGGGGCGCTTTCAGGAAGCGCTCGACCGGTACGCCGAAGTCCTGCCGCCGCTTGCGGGCAGCGCCGCGTTGCGCGCGGCGCGCGAGCGGCTCAGGGATGCCTACACGCGGGCGTTTGTCGGCGCGCGGTGGGCCGAGGGCGTGGCGACGGCTTTCCGGGCGAAGGCCGCCATGGACGGCGAGGACCGGTTGACGCTCGAGTACGCCTTCTCCGACGAAGCCCAGTTGCGGGACTGGCGGCCGGCGGGCGCCGGTGGAGCCGTTGTCGCCGGCCCGCTGGGCGGCATGGAGGTTCGCGGCCGGGTCGGGCTGCACGGCGGGGCCCGCCTCTTCACGGGCGGCGTGCGGGTCGAGGGCGAGGCCGAGCCCCTGGCGGACACGCCGAACGTGGGCATCGTCATCGGCGGGCCGGCGGACGCCTACGAGGTGTTCTACGGGCTGGGCTTCGAGTTCAAGGAGCCGGTCATCGACAGCGTGCTGCCCGGGACGCTGAATCTCGTGCTCGTCAGGCCGCGCGGCGCCGGGCAGTGGCACCTCGCGTTCCGGGGCTACGACGAAAGAATCAAGATGCAGAAGGGGCGCGTCGCCTATTTCGCGGCGGCTTGCGCGGAGACTCTCGAGCTCACGCTGCTGCGCGCGACGCTCTTCAGAAAGCCGGCGAAAGCGCTGGCCGACGAACTGGCGGCGATCGCGGGGCGCGAGGCGCCCGGCGCCGTCATCTTCGCCACCGGGCAGTCGCCCGTGCGGTTCCACCGCCTGCGCATCAGGGGCCAGTTGCGGCGGGAGTGGCTCCAGGAGTTCTGGGCGGGCGCCGCCGCCGCGGCCTTCGATGCCATGCTGGAACCGGCGGGCGAGGCCGCGGCTCCCGCGGGCGGCGCAGCCGCTACTCCCCAGGCGGCGGAGCGTCCTGAGGCGGATCGTTCTGAGGCGGATCGTTCTGAGGCGGATCGCTGAGGGCGATCCGGAGGCGCCCGCCGGCGACCTCGAGGGTCTTCAGGCGCTTCTCGACGGACCCGAAGATCCGGCGCGTTGCTTCGTTGCCTTTCTGCTTCCAGGCTCCCTTGACGTGCTCGTCAGGGACCGTGATGCGTCCGATGCGCAGTACTTCGGCATCGGTGACGCGGAGCTGGAAGTTATCCACGACGAGCTTGCCCAGGAACTCGACGTTGATGAACCTTGCCCAGTCGCGGTGGAGAGGAACGCTCACGGCGAGCTTGATTCGATCGTCGGGTGTGATTTCGATCCGGCCCTTGCATTGGGCCGGGTCGACGTCGAACTCCTTGGCAAAGTCCTCGGTTAGGAACCTGCGCAGAACTGCATTGAGCTCGGGCTCGGGGAATTCGGCCGCCGCGAGGTCGCCCCTGGCAAGGGCCTCGCACTTCTGGAGGGCCCTCTGCGTGTCGGCCGGATCGACGACGGGCATGTCGATGGCGAGCGGCGCGTCCGGGAACAGCCGGGTGGTGAGCCAATAGGCGGCGCCGAACAAACCCAGGAAGACCAGCACCAGCAGGCCGCCGCAGCCCAGGCAGCAGCTCAGAGGCGTGAAAAAGCGCCGCGGGGCCGGAGCGGGGGTCTGTAGGCCGAGCAAGGTTTCTTCCGGCGTGGGCGTGTTCATGTCGGATCCTTTCTCGTCGTGGGTCTGTGCCGCCGAGAATAGCCGCGCGCGCGGCGGCAAGCAAGACGCCGTCCTAGAGCAGCGCCGCGATCGCCGCGGGCAAGTAAAAGGATGAGTCCACGATGCATTCGAACACCATTCCGTGGGCGAACCACCGCCGCTTGTGCATCAGGAGATACAGGGCGACGTGCGCGAAGGCGGCGAGATACCAGAGCCGGGTGGCGGGCACCGCTCCCAGCGCCGCCGCGCCCAGAAAGCCCGCGATGCACAGCGCGGCGCCGACGCCGATGAGAAGCTGCGTCGCGCCGTGCCCCAGGACGACGGGGATCGTCTCGCGGCAGGCGAATTGGTCGCTCTGCATGTTCTGCATGTCCAGCGTGATCGAACGCGCCAAGGCCAGCGTCACCGTATAGGCGAACGCGAGGCCGAGGGCCCACGTGGGGGCGAAGGCCCCGCCGGCGGCGGCGGGCACCAGCACGCCGACGACGGCGAGCGCCCCGGCAAAGAAGACGTTCTTGGAGCCGGGAATATCCTTGAGACATTGGTAGCGCCAGGAGCGCGGCGCGAGGCGGACGGGATACATGGCCCCGAGAAGGGTCGAAAGCGCCAGGATCGTAAAGGGTATCGGCCCGGCGATCCAGGCCAGGACGAGGCTCGCGACCGCGCTCAGGGCGCCCAGCGGGGCCAGAATATGCCCGAAGCGGGTGTACAGGGAGCGGTGGCGGTGGGTGACGAGATCGCCCTGGCGGTGCTCGACGAACATGTTGAGATTCTGCATCGCGAAGAGGTACAGCCCCGCCAAGCTGGGCGGAAGCGCGCCGGGAGCGAGGCCGGCCAGACAGGCGGCGGCATAGGCCAGCGCCGCCGCGCCGCCGGCGCTGAAGAGGTGGCTGGCCAGCAGGGAGGCGCAGGCCGCGCGGAGCCAGGCGGCGGGAGACGCCCCGCGGTTCATGAGCCGGAGGCGCTCGACGACTTCGTCGATGATCCAGTTCGGCGTGGAGGCGCCCGCCGTCACCCCGGCCGTGCGGCAGTCCTTGAAGAGGGCCGGGTCGAGTTCGTCGGCGGTCTCCACCAGGACGGTGGGCACGCCGGCGCGGCGGGAGATTTCCGCGAGGCGCACGGTGTTCGCGCTGTGCTTGCCGCCCACGACCACCATGACATCGACCTTGTGCGCCATGCCGATGACTTCTTCCTGGCGGCCGGAAGTGGAGCCGCAGATGGTCGGGGTGACCTCGACGCGCGGCACCCGGGCGCGCACGGCTTCGGCGACGGCGGCGAAGGTGTCGGCAGCCTGGGTCGTCTGGGCGACGACCCAGGCGAATTCCATGGGCGGGAGGGAGGCCACCTCCCCGGGGGTTTCCACCACATGGCCCTTGTCGCCGGCGTAGCCCAGCAGGCCGGTCACCTCCGCGTGCCCGCGATCGCCGACGATGATGACGTGCGCGCCGGCCTCGACGGCCTTTTTGACGGTGTTCTGGGCCCGCATGACGTGCGGGCAGGTCGCGTCGCAGATCGTGCCGCCGCGCTGCTGGATGGCGGCCATGCTCTCGGGCGGCACGCCGTGGGCCCGGATGACGACGAGGTCGCCGGGCTGGACATCCTCGGGGCGGGCGAGGATCTCCACATGCCGGCGCTTGAGCAGCTCGACGACCTGGGTGTTGTGAATGAGCGGCCCCAGGGTGAAGATGCGGCCGCGGCGGCGGAGCGCCGCCTCGAGGGCCGAGCTCAGGGCGCGCCTGACTCCCATGCAGAAACCGGCTCTGGCGCCAACGCGGACTTGCATGCAAACTCCCGGTTACATGGGCCGCGGCGCCCCGCAGCCGCCCGCTCGGTTCGTCAGCGGAGCGGATGCTGCAGGCGGTAGCCGTAGAGCGCGATCGCGAGGGCCGTGGCCGCGTTGAGCGATTCTACGGCGCCATGCATTGGTATCGCAAGCGTCGCCGACGCCGTCAGCCCGGGCGGAAGCCCCGGTCCCTCCAGCCCGGCGAGGATGGCGCAGGATCGGGGGAACCGAAACTCCGGAAGCGGCGTTCCCCGGGGCGAGAGCACGATCAAGGGCAGCGGCGCCGTCGCCAGCCGCCCCATCGGCGGGCCGGCGGCAAGGGGCAGCGTGAGGACCGCGGGCCCGGCCGCGCGAATGCTGCGGGGGAGGTACGGCGAGGCGCCTTCCCGGAGGATGACGGCCTCCGCGGCGCCGAAGGCCGCGCCGAGCCTCAACGCCGCGCCGATGTTGACGGGATCCTGGAAGCCGAGCAGAAGGCTCGGGCCGTCCCTTGCGGCCGGCGTCCAAGGCGGGAGCGGCGGGACCCTGACGGCGAGAAGCGGCCCCCCGGTGCCGGCGGGGTCGAGTTCGTCGAAAAGTTCGGGGATGACGGCCAGGGCCGGCACGCCCGCGGGCAGCCCCGGGGGCAGGGGCCCGAAGCCCCTGACGATGCAGAGAGCGATCCGCGGCGCGTGGGCGCGGATCACCTCGGGCACGATTTTGCGGCCCGAGAAGAGGGCGAGGCCCTCCTTGGCAATGCCGCGCGCCGAGAGCAGGCGCCGGAGCTGTTTGAGGCGCTCGTTCCGGGCGCTCGCGATCACGACGGGGCCCCCGCTTGCGCCCGTGCGTCTGAACACCGCGAGGGAGCGTTCGTGCGGGCTTTTGGGGATAGCGTAGGACTCGACGCGGAGGAGTTCGTAATCGGGGGGCAGGGCGAGCGTTTCGATTTCCGCCTTGACGCGCGGGCCCTTCATGAGGATCGCCAGGCCTCCTGGTTCGAGGCAGTGCCGGGCCGCATCGAGTAGGACGCCGATGGGACCCACGGCGCGGGCGATCACGGCGGCGACGGGCTCCCGGACGCGGGGGGAAAGACGGCGGGGTAGGATCCGGACGTTGTCCAGTTCCAGGAGCCGGCAGGCTTCCTCCAGGAACGCGGCCCTGTGAGCGCGGGGCTCGCACAGGACGAGCTCGAGGTCGGGGCGCATGATCTTGAGGGGGATGCCCGGGAACCCCGCGCCGGAACCTAGGTCGAGGAGCGGGGAGGGGAGTTCGACGCGCATGCCCGCCAGCACGCTGTCAACGTAGTGCTTGAGCACGATGGTGGTGAATGCATGCAGGCGCGAGAGGTTGAGTTCCTGGTTGCGCCGCCTGAAGAGGGTGTGAAAGGCCCAGAACTTCGCCAATTGGACATCGGTGAGGGCGATGCCGCGCTCGGCGAAGAGCGCGCGCATGAGCTCGGGGCTCGGGGCGGCTGGGCGGCGAAGGTCGGCCATGGCGTTTCTCGGACGGTCCGCGGCATCGGGGGCGCTACGCGGCGATTATGGCGCCCCGGACGGGCGGAGTTCAAGGGTCCGCAGGAGAAAGGTCCGGCCCGAAAGCAGCGCGCCGCCTCCGAAGCGGTTGCGCACGGCGTCCTGCGCATCCATGAGGGCGTGGCGGGCTTCGTCGAGCCCGCTCCGGGTGCTCGTGAGCAAGCCGTCGAGCGCGAGTGGGAGTGCGCTTCGAGGGGAAGTACGGGCCGTGGCGGCCGCACTGGCGGCGGGTGCTTGCGGGGTTCCTTGCCTGCGGAGA
>MWEK01000023.1 GCA_002070955.1 Planctomycetes bacterium ADurb.Bin069
TCGACGGTCCAGAGCGCTTCCCCGCCGTTGCACCAGAGCTCGAGTCCGCCGGCGTAGTCGACCTTCAGGCGCGCGCCGCGCCAGGCGCCGCTTCGCAGCGCGTCGGACACGGACCGCAGGGCGCCGCCCGCATCGGCATAGCGGATGGCGGCGGGCGGCACCTGGGCGTAGGCGGCCTGAACGGGCTGCATCATGTAGTAGGAGCGGCAGGTCCGGCGCAGCCCGTGGCTCTCCTCGACCAACCAGCCGATGTGGCCGTAGGCCAGGGTGGTCATGATGAAACGATCGATCGAGGCATCGATGCGCTCGGGGTGGGCCCAGTCCGCGCCGCGAAAGAACCCGCCCGTCCAGGGCATGCCGATATCGCATTCGCGCGGGTGGATCTCCCGCAGATCGAAGACCGGCAGCAGGGGAAAGACGCTCAGATCCGGCCCGGGGTAGCACAGTCCGTAATTGCCGCTCGCAAGGCCCGCGTAGAGCCAATGGTACGAGCCCTCGGACCAAGTGGGACCGTAGACCGCGCGGTCGTGGAGCAGAATCTCCCCGTAGCAGTACAGCGTCTGGGCGAAGGTGCCCGCGCCGGGCACCCGATGGTCGAAGTCGCAGTAGTGCCACGGCGCCACGGCGGTGTGAACGTCGGTGTAGGCGGCGTCCGAGCCGAACTTCGCCTTGATGGCCGGCGCGTAATACGCATCGAACTGGACGGCCTTGGCGGGCTTCATGGCATAGCAGCGGGGCCAGGCCGGCCTGAGCTGGCCTTCGGGCGTGAGCTGGACGAAGTCGGGATCCCAGTTCGAATTGATCGGCGCGAAGTCGGTGTAGTTGGTGTAGAGGCCCGAGAGCCAGCCGAGGGCCTGCTGGTGCGCGACGAAGTCCTTGAGCGCCTCGTCACCGCCGCGCTTGGGCGCTGCCATGAGCCGCACCGTGAAGCTCTCCCCGCCGTCGCGCCAGGCGATCTCGTGGTTGCATTGGGTGAGGCGCCGGATGCCGTGGGCGCGCAGGCGCGCCGAGCGCGCCTTCTCCCTGGCGTAGTTCTCGGGACCCCAGGTTTCCTGCCACAGCCGCGTTCCGGCCTCGCGGGCGTGGGGGGAAGGCGGGTTGGGAATCGTGGGCAGGACCTCCTCGTAGACCGGCGACACCGTGAGGAAGATGCGCTCGAAGAGATCGTTGCGCCGCCCGTCGGTCTTGGGATAATAGCGCGTGCCGCCCATGCGCCGAGCCCAGAGGCGGCCGCTTGCATCGAGTTCGAGGTGCGTCTCGGCATAGGGCTCGGAGGCATTGCTGCGATACCAGTCCGGCCAGGCGGTCATGAAGAGTCCAGCGGCGCCTTCAGGCCGGTAGAGCAGCACGGGCGGGTTGCTCGCGCCGTAGGTCAGAAAGGGAATCGGAAGGAGTTCCCCCGAGGCGAAGGGGCCGAAGTCGCCGAACCGCAGCTCCGCCGCCTCGCCGCCGACACAGGCTATATCCCAGAGGAGGGATTTCTGGAGCAGCCTGAAGGCGTACTTGACCTCGGGCCCCGCGCCCTTCCGGAGGACGAGGCGCAGAACGCCGTTTTCCAGCGTCGCCGAGACTCGGCGCCACGCGCCCGGCACGCCGGGTAGGAGGACCTCGGCGCCCGCGAAGGCCTCGCACTCGGGGCTTTCGTCGCAGCGGACGAACACTCTGGGCAGCCCGCTTCCGAGGAGCACGCGGTAGACGATGGCGGCGTCAGCGCCTTCGTAAGTGAAAACGCAGGATTCCCTCGGCGTTTCCCAGGCGGCGCCGCAGGCGAAATCGCCGGCGAGGTTCGCCGGCAGAATCGTCTCCTCGCGCGTCGGGAAGGGCAGCGTGCCCGGGCCGGTGTTGAGCCCCGGGGACTGGCCCTCGAAGAGCGTGAGGTTGCGCTTGGGCCGCGGCGGGAAGGCGAGGTCCTTGCGGACGTCCGCGCGGAAGCGCAGCGACTCGAGGTAGAGCACGCGTTCCGCGGTGTTGGCCGCGCCGGAGACCTCGATCCCCGCGAAGCGGAGCGGGCCCTCGGGGCGGTCGAAGCGCGTCACGATCAGCCACCACTCGCGCCACCTGACGTTCGTGAGCTGGACGCGGTGCTCTGCGCCGGCCCGATCCGCCAGGAGCAGCGTGAGCATCACCTGCGGAGTGGCGGGATCGGGCACCCAGCCCCAGTTGTTGCCGTAGCACCAGAGCTCGACGACGCCGGCCTCGTCCGGAATCGCGAGAGGCGCGGGAGGGCGCAGCGTAATGCGCCCCGGACCCGCCGTGCCGCGATACGCGAGACGCGCCACGGGGTTGTTCGCGTCCCAGAGAACCTCGGCCGTCGTGGACCGAAGCGTCGCCTCGGCGCCGTTCGCGAGCTCGAGGCGCCAACCTCGCATGTCGTCGAAGCCGCAGAGGACGTCCGGCGGCTCGGCGCGGCCCGCCAGCGCGATCTCGTAGGGAACGACGCCGCCTTGTCCATCGACGCCGGCCGCGGCTTCGACCGTGCGCGGCGCATCCCCGGCGGCCGCCGCCCCGAGCACGCAGGCGAGCACGATGTTCAGGCCCATGGTCTCCTCCCTGAAACGGGTTTCAAACTCCGGGTCAAGGATATCCGAGGAGCCTTCGAAAGGGGAGCGGCCCGCCGCTCAAGCCGGCGGCGGCTCGGCCTCGACTTCCGTCCAAGCCGCGGCGGCGACATCCAGGACGCGGCTCACCGCGGTGTCGCCGCGGGGCCTGGTGAAGATGACCTTCTCGGCTCCGAAGCGCGCCGCCACCGCGGGCGCCTCGTCCTCGCCGAGCACGACGAGGGCGGTGGTCAGCGCCTCGGCGGCTTCGGCGTTCGCCGTGATCGCCGTGACGTTGAGGATGTCCCGTTTCGGCCGTCCGGTGCGCGGGTCGATGATGTGATCGACCTCGGCGTGGGCGTAAGCGTCCTGGAGAAAGCGCCGCGGGCCGATGCTCGACATGCTGAGCGACCGGTCGGCGAGCGCGACCCTGAGGGCGGTCCTGGCCTGGTCCTGCGGGCAGGTGACCTTGATTTCCCAGGGGCCGCCGATGACGCCGATGCTGCTCCGCCCGAAGGAGAGCAGCGCCTCGCCGACGCTCCACTTGTCCCTGAGGAGCGCGAGGGCCGCGTCGAGGGCCGCGCCCTTGCCAATGGCGCCCAGATCGAGGGCGACGCCCTCCGCCGCGAAGGCCATGAGCGACGACGCTTCCTCGAAGAGGACCTTGTCCATGCCGACGCGGCGCAGCGTCGCGGCGATCTGCGCGTCGCTGGGCACCCGGCCGCGGCCGCCGGTGTCCCAGAGCTCGAGAAGCGGCGCCACCGAGACGTCGAGGGCGCCGCGGCTCCATTCCCAGTAGTCGCGGCAGCGCCGGAGGAGCGCGAAGGTGCTCGGCTCGACCCTGACGGGCTCGCGGGCGGCCAGGTGGTTGAGGACGGCGATCTCGGAGTCGGGCAGAAAGCGGCTCAGCAATTCCTCGATCTTGCGGGCGCACAGGAAGACGTCGAGCGCCGCCTCGGCGAGGAATTTCTCGTCGGTCCCCCGCAGCGTGACCTGGAACGGGGCCGCCATGATGCGGCGGACGCGCTGGATTTCCACGGGGTGCGCGGTCATGGCGCCGGGAGGCGGCTCCGGAAGAGGATGCAGACCGGCGCCGGCACGGTGATCACGCCGTCGGCGGGCGCGAGCCGCCCCGTCGCGCGGTCGACGCGGAAGACGGCGATGGTGTCGGAGTCCTGGTGCGCGCATAGGAGCCAGTCGCCGCCGGGATCCAGGGCGAAGTGGCGCGGCGTCCGGCCGCCCGCCGGCGTGTGCCCGATGACCCGGAGCGCGCCGGTCTCGCCGTCCACGGCGAAGGCCGCGATGGAGTCGTGCCCGCGGTTCGAGGCGTAGAGGAACCGGCCGGAGGGGTGCATGGCGATCTCCCCGCCGCTGAATCCCGCCTGCCGCGGCACCGGGAGCGTCGATAGGGTTTCCTTGGCCTGGAGCGCGCCTGTCGCGGGAGTGTAGTCAAAGCGCGTCACGGTGAGGTCGAGCTCGTTGATCGCGTACACCCGGCGTTCGTCGGGCGCGAACGCCAGGTGGCGCGGCCCCGCGCCCGGGGCGAGGGCGGCGCGGCCGTGGGGGGCGAGGGTGCCCGCGGCGGCGTCGAACCTGTAGACGACGATCCGATCGATGCCCAGGTCGGCGACCAGCAGGAACTTGTTGGCGGCGTCGAGGTCGACGCAGTGGGCGTGGGGGCCCTTCTGGCGCGACCGGTCGGCGCCCGATCCCTCGTGGGCGATCAACGCCGTGCGGGCGCCGAGCCGCCCGTCGGCGCCGATCGGCAGGAGGGCGATGCTTCCGCTGGTGTAATTGGCCGCGAAGGCGTGCTTCCCGGCGCGGTCCACCGCGACGTGGCAGGGCGCGGCGCCGCCGGTGGACTCGCGGTTGAGGAACTCCAGGTCGCCCTCGGCATTCGCGAAGCGAAAGGCGCTCATGGCCCCCGCGGCCTCGTTCACCGCGTACAGGAACCGTCCGCCGGGGTGCAGGGCGAGGAAGGAGGGATTGTCGGTCTTGGCGGCGAGCGCCGCGGCGGAGGCGCTCCCCGTGGCCGGGTCGAAGAGGAAGCGGTAGATCCCCTCGCTCTTCCCGCCGGTGTAGGTGCCGACGTAGACGGTGAGTTTCCCCGCCGCGGCGGGGGGCGCGCCGGAGGTTTCGGCCGCCGGCAGGATCGAGCCCGAAAGCGCGGCGAAAGCCGCAAGCAAAACCCAGGGAAGCGCGGGGGAGCCGTTCATGGGAGCCTCCTTGTCACGATTGCCATTGTAACGCAGGGGGTCCCCCCCGCGCCAAGGCTCGAAAAGCGAGGAGCTTGCTTTACGCGCGCGCCGCGCGGTGTTATTGTCGTTGACGGAGCGCGCGACAGGCGAACGGGATCTTGCGCGCGGAAGGAGGGCGGCGATGCGGCGGGAAGACGATCGGCGCGCGGGGTGCCCGCGTTCGGCGGGCGGACAGGGCGGCGGCGCAAGCCTGCTGCGGTGGGCGGCTCTCCTGGCGGGGTTCGCGGCCCTGCTCTGGTTTGTGATCCGCGTCCTGCCCAAGCCCAGCCGCGCGGCGTATCCCTGCCAGCGGGCGGCGTTCCCCCTGGCCGCGGGGTTCGTGGCCTGGCTGGCCGGCGCCGCGGGTTCCTTTGCGCTGCTCCGCGGCGTAGAGCGCGCGTTCGCGCGCCGCGCCCGCGTCGCGGGCAGCCTGTGCGCGGCCGCCGCCATCGCCGTCGTCTGGTGCCTGTTGGGCACGAACGGCCCGGAGCTCGTGCTGGGCGAGGCTCACGCCGTGAACGCTCCCATCGGCGTCGGCAGGGGAATCCACCCGGGCCGCGTCGTGTGGGTCCACGATCCCGCCGCGGTGAAGTGGGAGGGGCAAGGACGCTGGTGGGAGGGCGGGCACACCGACCAGGCCGTCGTCGACAGGATGCTTTCCCGCGCCTTGCGCGCCCTGACCGGCGAGTCCGGGGACGGCGCCGCGTGGGACAAGCTCTTTCGCCATCACAACAAGGAGCGTGGCAAGGGCGAAGCCCCCTACAAACCCGGCGAAAAGATCGTCATCAAGGTCAACTTCGTCGGCCTGATCTGGCGCGAGGGCGGGGTCGATGCGGAGACCTACAAGCTCAAGGAGTGGCGCGAGAACTACATGAACACCGCGCCGCAGGTGATCATCGCGCTCATGCGGCAGCTCACGGCGGCGGGGGTGGCCGAGGCCGATCTCACGGTATGCGACTGCCTGGCGTATCTGGCCGAGGAGTATTACGCCATCATCCACGGGGCCTTTCCGAAGGCTTGCTGCGTCGACCACGAGGGCAGGGACGGCCGCGCGGCGGCGAAGGACTCGACGGTGCCCTTGTACTGGAGCTGCCGCCCGGAGGGCTGCCGCCAGGACTACGTTCCCACCTGCTTCGCCGAGGCGGAGTACGTCATCAACCTGGCGAATCTCAAGGCGCATACGGGCGCCGGAGTGACGCTCTGCGCCAAGAACCACTGCGGCTCCTTCGTCCGGTGGCCGGCGCAGAAAGACTACTTCGACATGCACCCGAGCGCCTTCGCCGCGGGCGAGGGCCGGTACCGGATGCTCGTCGATCTGATGGGGCACGCGCACCTGGGCGGCAAGACCCTCCTGCACCTCATCGATGGCCTGTACTCGGGGACGCACCCGATTGATCGGGCGCCGAGCAAGTGGCGCTCGGAGCCTTTCGACGGCGGCTGGACCGCGAGCCTGTTCGCCTCGCAGGACCCCGTGGCGATCGATTCCGTGGGCCTGGACTTCCTGCGGGCCGAGTGGAGCGGTTATCCGCACAAATCGGGAACCGACGACTACCTGCACGAGGCGGCCCTGGCGCACGACCCGCCGTCCGGGACCTTCTACGACCCGAATCACGCCGCCCCGACGGCGCGGCTCGGGAGCCTCGGCGTCCACGAGCACTGGAACAACGCCCGCGAGAAGCGCTATTCCCGCAACCTGGGCGCGAAGGAAGGCATCGAACTGGTGGCGGTGGGGGCGAAGCCCTAGCGCGCCGGCCGGCCGCGGAGGCCGGCCGGGGACATTAGTTTAGCAACCGATGCCTATGTAGTTTTCTATATTGATATAGATGACAATATGTTATTTAATCGGGCCCTCGGCCTTGTTTTTCCGCGGGCATCGGCAGGTGGCCAATTACCTCGAACTCGCCGCTTGACAGGCGCCTTTCGCTGACTATATTCGGGGCCTGCGATCGCGCCGCGCCGCCTCGGAAAGCTGCGCGCCGCGGTCTTGAGCGCGGGCGCGTCTCGGCGGGCGCGCGGCGCGTCGTTCGCGTCTTTCCGGGTGCGCAGGTCGTCGTCGAGGAGCGCCGCAATGAAGAAAAGTCGCCCGGCGCGGCGGGCGGGTCGAGGCGCCGCGGGGGCGGGGAGGTCGTGTGTTCGCGCAGGTTCGCAAGCGGGACGGCAGAGTCGTTCCCTTTGACATAACGAAGATCGAGCGGGCCATCGGCAAGGCCCTCGAGGCCACGGGGACGCCGCAGCAGGACATCGCGCGCGGCACCGCGGAGGCGGTCGCCCGCGAGCTCGTGGGGAAGCTCGGCGGAGACGGGATCCCCCACATCGAGCTGATCCAGGACGCGGTGGAAGAGGCCCTCGTCAAGCGCGGCCTCTCGCGCGTCGCCAAGGCCTATATCCTCTACCGCGAGGCGCATTCGCGGCTCAGGGCGCAGAAGCAGGTCCTCGTGGACATCCAGGGGCTCGTGCGCGGCTACCTGGACAAGGAGGACTGGCGCGTCTCGGAGAACAGCAACCAGGGCTACTCCTTCGCGAGCCTGCTGTCGCACATCTCCGGCGCCGTGGTCGCCAACTACACCCTCGAGAACGTGTACCCGCGGGAGATCGGCGACCTGCACCGGGACGGGGATTTCCATATCCACGATCTGTCCAGCGGCATCATCGGCTACTGCAGCGGCTGGAGCCTGCCGCAGCTTCTCATGGAGGGCTTCACGGGCACGGCGGGCCGCGCGAGCGGCGCCCCCGCCAAGCACCTGGACACGGCGCTCGGCCAGATGTGCAACTTCATGGGCACGCTCCAGACCGAGTGGGCCGGCGCGCAGGCCTTCTCCTCCTTCGACACCTACCTGGCGCCTTTCGTGCGCCGCGACCGCCTCGACTACGGCGAGGTCAAGCAGGCGATTCAGCGCTTCGTCTTCGGCCTGAACATCGCCAGCCGCTGGGGGCAGACACCCTTCACGAACATCACCCTGGACTGGACCGTCCCGCCCGACCTGGCGGACCGCCCCGCCATTGTCGGGGGGAAACCCACGCCCGACCTGTACGCCGATTTCCAGGAGGAGATGGATCTCATCAACCGGGCCTTCCTGGAGATCATGATCGCCGGAGACCGCGACGGCCGCATCTTCACCTTCCCGATCCCGACCTACAACCTCACGCGGGACTTCAACTGGGACTCGGAGAACGCGGACCTGCTCTTCAAGCTCACGGGCCGCTACGGAACGCCGTACTTCCAGAACTTCATCAACTCGCACCTCAAACCGGGCGACGTGCGGGCCATGTGCTGCCGGCTGCAGATGGACATGCGCGAACTGGCGGCCAAGACGGGCGGCCTTTTCGGCAACGGGGAATCCACCGGCTCCATCGGCGTCGTCACCCTCAACATGCCGCGCCTGGGCTACCTGTGCTCGGGCGAGAAGGATTTCTTCGGCGCCCTGGGCACCCTCATGGACCGGGCGCGCGATTCCCTGGAGATCAAGCGCAAGGTCGTCCAGCGCAACCTGGAGAACGGGCTCCTGCCCTACACCAAGCACTACCTCGGGCATTTCAACCGCCACTTCTCCACCATCGGCCTGGTCGGCATGAACGAGTGCTGCCTGAACCTGCTGGGCGTCTCCATCGCCGACCCGCGGGGCCGCGATTTCGCCGTGCTCGTCCTCAATTTCATGCGCGACCGGGCGCGCAGATACCAGGAGGAGACCGCGCACCTCTACAACCTGGAAGCCACCCCCGCCGAGGGGACCGCCTACCGCCTCGCGCGGCTCGATGCCAAGAAGTTTCCCCAGATCATCGCGGCCGGAACCGATGTCCCCTACTACACGAACTCGACGACGCTCCCGGTCGGCTTCACCGACGACCTCTTCCTGGCCCTCAAACTGCAAGAGGAATTGCAGAGCCTCTACACGGGCGGGACCGTGTTCCACGCCTATATCGGGGAGGGCATCGAGGATCCGCAAGCCGCCAAGAGCCTGGTCAAACGCATCGCCCACGGCTTCCGGGTGCCGTACTTCTCCATCACGCCCACCTTCAGCGTGTGCCCCGTGCACGGCTATCTCGCGGGAGCCCACGAGACTTGTCCTTGCCAGTGTGCCGACGGCGCCGAGCCCAGCGCGGCGCGCGTCGAAAGCCTTCGGACCGCGGGGGGCGCCCGCCTCGAAAGGAGCGAGAAAAATGAAGATGTGCGGACAGCAATGTGAGGTATACTCCAGGGTGACGGGCTACTTCCGGCCCGTCAAGAACTGGAACATCGGCAAACAGGAGGAGTTCCGCGACCGTGTGACCTATGCGGTCGCGACCGGGGAGCGCGTCCCGGCCGAGCCGCCCGCCCGCGCGGGGGCGTCTCGCAAGGGCGCGGATGCCTGTGCCTGTACCTAAGACCACGCCCCGCACCAAGCTCGGCCTCGTTTTTCGAGGCTTTCTCCCGCAAAGCTTCTCGGATTACCGGGGTCGGATCGCCGCCGTGCTCTTCACGGGCGGCTGCAATTTCCGCTGCCGTTTCTGCTACAACCGCGATCTGGTGCTCAGGCCCGAGACGCAGCCGCCGCTGGGGGCGGACGAGGTCCTCGAGCGGCTCGCGCCCCGCCGGGGCTTCCTGGATGCCGTCGTGATCTCAGGCGGCGAACCGACGCTGGAGCCCGGCCTCCTGCCGTTTCTCGCCGAGCTCAAGGCCCTCGGCTTCCTCGTGGGCCTGGACACGAACGGCTCGCGCCCCGAAGTCCTGCGCACGGTCATCGAGCGGCGCCTCGCCGACCGCCTCGCCATGGACTACAAGGCGCCGCTCGACAAGTATGAGGCGGTGACCGGCGCCGCGGGCATGGAAGAGCGCGTGGCCGAGAGCGTCGGCCTCGTCGCCCACGCCGGCATGGACTACGAGATCCGGGTGACGCTGCATCCGGCCCTCCACAGCCACGAGGATATCGCCGTCATGGCGGCCGAGCTGGCCGAGTGCGGCGTGCGCAGCGTGGC
The DNA here is from genome assembly GCA_002070955.1 of Planctomycetes bacterium ADurb.Bin069. Lineage (GTDB taxonomy): Bacteria > Planctomycetota > UBA8108 > UBA8890 > UBA8898 > UBA8898. Next base: position 9,728 of record MWEK01000023.1, read on the forward strand.
GCTCCAAACCTTCAAGCCTTGGAACGTGCTCGATCCGCGCCTGAACGCGGCGCCGGGCTACGGCGCCGCGGAGCTGCGCGCGTTCGCGGCCCTCTTCCCGGGGAGCGCGGCGGTACGGTGACGCGCGCCCGCAAGACCTCGGCGCCGGTCGAGGCGCGCGTCACTCTGGTGGCGGTCACGCCGGACGGCGAGCGGCTCGTGGCCGCGGCCGCGCGGCTGTGTTACGCTTCCGATCCCACGGCGATTTCCCGGCGCGACCCCGAGGACAACGCGCGGCTCGTGCGAATGGTGGTCGCTCGGGGGCATCTTTCCACCATTGAACACGTGAGTTTCACGTTTCTCCTGGAGGGCGTCTCGCGCGCCATGACCCACCAGCTCGTCCGCCACCGGGTGGCGAGCTATTCGCAGCGCAGCCAGCGGTACGTGGCGGAGCATGACTTCGCCTACGTCATGCCGCCGCGCCTCCGGGGCAAGAAGGTCGCGACGACGGCGGGCGAAGTTGACGCGGAAGGTTATTTTCACGAGACCATGGTGTACCTTGCCGAACGCTACGCGGCCCTCTGCGAAGCCTTCGGCGGCTCGACGGAGGAAAGCCGCGAGGATGCCCGCTACGTCCTCCCGAACGCCTGCGAGACCAGGATCATCGTCACGATGAACGGCAGGGAGCTGCGGCACTTCTTCGAGGAGCGGCTCTGCCTGCGGGCTCAGTGGGAAATCCGCGCCGTGGCGGAGCGGATGCGCGTCCTGGCCGCCGAGGCCTGCCCTTCCCTTTTCGCCGGCGCGGGGCCGAAATGCGTGCGCATGGGGCGCTGCCCTGAGGGCCCGCGGGGCTGCGGCGCGTTCGCGGCGGTGCGCGCGCGGTACCGAGGAGAGCAAGGGGATGATTGATATCCTGCGGTCGCTCGCCGGGAGCGCCCCGGTCGTCGCCGATGGCGCCTGGGGCACCGAGCTCGTGCGGCGCGGCGCGACGGGATCCTGTCCGGAGCGTTGGAACGTCGAGACCCCGGCGCTGGTCGCCGAGGTCGCCGCGGCGTACGTCGCGGCGGGGGCGCGCATCATTCTCACCAACTCCTTCGGCGGCAGCCCCTTCAAACTCGCGCCTCACGGCTTGGACGGGCGCACCGAGGAGCTGAACGAGCGCGCGGCGCGCATCTCCGTCGAGGCCGCCCGCGGCGAAGCGGCCGTCCTGGGGTCGGTGGGACCGACGGGGAAGTTCCTGGAGCCCTACGGCGACCTGACCGAGGAAGCCGTGGAAGCCGCGTTCCGCCGCCAGATCAAGGGCCTGCTGGCCGGCGGCGCCGGCGGCGTCGTCGTGGAGACGATGAGCGACGTGCGCGAAGCGGCCTGCGCCCTCAGGGCCGCGCGGGCCGAGGGCGCCCGCCTCGTGGTGGCGAGCATGACCTTCGAGCGCAGGAAAGCCGGCATGGTCACGATGATGGGCGTCGCGCCGGCGCAGGCCGCCGCGGAGCTCGCGCCGCTCGGCCCGGATCTCATCGGCGCCAACTGCGGGGCGGGCGCCGAGGACATCGCCGCCGTCATGGAGGCGATGGCCGCGGCGACGGCGCTGCCCCTCTGGGCCAAGCCCAACGCGGGCAAACCCGTGCTGGTGGGCGGCGCGGCCGTGCACCCGGAAACCCCGGAGGAGTTCGCGGCCAAGATGCGCGCCGTCATCGACGCCGGCGCCCGCGTCGTCGGAGGCTGCTGCGGGACGACGCCCGAGCACATCCGGCGGCTGTGCGCGGCGCAGGCGGCGCGTTGACGGGCGCCCGTCCCGCGGGATGCCGCCGGGACAAGGTTTCCCGCCCCCGGCCGGCGGCCGCCGCCGCGCCGTTCACCGATCCCAGATCGCGACCTGGTTCTTGCCCGACTTCTTGGCCTTGTAGAGCGCCTTGTCCGCCCGGGCGAGGAACTCCTGCGTCGAGAGTCCGTGCTCGTACTCCGTGGCGCCGCAGGACACGGTGAGGCGGTGCCGTTCGTTCGGGCTGGTCAGGCTCGGGAACTCGTGCTGCGCGATGGATGCCAGGATCTCCTGGCCCTTCGCGCGGGCGCCCTTCAGGTCGGTGCCCGGCAGCAGGATCACGAACTCATCGCCGCCGTACCGACACACGCAGTCGGTCTGGCGCGTGCGGTTGAGGAAGATCGTGGCCAACTCCCTGAGGAGGACGTCGACCTGGAGGTGGCCCATGTCGTCGTTCATGCCCTTCAGGTTGTCCACATCGATGAAGAGCACGGCCACGGGGCGCACGAAGCGGTCGGCGCGGGCGATCTCCTTGCGGGCTTCGCTGAGGAGGTACTCGCGGTTGTAGAGCCCGGTCAAGGGGTCGGTCTGCGACCTGAGCTTGAGCCGCCTGTAGAGGCGGATGTTCTCCACGAGGAGCGCGATGATGTCCGCGACCGTGAGGAGCATGTCGTGGATGCCCACGCTGGTTCGGTGGTTCTCGGCGAAGAGCGCGCGGGCTTCCTCGGCGATCTTCACCTCCATGAGCCCGATGACGTCCTCGCGGCCGCGGAGCGGCAGGATGAAGCCGCCGCCCGACCACGGATCGACGGCCGATCCGCCGCGGCGGAACACGGTGGCGTACTTGGTGCCGCCGTCCAGCGCGAAGGTCAGGTTGGCGAGCTCGGCGCGCGTCGAGAAGCTCACGCACAGGTTTCCGTCCACCAGGTTGAGGAACGTCACGTCCTCCAGGTCCAGGCCTTCCTGCCTGAGGATGCGGCCCGCCTCTTCGTAGAGGCGGAGTTCGTCGCCCACTTGGAGCAGTTCGCGCGTCATCGAGGGGATGCGGCGGATCTTCTCGTGGAGTTCGTACACCCTGAGCGTGCACTTGAGCGCATCGAACAAGCGCCCGCGCTGGTCCTTGACCGGCGCGGCCGCGTTCGATCCGGATTCGAGCTTCTCCGGGTCCTCGGAGAGAACGAAGAGCCGCACCGAACCGCCGTGGATTTCCGCCTTCGCGCCGAACACCCGGACCGGGCGCAGGTCGCGCAGGCGCAGCGAAAGGGGGACGTCGAGCGTCGGCTCGGCCAACTGGAGTTTGAGAATATCCTCGGCGACGAAGATCTCCTCGAGGTACGCGAGCCGGCCGGACTGGGGGGCGAGGAAGGAACGGACCAGCCCCGCGAAGGCGTTGTTGCCCGCGAGGATTTCCCCGCGCCCGCCCGCGAGGCACGCCGCGATGGGGCTCGCCCGCCCGACCAGCTCGAAAAACTCGCGGGGCGTGACCGCGGGGTCGCACCACACCGGCCGATCGTCGGTGAGCGTGGAATGTCCGGTATTGCTCGGACCCATCAATTTCGAAACGTCCCTCCGAAGCGCGCGCGATGTGCGCACTTTGCTCGAAGGAGTCTATCATCCCGGCATGACGGCGCCAGACTATGAGAGGAAATTCCCCAAACAGGAACGTCGGGGCGGGCGCGCCGGCCGCCCCCTACAGTTTGTGGCCCATGCGAAGGCGCTTTGTGGCCAGGTAGTGCTCGTTTTCAGGCCGGGGCGCGGTTCTGAGCGGGATCTCCTCGACCACGCGGAGGCCGTAGCCGGTCAGGCCGGCGATCTTCCTCGGGTTGTTGGTGAGGACCCTGATCGTGCGCAGGCCGAGGTCGTAGAGAATCTGAGCGCCGACCCCGTAGTGCCGGAGGTCGGCCGGAAAGCCGAGTTCCTCGTTCGCATCGACGGTGTCCAACCCCTGGTCCTGGAGCGCGTAGGCCTTGGCCTTGTTGATGAGGCCGATCCCGCGGCCTTCCTGCCGGATGTACAGGACGACTCCGAGCCCCTCGCGCTCGATGGCGCGCAGAGCGGCGTGAAGCTGCTCGCGGCAGTCGCAGCGGAGCGATCCGAGGGTGTCGCCGGTGAAGCACTCCGAGTGCACGCGCACCAGAACGGCCTGCGGTAAGCCGCCGGCGTTCCCGCGCACGCACTCCGGCGCGATGGCGCCCTTGACCACCGCGATGTGGGGCGCGGGATCGTACTTGCAGGAGTAGACATACTGGGTGAAATCGCCGAATTCGGTGGGGAGGTGGGAGCCGGACTCGAAGGCGATCAAGCGCTCCTTCGTGCGCCGGTAGCCGATCAGGTCGGCGACGCTGGCGATGGGAAGGCCGTGAGCGCGGGCGAATTCGGTCAGTTCGGCGAGGCGCGCCATCTCGCCGTCGGGCTTCATTATCTCGCAGATCGCGGCCAGGGGGCGCAGGCCCGCAATGCGCATGAGGTCGACGGCGCCCTCGGTGTGCCCCGCGCGCACCAGCACGCCCCCCTCCACGGCGCGCAGGGTCTGAACGTGCCCGCACACGAAGTCCGCCGGGCTCGTCCGGGGATCTGCCGCCGCTCGGATCGTGGTCGCCCGGTCGCCGGCGGAGGTCCCGGTCGAGATGCCCAGCCGCACATCGATCGGCGTGTGCCACGCGGTTCCGAGCCTGTCGCGAGGCGTGCTCTCGAGGGGGCGCAGCCCGAGCCGGTCGATTTCGCCGCCCGCCATGGCCAGGCACAGGATCCCGCGGCCGTGAACGAGCATGAAATTGACCGTTTCGGGCGTGACGTGCTCGGCCGCGGCGACTAGGTCGCCCTCGTTTTCGCGGTTTTGATCGTCGACGAGCACTATTTGGCGGCCGCGCTTGAGGGCTTCGACGACTTCGGGAATCGGCGTGAATTCAGGTTCCTTCATTTTCGATCGGGAGGGATCGCCTCGTTGCCAACGAGAAGGCTCAAGTGTACGCGTTTGCAGGAATGACGGCAAGTCGGGGAGACTCGTTCTTGACAGCCTCTGCCCCAGTTCCTAAGATAGAGTCCAAGCGGGAGTCCGTTGAAGCGCGTGAGTGGGGGAAAGTGCGGCGCTTTCGGGCGTGTCGAGAAAGAGGAAGAGACGGAAGTGCGCCTATAACCAGCGATAATACAAGCACTTACACAGGGGGTCCGCTTGAGGGCCGCGGAGAAACGCAAAACGGTCAAGACCTTGGCGCGGCGCGCGCGAGCCGGGGCCGATCCTCCGGCGAGGGTGATCGACCTGATCCTATATCACTTGCTTCACCTGCACATGCCGAGCGCGGCGGCCGAGCGGAGTTACGCGCGGCTCAAGTGTAAGTACGTCGACTGGAACGAGTTACGGGTGAGCTCCGACCTGGAGATCCGGCGCTCCGTCGCGGTCGCCCCGGATGCCGGTGATCTCGTCCGCCGGATCAAGACGCTGCTCAACCGCATCCAGTCGGAGCGCAGCCAGCTTTCGCTGGAGTTCCTGAGCGATCTCAACAAGGGCGATGCCCGCCGGTACCTGCGCTCCCTCGGCCTGCTCAGCCCCGCCACGATCGACCTGGTGCTGCGCCAGAGGAAGCGCGATGATGTGGTCCCGATCGACGAGCACAGCGAGCGGGTCCTCGCGCGCACGGGGCTGGTGCCGCGGCGCGTCTCGAAGACCGGCATCCAGAAGCTGCTCCGCCGCCTGGTGCCGGAGGACCGCGTGCTTCACTTCCACCGCGCGGTGCTGGATATCGCCCAGCGCCTTTGCGTTAGGGACGAGGAAGCGGTAAAGTGTCCTGCGTGCCCGCTGCGTGAGGTGTGTGCGTTTGGACGCTCGCGGTGTCGCGCGGCCCAGCGCAACGGCCGGCGCAGAGGCGTTGCCAAGCGGGCGTGAGCCCGCGGCGGCGGACGCCTTGCGCGTGCGGCGAGATCCCCGCGCGGGGCATGGAGCGGAACAGGAGGTTGAAGACGATGTCAGGACACTCGCACTGGGCGACGATCCGCCGCAAGAAGGATGCGAAAGACGCCAAGAAGGGGAAGATCTTCTCCAAGCTCGCGAAGGCGATCTCGGTGGCCGCCCGGGGCGGAGGTGATCCGGGGAGCAACTACAAGCTGAAAACGGCGATCGACCAGGCGCGCAGCCAGGGACTGCCCAAGGACAACATCGAACGCGCGATCCGCAAGGGCACCGGCGAGGAAGGGGGCGCGAGCCTCGAGGAGGTGGTGTACGAGGGCGTCGGCCCCGAGAAGATCCAGGTCATGGTCGACTGTGTGACGGACAACCGCAACCGAACGACGACGGAGCTGCGCAAGCTCTTCGAGAAGCGGGGCGGACGGCTGGGGGAGCCCAACAGCGTCGCGTGGAACTTCGAGCGCAAGGGCCATCTCGTGGTTCCGGTGGAGGCGATAGCGTACGAGACGCTGTTCGATCTCGCGGTGGAGGCGGGCGCCGAGGACGTCGAGACGATCGGCGATCAGCAGGACATCCTCTGCGGCCCGGCCAACCTGGAGGTGGTGCGTAAGGCTCTCGCGGACCAGGGCCTCGCCATCACGGTATGCGAGCTTACGCGCGTCCCCAAGTCGACGGAAAAGATCGACGACAAGGCCAAGGCGGCGAAGATCGTCGAGTTCGTCAACGAGCTGCAAGACCACGACGATGTCAACGCCGTCAACGCCAATTTCGATATTCCGGACGACGTCCTCGCGGAGCTGAGCGAGACGTAGCTCGCCGGCTGAAAAAAAACCCGGGCGGGCGGCCCGGGGCGGGGAAACGGGTGGCGGTAGTCTCGCTTTCAACGGCGGCGAGTCGGTGCGGGGAGCTTCGCCGCCGCCGGTTCGGTCGTGTCAGACGCGCGGCGCGCTCTGGCGCCCGAATGCCGGCCTGTCCGCCAGGAAGTCGCTCCTGTCCGTGATTTTCACGCGGTCCAAGAAGGTTTCGTCCAGCTCGTGCCAGTGGGCGACGAAATCCTCGTCCGGGTGCCAGCACAAGAAGACCTTCCTGCCGTGGTACAGGCTGGGGAAGTTGATGATGCCGCGCTTGAATTCCTCGACGAAGCAGCCGAGGCTCTCGACTTCCTTGATGTAGTGGTTGATCTTGTCGATGAGCAGGTTGAGGTCTTGCTTGACCTCCTGCGCCTTCGGCTCGTCGACGGCGGCGGAACGCGGGGCCTTCTCGAGCGCCTCGAGCTCCGCGCGCTTGCCGATGATGAGGTTCCAGTGCTCCATGATGTCCCGCACGATGTGCCGCAGGAGCGGCAGCATGCGGTTCGTCTCGTCGAGGGAGAGCAGTCGCGCTTCCATGTGGTCCTCCGCGGCCGCGCCGGCCGTGTCCGTCGCTGTCTGGAGAACAGCAACCGGCGTGCCCGGTCCGAGCTGCATTTGCAACTCTTTGTCTTTTAATCGCTTGTGAGCCCGGATCGATCTCGAAGGGCCGCGGAGCGCGCGGCGCGAGCGTCAAGAACAAGGACAGTCGAACGAGTTTCCCGGAATCCGCCCGCCGCTCGGATCCGGCGGGCCGCCGCGGGGCGCGCGGGATTTTTTTCGGCGCCGGGGCGCAAGGTCGGTTTCACGACTACAGGTGCGGTGTCGATAATGATAGGATACTGTCGGAACTTGTCCGCCCCGATCGCCGGGCGCGGGCCGCACCGCCGTGTGGCCGCGCCGCCCGCACCGGCCGACGCGGCATGTAACGGCGCCACGTGAAGAGAAAAAACCCGTTCCTCGCGGCGTTCGCCGCCCTGACCCTGTGCGCACCGGCGCATGGCGCGGATAAGGCGCGGCTGGCGGACATCGAGTTCGATGGGCTCGCGCGCCTCGGCCGCGCGCAGATGCTCGTGACCGTCGGCCTCAGGATCGGAGAGGCGTACACCGAGGCCGAGCTCAAGGCGCAGATCGAGGCGGATATCGAGCGCCTGTACCGGACGGAGGAGTTCGAGAGCGTCGGCCCCTTCGAAGACTGCCGCATCGAGGAGACGGGCGACGGCCTCCGGGTCACCTTCCCGGTGGTCGAGAAAAAGCGGGTCGCGACCGTCCTGATCCAGGGCGGCAAGTCCGTCGGGGGGGATGACTTCGCCAAGAATCTCCGCACGGGGCGCGGCAAGCTCGTGTCGCCCGGCGACATCCGCCAGGACCGCGAGACGCTGCTCAGGCGCTGCGCCGCCAAGGGGTACTTCTTCGCGGAGGTGGAGGCGGCGCTGGAGCCGGTGCCGCCGGGCGCCGTCAAGGTGACCTTCGTCGTCTCGCCCGGCCCGTACGTGCGCATTCACCGCATCACCTTCGTCGGCACGGCGCACGCCGAGGCCGGCGAGCTGTGGGAGCAGATGGAGAACCGGGAGCGGGATTTCTGGCTCTTCGGGCTCCTCCGGAGCGGCTACTTCAGCTTGCAGAAGATGGAATCGGACGTCAAGCAGATCCGGGCGTACCTGCGCAGCGAGAAGGGGCTTCTCAACGCGACCGCGGGCCTGGAGGAGATCGCCTTCGATCCCGATCGCGAGGCGATGTATCTCACGATCCGGGTGGAAGAAGGCCCGGTCCACGCCCTCAAGGGGTTCGACATCGCCACGGAGAGCGTGCCCGGCAAGGAAGCGCGTTTCAGCGCCGAGCGCCTCGTCGTCGAGACCAAAGCGGAGCGCCTGATCGGGCGGCCGTACAACGGAACCGCCCTGATGAACGTCACGAACAAGATCCTGTCCATGTACCGCGAGGACGGCTATCTCAACTGCCGGGTCGATCTGCGGGAGCCCCGCGTCGAGCTGGAGGGCAACGAGGCCGTGGCGGTGGTGCGCATCGAGGAGAAGAACCGCGTTTACGCCCGCCGCATCGACATTCGCGGCAACTACAAGAGCAAGGACGAGGTGATCCGGCGCGAGCTGGCCTTCGGGCCCGGGGATTTGGTCACGCAGTCCAAGCTGCGCAAGAGCGAGAGCAACCTGCACGAGCTGCAGTTTTTCGTGCCGGCGTCCGTCTCCATCCGGCCGCTCGAATCCACCGCGACGGCGGAGGGCACGGATTTCATCGTCCAGGCCGAGGACGGCAACGACGGGCAATTGCTCATGGGCATCGGCATGGCGAGCGATCTGGGCATCATCGGCAGCTTCGCCCTGAGGAAGCGCAACTTCGACCTCTTGGATTGGCCCTCGTCGCTGGCGGACATTCCGCGGTCCTTCACCGGCGCCGGCCAGATTCTCGCCCTCGAGCTCCAGCCCGGCGATCGCTACTCCCACTACCGGCTGAGTTTCACGGAGCCGTATTTCCTGAACCGCTGGTACGGTCTCACCCTCTCGGGCTCCCACGACATCTCCCGCCGGGACACGTGGGACAACAGCAACTGGGGGGGCGACATCCGCCTCAACCGCTATTTCACCTTCGAGCGGGACTTCTTTGCGAGCCTGGCCTATCGGTGGGATTACGTCGACATCGGCCGCATCAGGCACAACGCACCCCAGGATGCCCGCGACGTGAAGGGCGTGACCCGCGTGAGCGCGGCGTCCGTGGGGCTGACCTTGAACAAGTACCTCTACGATCCCCACGCCGGCCCGTACAAGGGCTACCGCCTGTGGACGAACTACGAGTACGCCGGCGGTTTTCTCGGCGCCAAAGTGGACCAGTGGAAGGGCCAAGCCGGCGCGGCGGGCTTCCTCCCCGTGTACGAGCACGAGGACGGCGCCAAGCACATCCTCATGGCGACGGCGACCTTCGGCTGGATGGAAACGCACCACAACACGCCCGAAGTGCCGATCTTCGAGCGCTTCTTTCTCGGCGGCCCCTACAGCCTGCGCGGGTTCCGCTCCTACGGCGTGGGACCCCACGAGAAGGGCGAGGAGATCGGCGGCACCGCCCTGGTGTACGGCACGGTGGAGTACACGTTTCCCCTCTTCGTCTACTTCCTGCGCGGCGTGGCCTTTTTCGATTGGGGCCAACTGGAGGGCCCGTACGAAGTGGGCGGCGTCCAGAAGTGGGACAACCATCGGCTGGCCATGCACCGCATGCGCACCGCCGCGGGCGCCGGGATTCGCATCAACCTCATGCCGCTCGGCATGCCCGTGCCGATCTCCTTGTACTGGGGCGAAGCTATCGAGAGCATGCCCGGCGACCGCAAGCACAACTTCCTTTTCTCCATCGGCGGGATCGGCTTCTGAGCCGGCGCGGCCCCGGCGCGGCGCGCGCGATTTCGGGGAACTTCCGCCCCGCCGCGCGGTCTGAGAGGATGCGACAGCCCGTTGCGGGCGGGAGGCGATCATGGCGAAGCGGATCGTGTTCGCGGCATGCGTGGCCGGCGCGGTATGGGCCAACGGCATCTTCATCCCCCGGCCGCCTGCGCCGGAGGGGCCGGCGGCGCAACCCGCGGCGGTCAGGAACGTGACCCTCAAGGTCGAGATCCGCGACCAGGCGGCGCACACCGCCGTCGAGGAGACGTTCTTCAACCCGAACGACTTTCCGCTGGAGGGCGCTTTCGTGCTCCCGATCCCGCCGGAGGCCCGGATCGACGCGTTCACCTTCTTCATGGACGGCAAGGAGGTGCGGGGCGAGATCCTCTCGCGCGAGGATGCCCAGAGGTACTACCGGGACATCGTCGCCCGCCTGATCGATCCCGCGCTGCTGGAGTACATGGACAAGGGGCTGGTGCGGGTGCGCATGTTCCCGATCCCGGCGCGCGGCGAGGGCAAGGTGCGCTTCGCCTACACCCAGATCCTGTCCAGCGAGGCGGGGCAGCTTGCGTACTACTATCCCTTCGGCACGAACAAATTCTCCTCGGCGCCCCTCGAGCAGGCCGTCATCGACATCGCCGTGCGCTCGTCGGTGCCCCTCAAGGTCATCTACTCCCCGCGGTACGAGGTGGACGTCGCGCGCCGCGGAGAGACGGAGGCGCGCGTGAGCTTCGAGCGGCGCGGCTTCCTGCCCGCCGACGACTTCGTCTTGTACATCGGGCGCACGGAGGCGGACTTCGGGGTTGCGTCCATCGCCCACCGCACCGGTTCCGAGGACGGCTACGTGCTCCTCGCCGTCGCGCCCAAGCAGGAGTTCGGGCCCGGGGGCATCCAGCCCAAGGACATCGTGTTCGTCCTCGACGTTTCGGGAAGCATGGCCATGGACCGCAAGCTCCAGCAGGCCAAGGAAGCCCTGTGTTTCTGCGTGCGCGCGCTGTCCCCAGAGGATCGCTTCAACCTGGTGGCGTTCAGCACCGCGGCCCGCCGGTTCAAGCCGGGCTTGGCCGACGCGGGCGGCCGGGCGGAGAAGGAGGCGCTGGAGTTCATCGACGGGCTGGAGGCCGTGGGCGGGACCAATATCGACGACGCCCTGGAAACGGCTCTGCGCCTGCGGCCGGAGGAGGGCGAGCGGCCGTTCATGGTGGTGTTCCTAACGGACGGCCAACCGACGATCGGCGTCACGGATCCCGCGGCGATCGTCCAGAACGTCGCCCGGCGCCGATCCGGGGCGCTGCGCCTCTTCGTGTTCGGGGTGGGCGACGATGTCAACACCGTGCTGCTCGACCGGCTGGCCGGCGAGAACGGCGGGACGCGCCGATATGTCCGGCCCGGGGAGAACCTGGAAGCGGGCATTTCCGCCTTCTACCAGCAGATCGCGCGCCCGGTGTTGTCCCAGGTGACCTTGAATTTCAGCAAGGGCGGCGTGTATGACCTCTGCCCGCCGAAGATCACCGACATCTTCCACGGCAGCCAGATCATCCTCACCGGCCGCTACCGGGAGCCGGGCGAGCAGGTGCTGGAGATCGCCGGCACGTGCGCGGGAAAGACTTACTCCTACCGCTTCCCGATCGCGCTGAAGGCGGAAGACGCGGAGGCATCCTACCTGCCGCGCCTCTGGGCGACGCGCAAAATCGGGTATCTCCTCGACGAGATCAGGCTGCACGGCGGACAATCCGAGCTCATCGAGGAGGTCAAGACCCTCGCCCGGCGTTACGGCATCGTGACGCCGTACACCTCGTACTTCGTGCACGACGACAAGGCGCTTGTCCGGGGCGGCGGGCCGCGGGCCGCGGCGGCGCCCCGCGCCGGGGGCGAAGGGGAGCGCGGCCTGCGGGCGCCGGATGCGGACGGCGCGCCCGGCGGCATGGCGCTCGCCCCGTCGGGCGCGCGGGCCGTCGAGCGGAGCGAGACGCTCGCGCGCCTCAAGGACCGCACGCTCGCTCTGCCTGAGGAGGGCGCCGCCGGCGGGGCGCGGGCGGCGGAGGAGGGGATCCGCGTCGTCGGCGCCAAGACGTTCTACCTGCGGGAGGGCGTGTGGGTCGACAGCCTCCACACGGAAGGCATGGCGGTGCGCACCATCGCGTATCTGTCGCCGGAGTACTTCGATTGCCTCGCCGCGCAACCGGAGCTCGGCCGGTACTTCGCCCTGGGCAAGGAAGTGCTCGTCTGCCTGGGGGGCGTGGCGTACCGTGTTACCGCTGAGCCGCCGGCGCGGTGAACCTTCGCATGATTTTGCCCTGAAAGAGGTTGCGCACCCCGCGGCCCCTGGTTAGAATGCCGCGAATGCTTGGTTTGCGCGCGGTTTCCACCGGAGGCGCGTTCGTGCGGCGCCGCCTGCGCGCGGCGCTGCTCGCGAGCGGCTGCGCGGCGTTCATGGCCGGGGGCTGCGGCTCGCCGCAGCCTCTGCCGCCGCGTAGCGATCTGTATCTCATCGGCGCCGATACGCCGGCGGGCATCAGGGCCCGCAAGGAAGTGCTCGCGCTGGCGTCCCCGGCGGATGCGGCGCGGGCGGAGCTGCTGAGCCTCCGCCTCCTGGCGCTCCAGCAGGACGACGGAAGCTGGAGGCACGATCCGACAGAGACCGGCCGGGCGCTCCGGGATCTGTATTTCCTGGGCGTGCTTCCCGCGGACGATCCGGACTTGGCCCGCGCGATCGGCTTCCTGCTGAGCCACGAAGGCCCCTACGTGACGTTCGAAGCCGACAGCCCTGCCTGGGGGCGGGACTGGGCGGCGCTGTACGCGGTGAACCTGTGGCAGTGCGGCGATCCGCTCAAGGTCCGCGAGACCGTGCACTCGCTGCTCGACAACCAGGGCGCATGGCTCGACCGCCGGAAGGGCCGGGCGGCGAGCATGATCCTCCGGGCGATCGCGCCGCACGCGCTCTTGGCGGACGAGGAGCGGCGGGAGGCGCTCGTCGGCAAGCTCGCGGCGTGGCAGCTTCCGGGCGGCAAGTGGGACCTCGGACCGGGCACGAGCCAGCTCGCCGTCCTCGAGAGCCTGTTGTCCATGGCGCCGGATGCGCGGGTCGCGGGGCTGATCAACCGTTTCCTGCCGAACATCGTATCCGCCGGCGCGGCCGCGCCGGTCTTGAGGGACGAGGCGCTCCAGCCCGAAGAGGCGCATTTCGTCATCGTCCGCGCCCTCCAGTTCGCGGGCAAGCTGGAGTCGTTAAGGGGCGGCGGCGATATCGGGCGCGACCTGGCGCAGTACGGACTCGCGCTGCACCTTGTGGGCGGGCCGGCGGAATCGGTGCACACCCTCCGCTTCGAGGGCGCGCCGGTGGCGATCAGCGGCGCGCCGCTGCTGGTGGGCAACGAGGTCGCGGGTCACCGGCCGGTCCTGCCGCCCGAGCCGGGCAAGAGCTTCGTGCGCCTGTTTCTGCGCGAGGCCGCCCTGCGCAAGGTGCGGGAGGTGCTCAGCGTGGATCCCGCCGTCGAGGCCGTGCTCGTCCTGCGGGGCGCGATCGCGGCCAAGGGGCTGCTGGCGGACATGATCGATGCGGAAGGGCTTGCCATCCGGGGCCTCGACGAAGAGAATGCGGCCAAGCTCATGCGGATCGTGCAGACCATGGAGAACGCGCCGGCGCCCGCGGCGGACCCGGGGCGCGAGCCGCGGTGAGCGGCGGACGCGCAAGTAAGAACCTGAGGGAATCACATGAGAATTCTGATTGCGGTGCTGATCGCGGCGGCGGCGGGGCTGGGCGCCCTGGGGTGGTACTTCAAGAGCGAGGCCGCTCGCGGCGCGGGCGAGAGCGCGGCGCTGCGGAGCGATCTGGAAGGGGAGCGGCAGGCCCGCCGCGGGCTCGAGGAGAAGCTCGAGAACATCCTCGCGGAGCAGAACCAGGAGATCCACAGGCTCACCCGGAAGGCGCTGGAGCTCGAGGAGTTGCAGCTCGACGCCAAGGCTTTGCGCGAAGATCTGGCCGCTAAGACCGAGCTCGCCAAGAACGCGCAGGAAAAGGCGGAGCAGGCCGCCGCCGCGGCGCAAGCCGCCGCGCAGGAGCGCGAGAAGACGCTCCAGGATCTGGCGCAACTCAGGACCGATCAGGATGAACTCGCGGCGAAGTTCGCCGCCGCGAAAACCGCGGGCGAACGCGCCGCGGCCGACCTCGAGAAGGCGCTCGAGGAGAAGACCGCGCTGGCGCAGAAGGCCGCCCTGGCGGAAACCGAGTGCGACAACCTCAAGCGGGCCTTGGAGAAGCAGCAGGGGGTGGCGCGGTCGGCCGCCGGCAGGGAGATCGAGGGCGTCGTCGAGCAGGACGCCGGCGACGGCAAGGTAATCCTGTCGAAACTGAGCGAGAAACCCGAGGTCGATCTGGAGTTCTCGGTGTTCCGGGACGGGGAGTTTATCGGCCGAGTGAAAATCTCCAAGGCCTTCGAAAACTACGCCAGCGCCCGCGTGACCTATCTGCCTCCCGGCAAGGAAGTCATGGCGGGCGACATCGTGACGACGAGCTTCCCCGAGAAGCGCTGATGGGCCGGCCGGCTGCGCCGGCGGGGCCCGCTCCGTAAACGTCTCCCGTATTCCCGGACCTTCCCACCTTGCGGTCGGGCCGCGCCGCGGCGGCCGCGCGGCCGAGCGTCCCGCCGCCGCGGGCAGGGGACGCGCTGGGCTCGGGGCCGCGCGCAGGGGCTTCCGGCGGCGTTTGACGCTGGTTCCGCGCCGATGCTATACTTCACGGCCGTTGCATGGCGAGGATCGGGCCCATGCGCCGCAGAGGGGAAAACCATCGGCAAGGGAACGCGTGACGCGTGGCGACAGCAGAGGCGGTCGAGACGAAGAGCACGATGAAGGAAGAGATCAACATCGGCCAGATGATCAAGAGCAGCACGGCCGATGTCTCCGTGGCCGATCTCTCCCGCAAAGGCTTCACCAAGGTCAAGGTGCTCAACCAGGACGCGATCCGTCGTCTCATCGTCGAGGCGGTCGAACGCACGCTCCTGGCGCGCAGCGAGGAGATCTCCAAGCGCGAGCGGGAGAAGGTCATCGGCGAATCCAAGGCCACCTTTGAGCACCTTCTCCGGGAGAAAGTCGGGGAGGAGCGGGAGAAGGTCCAGCGCACGCAGGGCGAGGTCGAGGCGCACCGGCAGGAGATCGCCGCATTGAAGGCGGAGATCGAGCGGCTGCGGGTGAAGGCGGCCTCGACGGAGACCGACCGCGTGCGCCTCGCGGCGGAGAACGAGTCCTTCCGCAGGCTGGCGGAAACGACGCGCTCCGAAACGGAACGGGTGCGGGCGGAGGCCGCCCAGCGCGAACGGGAAGCGGAGGAAGAGAGCGCGCGCCTCAAGGAGGATCTGGAGCGGGAGCGCGGGCGCGGCGACCGCGGCGAGGGTGATGCGGCGCGCTATCGGCGCGAGCTGGATGAGATGCGGGCCCGCGGCGAGGGCGAACTCGCCAGGCTGAAGCGCGAGCTGGATGAGGAGCGCGCGAAGGCCGCCCAGCAGGGCTCGCAGACCATGGCCGAACTCCTCCGAGGTCTGGTGGCGGAGATGCAGGCCGGCCGGGGCACGGAGGCGCAGCTCGCCGAGCTCGGCAAGTCGCTGGAGAAGCTGCACGAGCGCCTGGCGCGGGGCATCCCCGCGGCGGGCGCGGCGGTCTCCGGGGGCGGCGGGGTCGACGATCCCATGGCGCATATCATGGCGGCGCTGCTCAAGGTCGACGAGGGCGTCGCGCTCGAGAGCAACATAACCAAGGTTACGGTCAAGGAATCGACGGCGAAGAAGGGTGTCTCAGGCTCTCTGGAGAAGCTGAAAGCAATGCAGAAACGAGGAGGATCATAGGGTGGACACGTATGGCAAGGTGACGGGACCGGACGCGCCCCGCGAGGGGGTGCAGGTGGACACGGCTGATCGGCCGGCAACGGCCGCCGGTCAGGGCGCGACGACCAAATTCGAGCTGGGCCGCGGCTTGGATGTGGGCACGGCCAATCTGGCCAGCGCCATCCAGGACGCCGAGGGCAACGTGACGATCAAGTTGCAGCGCAACGCGTTCATCGACATCGAGATGGACGACTACACGCGCAACATGTTGACGCGGCTCAACGTGCAGTACGTCGTCCTGGACAACCGCATGATCGTCGTCGGCGATGCGGCCTTCGAGCTCGCCAACATCTTCAACCGCGAGACCCGGCGGCCCATGAAGGCGGGGGTGGTCAGCCCGGGCGAGAAGGATGCGCTGCCCATCGAACGCATGCTGCTGGAGAACCTCCTCGGCAAGCCGCAGAAGGAAGGCGAGGTCTGCTATTTCTCGGTGCCCGCCGAGCCGATCGACTCGGACTTCAACGTGATCTACCACCAGGGCGTGTTCGAGGGCATCCTCAAGAAGCTCGGCTACCACGCCAAGTTCCTGGTGGAGGGTCACGCCGTCGTTTTCTCCGAGCTGGCGGAAGACGACTTCACGGGCATCGGCATTTCGTGCGGCGGCGGCATGTTCAACGTCTGCGTCGCGTACAAGTCCATCCCCGCGCTGAGCTTCTCCACCTCGCGCGGCGGCGACTGGATCGACCGCAACGTCGCGAACGTGCTGGGCATCAAGGCCAGCCGCGCCACCGCGATCAAGGAGCGCGGCGTCAACCTCCTCTCGCCGCGCAACCGCGAGGAAGAGGCTATCGAGATCTACTACCGCAACCTGATCCAGTACGCTCTGGAGAACATCAAGTCGCGGTTCGAGTCCGCCGATGGCATGCCGAGCTTCCCGACGGCGGTGGATATCGTCTGCGCGGGCGGCACGTCCATGATCGGCGGGTTCGTGGAGGTGTTTCAGGACGTGTTCGAGGACATCAAGTTCCCGATCCAGGTCAAGAACATCCGGCGCGCCGAGGATCCGCTCTACAGCGTGGCGAAGGGCTGTCTGGTGGCGGCGCTGAGCGAGACGTAGCCGCGGTCCGGCATTCGAAGCGGCGGCGGGGACGGGGCCGAGGGCCTCGTCCCCGCTTCCTTCAACGCGGGTCCGCGCCGCGGGCGCCCGCTTCCCTCCGGGGGCTCGGCGGGCGCGCGCGGTTCTCCCATGCCGCATAATGGAGGCATGGGCCTCGCGTTGTGGCTGATCCTCGCTTCCGCGCCCGCCGGTCCCGACTCCGTGCTCGTCGAAGCGGGCTTCCGGGAGTTCGCGCGGCACGGCGTGCGCATCGCCGTCGCGGCGACGGCGGACGCGCGGACTCGGGCCGAGCACGTCCGCGCCCGCTACGAGCGCGCCGTCGACATCGTGCGGGCGAACCTGGGTCTGGCGCCTGAGACCGGCGCCTGCGTGGTGGCGTGCGGCACGCGGCGCCAGTTTCGGAAGGTCGTCGAGCTCCTCGCCGGGTCGGCGCCGCCGGACTACGCCGAGGCGGTCGCCCTTCCGGCCATGCGCACCGTGGTGATTTCTCCGGCCTCCGACCCCCTCCAGGACAAGGCGCTGGCCCACGAGACGGCGCACCTGGCGCTGCACGCCCGCTTCGCGCGCATTCCCCGCTGGATCGACGAGGGGCTCGCGCAATGGGCGGCGGGCCAGGTGCCGGCCGACCGGGAGGTGCGCAACCTGCGCCACTGGGCCTTCCGGAACGGCGTCATTCCCTTCGCGTCGCTGGCCGACGAGCTGCCGCGGCGCCACGACCTGGCGGCCTTCGCGTACGTGCAGAGCTTCAGCGTGGTTGCATACCTGATCATGTTCCGGGGAGGCGTGGAACGTCTGCTGGATGTCCTGGCGCGGGCGCAGAAGGCGCCGCTCGCGGCGGCGTGGGAACAGGTCTACGGCGAGACGGTCGAGGCGACCTGGGAAGATTGGCGGCGCTACGAGGCGCGGCGCTTCAGCGCGGCGGCGTTCCTGCTCCACGACATCCCCCTCTTTTCGTACCTTGCCGTGGTGCTAGTCGTCGCTTACGCGCGCTATCTCGTGCAGCGGCGCCGCTATCTGGCGGCGGAGGACGCGGACGACCCGGCTCCAGGCGCCGCGGAGGAACCGGCGGGCGCCGAGGATGCCTCCTTCCCGTGACGGGAAAATCGGCGCCCCGCATTTGACCCTTGCGGCGGGTAAATCTACAATAGATGCGTTCGTCGAACGTTCGGGAGGAAGCGCCGCGCCGCAGGGCGGCGTCGCGCGTGCGTCCGGAGGTGACGGCATGCGACGGTATCTGCTAGCGACTCTTCTTGCTGCGGTCCTCGGCGGCTGCGGCCGCGCCCCCGCGGCCGCGCCGCAGCCGGCGGCGTCTCCGGAGGCGCCGGCTGCGGCCGCCGCGCCGGAGGAGTTCGCGGAAGTGAAGGCCGCCCGGGCGAACTACGAGAAGGCCGTCGCGGCCAATCCCGGCAACCTGGTCGGCCTGCGCCGCCTCGCGGAGCAGAACTACGCCGTCGCCCAGAGTCGGGGCGACGGAGAGAACGCGAAGTTCTTCCAAGGCGAGGTCGAGCGCCTCGGCAACGCCTACCGCGAGTTCTGCGAGGGGATTTACGCGGCGGCGAAGCGCGAAGCCGACCGCTCCCCGGAGTGGCAGGCGCGCTACGATCGGTGGGTGCGGTGCGTGGAGGAGCTCAGACACAAGTGCCCCGGGAATGCCGCGCTGATCACCATGGCGGAGGAGCGGCGGGATCGCGCCGTTCTCATGGAAAGGGCCACGACGTTGTTCGATATGGAGGCCCGCGCCGCCAAGGATGCCGTCGAACTGAGCGAGGATCCGACAACCGCGGCGGCGAAGCTCGCGATCTTCCGGGCGTGGATGCGCAGTTCGGGCCTGGTCAAGCCGGTCGAGGAGGATGCAACCGGGACGGTCGAAGATGATGGGGCGGGGGAGATCCTGAAAAAGATCGACGCCCTCATCGCCGAGTACGAGCAGAAGTGCGTCGCGGCGGCGTCCGCCGCCGAAGGCGTTGCGATCTACCGGGACCTGGAGTTTCTGTCGGATTTCCAGTGGGCCGGAGAGGGCGGGGAGGTGACGACCGAGGGCAGCGCCGTGAAGGTCGCCGCCGGCGATGCGGGCGGCAGCATCGAATGTCTGCACGACGACTGGATCGAGTTCGAGCTGATGCTCGAGGCGCGGCTCGGCGAGAGCGGCCGGCTCTGGTTCGGCGCGCGGCCCCAGGTCGTCGGCGACCGCAAGGAATACAGAAAGAAGTGCAAGGTGGAGCTGGAGGGCGGAGAGTGGCACGTCCTCAGGGTGCACGTGACCGCCGGAGAGCTCAGGATCGGCTTGATCGAGGGCGAGAACATCAGCATCGTCGGCGGGCCGATCAATCTGCCGCCCGTCGGGGGTGCGATCAAGGCGGGCTTCATGATCGGACTCGAGGCCGGCGTTGCGGTCGAGCTCCGGAATCTCAAGGTCAAGATCACCCGCGGCGGGGAGAGCTTCGTCACGGAGGACGAAAGTCCGTCGAAGCAAAAAGCGGCCGAGGAGCCTTCTTCGGACGAGGAGGAGGATGAAGATGATCCCGGCATGGAGCCGGGCGGGGTGGACCCCGGCGGCGAGGAAGAGGAGCCGGAAGGCGGCGACGAGGAGGAGGAAAGCGCCTCGGCGCTTTACCGCCGCGGCGCAGGGATCGTGCCAAACGCATGACGGACAAGGAGGCAGTCGCCAAAAGCGCGCCGGAGAAGAGACCCGCCGAGCAGGCGCCGCAGTGGCAGGCCGATGTCGCCGCCATCGCGGGAAGCCTGGTGCACGAGATCAAGACCCCCCTGAGCACCCTCGGCATCAACATGCAGCTCCTGCTGGAGGACTGGGCGAAGGCCAGCGAGCCGCGGGAGCTCCGCACGGTCAAGCGGCTGACGCTGATGCGCGGCGAGCTCAAACGGCTCGAAGAAATCCTGCGCTCGTTCCTGAGCTTCACGCAGCGCTACGAGCTGCGCCGCGAGGAGGCGTCGATCAACGAACTGCTTGACGGCGTCATCGAGTTCATCGCCGAGCCGCTCGGCCGCAAGCACATCCAGGTGCGCAAGAGCCTCGATCCCCGCGTGCCGCGCTTTCCCTTCGACGCGGGCCTCATCCGGCAGGTCTTCATGAATCTGGTCAAGAACGCGGAGGAGGCCATGCCCGGCGGCGGCGAGCTCATCGTGACGTCGGTGTACGAACCGCCCTGCGCCCTCGTCGACGTGATCGACACGGGCAAGGGCATTCCGGAATACCAGCGTTCCCGTCTCTTCGGCCTGTACTTCACCACCAAGCCCGAGGGTTCGGGGCTGGGACTGGCGTGGAGCCGCCGGATCGTCCAGGAGCACGGCGGGGAGATTCTGGTGCAGAGCGAGGAGGGCAAGGGCAGCCGCTTCACGGTGAAGCTGCCGGTGACCCGCGGGGATTGCGCTTCATGAGCACCGGTTTCGAGCTGATGGCGTCCCATGTCCGATCGGGCAAGGACGTGAGCGTCCTGATCGTCGATGACGATGCCGCCCACGCCGAGTCCTCCGCCGAGTGCCTGCGGATGGTGGGCTACACGGTCGACACGGCGGTGAGCGGCAAGGAAGCGCTCAAGGCCCTCGAAGGAACCCAGTACGATCTGCTCCTCACCGATCTGGTGATGAGCGACATGGACGGCATGGAGCTGATGCGCCGCGGTCTGCGGGTGAATCCCTTCATGGCCGTCATCGTCTTCACCGGCCACGGTTCCATTGAAAACGCCGTGGAGGCGATGAACGAGGGCGCCGCGGACTACATCCTCAAGCCGCTCAGCGTTGAGGGGCTCAGGATCAAGGTGGGGCGGGCGCTCGAGGCGCGGGAGCTCAAGCTCGCCAACATCGATCTCAGGCGGCGTTTGGACCAGAAGTTCGGGTTCGAGGGCATCATTGCCAACAGCGCGGCGCTGCAACGGGTCTTGAAGAAGATCGAGCTGGTCGCCGACACCGATGTCGCCGTCTTGCTCGTCGGCGAGAGCGGCACCGGCAAGGAGCTGTTCGCCCGGGCGCTGCACGAAAACAGCCGCCGGCGCAACAACCGCTTCATTCCCGTCAATTGCGGCGCGATCTCGCCGCACCTGGTGGAGAGCGAGCTCTTCGGGCACGAGAAGGGGGCCTTCACCGGCGCGGCGTACCAGCGCAAGGGCCGCTTCGAATACGCGAACGGCGGCACGCTGTTTCTCGACGAGATCGGCGACATGCCCCTCGAGACCCAGGTGAAGCTGCTGCGCGTCCTGGAGGACGGCGAGGTGTACCGCGTGGGCAGCAACCAGGCGCAGAAAGTCGATGTGCGCATCGTCTCGGCGACCAACCGGAATTTGGAGGAGGAAATCCGGAACGGCCGGTTCCGGGAGGATCTGTTCTGGCGCTTGAAGGGCATCCTCATCGAGATCCCGCCCCTCAGGGAGCGCACGAGCGACATTCCGGCCCTCGTGCACCACTACCTGAAGGAGTTCTCCCACGCCTACGGCAAGCAGATCGCGACGATCGAACGCGAGGCGCTCTCGATTCTGTGTGCGTACCCCTGGCCGGGCAACGTCCGCGAGCTGCGCAACTGCGTGGAGGAGATGATCATCGTAGCCGAGAGCGACCGCCTGACGGTCGATTCGATCCCCGAGCGCATCCACCGGAGCAGCAAGCCCGAGGATCGCATGGCGGGCCTGGTGGGCGTCAGCATCAAGGATGTCGAGAAGGAGCTGATTCGCAACACGCTCGCCAGCGTGGGCGGCAACCGGCAGGAAGCGGCCAAGGTCCTGGAGATCGGCGAGCGCACGCTGTACCGCAAGCTGAAGCGCTACGGTCTGAGCTGAGGGAGAGCGCCCGAACGGCGCCCGCCGGCTGTCTGTCAGAATGGCAGCGATGGACGAGCGCGGCCTTGTGTGGTGCCAACTTGGCAGGTTTCAGGGCCGCCCGTTCGGCGAGCGGTTGTGTTTTAACCCCTTTATTAGCAGTGACTTGCGAACTGTCAGCCGGTCTTGGATGGCCGGAATGAGTTTTGCTTGGAGTCTGGCGTGTCGCGGTTCTCGGAGAACCGCCCGCGGGCGCCGAAGCGCCGCCGCGGAGAGACACGCGGCAAGGAGAAGAATCTGACGACAGGCGCGAGGAGATGACCGGCCATGGGAAAAATCATAGGAATTGACCTCGGAACGACGAACTCGGTCGTGGCCATCATGGAAGGCTCGGAACCCATCGTGATCGCCAACGAGGAAGGCAGTCGGGTGACGCCTTCCGTCGTGGCCTTCACGGACAAGGGCGAGCGCCTCGTCGGCCTGCCTGCCAAGCGCCAGGCGGTCACGAATCCGAGGAAAACGATCTTCTCGATCAAACGCTTCATGGGCCGCCGGCACCACGAGGTGGGGTCGGAGGAGAAAACGGTGCCCTACGTGATCGTGGGCGATCCGACCGACCAGGTCAAGGTGGTCGTGGGGGACAAGGAGCATTCGCCGCCGGAGATCTCCGCGATGATCCTGCGCAAGCTCAAGGAAACCGCCGAGGCGTACCTCGGCGAGAAAGTCACCCAGGCCGTCATCACCGTGCCCGCGTATTTCAACGACAGCCAGCGTCAGGCGACCAAGGACGCCGGCACCATCGCCGGCCTCTCCGTCGAGCGCATCATCAACGAGCCCACCGCGGCGGCGCTGACCTACGGCCTCAACAAGAAGAAGAGCGAGAAGATCGCGGTTTTCGACCTCGGCGGCGGCACGTTCGACATCAGCATCCTCGAGGTCGACGAAGGCATCTTCAAGGTCCTGTCGACGAACGGCGACACGCACCTGGGCGGCGATGACTTCGACAAGACCGTGATCGACTACATCGCCGACGAATTCAAGCGCAAGGAAGGCATCGATCTACGGCAGGATCCCATGGCGCTGCAGCGCCTCAAGGAGGCCGCGGAGAAGGCCAAGTGCGAGCTCTCAGGCCAGAAGACGACGGTCATCAACCTGCCCTTCATCACCGCGAACCAAGCCGGCCCCAAACACCTCGAGATGGAGATCACGCGCGCGAAGCTCGAGAGCCTCACCGAGGAGCTTGTCCGCCGCACCCAGCGGCCCTGCGAACTGGCCCTCGCCGACGCGAAGCTGTCTCCCCGGGAGATCGACGAGGTGATTCTGGTGGGCGGCGCCACCCGTATGCCGGCCGTGCAGGAGCAGGTCCGCAAGATTTTCGGGAAGGAGCCCAACCGCTCGGTCAACCCCGACGAGGTCGTCGCGCTCGGCGCCGCAATCCAGGGAGGCATCCTGTCCGGAGACCAAGACCTGCGCGAGGTGCTGCTTCTGGATGTCACGCCGCTCAGCCTCGGCATCGAGACCCTCGGCGGCATCATGACCAAACTGATCGAGCGCAACACGACCATTCCGACGAGCCGCAAGGAGGTCTTCTCCACCGCGGCGGACGGGCAGACGTCGGTCGAGGTCAAGGTGTACCAGGGAGAACGCGAGATGGCCCAGAACAACCGCCTGCTGGGCAAGTTCATCCTGGACGGCATCCCGCCCGCGCCGCGCGGCGTGCCGCAGGTCGAGGTCTCCTTCGACATCGATGCCAACGGCATTCTGGACGTGGCCGCCAAGGACCTCGGCACCGGCAAGGCTCACTCCATCAAGATCCAGTCCTCCAGCGGCCTGACGGAAAAGGACATTGAACGCATGCGGCGCGAGGCCGAATCCCACGCCGGCGAGGACAAGCAGAAGCGCGAGCTGGCCGAGACGCGCAACACCGCCGACCAGAAGATCTACTTCACCGAGAAGCTGTTGCGGGACAACGAGAAGATCATCAACCCCGGGCAGCGCAAGACCATCGAGGAGCGCATCGAGGAGATCAAGCGGCTGCGCGACAGCGATGATGCGGGCGCCCTGCGCCGGGCCATCGAGGATCTCGACAAGGAGACCTACAAGTTCTCCGAGGATCTGTACCGCCATGTCGGGGCCGGCGGGCAGGCGGGGCCCGGCGAAGCCCAGGCCGACCCGGGCGGCGGCGAAAAACGTCCCCAGGGCGAGGACAAGGTCGTCGACGCGGATTACGAGGTCAAGGAATAACCGGTGGCTTCGTCTTCGCGCGCCCGCATTCCTATATAGCAACCGAGGCCGTGTGCCGATATAATTTGCGGATTGTGCACGGGTGCGCGGCGGCGCGCCGCCGCGCGGCGGTGGTATCCGGAATCACAGCAAAGGACCGAAGCATGCGAACCTCATTGGTGTCTGTCGCGGTCATCGCCGGCTGTCTGCTGGCCACGACGCTCGGGGCCGAGGAGAAGGTGCGGGCGCGCCACATCCTCTTTCCGGAGACGGAGGAGGCGAAGGCCAAGGAAGTGCTCGCGCAGCTCAAGGCCGGGACGCTGAAGTTCGAGGACGCCTTGGCGGATTCGATCGATGTCATGACGAAGCGCGCGGGCGGCGATCTCGGCACCTTTACGCGCCGGGTCAGAATGGATCCGGCCGTGCTCGAAGCCTGCTTCAAGCTCAAGGTGAACGAATACGCGCCGGAGCCGGTCAAGACGCCGTTCGGCTGGCATATTCTCCAGGTCACGGGACGGGAGGGCGAGCCCGACAAGCCGGGCGAGACGCCGGCGAAAACGGCCAAGACGCCCCCGGCCAAGCAGCCGATCCAGCCGGCGCAGACTCCCGCCAAGAAGCTGGTCATGACCGCCAAGGTCGCCAACCTTTTGGCGTCGGCGGGCCTGCCCGTCAACATCGAGCTCACCATCGTCAACGAGGGCGCGGAGGCGGCCCAGGTGCTGCGCCCGGAGTTCTGGCCGCTGGGGCTTTCTTTCGCGCGCACGCCCGCGGCGGAGCAGGCCGCGCCGCTCAAGGCGGCCTACGCGGAGAGCCTCCCCGCGCCGGCGCTCGTGACCCTGCTCCCGGGGCAGGGCATGCTGGCCAAGCTCAATGTCTGGGATGTCTGGGACAACCTGGGGCAGGAAGGCTGGTGGGAGTTTGATTGGAGCGGCAAGGCGGTTCTCGATGCGTTGGGAGCGAAGCTCGACGGACTGAAGGCGGATGCTTCCTTCGCCGCGGCGCAGGAGCGGTGGAGCGCGCTGGCCGCGGCCGAGAAGGCGGGCTTCGACGTCCGCGTGATCTCGGGGGACAAGAAGTACTTCGCGGCTTTCACGTTCAAGGACGACAGCCGGTTCCTGGTGGAACTCGACCTCAAAACCCACGGCTCCGAAGCCGGCCACTTCATGAAGCTGGTCCGCAAGGATTTCTACAAGGGCAAGAAACTCGACCGGCTGGTCGCGGATGAGTTCGTGGCGGGGGGCGGCTTAGGCCGCGACGGGGTGGACTGGCCGGAGGAGACGGTCTACGTCTCGGACGTCAAGCTGGATGCCGCGCAGCTCAAAGCGCGGGATTTCGTCCTGGTCGCCAGGCAGAGCAAGTTCAGCTTCGAGGCCGGGAGCAAGTTCATGATCGTGCTCAGGGATTTGCCCGAGTACAAGCGCACGGGGGTTCCCATCGGCAAGGTGGTCGGCCGCTGGGACACCGTTGAGCGCATGGCGGCGCCCGATATGTGGCGCACCCAGGCGCAGAACCCGATCGCGTCGGTGCGGCTGCTGGAGGAAGGTCAGATCGATGCGTGGCTCGACAAGGGCGGCGCGGCGGCGCCCGCGGCGTTGCGGGTCGCCGAGCCCAAGGGGCCGCTGCCCAAGGCCGTGATCCAGACCGACCAGGGGGACATCGCGATCGAGCTCTACGAGGATGATGCGCCCAACACGGTGGCGAACTTCATCAGCCTGGCCGAGAAGGGTTTCTACGACGGTCTTAAGTTTCACCGAATCGTGCCCGGCTTCGTGATCCAGGGCGGGGATCCGGAAGGCACGGGGCGCGGCGGGCCGGGTTACACCATCAAGGACGAGGTCAACGGAAGGACCCACGTGGAAGGCGCCGTGGCCATGGCGAAGACGATGCGGCCCGACACCGCCGGAAGCCAGTTCTACATTTGCCTGGCGCGGACGCCGCACCTGGACAAGGACTATACGGTGTTCGGCCGGGTGACGAGCGGCATGGAGGCGGTGCGGAAGATCGAGAACGCGAAGGCCGGCGCCATGACGAAGGTGACGATCACCGAGAAGCGGCCCGGCAGCACGTACGTTCCCGCGAAGCTCAACGAGAAGGCGCCGGCGGGCCAATGAGGCCCGCGCGGCGGCGCGCGTGAAAGTTCGGCCCCGGCCCGGCGCCGGGGCTTTTTTTGTGCGCGGCCGTCGGCAAAAAAAAAGGACTCTCGCTGCGAGAGTCCCTGAGTGCCGCGTCGGCGGAGAACTACACGTCGCGCGGCTGCACCGTCGAGCGCTTGTTCTCCTTCGCGCGCACCGTGGCTTTCGCGATCAGCTCGCAGATCGCGCCGTTCAAGGCGCACAAGAAGTCCTTGGAGCTCATCATGCCCTTGGACTTCACGAAAGCCTTGACCTTGCTGGCCACGATCAAGGGCTCCGCGCACGTACTTTTCTTCGCCTTCTTCGCCATGACTTATGGCTCCTTACAGTTCGTCGCGTCAAGCACAGGCTGTTCACGCCCACCCAGCCGGCTTGACGAAGACCCGACCGACACACAACACGTCTGGTGGGCGCAGACGACTTGGCTTCCTCTTCGCCGGCGCCGCACACGTGCGCGCCGAACCCCGCCGAGGAGGCTCCTCGACGGCCTAGAACGCACGCAAGGCGCAATCCGAGCGTCGCGATTTGATCCCAAAAAAGGCGGATTGTCAAAGGGAATCCGGCGCGAAAAGGCAAAAAACGCCAAATTCTTGACCCATCACCGGGTTTCAGGGCGTTTTCCGCCCGTCACCGGCGGGGCAAGGAGCGTTGAAACGGGGGTTTGGAGCGGGTTTACGGCACCATGAGGCGGCGCCCCGGCGGGATCGCACGGTGGCGCCGGCTCCCGGAAAATGGTATCTGAGAAGCTATGTCCGAGGCGTTTCTGCCAAGCACCGCGCGCGACTGCGCGGCCCGCGGGTGGCCGGGGATCGAGGTTCTCCTGGTCACGGCGGACCCGCACGTCGATCACCCGAGCTTCGGCGCGCTGCTGGTCGGGCGGTATCTGGAGAACCGCGGAGTCCGCGTGGGGCTCGTATGCCAGCCCCGGTGGCGCGGATCGGAAGACTTCCTCGCCGCGGGGCGGCCGGCCCTGTGGTGCGGCATCGGAGGCGGCAGCGTCGATTCGATTCTCGCCACCTACACGGTCAATCGGAAGCTCAGAAGAGATGACGCCTTCGGCCCGGACGGCAAGGGCGGCGTGCGGCCGCCGCGCGCCGTGATCGTCTACGCCAACGCGGCGCGCGCCGCCATGCCCGGCGTCCCGATCGTCATCGGGGGGGTGGAGGCCGGGACGCGCCGATTCGCGCACTACGACTGGTGGGATGATGCGCTCCGGCGCTCGATCCTGCTGGATGCGCGCGCCGATCTGGCCGTGTGGGGCGAGGGCGAGCTCGTCGCCTGGCACATCACGGAGCTTCTGCGGCGGGGATCGGTTCCCCTGTGGGGCCTGCCCGGCACCGCGGTGGCCGCGGCGCGCCGGGATCTCGAGGCGGTCTTGCGGGCCGCCGCGCGCTATTGCCGCGTGGCCGGTGTGCCGGGCGGCGGCCCGTACCCTGATCTGGCTCCGTTTCCCGAGGACGAGCGCCCGGTGATCATGCTGCCGAGCTTCGAGGAGATGGCGCGCGGGCCGCGGCGCCTCCTCATCGAAATGACGGCGACGGTGGAGCGGGAGACGCGCGGTCCGTGCGGCGCGATTCTGGTGCAGCCTCACGGCGACCGGGTGGTCGTGTCGTTCCCGCGGGCCCGTTGCTTGACGGGCGCGGAACTGGATGCGGTCGCCGAGCTGCCGTTCACGCGCCGCGCGCATCCGGGGCGGCCCGAACCGCCTGCGCTGGCGGCGATTCGCACGTCGATCATCACGCACCGCGGCTGCCCGGGCGGCTGCACTTTCTGCGCCATCGGCGTTCACCACGGCCGGACAATCCGGTCGCGGTCGATCGCGTCGATCTGCGCCGAGGCCCGTGCGATGGGCCGCGCGCCTTTTTTCCGCGGCACCATCAGCGATCTGGGAGGGCCGACGGCGAACCTCTACGGTATGGGTTGCGCCAGCCCGGAGCGCGAGGCGCGCTGCCGGCGGCCGTCGTGCCTGTGGCCGGAGATCTGTCCGAGCTTCCGCCTGGACGCGGGACCGCTGCGCGAGCTGCTCGCCCAGGTCCGAGCGCTGCCCGGCATCGCGCACGCCTATGTGGCCAGCGGCATCCGGCACGACGTGCTTCTCCGAACTCCGCAACTGCTCGGGGATCTCGTCGCCCACCACACCGGCGGGCGCCTGAAGATCGCGCCCGAGCACGCCGTCGACCGCGTGCTCGATCTCATGCGCAAGCCCCACGCCGAGGCCTTCGAGGCCGTGGCGCGCGCCTTCAAGGCGGAGTGCGCCGCCCAGGGGCGGTCGCACCGCTTGACGGCGTACTTCATCGCCTCGTTTCCGGGGTCGCGCGACGAGGATATGTGGGCCGTCAAGGAACTCCTGGAGCGCCTCGACATGAAAGTCGACGAGGCGCAGGATTTCTGGCCGGCGCCCCTCACGCCGGCGGCGGCGATGTACCACGCGGAGGAGGACCTCGACGGCAACCCGATCTTCGTCGCCAAGTCCTTCGCGGAGCGAAGGCTTCAGAAGGCCTGTCTGCGCCGCCACGACCCGCGCCACCGCCCGCTGCTCGCCAAGCTGGGGGCCGCGCTGCGCCAAGGGCGGAAGAAGCGCTGAGGCCGCCGCCCGCCTGGGCCGCGGCGCGGGCGCTCATTCGCACTTGAGCGTCAGCTCCACCGGGGCGCCGGTCGCCCCCGCGAAGACCTGCGTCACAAGGGGCTCGGCGCCGTTCCGCGCCAACGTGATCCGGTACTGGCCGGGGACCAGGCGCGCGAACGCGAACCTCCCGTGCGCGTCGGACACGGCCGCCAGCTCGCCGGCGCCGTCGGTGGGCGCAAGCGCGATGGCGACGCCGGCGCACGGCGTCGCCGCGTCGCTGCGGACGATGGCGCCGCGAATCTCCGCGAGGGGGAAGTCGATCTCGACCTCGCGCGTGTCCCCCTTGTCGACGGCCACCGTCTTGACATGCGAAGGGCCGAGCGCCGGCTTGACCACGAGTTCGTACTCTCCGGGCGGCACGCGGGGAAAGCGGAAGGAGCCAACGGCGTCGGTGCGGTGGGAGCGGGCCAGAGGCGGCGTCGCGCCCTTGGCCCAGAGGGCGATTTCGCCCGCCGCGCAGCCCTTGACCATGCCGCGCACCTCCGCGAGCTGCTGCAGCTCCGGCGCCAGGTCGATCCGGCGCTCCCGATGTGCCACGCTGATCACGTGGGGGTACGGATACGATGGGCGCGCCGGCAGGATTTCGGCCCGCAGCGTGAAGGGCATGCCGGGATCGCCCGCCAGCACCGCGTAGGCGTCGTCCGCCAGCCCTGTGAAACGGGCTTCGCCATCGGCGTCGCTCTCGGCGAAGGCGACATCACCGCTGGCCGAGGCGAGGACGATCGGAACGCCGCGTTCCTTGATGCCGAAGGCCGTGATGGCGCCTCCCCTGGCCAGGGTGATCTGCTCGGGTTCGGGGGCCGGCACGCGCAGGTCTTGCGCATGCGGAGCGTACTCGGGGGCGCTCACGATGAGCCGATAGAGGCCCGGAGCCGCGTCGCCGGGCCATTCGATGCGGCCGTCCGCATCAGCCTCGGCGCGCCAGACCGTCTCTTCCACCCGGCGGCGTACGTGCACGCCGAACACGACGACCCATTCTTCACCCGCCTCCCTGACGAGCACCGCCGCGGCGCCGGGCAGCTTGGCGCCCGTGGCCGCGTCGATCACCGTCGGGCGCGCATCCATGCGGGGCGGCGGCGCCGGCCGCGCCTCGACGGCGATCGGCTGGATCACGGCGGGCGGGAGCGCCGGCGCCGGCTCGTCCTGCACCACGGGAGGGGGCTGCAGGAGGTCGCGCTGGGGTTCGTTGGCGCTCTTCGCGTACCACAGGAGCAGGGCGGCCAGAATGCCGAGGAGCAGCCAGACGACGAGCAGATAATTCGTTGTGCGCACCGAAGAATAACCTCACGCGAGCCGCCTCCGTGCGGCCGCCGGTGGACAGCCCGGCGGCGCGCGCCGCCGGCGAATATGTTTGCGGCGACTCCGTATCGGTCATTATAATATGCGCGGAGGATCCCGCGCGCAAGCGATCGCCGGCGCGCGCCACCGGAGGAATGCAATGCGTTGGTCCTGCGCCGTGATCATCGCCGGCGCGCTTGCGGGCTGCGCCGTCAGCGAGGGCAACCGCGAAGAGGCTCAGAGACTGCTCAAGGTTGGACGCGTGCTGCGGGAGCGCGAGGATTTCGGCGGGGCGGCCAGGGCCTTCGCCGCGGCGATCAACCGCGACCCATCCTTCGGGCGGGCGCACATGGAACTCGGCGTCGAGTACCTGCGCTACGGATTGCGCCTGGAGGATGCTGCCGCGGCTTTCGCGCGGGCCGCAACGCTGGATTCGAGCCTCTGGGAGGCGTCCCAGTACCGCGTGTTCGCCCTCTACGAACTCGGCGACAAGAAGGGAGCGCTCGCGGCCCAGAAGGCGCTGGTGGAACGGGAGCCCGGCCGGGCCGAGGCGCACCAGAATCAGGGCGATTTGCTGCTCAAGGAGCGCCGCTGGGAGGAGGCCGAGCGCTGCTATCGCAAGGCGCTGGAACTTAAATCGCCGTATCCCCTGGCCCGAGGAGGACTCGGGATCGCGCTGTGGCGCAACGGACGGGTGGAGGAAGGGCTCGTCCACCTGCGCGCGGCGACGGCCGATCTGCCGGAGCGCGTCTCCTTACGCCTCGAGCTGGCGCGCGCGCTGCTCGCGCACGACCTGCCGGCGGAAGCCGCCGCCGAGGCCGAGGCGGCGCGGCAACTGGAGCCGGACAACGGCTTGGTTTATCATATACTAGCGGAGATCCGCATTGCGCAAGGCGACCGCGCCGGCGCGGCGGCGATGGCTCGCGAGGCGCGCGCGCGGCGCTATGGGCTTTCGGGGGAGCTGCGGGCGAAGTTGGACGGCGATGCGATGGCTGAGACCGGAGACACAGGAGGTTCGCCATGATAAGACGATCGATCCTTGTCACAATGGCGCTTGGAGCGCTTGCATGCGGCGCGTTGTCGGCCGTGCCGGCCGGGAAGGCCCAGGGATTGGTCTTCGAGACGCCGGAGGGCGCGCAAGCCTTTGAGAGCGGCAAAGCCGCCTTTCTCGAGCGCAAGACCGTCCCGGCGGCCGAGCAGCTCGCCAAGGCGCGCAGGGCCGCCAAGGACAAGGCCACCCAGCAGGAGGTCGACCGCTGGGTCCGCGGCTTGCAGGGGATGGCCGACCTGGAGATCCTCGAGCGCAACCTCCAGAAGGAGCCGGGCTGGGTCTACGAAAACGCGCAGCGCAAGTTCCTCGTCCACATCGCCACGCCGGCGGCCGATTTCTTCAGGCGGCTCATCGAGCAGATCGAGAACTCCGAGGACAAGATCGTCCTGAAGTTCGAGAGCTTCGAAGACCAGGCGCGGGTGTACGACGCCAAGTTCGGTCACAACTACGTGCTCAAGGCCAAAGAGCCCGAGCACGTCATCGATGGCGAGAAGGCCCTCAAGTGGGAGTGCCTCCCCTCGCAGGAGAAGAGCCGCGTTTTCCGCGTGAAGGACGGGCGCGTGCCCAAGGACTGGTCCAAGTACGATTCTCTCGGCTTTTGGATGTACGGCGTCGCGGGCATGAACTCGCGGATCGAGGTGTGCCTCACCAACGAGCGCGACCAGGCTCCCGCCAAGGATGCCAAGAGCAAGCGAGGCGCAACGGTCCGCCACGACGGCTTCCAGGCGGCGCTGCAGCCCCACGACGGCTGGCGGTTCGTCACGATCAGCCTGAAGGAGCCCGGCAAGGGTTCGGCCTCGTTCCGCAAAGTCGGGGCGGGCGACCTGTCGAAGGTGGGCGGCCTGCAGTTCCAGCTCCCGACAATGAAGAGATTCACGGTGTATCTGGACAACTTGGTTCTGATCAAGAGCAAGTGAACCGCCGGTCCGCGCGCAGTCCGTAGGGAGGCGCCGGGCGCGCCCGCGCCCAGAGCGTCGCGAAGTCGCGATCCGTCTCCCGCGTCAGCTCCCGCAGGATCCCCTCCAGGCGGGCGCGGAACGGCTCCAGATTATCGGTAGGCGCCGCCGGGACTCGAAACGCCGCGCTCGTCCGGACGAGCGCGCGCGTGAAAGGATAGGGCAGGAGAAAGCCGTCCCACGAGCGGAACTGCTTGAACCGCGCGAAGCTGCAGGTCGCGGGGATGATCGGATAGCCGGTCTCCGCCGCGAGGCGGATGACGCCGGGCTTGAGCTCGTGCCGCGGGCCGCGCGGTCCGTCGGGCGTCACGGCCAGATCGACATCTCGGCGCCGGCACAATCGGAAAAGCGCCGGGCCTCCGCCCCGGGTGCTCGAACCGCGCACCGTGCCGAATCCGAGGCGCTCGACGGTGCGGGCGATGAGATCGCCGTCCCGATGCCGGCTGACGATGATCGTGACGCGCTGGAACCGATGCGTATAGGTGAAAAGCAGCATGCGCTGGTGCCAGAAGGCGTAGATGCAGGGGCCGCGGAGTCCGATCGGCGGGTCCAGCGGCTCGATGCCGAGCCAGCGGATGCGCAGCGTCCCGAGGTACAGGCGGATGAGCGCCGGGGCGATGCGCGGAACCGCCGCGAGCAGGGCGTCAAAGCGCGCCATGGGTGATGTCTCCGCGAAGCTCCTCGATGGCCGCCATGACCATGTCCGGAGTGATCTCGAGCATGCAGCGCCGGTGGTCGCACGTCCGCTTCTCGCAGGGGCTGCAGGACACGCCGCTCCGCACGCAGCGCCGCGGCGCGTTGCGAGGGCCGTACACGGCGGGATCTTTGGGGCCGAACAGCCCGACGACCGGCAGGCCGAGCGCATCGGCCAGATGCAGCATCCCCGTGTCGGGGGCGACCAGAAGGTTCGCCGCGCGCAGGAGGCCGGCGGCGTGGCGCAGCGAGGGACACTCGGGAGCCATGGCGGTTTCGCCGCCGGCGCGCGCCGCGAGGCGCGCCGCCAGAGCCTGCTCGCCGGGCCCCCAGGAGAAAAGGACGCGCGCGTTGAAGGCCGGCGCGGCGCGGCGCGCAAGCTCGGCGAACCCTTCCTCGGTCCAGCGCTTGAGGGCGCCGAAGGCGCTCACCCCGGCGTGGAAGATAAACACGGGGCCGGGCGCCGGACCCAGGCGCTCGCGGGCCCAACGCGTCTCCGCGTCGAGGTCCGGGAGGCGCGGCGGAGGGGCGGGGCCGTCGAACCCGAGGGCGCGGGCGAGGGCGAGGTTGCGCTCGACCCGATGCGCGCCGGGCGGAACCGGGGGCGCCGTGAACCCGTGCAGGCGGTGGCTCCGTTCCTTGACGTTCGAGGGGGCGAAGCCCAGCGTCGCGGCGGCGCCGCTCAAGCGCGCGACCGCGGCGCCCCGGAGGTTGGCCTGAAAGTCGATGGCGAGCCCGTAGCGTTCGGCGCGCAGGGCCTTGAAGAAGCGCACGCCTTCGCGGGCCGCCCCGAAGAGCCGCACGGGGTTCCGGAGCCGGCGCTGCCACGCCTTGCGGGGAAGATCCCACACGCGTCCGAGGAAAGGATGGCCCTGGATGATCGGAGCCGAGAGCGATTCGGTCGCCCAGTCGAAGCGCGCGCGGGGCAAGGCCGCGCGCAGCGCCGAGAGCGCCGGCAGCACATGGAGCACGTCCCCGAAGGCGCTCAGGCGCACGATGAGGATCTTCTCGGCGTGTCGCGCGATGTCGATGATCGTTTCCATGGATCGTCGCCGTGAGCGTGCGGCCCGCGGCGCGGATCCGCCGCGGGACAGGCTCATACGTACCAGAAAAACAGGGCATTGCCAACAGGCGCGGCCCGCCGGGCAGGCCCTTTCGTCCCCTCGACCCCCTCGGTACACTGTTGTCCTATGCATCAGATCGAAGCCGCGCTCTCCGCTTTCGAGCTCGTCGAGCACGGAAAGGCGCGCGCATACCTCCGCCGCGAGGATGCCGCCTGGCTGCAGGCGGCCGGCGTCCTCGCCCCCGCGACGCTGGTCGGCCCGGGCGCGCTCGACCGCGGCCGCGGCGCGCGCGTCGCCCTCGGCGGCCGGCAGTGCTTCGTCAAGCACTACGTCCGCGGCGGGCTTCTCGGAAGGGCGTTCGGCGACCGTTATGTCTCGGCGGCGCGGTTCGGCCGCGACCTGGCGGCGGGCGAGGTCGTGCGGCGGAGCGGCGTCCCCGCGCCGGCCGTGCTCGCCCTCGTGATCGAGACGGAAGGACTCCTGTGCCGCGCATGGCAGATCAGCGAGTTCGTCGAGGGCCTGGTGGAGCTTGGTTCGGCCCTCGCCGTCCGCGCCGGGCGGGCGCGGCGGGAAATCCTGCGCGGCGCGGGTCGGGCGGTTCGGCGGATGCACGATGCCGGCGTCGCGCATCCGGACCTCACGCTCCGGAACGTGGCCGTGGATGGGGCCGGCACGGTGATGCTCTTGGATTTCGACCGCTGTACGCTCGCGCCCTGGGCGGCGCGCCGGCGGCACAACTTGTTCCGACTGCACCGGTCGGCGCGCAAGGCGGGAGTGTGGCGCGGCGGCGATGCCGCCCGGGCGGAACGGCGGGACATCGCGGCGTTTCTGTGCGGTTACAGGCGCAAAGGCGACGCGGCGCGGGTGGCGGCGTGCGCCTTCGCGTTCTACCGGGCGTGGGAGCGGGTGCACGCCCTTTTCTGGACACGGTCATGACACACAAGGTTTCGGCGTGCATCATCACCTTCAACGAGGAGGCCAACATCCGCGACTGCCTGGAGTCGGTGCGTTGGGCCGACGAGATCGTGGTCATCGACAGCGGCTCGATCGACGGCACGACGGCGATCTGCCGCGAATACACCGAGCGGGTGTACGTGCGCGACTGGCCCGGCCACGTGGCGCAGAAGAACCGCGCGATCGACGCCGCGTCGCACGAATGGGTGTTCTGCATCGACGCGGACGAGCGCGCGACGCCGCTCCTGCAGTCGGAGATTCAAGGCGTGCTCGCGGGCGAGCCCGCGCACCAGGGCTACACCGTGCCGCGCCTCACGTGGTATCTAGGGCGCTGGATGCGGCACGGCTCCTGGTATCCGGACCGCAAGCTGCGGCTCTTCCTCCGCGCCGTCGGCCGTTTCACGGGGCAGGATCCGCACGACCGCGCCGAGGTGTCGGGCTCCGTGGGGCGCTTCCGCGGCGACCTCCTGCACTACAGCTACCGGGGCCTGGCGCATCACCTCGAGCAGATCAACAAATACACGGACACCATGGCGCGCCTGAAGGCGGAAGCGGGGGTGCGGTTCCCCCTCGCGCGCCTGCTCGTGCGGCCGCCCGCGAAAATGCTGAAGATGTACGTGCTTCGCGCCGGTTTTCTGGACGGCGCGCCGGGACTTGTCGCCGCCGCGATGGGTGGCGTGTACGAGCTCATGAAGTACGCCAAGCTCTGGGAGCTCAGGCGCGGCGCGGGCGGGCGCCCGCGCGGATAGCTCAGACGTCGAGGAGCGCGGGCGCGAAACGACGGAAAAACGCCTCGCGGTCGGCGAAAGCGCCCGAGGCGAGCGCGGCCAGCACCGCGGCGCCGGGCGACGCCCGGCCCGCGAGGGGCGCGGCATAAACCGGTCGGCCCGTCGATGCGGCCCATGCTCGGAGGGGCCCGGGGTCCTCCTCCTCGCGCCAGTCGAGAATGATGGGTGTTTCGGGGGTGAAGGCTTCGGAGGGGATGTCGTCGCGTCCGGCGCTGAGAAGAAAGTCGGTATGCGTGAGGCCCGGCTCGGCTTCGGCGCCCGCGGGAGCCTTCGTGTGCCAGCGCGCCAGCAGCGGTTCGGCCGCGGAGAGGTATACCGCAGGGGCGTCCAGAAAGCCGCAGCCGGCCAAGCGGGTCGGCGCCAGCGTGCTGCCCACGGCGACCCACGCCGAATCCGAGAGCCCCAGCGCTTCCATGCCGCGCGGCCCGATACGGCCGCAGGCAAAGGCCGCGGGCAGCACCGGCGGGAGCCAGCGCGCCTCGAGGGAGTGCGCCGCCAGTTCGGCGCCATCCCATTCGCCCGCGCCCGGCCGCAGGAAGCCGAGGCCGGCGGCGTCGCTGGTGTCGGTGGCGATGATTCGGCTCAAGGCGAATCTGAGGTAGTCCTTGGGCGCGAGGATGAGCGCGCAATGGGCGCGGTTGCGGGGATGGTTGTCGAGGAACCGCAGGATCTCACCGCGGAAACAGGTCGGGCGGAAGGCGTGCGCCAGGCGCAGATCGGTAAGCGGGTTCCAATCGGCGTCCAGGGCCATCCAGCCCCGCGGCGCCGCGGGGGCGAAGCCCCAGATCTTCGAGGCCGGGATGCCGCTCGATTCGACGAGTTCCCTCACCGTGTCGGAGGCCAGTCGGACCCACTTGCGGGGGTCGATGCGGAAGCCGCCGTCGTCTTCCGCGTCAGGTGCGATAGGTTGCGTGTGCGCGCCGGCCGGCGAGCGGTCGCGCCCGAGCAGCGCGGCCGTCGCGGCGCGCGGGCCGATCTCCAAGCCGAGAAAATAAGTCTGTCCCATGGGGCGAGCCTCCGGCGTTCAGGTGCAAGCATAGTGACCGCGGCGCCGGCGTTCAAGCCGCTGCGCCCATTCGCGGCGGGCGGTTTCGGCCCCGCCCCGGGCCGAGGTCCGGCGTGCGGGTACATTCTACCCGGCGCGCGGCGGCTTCGGCCGGTTCTTGCGCGAGGGGCGGCGCGGCTCGCTTCCCCGCAGCTCGATCTGCGGGCCGTTCGGGCCTGGCACCCGAGTTGCAGCCCTTCCGGAGGCAGTGAAAATGAAACGGCGGAACGGCGGCAACGAGGGTGAATGGAGTCTTTTATGAAAACGAAAGGCATTTGTCGCAGTCTGACGGTCGCTTCGACGATTCTGTGCATGACAGGGTGTCCGTCGATCAAGACGAGCAGAAAAGCGAACGACGCGGCGCCGGTGACCGCCGAACAAAACGCGCCCGCGCCCCCTGCCGGCCTCGTCTGCACCACGAACCTCCTGGACGTGTTCCTCGCATGGAGCAACTCCGGCGACTACAGCGAGATCAGGATCACGCGGGGCGGCGTGTTGAGGGCTACGCTCGACGGCGCGGCGGTGTCGTTCTCGGAGGCGGTGAGCGCGCCCGGCACTTACGCCTATGAGGTGATCGGCGCCGGCGACACGGGGCTGGCCTCCGCCCCGGCCTCCTGCTCGGTCGCGGCATCGGCGCTCCCGCCCGTGGCCGGGCTGACCGGCACGTTCGATGCGCGCGCCAACGAGGTGCGTCTGAGCTGGAGGCTGCCCGCGGGCGTCCGGTACGACGGTGTGCGGGTTTTCCGAAACAGCGTTGTCGTTGCGCAGCTCAGCGGCGCGGCGACGAGCTGTACGGATCCGACCGCCCCGGTGGGGAGCTGCCGCTATCAGGTCTGCGGCGTGCTCCAGGGACGGATGTCGGAAGCGGCCGTGTGCACCGTGCAAGTCACGGCCCTCGGCGGGATCACCGGATTGACCTGGTCGGTCGATTCCGGCACCGGCGACATCCTGCTCGCCTGGCGGAACGGCCAGACGTACGATGCCATTGCGGTGTGTTGCGGCGGCGAAGAGATCGCGGTCCTCGCCGGCAACACCGCCCAGTACCGCTACAACCATGTCCCGTGCGGAGTCTACGAGTTCTCGGTCCAGGGCTCCTACGGCGAACGCTCCACCGCGGTGGCGCGCTGCGAGGGCAATGTGGGCCGTGTCGTGTGGGATGCAGACTCCGTGGGCAACGTCGCGGGCTACCATGTCTACGTGTGGGCGGAAGGCCGGCCCGTGCCTTCGCAGCCCTCGCACACGGTCCAGCGTGTAACGACGATGCCGCTGCTGGAGCTTCTGAACGGCGGCGCGCTGCCCATGTCCCGCGAGCCTGCGGGCTTCCAGCTCGCCCTGGCGGCCTTCGATGCCTACGGCAATACGTCGGATCTGTCTGAGTCGGTGGCGTTCGCTTGGCAGGTGCTCTCGACGAGCAACCTGGATTAGTCAGACTCTCCCGTAAGGCGATCAGTCCCTCTTGTAAGGCCGGGTGTGTAACCCGGCCTTATTTGTTGTTCCCGAGCGCGGCCGTTGCGTAGATTTATTTTTTTTCTTCGGACCAAGTGCTGCTTGGCCGCCCGCCCGAAAACCGCTACAATCGATGCTTACGCTTTGTATCGAAACGAATAGGGCCATCCGCCTATGGAGCTGGGCAGAGCGAGCGTGGAGTAAAATGGGGTCTATCCAAGCGCGATGCATAGTTTGTTTCGCTGCGGCGGCGTTGTGCGGTGGCTGCGGGTCCCGCGGTGCGGGCGACCGGCCGCTGCCCGCGGCCCAAGTGCGCGGCGATCTGCTCGAGGGCGGCGTGCCGCTGCCCCTCGACGACACGTATCCGCTGGCCGGCGCGGTCACGAGCCGTTTCCATTCGATCGATTGGGAGAACGCGGGGGGTGTAATCTTGCTCTCGTGGCGGTGGGACGGCCCTCCCTGCACCTTCGTCGTCTACTGCGGCGACAGAATGGTCTCCCCGGCGCAAGGCCTGGGCTTCTCGTCCTTCGCGCACCCGTTGTGGGAGGATTGCGGGCCCGGCATTTACCACTACAAGGTCGTCGCTGAGCCGATCGAACCCGGAGGCGAGAGCGATGAGATCGTCTGCGGCCCGGTGATGTTGGGCCGCTTGCGGTGGGACCGCGATTCGCGTGTGCGCGAGGTCTGCTCGCACTTCGCGGTCTATCTGCGGAGGGCGGTGGACGTGCTTCCGCCCCTCTGCATCTATGTGGTGCCGCTTTGCGATTTCCCGCGGACCGAGAACAGCGTGTCGCTCCGGCGGATTTTCTCCAACGACGCGACGACGCCGCGGATGCCGGGGGAGCGGCAGTTCCTGTTCGGCGAAACGCGTTCGGCCGAGGTGGCGGCGCGCATCAACGTGACGCTCGGCCGCCCGCTTGGGGCGCCGGTCACGGATGAGGAGGTCTGGGGCTATCTTCTGGCCCGGAAGAACAGCGTCACCGCCACGTACTGCAACGTCACCGCCGAGAACGTTCCCGACAAGGACATCGAGTCGCCCCACTCGGCGCCCGTGTGGTTCACGTACTCGCGCTCCCTGCTGTACGACGAGGATTGACCTCCTCCCGCTCAGCGCCCGGGCTCAACCTTGACAGTCTCGAGCCCGCGTTCTAGCATCGCCGCTACGGCGGCTCGGCGTCGCCCAACGCCAATCCATAAGGAGATGCTCATGACCGGACGAATGTACTTCGAGAAGGATGCCGACCTCGCGCATTTGGCGGGCAAGACCGTCGCGATCATCGGGTATGGTTCGCAGGGCCATGCCCAGGCCTTGAACCTCCGCGACTCGGGGATCAAGGTGCTCGTGAGCGAGCTTCCCGGCACGGTCAACTTCAACTTCGCGAAGGAACACGGCTTCACGCCCGTCAGCGCCGCCGAAGCCGCCGCGAAAGGCGACGTCATCCAGTTGCTCATCCCCGACACAATTCAACCGGCGGTGTACCGCAGCGACGTGGCGCCGCACCTCAAGGCCGGCAAGGCCCTCATGTTCAGCCACGGCTTCAATATCCATTACCGCTGCATCGAGGCTCCCAAGAACGTCGACGTCTTCATGATCGCGCCCAAGGGTCCCGGCCATCTCGTCCGGTCGGAGTTCGAGCGGGGCGCCGGCGTGCCCTGCCTTGTGGCGGTGGAGCAGAACGCGAGCGGCAAGGCGTTGGACATCGCGTTGGCCTATGCCAAGGGCATCGGCGGGACGCGCGCGGTCGTCATGGAGACGACGTTCAAGGAGGAAACCGAGACCGACCTTTTCGGCGAGCAGGTCTGTCTGTGCGGCGGGGCGAGCGAGCTCGTCAAGGCGGCCTTCACGACCCTGGTTGAGGCCGGCTACCAGGAGGAGATCGCGTACTTCGAATGCCTGCACGAGCTGAAGCTGATCGTCGAGCTCTTGTACCAGGGCGGTCTTTCGTGGATGCGCTACTCGGTGTCGGACACCGCCGAGTACGGCGACTACTCGCGCGGGCCGCGCGTCATCACGGCGCAGGTCAAGGACGAAATGCGCCGGATTCTGGCGGAAATCCAGGACGGGTCCTTCGCGCGGGAGTGGATCCTGGAGAACCAGGCGGGCGCGCCGTTCCTGAAGCGCAGGCGGGCTCTCGGGCGGCAGGAGAAGCTCGAGGAGGTCGGCCGGCGCGTCAGGAAGTGCATGCCCTTCGTGAAGCCGA
Organism: Planctomycetes bacterium ADurb.Bin069; assembly: GCA_002070955.1. Taxonomy (GTDB): domain Bacteria; phylum Planctomycetota; class UBA8108; order UBA8890; family UBA8898; genus UBA8898. The sequence continues at coordinate 49,760 of MWEK01000023.1, forward strand.
AGGAGCCGCCCGAATAAAGGTCGGCCGGCGCGCCAGCGTCGCTCGGAGCAACGAGCGTCGTTGATAAGGAATCGCCGCTCAGGAAGGGCGCCTCAGCCGCGGCGAACGCGAGGGGGTGGGGGTTCGCCGGTTGGTGAAGCCGCGCGCAGCGTAGGCGGTGCCGGCGTGCGCCGCGGGTATGCCTGGTACGCTTCTTGTTGCCGACGCCTATACTTTGCCGCGATACTGCCGAGGGGGCAAACGCTCGGGCCTGGAACACGATTTTCGTAGCCCGAGCGTTTGCCCGCGATTAACCGCAGAGGGTGGCACGAGAATCGAAGCGGTCTCTTTCTGCCCCTAGATGCGTATTCCGCCCAAGCCGGACAGCCATTCCGCTCCATTCCAGACGCCGATTTCGACGCATTCCGGACAGGTCGGAGCGCTGAAAGAAGGCTCCGAGCTCCGGAAAGGGGGCTCGGCGGATAGGGCGCGAGGATCTGAAACGCCCGGCAACGCCGCGCGAAACGGACCTCGTGCGGCCACGCTCCTCCGTTAGGAAGTCCTCGCACCCGCGGTCCGGATCGCCGGCGGCCTCACTTCCCCGCCGCGACCTCCCGCACCATCACGAGCAGCATCTTGAAGCGCGCGGCGGCGTGCACCGAGTGCGGCACGCCGGCGGGCATGCAGACGGTCTGGCCCGCGCGGGCCGGCACCTTTGCCCCGCCGATGGTGAGCTCGGCCTCGCCCTCGAGGATCTGGACGATCGCATCGAAGGGCGCCGTGTGCTCCGAGAGCGCCTGGCCGGCGTCGAAGGCGAACAACGTGACCGTGCCGCCATTCTTCTTGGCCAGCGTCCGGCTGACAATCGCGCCGTTCTGGTAGGCGACCAGGTTGTGAAGCTCGACCGCCTTCGCCGCCGGCAGCCCGCCGGCTTCGTGTGTCATCGCCATGTTGCATTCTCCTTGCGCGCGGCCGGTTTCGTCACATGCCTCCGCCGTCGTTGCTCCCCCCGGCCGTGCCGCGCGGGCGCGCTTTGCGCGCATGCGCGTGTTGAGGAGCTCGACAAGGACCGAGAAAGCCATCGCGAAGTAAATGTAGCCCTTTTCAATGTGTTTGCCCAGCCCCTCCGCGACGAGCATCACGCCGATGAGGATCAGGACGCTTAGGGCCAGGATCTTCATGGTGGGGCGGCGGTCGATGAAGCTGCTGATCGGACCGGCCGCGGCCAGCATGACGAACATGGCCGCCACCATGGCCGCCACCATGACCCACAGGTCGCGCGCCATGCCGATGGCGGTGATGACCGAATCGAGGGAGAAGACGATGTCCAGGACCGCGATCTGGATGAGGACGAGGCCGAAGAGCGCGCGGCCCCTCGGGGCGTGCCGCTCCTCGACGCCCTCGATCTTCGCGTGAATTTCCTGCGTGCCCTTCCCGATGAGAAAAAGGCCGCCGAGAACGAGGATGAGGCCGCGCCCGGTAACCTCGATCCCGGCCACCGACAGGAAGGGCTGCGTGAGCCGCATCATCCACGAGAGCGTGAAGAGCAGCCCGATGCGGGTCAGGAGGGCGAGCATGAGGCCCAGGGTGCGCGCGCGGGGCTGCTGCGGGGCCGGCAGCCGCGTGACCACGATGGCCAGGAACACCACGTTGTCGATCCCCAGCACGATTTCCATGACCGTGAGGCCGACGAGAGCGGTCAGCGATTCAAGCAGCATGTGGTGGCTCCGGCAGAGAGGATCCGCGTGCTAACCGATGGGCCGTTCCATGAGGTCGACCTCGCGGACCTTCCGCGTCTTCGGGCCGATTCGCAGCGTCTTGATCTCGAACGGCTCAAGCGCAACCTTGGCGCGCGCCCCGAGGGCGGGCATCGAGAGCCGCGTTGTGCGCTTCCGGCCCGTGGGCTCGAAGAGGCGGACGATGAAATCCTCGCCGTCCTCGGCCTTCTTGACGGCGGATACGACGACCGTGCGATCGGCGAGGACCGCGATGGGCTTGGGCGCGCGGCCGAGGCCGGAGGGGAAGAACGACAGCGCCACCGGCGCCTCGTTGCGGGCCTGCGCCTCGCGGTCGACGCAGGCGAGCCGTTCGGCGGCCGGGCCGCCGTTGCACCAGAAGCGAAATACGCGCTCGCCCTGGTCCTGCCGCGCCGAGAAACGGTCGTCCGCCAGGAAGATCCGGTTTTCCCAAGGGTGACACGCGTAGGCCGGCGAACGCAGGAGCGTGAGGCGCAGGCCGTCCGGCGAAAAATCGGAGGCGTAGGTTCCTCCGTTGATGACCGTGAAGGCGGTCTTCCGGGCAGTGTCGGCCGCCGCGACCCACTTCTGGGCCACCGCTTCTTTGCCGCCCGCCGGCAGGTCGTCGGTGCCGAAGGCGACCTGGCCGAGGAAGCGGCAGGCGGCGTAATCCCCCGCGAGCGGCACGGCCAGCTTCAGCATCCGATCCTTCTCGGCCCACTGAACGCGGGTCTCGACCTCGATCTCGGTGCCCGCCTTGGGCAGCTTGTAACGCTGGCAGACGCGCGAATGTCCCCAGGCGAACACGGCCTCGACGACCGCCCGCGCCGGGCCGTCCTCGATGACGCGCACCGAGGGAATGAGCTTATGCTCGATCCCCGAGAAGCGCGAGCCCGCCTCGGCGTCCATGAGCGTGAAGCGGCCTGCGACCGAGCGGTAAGCTTTCTTGAGCATGCCCCAGGAGTCGGCGTTGTCGCGTATGACGAGAAGCTGAAACGCGCCGCGCGCGACGTAATCGACGCCGCCCGCCCGGTACCGGTCGATGAGCCCCGTGCGCGTGTTGACGATGACCTGGAGATCCTTCGTGGTGAAGACGATCTTCCCGCCGCGGGCCCGCAGCCGCAGGGGCGGCTTGCTTGGGAGGGGCTCCATGGTGCAGTCGAAGCGGCTCATCCGCCCCGGCGCCAGCTCAGCGGGGAAAACGATGCGCTTGCGCCACTCGACCGGCACGTTGCTGAGCTCCTGCTCCACCTGGGCCGGCAGCTCCCTGCCGCCGGTGTGCACGTGAATGCGCGTGAAGTCGCCCAAGCCCCGGAAGTCGGGCAGGTTGAATTCGCACTCGACCAGCGCCCGCACGGGGTAGGGGTGCGGGTTGTAGACCATGATCGGGATCGTGTCCGGCCGCGCTCTCCGCTGGCCGCGGGCCAGGCGGAAGAAGGCGCGCGCCTTGAGGCGCGCGACGATCTCCAGGCCGTGGTCGTACATCCTGAGGGCCGCCTCCTCGGCGGGTTGAATCGAGGAGCCCGGCAGAATGTCGTGGAACTGGCCGGACAAGAGGTCGTGGAAGGCCTCGGCGAGCTCGGCGCGCGGGTATTCCATGAGGCCGTTCGCGGCCGCCGTCGAGGCCATCTTCTCCAGGGCGTAGATCTCGTTCTCGAGCAGGCGGTGCTTCTGCTTGATCCTGATGAGGGAGGTGTAGCAGCCCGTGCCCCAGGGGTTGAGATCCTTGGCATGCCGCGGGAGCCGCGCGCGCCCGCGCTTGAGCTCCTTGAAGTAGGCGTCGGGCGTCGAGTGGAAGATGGCGACGTCTTTCCGGCGCGCGATCAGCCGGTCGACCGCCCGCAGGTCGGCGCGCGAGGGGCCGCCGCCGTGGTTGCCGACGCCCCAGAGGACGAGCCCGATTTTTCGGTCGGGATAGTCCTCCAGCCACTGCTCGATCTTCCGGCGCGCCTGCCCGAGCTTGGAGTTGTACCAGCCCGAGAAGCGCGTGGCCATGACCTCTGAGCCGTCGTAGCCGACCCAGACGAAATCATCGGCGGGCAGCGGGCAGTCCTTCTGGTCGGGCCGGCCGAAAAGGTACGAGTCATAGCCCGATTTCGCCAAGATCTGCACCAGGCCGCGCGTGTGGCCGAAGGGGTCGAAGTTGATGGCCGTCTTGACGTCGACGCCGAAGTGCCGCTTGAAGTAGCGTTTGCCCATCAGGATCTGCCGCACGAAGGACTCGCCGCTCGGCATGTTGCAGTCCGGCTGCAGGTACCAGCTTCCCATGATGTGCCAGCGGCCTTGACGCACCAGCTTGCGGATGCGCTCGAAAAGCTCCGGCTCGTGCTCCTGGACCCACTGGTACAGCGTCGCCTCGTTGTGGTTGAAAATGAAGGCGGCGTTGGTTTCGCAGAGCTCGGCGGCGGTGCGGAAGGTCGAGATCGCCTCGGCGGCGCCTTCCTCCCACTCCCAGAGCCAGACGGGGTCGAGGTGGGCGTTGCAGAGGAGATGGATGTTGCGCGGCATGGGGACTCCTTCAAGATTGTGCGGTTGACTCGGGCGGCGCCGGGTCCGCGGGGGGCAGCTTGCGGTACCAAAGGAAGTACATGCCCGTCAGGCCCGCGGCGAAGATGCCCAGCGTCGCGAAGAAGGCGTCGTAGGTTCTGATCACGAGCTGCATGGGCAGGAGGAAAAGGCTCACCTGCCAGGCCAGCGTGAACGGCAAGGCCAGCAGATCGCTGCGGTGTTCCCGGCGCATCGCGGCGCGCGCCTCGGGCGGGAGCGTGTCGCGCAGCGGGCCCCACACACCGAAGGGCCGCGTCGTCCGGTAGAACCGCTCCAGGGTCGCGCGATCGGCGGGCGCGAAGGCGTACGTCCCCGCGATGCAGCCGGCGAAGCCGACGCCGACGAGGATCAGGAACTGGTGCAGCTCGCTCATGGCGGGCGCCGCCGCGCGCTGGATGCCGGCGCCCGCCAGCACGGCCGCCATGCCGATGGCGTAGCCCTGGCCGTTCAGGCGCCACCAGTAAAAGCGCAGCGCCATGGGGATCACCCGGCCGCCCGCCAGCCCCATGATGATCCAGCCCCAGATGTCGTTGATGTTCGCCACCGTGTGGGCCATGAGCATGCTCGCCGCGACGGCGAAGGCCCCGAAGCACCAGCTCGCGCGGATGTACTCGGCGTTGCGCGCGCGCGGCCGCAGGAAGCCCTGGTAGATGTCGCGGGTGAAGAACGCCGTCGCGCGGTTGATCTGCGACGCGAAGGTGGTGAGCGACGCCGCCAGGAAGACCACCAGGAGCAGCCCGCGCACGCCGGGCGCCATGCACTTCAGGATGACGGCCGGGAGGATGCGCTCCGGATCGATGGCGCCCTCGAAGCTCAGGAGGTGGAGCTTGTCGCCCAGGGCTCCCCCGCCGAGGAGCGTCTCGAGACCGGCGATGAGGTCGGGCGGGTAGTTCCCGGGCTGATTGACGATGCCGGCGAGGACCTGCGCCCACTGCGCCTTGGCGACGCCGGGCACGTGCTCCTTGATGAGCGCGGCCGCCTGCGCGAGGACCGTTTGGTCGGGGAACATGGCGTCGGCCAGGTACAGGCCCAGCACGGCGAAGCCGATCATCATGGGCCACCTGAACATCATCAGCCAGGTCCAGAAGAAGGTCAGAAGGCCGCATTCCCGCTCGCTGCGGGCGCCGAAGAAGCGCTGGTCGTCGCCTTCACCCATGCCGCTCAGGACGTTGCGCACGAGGTAGAAGATCGCGAAGAGCGCGAGGCTGCGGTACGCCTCGTAGCCCGCCGGCATGGTCGTGCGCCAGTGGGGCACGGAGCTGAGCCAGTCGGCGTTCTGGGTGACCTTCGCGGCCACCGCGGCCAAGCTCTGGGAATCGGTCACCTTAAAGACCGCCATGACGACGACGACGGCGACGCCGGCGAGAATGACGAAGGACTGGAAGAGATCGGTGAAGACGACGCCGTAGAAGCCCGACGCCATAATGTACACCGTCACGACGGAGACCATGATGAAAGCGCAAAGGGCCGGCGAGAAAGGCATGAACATCGACAGGAAGAGACCCGCCCCCTTGATCAGGTAGGTGAGCATCATGATCATGAAGACGATTTCGGAGATCGCTCGCAGGAGACGCGCCGCCTTCCCCCCGCCGCCGTCGCCGAAGCGGTACGTCATCCACTCCGCGCCCGTCATGCAGCCCGACCGGTGGTGCCACTTGCCCGTCCACAGGAGAAAGACGGCGAGGACGAGCACCGCCCCGCCGCGGAACTCGATGAAGAGGCCGCGCGGGCCGAGCATGAAGATAAACGAGGTGATGATCATGGTGCCGGTCATGTCCAGGAAGGAGGCCATGCCCGACACGCCGAGGAGCCACCAGGGCAGCCGCCGGCCGCCGAGGAAGTAGTTCTCGAGGCTTTTCGAGGCCACCCGCTTGAGCGAGAAGCCGATGGCGGCCAGGATGGCGAAGAACGCGATCAGAATCGTGTAGTCGATGGCTGCGAGGGTCTGCACGCGACGCTCCTTGCGCGGCCGAGGCGGCGCGCGGACGCTTGATTACACTCCGGCGGCGCGCCGCGGGTCAAGGGCGGGTCGCGGGTCGCGTTCTCGTCCGGGCGCGGGCCTCTTCGAGGCGCTCGCGGGCATAGGGCCAGCGCGGAACCCGTTCCGCGACGGCTTTCAAGAGGGGGAGCGCCTCCCGCGGCCGGTCTTCCTCCAGGAGCAGCACGCCGAGCTCGAGTTCGGCCCACGGGTAGCCCGGCCGGATCTCGAGGGCGCGCCGGAGGGCGCGGACCGCCGCGTCGATTTCGCCGCGGCGTTCGTGGAGCTGCGCCAGATCGAGGAGGACGGGCGGGGCGTCCTCAAGCTCCGCCGCGACGTGTTCAAGTTCCGCCGCCGTGAAGGGTTCTTCCGCGGCGACGCGCGCGGCGAGGGCGTCGAGCCGGGCGGCGGCGGCCGCCGCCCGGCGGTCGGAGCGCGCGAAGAGGTGGGGACTCGCATCCTCGAACCAGCGGGCGGCGGGAACGGCGGCGCCCAGCGCCGTCCCCGGGAAGAGCGTGAGGCGCGAGACGACGAGGCTCGCCGGCCGCAGCTCGGCGACGAGCTTCTCGGTGGCGTCCAGATCCGCCCGGCTCTCGCCGGGAACGCCGCAGATCAGGTAGAAGGAGACGCGCAGGCCGGCGCGGCGGCAGGCCGCGACCGCGCCGCGCAGGCGGGCCGCGTTGAAGGGCTTGCGCAGGTACTTCAGGACCGTGTCCGAGCCGGATTCGACGCCGAGCTGAATTTGCACGCAGCCGGCGCGGCGCATCCAGGCCAGAGTCTCGCGGTCGAGGCGGTTGACGCGGGATTGACAGTCCCAGAGGATGTCGGCTCCGTCGGCGATCAGGCGCCGGCAGAACTCCTTCGTCCGCGCCGGATCGTCCGTGAAGGTGTCATCGCGGAAGCTCAGGTAGACCAGGCCGCGGCGTTCCCGGAGCGCCGCGATCTCCCGCATGAGGCCGTCGATGGAGTGCGCGCGCACGCATCCGCGCCACGCCGAAGGCGCGTAGCAGAAGGCGCAGCGCGCGCCGCAGCCGCGTCCCGTCACCAGGTGGCGCAGTTGGAGGAGCGGATCGACGCCGAGGATGGTCAGGTCGGCCCGCGCGATCGAGGGCAGCGAGTCGAGCGGTTCGACGAGGGGCCGGACCGGACCCGCGATGACGGCGCCGCCGCTCCGGCACCAGAGTCCGGGGGTGCCGGCGAGGTCCGTCCCGCGCTCCAGGCGCGCGGCGATTTCAAGCATGGTCTGCTCGCCCTCGCCCTGGACGACGCCGTCGATCCAGGGGCAGCGCGCGAGAATCTCGCCGGCCAGGGGGCTTGCGTGCGGCCCGCCGAGGAGCACCAGCGGCCCGGCGGGGCCCGTGCGTTCCTTGAGGCGGCGCGCGAGCCGGAGGGTCTGGGCGCGCTGGTAGGTGAAGCATGAGAATCCGACGATGCGCGGGGCGCCCGCGGCAAGGAGCGGCACGGCATCGGCGCTGCGGAACCGCCCGAGGTGGATGAGAGTGACCGCGTGCCCGGCGCGCTCCAGCACGGCGCCCATGCTGAGAAGCCCTAGCGGCAGGAGGGCGGTGGAGGGGTCGCGCGCGAACTGCCGCGGACTGGCGAAGGCGAGGGTGACCTTGAGCGTCATGGCGTTTGCCATTGTACCGGCCGCGGGCGGCGGACGGACAAGGCCGCTTTCGCGCGGCGGGTCCTTCCTGCTACAATCGCCGCGCGCGCGGCGGCGGCGCCGCGGCGGAAGGGAGAACCCGAAATGGGCGCTAAGCCGTGTTTCGAGCGTCCCGGCTGGGATGCGTACTTCATGGATATCGCGCGCGTGGTGGCGCGGCGGGGCAACTGCCGCCGGCGGCAGGTCGCGGCGGTGATCGTCAGGGACCGGCGGATCATCTCGACGGGTTACAACGGCACGCCGCGGGGAATTCCGAACTGTTTCGAGGGCGGGTGCCCGCGGTGCGCCAGCGAGGCGGCCTCGGGGGAGAATCTCGGGGAATGCATCTGCGCCCACGCCGAGGAGAACGCCATCGTCCAGGCGGCGTACCACGGCATCTCGGTGAGCGGCGGCACGTTGTACTGCACGATGAGCCCCTGCCTCATGTGCGCCAAGATGATCATCAACGCCGGTCTCGCGGCCGTCGTCTACGCCGAGGAATACCACTTTTCGGCCCAGTCGCGCGAGCTTCTCGCGACGGCGGGCGTCGCCTGCCGGCGGCTCGACCAGTGACGGGCGCGGCGGCGGCGCCCTCGCTTGCGGCGCGGGCGGCTTGCGTGTATTCATGTTCGCACCGGCGGCAGGCCAAGCCCCGGCGGCAGTGAGAGAAAGGAGCAGTTCATGGCGCGAGTCGTCATCGTTTATCACAGCGGGCGCGGACATACCGAGGCCTTGGCGAAGGCGGCCCTGGAAGGCGCCGAGAGCGTGCCGGGCGTCACGGCGGCTTGCATCCCCGCCGCGGAAGCCATGAAACGCATCGCGGAGCTGGACGCGGCCGACGCCATGATCTTCGGCTGCCCCACCTACATGGGCAGCGGCTCGTCGGAGTTCAAGAAGTTCATGGAGGCGACCTCCAGGCTTTGGTCCGAGCTGAGGTGGAAGGACAAGCTGGCGGCCGGCTTCACCAACTCGGGCAGCCAGAGCGGCGACAAGCTCGTGACGCTGATTCAGTTGGCGGTCTTCGCGGCCCAGCATGGAATGCTGTGGGTCAGCCTGGGGCTCCTGCCCGGCAACAACGCGAGCACGGCGAGCATCGAGGATCTGAACCGGTTGGGTTCGTTCCTCGGCGCCATGGGGCAATCGAACGTCGATCAGGGCAGCGACGTGGCGCCGCCGCCCGCCGATCGCGCGACGGCGCGGCACTTGGGCGCGCGCGTCGCGGCCTTGGCCCTGCGCTTCGCGCGTTGAGCGCGGCCTGACGGAAGGAGCGATGCACACGACGATCTTCGTCATCGGCGCGGGGGGGAACATCGGCGCCGCGCTGCTGGAGGAATTGGCGGCCGCGGGCGCCCGCGTGAAGGCGGGAGCGCACTCCGACGAGAGCGCCGCCCGGCTGGCGGCGGGCGGCGCCCGGGTGGCGCGGATCGATCTGGGCGACCGCGAAAGCTTGGTTCAAGGATTCAGGGGGGCGGAGCGGCTTTTCCTGATGACGCCGCTCCATGAGCGCATGGCGGAGTACGCCGGCAACGCCGTCGCGGCGGCGAAGGAGGCGGGGGTCGCGCACATCGTGCGTTCGTCGCTGCTCGGCGCCGCGGACGGCGCCGACTTCAAGCTGGGCGCCGTTCATGGGGGCATCGACGCCGCGGTGCGCGCGAGCGGGATTCCGTGGACCCTGCTGCGCCCGAACTGCTTCATGCAGAACTTCAGCGGCCCCTACCGCCGCATGATCACGGGCTCCGACGCGCTCTTTCTGCCCCAGGGTGAAGGGAAGACGAGCTTCATCGATGCGCGCGACGCGGCGGCCTGCGCGGCGGCGGCGCTGCTCGCCCCGGAGCGGCACGCGGGGCGGACGTACGACCTGACGGGGCCCGAGGCGTTGAGCGGGGGCGAGGCGGCGGCGATCATCGGTGCGGCCCGCGGCGCGCCCGTGACGCACATGGACATCCCGCCTCTGGTCGCGCGGGGCGCGGCGCTCAGCCGGGGCATGCCGGCTTGGAACGTGGAGATGTTGCTCAGCCTCTTCGCCCACATCAAGGCGGGCAAGGCGGCGGCCGTGACGAAGGCGGTCGCGGAGGTGGCGGGCAGGCCGGCGCGCACGTTGCGCGAGTACGCCCGCGAGAACGCGAGGGCGTGGGAACCGGAGCTGTAATGCCGCGCCGCCGGCGCGGCGCAACAGGAGGATTCAATGCGAAAACTGGTAGCGGCGGCCTGGCTGGCGGCGCTTTCCGCGCCGGGGGCGGAACGGCACGCGTTCACCTTCGCGGACATGATCGGCATGCGCCGGCTCGCTTCGCCCGTGCCCTCGCCGGACGGCCGACAGATCGCCTTCGTGGCCACCGAATATTCGTTGGAGGAGAACCGCGGCAACGCGGACATCTGGATCGTGGGATCGGACGGCGGCGTGCCGCGCCGCCTGACGACGCACCCGGCCGCCGACAACAACCCGGTGTTCGCGCCCGATGGGGAGACGCTCTATTTCCTGAGCGGCCGGAACGGCGCGGCGCAGATCTTCGCGCTGCCTCTGGCCGGAGGCGAGCCCCGGCAGGTCACGCATTTTCCGGCGGGGCTTTCCAACCTGAAGCTCTCCCCCGACGGGGCGTGGTTCTCCTTTACGGCCGCCGTGTATGCCGACGAGTCGGACTTCGAGCAGGTCGCCGCGCGCGACCGGGCGAAGAAGGAGGGCCCGTGCACGGCCATGGTGTACGAGGAGCTGTTCGTCCGGCATTGGGACGCATGGAAGGACGGCAAGTGGAGCCACATCTTCGTAATGCCGGTTGCGGGCGGAGCGCCCGTCGACGTCATGGCGGGAGTGGCGGGCGAGTGCCCCGGCGTGCCCTTCGGCGGCCCGGGAGAGTACGCCTGGTCGCCGGATTCGAAGTCGATCGCCTACACGACGAAGCTGGGCCGCGACCGGGCCTGGACGACGAACTTCGACATCTTCCTGTACGACATCGCGACGCGGACGGCGCGGAATCTCACGGCGGCCAATCCCGCCTGGGACACCGATCCGTGTTTCGCGCCCGACGGGAGGACGTTGTATTACCTGGCGATGCGGGTTCCCGGCTACGAGGCCGATCGGCTCAGGCTCATGAGCCTCGATCTCGCGACGGGAGCGGTGAAGAACCTCACCGAGGCCGCGGAGGTTTCCTGGGCGGATCTGCGGATGGCGCCCGACGGCCGGACGATCTACTGCCTGGGAGAGCGGGCGGCGCGCACGCGGATTTTCGCCATCGATTGCGCGACCGGCGCGTCGCGCGAGCTTGTGGGGGAGCATCACAATCAGGCGCTCGCCCTCAAGCACGGCGTTCTGTACTTTTTGCAGGACAGTCTGACGGGGCCGGCGGAGCTCTTCGCGTACGACCTGGGGCTCGGCGCGCCGCGGCGCCTGACGGGGTTCAACGATGCCGCGCTCGCCGCGATCGACATGAGCGCGCCCGAGGAGTTTTGGTTCGAGAACCGCGAGGGCGTCAGCGTGCACGGGTGGCTTCTCAAGCCCGTCCCGTTCGACCCGGGGAAGAAGTATCCTCTCGCCTACTACATTCACGGCGGGCCGCAGGGGTCGTGGCAGGACAGCTTCCACTACCGTTGGAATCTGCAGATCCTGCCGGGGCGGGGCTACGCGGTCGCGGCGATCGACTTCCGGGGCAGCACGGGTTACGGGGATGCTTTCCGGGAGGCCATCAGGGGCCACTGGGGCGACCGGCCCTTCGAGGATCTCATGGACGGGCTGGCGCACGTCCTGGAGAAGTGCCCGTACATCGATCAGCGCCGGATGGCCGCCCTGGGGGCGTCGTACGGCGGCTACATGGTGAACTGGATCGCGGGGCAGGCGCCCGACAAGTTCGCGTGCCTCGTCAGCCACGACGGGATTTTCGATGAATTCACGGCGTACTTCACGACGGATGAGCTTTGGTTTCCCGAGTACGAGCAGGGCGGGACGCCCTGGGAGCGCCCCGAGAACTACGATCGCTTCTCGCCGGCGCGCCACGTGCGCAACTGGAAGACGCCCATGCTGCTCTTTCACGGCGGCAAAGATTACCGCTGCGTCGAGACCGAGTCGATCGCGGCCTTCAACGCCCTGCAGCGGCGGGGCATCCCCTCCAAGCTCGTGTACTTCCCGGACGAAGCCCACTTCGTCCTCTCGCCGCGCAACAGCGAGTTCTGGCATCGCACGCTCATCGAATGGGTCGACAGGTGGTGTAAGTAGGCGCGGCCGGCGGCGCGCCGGAAACGCACTCGGATCGCGGCGCCGGCGGCGGCGGCGTTGAAGGACCGCCGATCGGCGCCCCGCGCTTCGAGGTTCGCGCGCGCGACTCGGATCGCGCGATGGAAACCCGGCTTGGGCGGCGACTCGCGGGCGCTCGGGAGCCGCGGTCCTTCAAGACCCCGTCCCGAGTATCCGCGGGCCGTGCACCCCCGCATTCAAAGGGGAATCCGCCCTTCCGCCGCTTCGTCGTACAGCGCCCGCAGACAGGCGCGTATGTCGCCGCGGCAGAGGGCGAAGAGCCTGTCGCAACGGTCCGCGAGGAAGGCCGCGGCCGGCGCGCCGGCCAGCTCCGTCACCAGCTCGCGCAGCAGGGCGGGCGAGGTTCGATGCTCGTAGAGCACCGGGAGACGGCCGTGAAGGTGGCTTGTCGCCAGTATGCCGCCGGCGCGCCGCGCCGCGCGGCGCAGCCGCCGCCAGGCCGGAAACGGCAAGCGGTCCAGGCCGTCGATGCCGAGCAGATCCCGGGGGCCGGCGTCTTCCAGGAGTCGGGCGAACTCGGCTGCCGGCAGCGGCGCGTCGTCCCTCAGGACGAACGCGCGAGTCCGCCACCCGCGGGCGGCAAGGGCGCGCTCGATCTCCTCCCTGAGGCTTGTCTTGCCGCTTCCCCGCGGGCCGACGAGGACGCCGCGATGCCGCATGGAGGCAAAACGCGCCAGCACGGCCGCCAGATCCTCGCCGTCGAAGCGGAACCGCAAAGCCTCGATGCGCTCCGCCCGGAACGGATTGTCCCGGGCGCGCATGGTCAAACGCTCCCGAGCACGAGCTCGCGCCTTCTCGGGCCGATCACGAGGTCCACTCGCTCGACCGCACCCGAACCGATGACCTCCAGCGCCCAGCAGATCGAAACAAGCTTGCCCGAGACGCTCGGCGGGTGATCCGGCGCTTTCACGCGGAAGCGCCGTCCGCCCGAGCAGGCGGCGGCCTCGAGCGTTTCTTCCCACGCCAGCCCCAGATCGCGGGTGCCCTTGCCCTGGGTGTACCAGAAAAGACGCAGCGCCAGCGTCCCGGGGGGGACCGGCGCGTTCCACGCGACCTCCCCGGCGATGGTCTCGCCGGGGGCAAACGCGGTGCGCCCTCCTTCCAGCGTGATCCTGAAGGCGCTCATCTCGAACCCTCCCTGCCCGCCGACACGAGCAGATCGTAGGCATCGTTGATGTCGGGCCAGTGCCGGATGACCCCGCGCACCGTGAGGCGCCAGCGCAGCTTGTTGTGCGGCGCCTCGAAGGTCGGCGCGGCATCGGCGGGCAGCGCGAACGCCGCCCGGCCGGTCTCGATGTCCCGCCGGCCCTCGACGGTCGCCAGCGGAAAGCGGGCGAAGACGCGCGTGTCGGTGGAGGTGGAGGTCCCTCGCGAGTACGTCGCCTCCTCCCGGCCTTCCACCTCGAGGGCGAGCGTGTCGATCCGCGCGGCATTTCCGTCGCACTCCCACCGGACCTCGATGCGCTCGCCGGGGCGAACGGCGCGCCGGCTCAAGGTGAGCCGTATCCGCGGGTTGGCAAGGGCGAGCACGGCGTGGAGGGCGGCGCCGGCGAGGAAAAGGCCGACGAGCAGGAAGATCGCGATGAGCGCCGTTCCGAAGGAGGGGAGCAATCCGCCGCCGGCGTCGGGGAGCACCGCCGTGATGAAGATCGTCCACAGGATGCCGTTCCAGAGGACGGCGAAGATCCCCAGGCCGAGGGCCTTGCCGCGGCGGGCCGCGCCCGGCTCGAGCACGCAGGGGCTCTGCATGTCGCCGCCGAGATCCACCCCCGGCGCCGCGGGCCGCGCATGGGCCGATTGCGGCAGGCGCCCCGCGCGGCGGGCGCGCTCTCGGCGTATGCCGCGGATGCCAAAGGCCATCGCCGCCGCGCCCGCCAGCGGAAAGAGCAGCAAGAGGAATCCGAACCACAGGGCCGCGGGCACCCCGGCCTCCAGGACCGCCTCCTCGGGCCGGCGTGGATTGACACGACACACCGTCTTGGCGCCGGCGGGAAGAGCGGCGACGATCGCCTCCTTCCCCTTGCGTCCGGAGGTGTAAACCCCGTTGCTGAAGTCGTAGCGATCGGACTCGTAACGGAGCCCGGGCGCATCGGCCACGGGGCCGGCGGCATAGCGGTATTCGTAGCGGACCTCGACGCGGTAAGTATCGCGGTCCCTGCCGGCGGCGACACGGCTTTCCAGGATCGTGCAGGGCACCTCGACCCAGTCGCGGGCCGCCCACACCTGCCACAAGGGCATCGCGACGAAGATCGTCAGGATCACGCACCCGACGACGAAGAAGACGGCGCCGAACAGGACGATGCAGCCGAAGCCCCGTGCTTTCGGCGGACTTTCCGAAAGCGCGCTCGCGCGGCGCGAGGGTCGTTCAGTGATCACGGTGCCTCTCCCTCGAAGAGCGCCGACTCGCCGGCGCGGATCGCGACCTCTCCGAGCGGGCCGCAGTCCTCCGGAATGACGACCCATTTGCCGCCCGGCCTTTCGGGATCTTCGACGCTGCGCTTGTGGGTGAGGTCGAGCAGGTATCCGCCCGGGCGCACGCTGTCCCGCTGAAACAGCCCCCACGCGTCGGCCTGGCATTCGAAAGGAGCGCCGCGGGGCGCCGCCGCCTTTTCGGTTCCCGCGGCCGCCGTCGTGGGGGCCGGCCCCGGATCGGCGGGGATCGGCGTGAATCTGACGATCCAGAGGTCCTCCCCCGGGCGCGCGGCGCCGAGCCCGCGCACACGCCCGAGGATTTTTCCGGCAGGATGCAAAACCAGCCTCGCCGATGCGACCTCGGCGGCGTCCAGATCAACGTTCGCGGCCGCTTCGCTTTCCTCGGCATAGAAGCCGGGGTGCGTCGCCTCGATCCGGTACGCGCCGGGTTCCAGCCCCGCCCCCACGAAAGCACCGTCATCGCCGCTTCGCGTGCGACGCTCTTGCCCGCCCCAGTTCGGCCGGGACACGAGCCGGATGCGGAGAGCGGCGTCCGGGATCGGCGTTCCGTCGGGGCGGACGACGGCGCCCTCGATGCGGCGGCCCGGATTCAGGGCGATGTCCAGCTCGATCGTCCCTCCCGGCGCGAGATTCGTCTCTCCCCGCCATGGCAGGTGCGTCTCCGAGGCGACGCTCACGAGCCAGTCACCCGCGTGCATTCCCTCGCACGCGAACCAGCCGGCGTCGTCGCGGACATCGCGCCCGTAGCGATGCGCGGCCTGGAACTCGCCGACGGCGTTCCGCCACTCGAACGACACGGAGAACTCCGCGACGGGTTGTCCCGTCTCCGCGTCCCGCACGCGGCCGGCGATGCTCCCGCACGGCAGGAGCGCGAGATCGGGAACCGGCTGCCCCGGCACGACCGGGGATAACCAAGCCGGTTCGAAGCCCCGCGCCCTGGCGAGCACATGGAACGTGCCCGCCGGAAGATGCTCGAGCCGGTAGGCGCCGTCCGCGCCCGTCACCGTCTGCGCCGCGCCGAGCGCCCCGGCAAGGACGATCTCGTTGTCCGCATCGCGAAGCGCCCCGTCTCTCTCGGTCACCGGAAGTGCCACGATCTCGACGCCGGGCAGTCCGCCGCCCTCCGCATCGACGACGCGCCCCGCGAGCGACGCGCCCGCCTCCAGGGCGATGTCGATCGACACCGCCGGGCTTTCGGGCGCCGCCCTGTCTCCCTCGGCGGCGCCGTGTTCGGGCGCGACCTGGATCGGTCCGAGCGTCTTGGCGGCATGGCCCTGGGCCCGCGCCTCGATCCAGTAGGCGCCCGGCTCGATTCTGCGCAGGCGGAAGGCTCCATCGCCCCCGGAGTAGGTCGCCTCGCCTTCCGTCCGCGGCAGAAGCTGGGTAAAGAGCGTCGTCTCGTCGGGAACCTGCGGGTCGCGCCAGAGCCGAATGCGCGCTCCGGCGATGGGCGCGCCGTCGACGGCGCTCGTGACGCGCCCGGCAATCGAAGCGCCCCGCCCGAGGCTAAGCTCGACGAAGGTCCGGCCGTTCTCGCCGGGATTGGCGGCGAAGGGACCGGCCCGCGCCGTCGCGTATCCCGGAAGGGAGGCCAGCACCGCGAAGCTCATGTTCCCGAACTGCGGCGCCGGGAGCGTGAATGTCCCGTCGTCCGCCGTGCGCGTCTCCGCATCTCGGCTTCCGAAGAACCCGATGCGCAGAAACGCCCGCGGCAGCCCCGGCACCTCAGCCCACACGAGCGCGCCCGCGAGCGGCTCGCCGCGCGCACCGCGCACGATCCCCGCGACGGTCGTCTCCGACTCCCCGGCGCCGAGCGCTTGGAGCGCAAGCCGGACGTTGATGGTCTGCGGCGCGTCCCGGTCGGGGAAGACGATCAACTCGCGGGCGTCTCGGTAGCCATCCCGCGACGCGCGCACGCCGGCCGTCGCGCCGAAAGAGCGCTCGCTGTCGGGAGCGACTCCCGTAAACTCGAAAAAACCGCGCGCGTCCGAGGTCTGTCGCTTTCGCTGCCACGTCTCCGTTTCGACCCGCGCGCCCGGCAGCGGGTCGCCGCTTTCCGCGTCGACGACGATCCCTCCGATCGTTACGCCGCGCCGCAGCGTGATCGCCGCCTCGCCGCCGGCGGCGACGTTCGGGAACACGTCCCCAGGGTAGCCCTCCGCGAAGGCTGCGAGTTCGTGCGCATCTCCGCCGAGCCCCGCGAGGCGGAAGGCGCCGTTCGCGCCGCTTTGCGTCCGTGCAATGCTCGACGCGGGCCCCGCCTCCAGGACGGCGAGCCTGCGGGAGTCGCGGTCCCCGTTCCGGCGCGGCGGCCTGGGCACCCACACCTCGGCGCCCGCGATCGGTTCGCCTTGGGCGGAAAGCACGACGCCGCGAAGTTCGCGGCCGTCCTCAAGCACGATATCGCCCAGGTCCAGGGGCGCGTCGTCGAGCGTCGCGGGCTCAACGCGCTCGGCGAAACCCTCGGCGCGAATGCCGAGCTCGTACGCGCCCCGCGTGAAGCCGTGCAGTTCGAAGCGTCCCTCGGCATCGGTTATGCCGGCGCGCTCCTTCTCCCCGAAGATGTCGATGTCGCGCAGCGCGACGGTCATGTTCCCGTCGGGGCCGTGAATGTCGGCCCCGGGCTCGCGGAGGACGACCTGCGCCTTCGCGATGGGTGCGCCCGGCAGGGAAACCACCCGGCCCGCGACCCGAAAGGCGGGGGCCAGCACGACGGCGACGTCCTCGGTTCCGGCGCTCACGCCGCGGGCTTCGGCCCAGGCGTATCTTTCGCGGGCGACGCGCAGATCGTAGGCGCCGGGCTCGAGGGACGTCAGGCGAAACATGCCGCGCGCATCCGTTTCGACGGGCCGCGCCGCGAAGAGCGGGCGTCCTTCGCTCTGGGCGATGAAGACCTGCACGAGCTGGCCGATGCCTCTCAGGCGCGCCGTCGCCACCGGCGCCGCTCGGACGCGCGCCCCGGCGATCGGGGCGCCCTTCAGATCCCGGACCGTGCCGGCGATCGTCTGCCCCGCGACCAGTTCCACATCGTATTCGGCTTTCGTGCCGGCCTGGACGAGAATCCAGTTCTCCTCGGCGTGCGTGAGGAACTCGGCGTGCGTGACGACGACGCGGTGGTCGCCGTCGGGCAGCCCGCGCAGCGCGTAGCGGCCGTCGTCTCCGGTGGCGACGGAAGGCAGGGCTTGCTCGATCTCCGCGAACGATGTCTGAAACGCGTGCAGGGCCGCGACCGGGTCGATGTCGAGGAGCTTCTCGTTCGCGGCGAGGACGTTTGCCAGCGCCGCCCGCGCGACGGCGGCGACGCGCGCGCGCGGGACGCCGTTTCCGCTCGTATCCGTCACGCGGCCCTCGATGGAGACGGGCGGCGCGCCGGCCTCCGCCTCCGGCCGGGCGGCCGGATCGAAAGAATCGAAATCGGAGGGCATTGCGCCCGAATCGGTCGCTCCGACCGCAAGCTCCGCGGCGGGCGCGTTCGCGCGCGGAGCATCGGCGCCGGCCGATCTTTCGCTTTGTGCGGGCGCATGGACGGCGCGGTGGCGGAGCCAGAGCCCCGCGCCGATGACGAGCGCAAGGAGGCCGAGGAAGGTGGCGCCTTTCCATCTCCAGCGCATCCCGGGCCATGCTATCGCAACGGCGCCGAAAGGCAAGCTTCGCAACCCAGGCCGCCGCGCGTTGCGTCCCGATCAGGCCCGCCTATAATGGACCCGTGCGCCGCCCCGGCCCCGGCGCGCCGCCGGGCGAAAGCGCGGCCCACCCAGGGAGATGCGATGAACATCCAGCATCTGTTGTGCTGTCTCGGGCTGTTGCTTGCCTGCGGGTGCGCGGCCTCCGGCCGCGGGCCGCGCGTCGCCGTCATCGCTCACCGCGGCGCGAGCGCCGCGGCGCCCGAGAACACCCTCGCCGCCTTCAGGCTCGCGCGCGAGGTCGGCGCCGACTGGTTCGAGCTTGACTGCATGCTCGCGGCGGACGGCGAGGTGGTCGTCATGCACGACTCCAAGGTCGATCGCACGACGAACGGGCGCGGCGCGGTGGCGAGCATGACGCTGGCCGAGTTGCGCGCCCTCGATGCGGGCTCGTGGAAGGATCCGCGCTGGGCCGGCGAACGGATTCCCACCCTCGACGAGGCCCTGGCGGCGGCGGGCGGACCGACGGGCGTCTATATCGAGATCAAGGCGCGCGAGGATTCCGATGCCGCGCGGGCCGCCGGTCTGACTCTCGCCGAGAAGACCGTGGCGCTCGTCCGCGCCCGCGGCATGGAGCGGCAGGTCGTCGTCCAGTCGTTTTCGGCGCACTGCTGCGCCGCCGCCAAGCGTATCGCTCCCGAGCTGCGCGTCGAACTCCTGACGGGCTGCAAGGCGGAGGAAGAGGACAAGTGGAGCACGGCCTGCCGCGCCGTCGAGGATTTCGCCCTGGACGGGCTCAACCCCAGCGCGGAAGGTTTCACGCCCGAGCGCCTCGCCGCCGTGCATGCCGGCGGCCGCACCATGGCCGTCTGGACCGTTGACGAGCCGGAGAAGATGCGCGCGCTGGCCCTGCACGGCGTCGACGCGATCATCACGAACCGCCCGGCCGAATGCCTGGCGGTGCTGAGGGAGATGGGGTTGCGCTGAGGGGCAGGCGCCCCGCGGCGGCCGTCCTCCCGGAGGCGCGCCATGGCCATGACCTCGCGCGAGCGGGTGCTTGCGGCGCTCCGGCACGAACGGCCCGACCGCACGCCGCGGGATTTTTGGGCGGAGCCGCCGTCCTGGCGGCGCCTGTTCGCCCATGCGGGTCACGCGGAGAAGGAGCGGCTGCTCGGGCGCCTGGGCGTCGATGTGCGCCACCTCGAGGCGCCCGCGCCGGACGAGCGCCCCATCGGCGGCGGCGTCTACCAGAACTTCTGGGGCGAGCGCTTTGTCAAGAAGGAAACGCCGTGGGGCCCCATGCGCGAGGACGTGAAGGGCGCCCTGGTCGACGCGGCGAGTCTGGCGGAGCTTGAGCGCTTCCCATGGCCGACGCCGGATTGCATCGACCGCTCGTCGCTGGCGGCGCAGTGCCGGCGGCACGAGACGCGCGCCTTGCTCTACGGCTTCGCCGATGTCTGGCAGCGGCCGGCGCTCGTGCGCGGCTGGCAGGGCATGTTCCTCGACATGATCGAGCGGCCCGAGTGGGTGCACTTCCTCTGCCAGAAGTTCACGGACTTCTACCTGGAGGACTACACGCGCGCCGCGGAGATCACCGCGGGCCGCATCGACTTGTACCTCCTGATCAGCGACCTGGGCGGGCAGCGCGGCCCCTTGATCTCGCCGGAGATGTTCGGGGGGTTCGTCGCGCCGTATCTGAAGGCGATGATCGACCGCATTCACCAGCTCGGAGGCCGCGTGCTTTTCCACAGTTGCGGCGCCGTCGCCGCGTTCATCCCGGAGCTGATCGCCCTCGGCGTCGATGTCCTGGATCCCATTCAGCCGGCCGGGCCGGCCATGCAGCCCGAGCGCCTCGCGGCGGAATTCGGCGGGCGCATCTGCTTTCACGGCGGCATCGACATGCAGCGCCTGCTGCCCTGGGGCAGCCCCGCCGCCGTGGCGGCGGAGGTCAGGCGCTATTGCGAGGTCCTCGGGGCGCGCGGCGGCTATATCCTCGGCCCGGCGCACCTCTTTCAGCCCGACGTGCCGCCCGAAAACGTGTTCGCCCTCTACGACGCGGCGCGGTGAGGCCGGGACGGGCGGCACGCGGAATCGGCGGCGGCGCGCCGGGGAGGACGGGGAGGCGGTTGCGCTGTGGCGCTGCAGGCAGGACGACTGAGGCGCACCGAGGGCCCCGCAGGTACAGATGAGCGCT
>MWEK01000024.1 GCA_002070955.1 Planctomycetes bacterium ADurb.Bin069
GCCTTCGGTCGCCACGCCCTCGATGACGCCGCCGCGCCTGAGGACGAGCGTGATCGGCGCGCTCACCTGGTCCCGAGACAACGCCACCGGCACGGCTTCCGACGGCGCGAATTCGTCGTGAACGGCGCTTACCAGGTACTCGCCTTCGGCGAGGTGCTCGACGAGGAAGCCGCCGTCGGCGTCGCTCAAGCCCTCGGGCGCATTGGCGTCGACGTGCAGCCTAGCGCCGGCCAGCCCAAGCATCTCCTTGAGCAACGCTATCCCACCATCGCCTCCCTTCAGTTCGACACGGATCGTCGCGCCCTCGACGGGCGCGCCGTCTCCCAGCGTCACGCGGCCGCGTACGGCAGCGCCGGCGGTGACGACGATCTTCACGCCTTGGTAGTCCTGGCCCGCGGCGACCTCGATCGTGTCGGAGCGGCCGGGCGCAAACCCCGGCACCGTGGCCTCGACCACGGCCTTCCCGACCGGCGCCGAGACGCTGTAGTTCCCGTCCTCGCCCACCTCCGCGGTATCCTGGCCACGCATGTTGTGCACAAACTCGGCCTGCAATATTTTGACGCTTTCCGGGAGGGAAGTTTCCCCGGTGGACCGCGCAAACACCTTCCCAACTACGCCGGGCGCCTCGCCGGCACCGGTAACGACCCTACCGCTGATCCGGCCGTGCTTGGCGAGCCTGAGTTCGACGGTTTGCGCCCCGGCGGGAACGTCCGGCGCAGTCGCGGAGGAGTAGCCCGGTTTGGACGCCTTGAGCGTCAAGCTCTGCCCCTCGAGGCCGTTCAGCACGAACTGCCCCTCCGCGTTGGTGCGGGCGGGTCTCCGCTCGCTCAACGGTGCGGACGCCGACTCCCGCGGGCACCACACCCAGACCTCCGCGTCCTCGATCGGAGCACCAAGGGTGTCGAGCACCACGCCGGCGAGCACCGTCTCCCCGGCGGTTTTCTCCATGATGAGAACCACGCCGGTTACGTCCGTGACGCCGTCCAGGCTGACGGATTTCGTGCGCTCCCGCGAGCGTGACCCGAAGGACCAGGGGGGGCTCACGCTCAACCGCCGCTCGCCGGCGCCGAGCCCTTCGAACGTGAAGGCGCCGGTCTCGTCCGCGACCGTCTCTTTGGCTTCTTTGTCACCCGCGCGAAGCTCGGGATAGCTGTATGTCAAATAGACCGTGACCCCCGGCGCCACCGCTCCGTCGGGGTGCAGCACCAAGCCCGAGACCCGGCACCCTTCCGTCAGAAGCAGATTGACCTCGGCCCGCGGGCGCTCGGCGCTGAGCGCGACGACCTCGGAGGCCCATTCTGCAAACCCTTCCTTCTCCGCCCAGATGCGGTACTGCCTGTCAAGCGGCAGGGCGTCGAATTTGTACGCTCCGTCGTCGCCCGTTCGGATCTCCATCGACCCCGGGATGTCATCCTGGAGGGCCTCCGGCGTGATTTCGGCGAGCCTGACCTCCACGCTAACCTCCGCAAGGGCCTGCTGGTCCTGGCCGGACACGACTCCGAAGATCGTGCCGCCGCGGCTCACGAGGAAATCGACCCCCGCGGCCTCGATGCCCTTTTCCAGCACCACGCTTCGGCCGTCCTGCCAGCGGGGGACGCGGACCGACAGGTATTCAGAGTCACCCGAGTGCAGCCATACGCGGTACTCGCCGAGCCGCAGGCCTTGGAGCGCGTAGGCGCCATCGGCGCCCACAACGGCCAAGGGCGCACCGGACTGGAAGAAGGCCACCACGGGCGACGCTTCTGGCTCGAAAACGCTCGCGAGGACGATCATGCCGGCGGCCGGCGCACGCGTTTCGCGGTCGAGCACCCTGCCGGAGATCGCGCCCCCCGGCTCGAGCACGAAACTCACCTCGAATTCCCGGGGCGCCGCCGCGAAGTCAGGCGGAGCGTCGGCGATGGGCGCTTCCTCCTCAACCGACTCCGCGACTTCCTTGACTTGCGTTTCGTATCCCCCGCCAGCGACGACGATAGAGCCGGGGTCCTCGGCTTCGGGGATCTCGAGCTCGTAGGCGCCGTCAGCCCCCGTCGTCGCCGCGAGGCTGTTGGCGAGCGCCGCTCGGATCTCCGCATCGGGAATGTGTCCTGTACCGCCGGTCTCGCTGAAGGCGTTCGCGTCGTGGATCCAGTCCTCCAGCGTTTTCGCGGACTCCGGCACCCAGCGCACGTGCATGCCTCCGAGCGGCGTTCCGTCCTTGTCGGACACCGTGCCGAAGACGCGCGCGCGCTGCGCGCCCTCCCTGCCGGGCGCGGACGCAACGGGCGCGGCCGGCGCGCCGGTCGCATCGCCGCTCCCGGCCGTGTCAACCCCTTCCGCAGGCGCGGCCGGCACAGGAGGGGCGCTCTTCTCGGGCGGAGCCCCGGAATCACACCAGAAAAGAAGCACCGCGCACACGACGATAGCGAGAAGGGACGCCGCGACCAGCGACGCGCGCCCGCGGCGGCAACGGCCTTGCGAATGCATGCGTCACCCCCCAAGAGCGTGATCCCACGACGGGTCTCTCCCCACCATAATCACGCGGACGGCGCCGCTTTTCAACCTAATTCGCCCCGCGCAGGGCGCGGCGGCGAGCGCTCCGTCATTCGGTCCGTGCTCGGCGCCGCGTGCCCGCTCCGCCGTGGCGCCGTTCCCCGGGCGATGGTACGATTGCCGGAAGATTCCACGGAAACGCCTATGCGCCGCGCGCTCCGGACACAGGAAGAGATCCTCGCCCGCAAGCTTCTCAACTTCCTAGGGGGCTGCGCCGCGCTGATCGTGTTCGCGGGCATCGTCTTCCACTTGGCGTCCACACCGCCCGGCGCGCTGCCGGCCGCCGCTCCGCCATCCGCGGCGGGATCGGCGGAGACTTCGGAAGATGTCGCGGCCGCGTTCAACGACCGGCTCGCGCGGGTGCGGCTCGGCTCGGCGCCGCTTCCGGAGCGCCTGCGCGAGGCCGAGTCGTTGCTGGCCCGGGCCCCCACCCCCACGATCCGCCGCCAGGTCGAGGCGCTGCTCCAGGAGCTGTCACAGGAGGCCGACGCCGCCGCTATCGACGCTTTCAACTCCCTCAGGCAGCAAAACGCGGCCCTGGCCGCGGAGAATCGTTTCGATGCCATCGACGCGGCGCTCGCCAAGTTTCAAGCCGAGAACCCGCGCCTCGCGGAACTGGTCAACGGCGAACGCAGGCTTCTGGCCAAGCGGCGCGACGCGGCCTTCGCCATGAAGGAGGCCGCCGCGCACGCGGCGATCGCGCGGGGCGATGTCGCCGCCGCGGCGCGGCTGGCCGAGGAGGCCCGCCCGTTGGTAAGCCCTGATGAGGCGGTCTTGATCGACACCTGGGTTTCCCAGGCCGAAACCCGCCGCGGGGGCGCGCCCGACACCGCCCCCTCCGCGGAAACCGGGCCCGACATCGCCGCGGCGCCGCTCCGGCCCGTCGAACCGGACAAGCCGGACGAGACGCCTGTCGAACCCTCCGAAACCGACGCGCAACCCTGGGAACCCGAGCCAAGGCCGGCGTCCCCCGAAGAGCCCGCGGCGCCCTTCGCCGGCATCGTCACCGCCGGCCTAAGCGGCACCTTCGTCATCCCCGAGGAACGGAGCGCGGCCATGGTTAACGCCGCCGGCGCGACGATCTGCGCCGACACCCTCGTCCCCGAACAGGATCTCGTCGAGCATCTCACGCGGGGAAGCCCCCTGTGGATCCTCGGCGTCCCCGTCCAGAAAAGAGGCATGACGGCGGAGTTCGGCGGGGAGACCGTGCAGCGCACCATCGAGAAGGCCCGCGTCGGCATCGCCGGCCGGGACTTTCTCCCCGACCTCGCCTGGGAAGACCCCGCCTGCAAGGGTCGCCGCTGGCTCTTCGGGACGGTGGAACTGGCCTACCCCGTGCTCCGCGTCACGGTCGAGGGCGCGACGTACACCTTGGACACGGCGGCTCCGCTGCCGCGCATTGTCCGCCGCGCCAAGACGACGACGCTCCCCGCGCTTACCGAGGGCGCCGGCGTCTGGGTCAAGGGCCTGCGCCGGGGAACCGCCATCACGGCGGAGGAACTGACCGTCCTCGCTCCGGAGCTGGCCGGCGACGAAGCGTACAAGGCGCTCTTCTCGAACTGAGGCGCCGCGGCGCCGGCGCCGTTCCCTGCTTGATTTCCCCCTCCCCTTGCCTTATAAGAGTCTCTTTCGCCGGATGCCGCACTCGCCGTCGGGCGGGCGGCGCCCGGAGACGGAAGCGTGAAAGAAAAATGAACACAGGCATTCGGTCCGTGGCGCTCCACGACACGGCGCGGCGGCGCTACCTCACCTATGCGCTCTCGGTTATCCAGAGCCGCGCCCTGCCTGATGTGCGCGATGGACTCAAGCCGGTCCAGCGGCGCATTCTCTACACGATGCACCACAACCTCCGCCTGGCGTCGTCGCGGCCGCCCCGGAAGTGCGCCGCTGTCGTCGGGGAGGTGCTCGGACATTACCACCCTCACGGCGACCAGGCCGTTTACGAGGCGCTCGTGCGCATGGCGCAGCCCTTCGCCATGCGCGCGCCTCTCGTGGAAGGCGTCGGCAACTTCGGCTCGCTGGACGGCGATCCGCCCGCCGCGTACCGCTACACGGAATGCCGCCTGACGCCCCTGGCCGAAGAACTCCTCCGGGAACTCCCCCAGGAGACGGTGGAGCGCCGGCCGACCTTCGACGGCCAGTCCGAGGAGCCGGTGGTCCTGCCCGCCCGCCTTCCCAATCTCCTGGTCAACGGCGCCACGGGCATCGCCGTCGGGATGGCCACCAGCATTCCGCCCCACAACCTCGGCGAAATCATCAAGGCATGCACGACGCTGATCGATGCGCCGTCCACGACGACGGCCCAACTCCTGCGCATCATCAAGGGCCCCGATTTCCCCACCGGCGGCGAAATCCTCGAAACCCGCGAGGATCTGCGCGCCGTCTACGAGACCGGCGCGGGCTCGATCCGCCTCCAAGGCCGGTACAAGGTCGAGCACGGCCCCCGCGACGGCGCCGCTGTCATAATCACCGCGATCCCCTACCAGACCAACAAGGCGGCCATCGTCGCTGAGATCGGGCGCCTGGTCCTCGAGCGCAAAATGCCTCTGGTGACCGATGTCCGCGACGAGTCCACCGACGATGTCCGCATCGTCGTCGAGTTGAAGCGCGGCGCCGATCCCGAACTCGTCATGGCCTTTTTGTACCGCCACACCGCCCTCAGGACGCGCTTCCCCGTGAACCTCACGGTGCTGGTGCCCGGCGGCGCGGGCGAGGCCCTCGTCCCGGCCCGCATCGGCCTGAAGGCCATGCTCGAACACTTCCTGGCTTTCCGCCGCCAGGTCGTCAAGCTCAGGCTCGAGCACGCCCTCAGGCTGCTCCGGGAGCGCATCCACATCCTGGAGGGCTTCCGGAAGATCTTCAACCGCCTCGACGAGGCCATCGCGATCATCCGCCGCAGCGACGGCAAGGAGGATGCCGCCGCCAAGCTCGCCCAGCGCTTCGCCCTGGATGCCCGCCAAACCGACGCAATCCTGGAAACCAAGCTCTACCGGCTGGCCCGCCTCGAGATCAAGAGAATCCTCGACGAGCTCGCCGAGAAGCGCCGCGAGGCGGAGCGGATCGAGCGCATCCTGCGCAGCACCCGAAGCCTGTGGCGTCTAGTGAGGGAAGAACTCGAGGAGGTGGCGCGCGCCTATGCGCAACCCCGTCTGACGCAGTTCGCCGCCGCGGCCGACGCCGAGCCGGAGTTCAACGCCGAGGACTTCATCGAGGACGAAGACGTCCATGTCGTCGTGAGCCGCGACGGCTGGGTCAAGCGCGTCGGGCGCGTCGCCGATGTGGCCAAGATCCGCCTCCGGCAGGGCGACAAGCTGTTGGGCATCATCGCCGGCAACACCAGGGCCGTGGCGGTGTTCTTCAGCAACTTCGGCTCGGCCTACTCGATCCGCATCAACGCCATCCCGGCGAGCCGCGGCTTCGGCGACCCGATCCAGCGCCTCTGCCGCTTCCGCGACGGCGAGCGCATCATCGCCGCGGTGAGCCTCGACGCCCGCGTCACTCCGAACATCGCCGCCCCCAAGGGCAACGGCGGCGAGCCCCCGCGCCACGCGGTGGCGGTCAACACGAGCGGCTACGGCCTGCGGTTCTCCTTGGAGCCCTTCGCGGAGATCTCCACCAAGTCCGGCCGCAAGTTCGCCCGGCTCCGCGAGGGCGAGGAGATCGCCGGCGTGGAGGTCATCGACGGCGGCGAGGTCCT
The DNA here is from genome assembly GCA_002070955.1 of Planctomycetes bacterium ADurb.Bin069. Lineage (GTDB taxonomy): Bacteria > Planctomycetota > UBA8108 > UBA8890 > UBA8898 > UBA8898. Next base: position 6,227 of record MWEK01000024.1, read on the forward strand.
GTGCTGCGCGACCCGGGCCGGCAAGGCGCTCCTGTGCAACGTGCGCGACATCAACTTTCTCTCCGGGGCCGGCCGGGGGGTCAAGGTCATCGGCCTGGCGCCCGGCGACCGCCTCTTGGGCTTCGGCGTGACGACGCACAAGCACAAGGGTCTGGTGGTCGTCAACGCGCGCGGCAGTCAACTTCAGATCACGCCGGCGCGCTACCGAGTCACGACCCGCGGCGGGCGCGGCTTCGCCCTCACCAAACGCACGGGCCTGGTGGATATCGCCGCGCCCGAGCCGGAGGCGCCGGCCCTGGGCGGTAAGAACGGGAACGGCCGCCAGGCCTCCGAGGCCCGCGAGGCCGAGGACGAGGCGGCCGAGGAACGGCAGTGAGGAGCTGATCGTGGCCACGGCAGCGTACACGGCCAAGGACATCGAGGTTCTGGAAGGCCTGGATCCCGTCCGCAAGCGGCCCGCCATGTATATTGGGAGCACGGACCACCGCGGCCTTCACCAGCTCGTCTGGGAGATCCTGGACAACTCCGTCGACGAAGTCATCAACGGATACGCATCGCGCATCGATGTCGTGCTCGAGGCGAACGGACAGGAGATCGTCGTCGCCGACAACGGCCGGGGCATTCCCGTGGACCGGCACGAGAAGTACCGCAAGCCGGCGCTCGAGCTCATTATGACGACGCTGCACGCGGGCGGAAAATTCGGCCACACGAACTACCGGCGCTCCGGCGGGCTGCACGGCGTGGGCGCGTCGGTGGTGAACGCCCTGTCGAAATCCATGCGCGTGACCATCCACCGCGACGGCTACGAGTGGACGCAGGTCTACCGCAAGGGGAGCCCGGCGGGCGCCGTCCAGCGCGTCCGTCCCGTCTCGGGAAAACGCGGCACGACCATCGCCTTCACCCCCGACCCGGATGTCTTCAGCGTCACGCGCTTCAACGCCGCGCTGATCAAGGAGACCCTCGAGGCGCGCTCGTATCTCCACAAGGGCCTCAAGATCACCTTCCAGGACAAGACGACCGGCGAGGAGCACGTCTTCCACCACGAGGAAGGCATCTCCGCGTACCTCCGGCGCCTCACCGAGGCGCGCCGCGCCGCGCCGCTTCTGGACTTCGTCTTCTACTTCGAGCACAAGGAAGAGCCGGCCATGGAGGCGGCGATCCTCTGGACCGACGAGCGCAGCGAGTCCGTCCAGAGCTATACGAACGGCGTCCGCACCCTTTCGGGCGGAACCCACGAGCAGGGGCTGCGCGCCGGAGTGGTCAAGGCCATCCGCAACTACATGGAAACCCACGCCATCGCCCCCAAGGGCGTGACGACCACGGCCGAGGATATCCGCGAAGGCCTGTGCGCCATCCTCTCGACGTACGTGCCCGAGCCGCAGTTCCAGGGGCAGACCAAGGACCGCCTGAACAATCCGGAGATGACCAGCCTGGTGGCTTCGGCGGTGGCTCCGGCGCTGGAGCGCCACCTGAACGAGAACCGCTCCATCGGCGATGCCATCGTGGCGCGCATCATCATGGCCGCGCGGGCGCGCATCGCCTCGCGCCAGGCCGCCGATGCCGTGACGCGCAAGAGCGCCGTCTCGCACCGCCTCAATCTTCCCGGCAAGCTGGCGGACTGTTCCTGCACGCAACCCGCCAAGAGCGAGCTTTTCATCGTCGAGGGCGACTCGGCCGGCGGCACGGCCAAGAGCGCCCGCGACCGCAAGACGCAGGCCATTCTGCCGCTGCGCGGCAAGATCCTGAACACCGAGCAGGCCGCCTCCGCCAGAATCCTCGAGAACCAGCAGGTCGCCGACATTATCTCGGCCCTCGGCTGCGGCTTCGGCAAGGACTTCGCGGTCCACAAGCTGCGCTACCACAAGATCATCATCCTCACGGACGCGGATTCGGACGGCCACCACATCGCCACGCTGCTCCTCACCTTCTTCTACCGCCACATGCCGCAGCTTGTCCGCGACGGGTACCTCTACATTGCCGAGGCGCCGCTTTATCGCATCACCATCGGCGACACGGCGCACCTGGCCCGCAGCGACCGGGAGAAGGAGCAGATCCTGGCGACCCACGCCGCCACGCGCAAGGCGGCCATCACCCGCTTCAAGGGCCTGGGCGAGATGTCGTCGGCGCAGCTCAAGGAGACGGCCATGTCCCCCAAGACGCGCACGCTGCTCCGCGTGGCGCTCCCCGACGAACTTCTGGCCGACAGCACCATCGCCGCCCTAATGGGCAAGGATGTCGAGCCGCGCTTTCGCCTCGTGACCGAGGAGAAGGTCGGAGCGGACGAGCTGGATCTCTAGGGGCGCCGCCCCGCGGGGGGCGCGGCCGAGCCGCGCCCATGGCTCGGTTTACTCGCGGCACCCGAGATTGTCCGGCGTCGGGTCCTCGCCTCTGGCCGGGAACGGCGGCGGCGGCGGCGCGCCCCCCGCGAAGAGATACGCGAGCAGCCGCACCGCATCCTCGACGCTGATTGCGCCGTCGTCATCCACATCCGCCGCATCCTCGCAGGGCACTCCGTGGTGGTGGAAAAGGTAGCGCAGGATTCGCGCGGCGTCCGAGACGTTGACGACGCCATCCTCGTTCACGTCGCCCCGCACGAAGACGGGCGCGTCGCCGTGGGTGTACACGTACCCGCCGGGCACGGCGACGACCCGGCCGCCGCCATCGGTGACGATCACCGTCACGGTGCCCGCCGAAACAGCCGGCGGCGCGACCACGACAATCCGCGTCATGGTCGCCTCGCGCACCTCCGCCGCCTGCACCCCGAACAACACCGCGATCTCCGAGGCCGGCCCCTGGAAGTTTCTGCCGGCGATTTCCACGAGCTGCCCGCCGCCGACATCGCCGCTTTCCGGACTGATGCGCGTCACCTCCGGCTCCGGCACCACGTACCTGAACCCGGCCGGCAAGATCGATGACCGGCCGTCGGGGTTGAGCGCCCGCACGTCCACGGCGCCCCCGTCTTCCCCCGCCGGCACCCGCACCGTGAGCGTCAGGGCATCGCCGTAGACGACCGCCGGACTCTCGCGTTCGCCGAAGAAGATCCTGACGCCTTCCTGGAAGCGCTCGCCGAACACGGCGGCATCGATTTCGACGCCGACGGGAGCGCTGTCCGGCAGGACCGACACGACGTGGGGCCAATAGGCCACGTACTTGAAGCCCATGGCCAGCGTCGCGAACCAGCCATCGGGATTGACGACCCGCACGCCGACATCGCGGGTGCCGCGCTCGGAGGCGGCCGGCGTTACCACCGTCAGCGTGGCCGCATCGACGAAGGTCGTCTCGGGGCATTCGATGCCATCGATATACACCTTGGCGCCTTCGATGAAATCGGCGCCGCTCACCGTCACGGCGGTGCCGCCCTCGTCCGGCCCTTCCGCCGGGCTCAACGCGGCGATCTGCGGCGGAGGGTTCGTCGAATACGTGACGGCGAGCTCGGCGCGGCCGATCTCGGCATCCTCCGCATCCTGCGCCGTGAAAGTCAGCGTCGTCGTCCCCGGCAAGAGCGTCAAGGCGTACCGGCACCGCACCGGCGACGTCCATTGGACCGCCTGATCGATACGCTCGCCGTCCAGCAGAATCCGCCGCGCCGCCGGCGGCACATCCATTTCGACGACCAGATTCTCCTTGTTGGTCAGATAAGGGGACGCGGGGGCGCGGATCCGAAAAACCGTTTTGGGAATCTGATTCGTCACGATCTGGTTCCGCGCCGCCATGAAGGACCGGATCGAACTCGCGTCCGCCGGCCGCGGAAGACTCTCGTTGCTGAAGGTGCTGTAGGTCTTGACGTGGAAATCGAGAACCGCCGCGGCGCCGGCCGGCCCCGCGACGAGATCCTGGTAATACTGGTACATGCGGCGCTGGGCCGGGGCGTTGTTGAACATCTTGGACATGGCCGGGAACGCGCCCGTGACGAAGAGCGGCGCGCTGGTCTGGTTGGCCTCGAAGGTCAGGTCGGAGTCCCACGGCAGCAGGTGCCAGCGGGGATCCTCCACCGGGAGGTAGGCATAGGCGTTCTTGCCGCGGTTGTACCCGATGGTGTCCCAATCGCCGATGTAGAGCCGCACGGCCAGCGTGCCGAGCCACTGCTCCACGTCGACCCACCGCGGCAGCTCGGCGGGCAGGTTCGCCATGGACGTGGTTTGTACGAACCGGGTCAAGGCGATGAGCTGATCGTAGGGATCCCACTGCTCGTTGGTGCGCAGCTTGAAATACCAGCGATACGGCTCCTTATTCTCCCCGCGGTACGCGAACGTCGCCGTGCCGCCCCCATACATGGCGGGATTGCCGTCGTTGAGGGCCTCGAACCAGTCGTCGATCTTGTAAAGCGTGCCGTGCTTGTCCTCGCCGTACCAGAATTCCAGGTAACGCTGGTCGACTTGCTGGACATACTCGTAGACGTCCAGGTGCGCCGAGCCGTCGAAAACCCGCACGAACTGCATGTCGCTGTAGGGCAACGTCGTGCCCCGCGCCGTCCGTCCGAGCCAGCGGAACAGGTACTGCGCCGTGCGATCGCGCATCTTCGAGGCTTCCGTGTGCTGCCGGTCGAGGTTGAGCTCGCTGATGCGTCCGTGCAGCTTCGCGTCGCGGTTGAAGCGCACGCGGTACCCCGAGCCCCGGTTGCCGGGGCGGATCCAGGGGCTGCCGCGGTACCTCAGGCCGGCGTTGTGGTAGATCGTGTTGTCGTTGTACGCGAAGCTCATGGGAACGAGCGAGTTGCTCATGGGCAGGCGCGACGACAGGTTCGCGCGGTCCGCCGCCCGCATGATAAACCGGTAAACGGGGACTTCCGTCGCCTGCGCGGCCAGCGTTTGGTACACGTACGGCGCGCTCCGCCCCTCGGGCGGGAAGGTCGTGACGGCGCCCTGCGCATCCGTCGCCGTGATCCAAAACGCCACCACGGTGTTGAGCGCGTGCGCGGGAATGACCGCGCCCCACACGCCGTCGCCCGCCGCGCCGTCGCCGCTGGCCCCGTCATCCGCCATGGCCAGGGTCTGCGCGGCGCCCGGGCTCGTGTCCGGGTGGTAGGTCAGCTCGACCTTGGCGATACCCCCCGAGTCCGAGGCCTGGCACGTGACCGTCACCGATTGCCCCGCCCGGGGCACGGCCGGCGCCTGCGCCACGCGCCCGATCACAGGCCCCTGGTTGTCCGCCGCGGTGCTGTTGCGCGCCCCGGGCGTCCCGAGATTCTCGGGCACGGGTATCGCGGCGGTGTACACCAAATTGTTGGCGGGATTGAACGCCGCCGCCACGGAACGGACTTGAAACTGGTTGCAGCCGCGCTGCCATTTAGCCCAGTAGCGCACGTGGTACACCCGGGCGGTCAGGGCGGGATTGGTCACGTTGTACTCGAAGTTGTTCGCCCAGTTGTCGCCCCGGCCGCCGGCGGCCACCAGCAAGCTCCGCCGCCCCTCGTGGGCATCGTCGTCGACGACGCGGGTCTTTTCGTGCGTGCCGGGCCACACGCGCCACGGAGCCGCGCCGCTCTCGAAGCCGGGATTCGCGATGCGGTTGGCCCCGGTCTCGCTCTCGCCGATGAAGACGTCGTCCAGCAGCATCTCGCCGCGGTGAGTCAGGAAGAACTGCAGTTCGGACTCGACGCCGGGATGGCGTCCCGAGAACTTCACTTCCGTCCACGCGGCCTTGGCGCGGTCGTCGCTGGCGGCCCAGGCCGAGCCCAGCGCGTTGTCCTGATTCGGATCGACAAGCTCCAGGCTGGCCCCGCCGCCGTCGGCCCAACGCGGCCACGCGCCGCCGTCGCAGTACGCCACTTCATTGACGGTGTTCCGCCGCTGGTCCTTCAGGCGGATGAGCTCGCCGCTGTTGGAAAGCCGCCCCTGGTACGGCCCCACGACCTGGTCCCCGAGCCCGTAGACTCCCTTGAGCAGCGCGGGGTTGCGCGCGACGACGATGTAGCCCCGCGGTTCGAGAAGCGCGCCCTCCTCGAAGGTATAGGCGATGCCCTTGGTGAAGCGCCACCCCGACAGATCGATCACGCGGTCGGAGTTGTTGTAAAGCTCCAGGTACTCCCGTTCTTCCGGTCCTTCCGCCGGCGCGGGGTCGTGCGGGTTCGGCGTGTGGAAGGGGTGGTACATGATCTCGTTGATCACCACCGCGCGCTCGATCGCCGCCCGGTTGGGCGCGCCCTTCGTCGGCTCGTCGCTGTTGAACCAGCCCCCTCGGCCGTCCGGGACGCGCGCCTGGCAAAAACCGAAGGGCACGTCCTCCTCGAAGGCGCGCGCATCGACCACGCGGTCCAGCGCGGGGTTGCTCAGGTACAGCGTGAGCGGGATCGGCGTGCCGCTCCCGCCCGCCTCCAAGGCGAGATCGAAGCCGAGTTCCTCGCTGGTGTACGCCAGGAACCCGCCGGCGGCCAGCACCGTCCCCGCCGGAATCCTAAACGCCCCCAGGTTGCCGGCATCGCGCGCGAGGCAGTACCCTCCCAGCGCCACGGGCGCGGGCGTCGCGTTGTAGAGCTCGACCCAGAGGGGCGGGGCGCCGTGATAATAGCACTCGTTGAAGACGACTCCGTCCGCCGGGTCCGAAGGCTCGACCCGCCGGCCGGCCAGCAGGAACGGATGCAGCATGAAGTCCGCGTCGGTGATGCTGCGGTTGAAGCCCTGAACACAGAGGACGTTTTCGCCGGCGACAAGGAGCGGAATCGCATCGGTGAGCGTGACCGTCTCGGCCGTAAACGCGCTGTGGCTGCTCATCGCCACGGCGTCGAAGAGGGGCGGCTCCGCAGTCACGCGGTCGCGCCCGACCTCGCGGCCGTTCAGGTAGGCGACGAAGCCGTCGTCGTACCGGATCTTCAGGAGCAGCCGGTCGATTCCGTCGAGGGACGCCAGCGTGAATCGCGCTCGGATGTACAGGGACGTGTAGCCTTCCGGATTCGATCCGGTCCGCCGCATGTCGGCCAACAGCGTCGCCGGCGCCGGAGTCGCCGTCGCGGGGTACCCGAAGCCCGCCGGCCCTTCCTCCCAATCGCCGTCATCGAACCGGGGCTGCCGCCAAGCCTCGATGGGCTCGGAGGCCTCGGCGAGGCCGCGCTTGAATTTCCAGACCGCGCCCTCGGGCACGAGCGCCGTGTCCTCGAAGCTGGTCGTGAACACGTTCGGCCGGCCGGGCGTCCCGCCCCGCAGCGGGCTGCGGGACCAGTTCGCGCCGTCCTCGGGATCGAGCTCGATGCTGCGCAGGCACAGGCTGTGACCGGTCCCCGAGCACCCCGACGGCCACTGGCCGCGATCGTTGTAGCTCACGGTGCAGACGGTGGGACCGTGGGCGATTACGGTGCCGTCCTCCGCGTACTTCCCCGAATCGTTCGACAGCGTGATTCGTTCCCCGCCGTTGTCCAGGGCGCCGCTTTCGAAGGGCCCGTAGGGGACGAAGCCGTACACGCTCTCGAAGGCCGCGGGATCCTTCGCGACCACGACGGCGCCCCAGCCATCGATCCAGGCGCCAGGGGGAAACTCGAACCGAAAGCCTTCCGTGAAGCGATACCCCGAGATGTCCCGCGGCGTGCGGGTGCAGTTCGTGATTTCGACGTACTCGATATCGGGACCGTCCTCGGGCGGGTGATACATGATCTCGCTGATGACGAGTCCCTGACCGCCGGCCGTCGCCGCAAGCGCGGCCATCAGTAACGAGGCCCGGCGAACCGCTTGCTTCATTTCCAAAATCCCGGCCGGCAGCCCCGCGCACACGGGTCTGCCGGTGCTTGCCGTCGCTGGCGCGGGTGAATGCGCGCCGGACTGCGGAGTCGGCCTGCACCGCCGCCCTCTTCGTCCACCCCTATGGTAAGGCGAACGGGCCGCTCTCGCAATCGACGTCCGCGCGCATCGCGACCGCGGGGCCTTTACCCGAGGGGAAAAATGGCGGGCCGGTTAAAGTAAAGGTTGTTTGGGTCGAAAGGGTAGGGTTGGAGTTGGATGAGTTGTTAACCGGCCCAAGACCCTATCTTTACACCTCACGGGCGGATTTGCAAGCACAAAACTAGTTAACTTGGATAAATTCACCTAAGTCGTTACAAAGACAGAGCTTGAGTTGCGTTGAACGTTTCGCTGCGCCGGCGCGGGTTTTCCCCGAAGTCCTTCGGCGCGGCGGAGAACCTGGGTTTCGCGGCGCCGGCAGCGTGCCAAACCGGGCCCGTCCGGGATCCCGACGACCGCCTCGGCAATCCCTGACGCATATTGCGTACCCGAACTCCCTCGGTGATAATGGTTGCACGCAGAGTTAGAGCCAATGAACGCGGCGATGCCCGTGTACGCAGTATTGACCCAGCCCACGCTGGTCCTGAATCGCCACTGGACGCCTATCAGGATCTGCACGGTGAAGAAAGCGCTCGGCCTTCTGGCCAAAGGCGCGGCTCACGTCATCGTGCCGGACACGTACGAGAGCTACGACTTCCAATCCTGGGCCGACCTGCGGGCGACTGCGGATGAGCCCCACATTCGCACCGTGTCCCTGCGAATCAAGGTCCCCGAAATGATCCGCCTGCGGTTCTGCGATCACGCCGGCACCCCGCGAGTCGTCTTCTCACGGCGTAATCTCTTCCGCCGCGATCGCAACACCTGCCAATACTGCGGAAGGCGCCTGCCCAGCGAGGCCCTGAGCATCGACCACGTCGTGCCCCGCGCCCTCGGCGGCAGGAGCACGTGGACGAACTGCGTCGTCGCCTGCCATGCCTGCAACGTCCGTAAGGGCAACAAGCTGCCTGCCGACGCGGCCATGAAACTCCTCAAGCCGCCGCGGGAGCCGCGCTGGCGCCCGACCGTCCTCGTCGCGCTCCCCGTCCAGCGCCGCGAGAGCTGGGATCACTTCATCAGCGATGCCTACTGGAACGTCGAGCTGGAGGAGTGACGATCCGGCGCGCGGCGCCCGCCGCAGATTATTAATTGTCACTCACGGCCTCCAACCTAACATCCCGGCCAAGAACCACTTAGGCCGGATCCGGAGCGCTGTTTCACTGGGGGGGTATCGGTGCCGCGATTCTCTCGTTACAATCGGCGCCATCGTCGCCGGTCGCGGATGTTTTCGAACCCGGGCTTCGAGGACATGTATGCAGCCTGAGCACCCGCCGAGCACGTACAGTCTGCGAGACTTCATCCGCACCGAGTGCGGCGAACAAGTCACGGGGATGCCCGTCGGGATGCTGATCCGAGAATGCTACCGGGAACTGCTTCTACAAGCCCGCGCCCCGGCGCCGGAACGGCTGTCGCCGAATCTCATCCAGCAGCGCCTGCGGGAGATCGCCCACGACTTCATGCGCACGGGGCGAGACGCGTAGGGCCGACCCGCGTCCCGTCTCCTCCGCTCGAATTCTCCCCATGCTCCCGCCGCATGACCCCCTCTTTTCCGGGTCGTACTCAGGCGTTACAATGCCATCGGTGTCCCTCCGGCGGGGCGCTGGCGCCGGGAATCGACGGCGAGGGAGCCAAGACAGGTTCTTCAGGAACGCGCGACGAACCTGTATAATTGATCGCGGATCTGAACGACGGTGGTCAAGACACACTCTTCGGACAAACACTCGAGAGCAAGGAGCGGAGCAATGAGACATCATGCGTTCGTGCTGGCGGTTGCCGTGTGTGCGGCGTGCTGCGTGCATGCCGCCGACAGCGACTTCGGTTTGTCGGTCGTGCCCGCGTCCGCGAGCATCTTCGGTCCCGCAAACGATACGGCCTCGGGCAGCGTGGACCTCTCCGTCCGGATGGAAACGAAGGTCGCCCAGGTCCAGGGCTGGTCCTTCGGCCTCAAGCTCGCGCCGAGCGCGGGCTTCACCATGAACATCACCGCGCTGAAAGTGGCCGAAGACACCATGACGTGCAACAACGGCAGGTCCCCCGGATTCGCCGACACCGGATGCTTCGCGGCCGGCAATCTCTCCAGCGCGGCCGTAAAGGCCGGCCCCTCCGGAATCGCGAACATCACCTTTCCGGACTGCGTCGCCGTCACGCAAGGCGTCGTCGTCGACATGATGCAGATCTTCTCCCTTCCGGCCGTGACCGACTTCGGGCTGATCGAGTTCACGGTCAGCGTGTCGGGCCACGTCGGCACCGCCGCGACCGAGGCCGGCCGCGTGGTGTTCACTGAGACGGTGGGTTCTCCCCCAACGACGAACGTAATCGTGCTGAACGGCGACAGCTACACGCCCGCCGTCCAGGCTCCGGCCGTGATTACGGCCGTGCCGCGTTCTTGCGTGGGGGCGTCCCCTTTCACGATCAACGTCGATGATGCCGAGGGCTTCGGCCAAGTCGGCACCCATGTCAGGCTCAACTTCAACGCCGATGGGACGGTGTCCGGACGCATTCAGGGGTGGTCTTACGGCATCTGCGCCCTTGACACCGACAAGATAGCGATCGTTTCGGCCGTGTCCGACGGCACCGACACCGCAGGAGCCAAGAACGGGGCGAAACCCGATTTCGAGGCGATTTCGCTCTACAAGGATGCCGGCGGTTTCACCCACGGCGTGGTGATCGACATGATGGCGGCCGTCACCGTGCCGCCCGTCACGGATTGGACCGATATGGCGGTGACGTTCGAGCTTCTCACGACCACGCCCGGGGACACGGTCGTGGTCGCGCCTTGCAACGAGACCCTCGGCATGCCCCCTGTCGCCAACGTCATGGTCATCAATGGCGATAGCTACGCGGCTTCCCAGTACGAACTTCCCAGCCAGGAGTGCTGCGAGGGCGTCGTGTGCAGCCACCTGGGCGTCATCACCGTCAAGATCAAGGATGACACCAAGAGTTTTCTGCCCGGCAACGCGAACGGCGACAACCGCCTCGACATCGCCGACGGCATCTTCGTCCTGAGCTACCTCTACCGCAGCGGGCGCGTGCCGCCGTGCTTGGCCGCCGCGGACTTCAACAACGACGGCGTCATCGATCTCACCGACGCGATCGCGTTGGTTTACTACCAGCTCCAGCCCAACCTGCCGGGGATGCCGGGCGGCGGCTGGCCGGCGCCGGCGCTCGGGATCGTGTGCGGAAAGCACAAGGTCGATCTGGAGTGCGCCGTCGAGCAGTGCAACTAGACCCTCGGTCGGACGGCCCTTGACGCCCGGCGGAAAGAGGCGCGGCGGCTTCGCCGCGCCTCTTTCCGCGCTCTCCGGAGCGGCCGTTCGTCTGCTTGACGCCGGACGGGCGCCGTCCTACCATCCGCACCATGCGAAGGATCCACGCTTTGCCGTGTCTTCTTCTGTGGGCCTGCGCGGACATGCCCGATCCGAGTCCCGCGCCCCCCGCACCCGCGCGCGAGGAAACAAGACCCGCCCTCGCCGGCGATCGCCCGCCCGCACCCGATCTCCTGGAACCGGCACGCTCCGTCCCCCAGGCCGTTCATCAACTCGCCAGAGGCATCACGCCTTACGCCGCCGCTCAGGTTCGAATCGCCGCGCGGACCGCACCGGCGCTCCTCCCCTCTTCCGGCGAAGCGCTGAGCGCCGCCGGCCCCATGTTCGCCCGGGGCGGCAAACCGGTGCCGCCCTTTTGCATGCTCAACGCCTCGGCGGACACGGCCGCCCTCCTCGGCGCGGACTTCATGATCCTGTCCTGCCCGCACGCGGGCGCACGCCCCACGATCACCGTCGCAGGCCGCGAAGAGACCGCCATCGCGTATTCGGATGCGGCGTGGGCCGCGTACCGCGCCGCCGGCGCCGCCAGGGCAGGCTTGGCCGTCGCGCTCGCCTTCGAGGGACCGCTCGGCGACATGGAGGCCTTCGAAAGGCTGCTGCCGGACATCGCGGCGCCTGACGCGAGCCTGCCCTTCTCGCCGCTCCACCCCTTCGGCGCGCGGCTCTACGCGGAGTACCTCAAGACCTATCTGGAGGCCTCGCGGGAAGCGCAGATCTTTCTGGTGCAGCCCGCGGGCCCGCTCGCGCCCCTCGGCAACGACCTCGAGACGTGGAAGGCCTTCCGCCGCGACGCCGAGCGCAAGTACGCCGGCATCGACCGAGCGAACGCCGCCTGGGGCACGCGTTTCGAAGGTTTCTGGGAAATCCTCCCGCCGCGCGGGGTGCGCGAAGCGCCGGACGCCGGCGCCGCGGGCGCGGCGCTCGATCCGCTCCGCGGAGACTGGCTCGACTACCTTTGGGAAAGCCGCCGCGACCTTGCCCTCGCGCTCTCCGCCCTGGTGCGCGATGTGGCCGGCGCCCCCGAGCCGTTCGTCGCCGTGCGCAGCGCCGACCCGCTGGCCCTGCATCACGCGGCGCAGGCCGTGGATGCCGCCGTCTGCGACGTGCCGCTGCGCTTCCTCCCCGAGCCCATGCCGCTCACCGATCCGACGCCGCTTTACCTGGCGGAGCTGGCGCGGTCGGCCGGCAAGCCCATCGTCGACATCGGCGGCTACACGACACCCCCTGAAACCCCGCCATGGCAGGAGATGGCCCTTCTGCGGCACTTCATCTGGCGGCGCTTCTGGCACGGAGCTTCGGCGCTCGGGTTGCCCCCGGCGGGCCGCGTGCTCGCCGCCGCGCCGCGCTTCATGGCCGAGGCGCGCGCGGTCTTCCCGATCCTCGCCGCACGCGGCGAGGAGGCGGCGCCGATCGTCCTGCTCCACCCGACCGAGACGCTGCGTCCTCTCTCGGCGGACCGCCGATCCGAGGCTCTCGCCCACATCGTCGCGTGGTGGCAGGCAGTCGCCGCGGGCGGCGTGAACGTCGCCGTCGTGCCCTCCGACAAGCTCAGGCTCCAAGACTTGCAGCGCGCCCGCGCCGTCCTGTGTCCCCTCGCCTTGGTGGTCAACGACGGCACGTTCGCGCTTATCGAACAGTTCGTCCGGGACGGCGGGGTGGTCGTCACCGAATGGGGCGCCTTCGCGAAGAGAGACAATGCCGGCCGCGGTCGAGAAACACGGCGGTTCCTCGGCCTGCAGATGGTCATGGCGGCGTCCCTTCCGCCGTCCGCCCGGCTCTCCACCGGCGAGGAAATCGACATCGCGCCCCGGCCGCTCGACGGCGCGCGCGGGGCCAGCGTCGAGCTGCTGCTCGCCGAGCCGTATGGTCCGCGCGCCGGCAGCCTGCCCGTGGGCGCCGTCAACAGGTGCGGCCAGGGATACGTGTACACCCTGTTGGTCTCGCTGCCGGAGCGAACGCGCGCGGCGCTCCTGCGCGCGATCGCGGCGGACCACGGGATCGGCCCCGACCTCGCCGTCACGACCGCGGGCGGCCAGGAGGCCGATCGCGTCGAGGCCGGACTACGTTCGGCCGGCGGCAAGCGCATCGCGGTGCTCTTCAACCTCGGCCCTCCGCGACGCTTCGTGCTCGCGTTCGCCTTGCCCGTCGACGGCGCGCTCTCGCTGCGCGACACCCTCTCGGGCGGCTTGCTCCACGGGCCCTCGGGGGCGCCGCTTTGGAGCGACGCCGAGCTGCGCCAGGGTCTTCAGGTGTTCCTGGATCGCGGCGAGATGGCGGCGGTGATCATCGAGCGGGCCGACGATCCGGCGCCCCTGGTCTTCCCCGGTATCGCCCTGAGGCGCCGCGAGATGCTCGCGTGCCTCGAGCGCGACGCGGCCGTCGGGCCGCGGGTCCTCGCGATCGACCAGCCGCCCGATCCCTTTTCCCATGCCACGGCGCGCGCGGTGCTCGCGCGGGCCGGTTTCCGATCCGCGGCGCTGCGCGACGCCGAAGACCTCAGGAACTCGGCCGTCGCGTGGGTGGACCACCGCACGCCGCGCATCAACGCGCGCGAGCTCCTCCATTTCGTCGCGCGCGGCGGAGGGTTGCTGATCGAGGCCGCTCCGCCGCCCGGCGAGGAAGCTTCGCCGCTCATCAAGGACCTGCTGTCGGCGCTCAGGTGCGAGACGGGACCGCGCGTCACCGCCAATGTGAGCGCGGCCTCCGGTCGCCCCCTGCCCGTCGTCCCCCTGGGAATCGCGCGCCATGAAGCGACCGCCGGCGTCGGCACGGTGGTGCTGCCCTACGCCTGCGCGCTGCAGGCCTATCCCAAGAACGCGCTGATTCTGGTGCACGGCAACGAGGAGGTGACGCCGGTCGGCGTTCCCATCGTTGCGGCATTCCCTCACGAGGCCGGACGGGTGGTCATCGTGGGCGGCTGCGGCTGGGCGACCCCGCTGGCGCTCGAGCTGGGCGACAACGCGCGTTTCCTCGCGGCGTGCGTTCGCTACCTCGCCGGCTTGTCGAGCCCGCTGCTGGACGACCGCGATCTCGCCGAGTGCCTCTTCATCACCCGGGGCGCCCTGGCCCAGGCCCACGCCGAGGAGGGCGATCCCGCGCGGACGACCTTCCTCCCCTACGAGGTGGCCGGCATTGCCGACCCCTTTCCCGGCTGCGAGGAGCAGCGCGGGCCCTACTGGGCGACGTTCTCGCCCCTCGGGCGCGAGGCCGCGCCGCCGCCGTAAGCAAGTCCGCTCGTCCCAAGCAGTTGAAGACTTTCTTTTTCACCTGGGGCCCGCTATAATACGGTCGGTTTGCGGTGGTGTTATCGCCGCGCGCGGAAGGCGTCGCCGGCCTCCGCGCGGCCATGGAACGGACGACAAGGGATTGTGCCGGCGTGACCCGCGGTCGGAATCGACCGACTCGCGCGCGGCGCATAGAAAGGCGCGAACGTCGCAATGAGGAGTTTTCTCTGCCCCGCATGCCATCGCGGCACCGTGCGTCCCACATACGTGACCGAAGCCATCGATCAGAACGGCCGGCGCATTGTCGTCAAGGGCGTCCCCGTCGGCCTGTGCCCCCGCTGCGGGCAGAAGTACTTCGAGCACCGCGTCGCCGACCGGATCAAGGAACTGGCGGCGTGCTCGACCGGCCGGCGCACCGTCCTGTACACCAACGAACACGCCGTCCCCGGGATGCCGGACGCAAGTCCGGACGATGAGGAGCCGTAGCCGGACGGCGGCGCCGGCGCATTCCCCCCGCTCCGCAAGCGTTTATGCCGCGCGGCGCTGTTTCAGCGTCGTTTCCTCGGCGGGGCGGCGCGCTTGCGCGCGCTCCAGGTCCGTACGAATTCCTCCTGCGCGCGGGTCTCGATCGCGCCCGGGCGTTTGCTGCGCACCGTCCGAATGGCGTCCTCGGGCGCAGAGCCCCCCTCGACGAGCAGACAAGCCAGAAACGTCCCGGTGCGGCCGTAACCCGCCGCGCAGTGGACCAGGACCTTCCGGCCCCGCGCCGCAACCTCCCGGACGCGCTCGATGGCGGCGCCCAGGGCGTACGCATCGGGAACGCCCATGTCAGGCACGTCGAGGGCATGGTGGTCGATGCCGGCTTCCGCGACGGCCTTGCCGTCCAGCGGCGCGAGGGAAACGATCAAACCCACGCCCTCCTGCTTGACGGCCGAGAGCGTCGCCCGCAGCGCGGCGCCGGACCAGCCCGGGTGCGCGCTTCCGGCGACGGCATCGTCGAGCCAGAAGAAGTTTGGAGGAAGATCCCGCTTTTCGTTCACAGCTCCGGCCGATTCCTTTGCTTCCAACCCTCGATCTCGGTGTGGGACGCCGCGCCGGCAGGCAGTTCGGCGGCATCGATCAACAGGTTCGGGATTCCGTCCGCCTCGATGCGGTACTTGGTCCCGCACCGCGAGCACGCCAGTCGGTCGTCTCGAAGTTCGAGGCGCCCGAGGTCGATCGGGCACGCTAGGATCTCGAGAAACTCAGGGGCGATGCTCGGGCGACGGGGCTCCGTCACGACGCGGCCTCCTCTCCGGACGCGCGGCATCCCCGCGCAAACCGATGCGGGGAAGCCGCGCGCCATGATACTACCGCGCCCAGGGCGGAAGCAAGCTTCCGCCTCGGAAAACGGACGGCGGCGCCGCCGCCGCTCAGTTGCCCGTGCCGCAGGGGGCGTATCTCGCGCAGTCGAGTGCGTCGTTGCTCGTAGTCGGGTCGGCGCCGCAGGCCCCGAAGGGCGCGGGCAGAGGCCCGGCCTGCGCGAAGAGGTGCCCCAGGATCTTGACCGCGTCGGCGATGTCCAGCTTGCCGTCGTCGTTGGCATCGCCCGCGTCGAGGCAATCGAGCGTCGCCGCGCCGCCCCCGCCGAAAAGATAGCTCAGCACCCTGATCGCGTCGGCGATGTCCACCTTGCCGTCGGCGTTGGCGTCGCCGCGCATGAACTCAGGCTCGCCGCCGCCCTCCGTGGAAGTGAAGACAAGGTCGGTCCACGGCAGTCCCGCGTCGCGCCACAGGCCGTCGTATGCCAGGTCGGGGTCGTACTCGCTCAGGACGCACAAGCGGTGCGGGACATCGCCGGCAAGGTCGCCGGGCAGGGCAATCCGCAGGTCGCCGCCCGACAGCGTGAACGCGGCTTCCACGACGTTGCTCCAGTCCCAGCGCACGACCTGGCCGCCTCGCATGACGAGCGGGTCGACGATGAAGACCTTCACGGCGCGATCCAGCGCCAAGCCCTTGACCGTGATCGTCGCGCCCGCGGACACGGGTTGCTCCTCGACAATCGACGCAATGTTCGCCGCCAGAGGCGTGTTCGGCTCGCCCGGCGTCGGCAGCAGCAACACGCCGCAATCGGCGCCGCCCTCCGGGCGGCCGAAAGCCACATCGGTGCGCAGGCTGCCGAACTCGAGGTAATCGACGATTTGCCGGTCCGTTGCCGCGCGCGCGACCAGATAGACCTCGTCGCCCCCGGCATCGAGGCCGAAATTCGCATGGATCGAGGTCGCATCCGCCTCATCCAGTTCGTTGTCGCACCACACCACCAGCCGCTTGCCGGGTTCCAGCGTCACCGCTGGAAAGGTCCAGCGCGTGAGCCAGTCCAGGCGGTCCGAGAGGCTGTAGTCCCCCAGATAGATCGGACTTTCCGTCGGGTTGTAGATTTCCACCCAGTCCTCGGCATCGCCGAAGTTGTCCGCCCCCCCGCGCTCGCAGTTCGGAGGCTCCGGGGCATCGCACCGGCAGTTCCGGTTGCTCGCGACGACCTCGGTGATCACCGGCGCGACGGCGGGCTTCGCGCCCACGTAGAAGAGAATGTACTGCGCGCCGTGGCGCGGGATGCGGACTTTGTTGCCGCCCTTGTTGACGGCGGTCACGGCGTATCTGACCTTGCCGACCGGCTTGCTGCCCGAGGCGTTGGTCAACTCCGCGGTGTAGATGCCGTCGCCGGCGACCTCGTCGCCCTCGAGACCGTCGTCGCGCATCACCTTCGTGGCGTTGAAGCTGACGAAATCGCCGAAGTCGATTTTGACGCCGTGCCAGCCCGCGGCACCGGGATCGGGGTCCGGCAGCCGGGGAAGATCCTCTTGGTCCCACACCCGCGCCATGACCCTCACGACGTCGCTCGGCGTCGCCATGACGGGTTCGTGTCCCAAGACCTTCAAGGCCGGAACGTGACCGGTGTTCGCGGCGCCGGGATGCGGCGACGCGCCGGGCGTCGGCTCCATTCGTCCCCACTTCGCTTCCGGGGAGCCCGTCGGATACCTGCCGAGCGACCAGTCGCCGTCCTGCGGCCCCAGCCACGGCTTGCCGCCGGAGACCTTCGCGCCGCCCCAGGCAATCAGGTCCATCACGACGAAAACCTCCGGATCGCCGTTCCCATCCGCATCCTTGTACGCGAAGAGCAGCACCTGATCCTCGGTGGCGCTGAGCTTGAAGTCCGCGTGGACGCCGACCGCATCGTTCTGCCAAGGCTCGGCATCGCACCAGACCAACATGGGCTTCCCGGCCCCCAGGACTCCGTTCGCGACATTCGGGTGAAACCCGACGGCGTCGGCGAGGGGAAAACTCGTCGGGTAAAGTTCGTTGTTCGTCAGGTACAAATCGCAGGTGGTGAGGTCGACGCCGGCGGGGCCGAAATTGTAGAGTTCGACCCATTCGTTGGCCTGGCGCCGTCCCCCGATGCAGCCCTTGACGCCGCAGTCGTAGCCGCCTTTCTCGTCCGTCGTGGCCGGATCGCCGCCGCCGCCGACGCGGACGTTCACGTTGTCCGCGAGCACCTCGTTGATGTGGATCGTCACGTTGGAGAAACCCACGCTCCCCACCGGATACTGGAACCAAACCTTGGGGTTCGCGTCGGGATTGTAAGCATCGCTCCAGTACGCCCTGGACTCGTTGCCCTGGCGATCGCGCGCATAGACGTGGAAGGCGACGGTCTTCCCGCCCGCCTGGCCCGGAATCCAGCCCTCGTAGAGCGACGGATCGTTCTCCGCCGGGTCGACCGCGATCAACTGGGTCATTGTCAAGACGTTCTCGAACGCGCCGGGCGTCGTGAGTTTCCAGTACAGCCTCACCTCCGCGATGTTGTTGTCCCCATCGCTCGGGTCGGGATCGTCGAGATCCGTCACGTTGACCCTGATTCTCACCTCGTCGCCGGCATCCACCAAAAAGGATGTCCGCTCCACCGGGGGGTCGCCCTCCAACTTCACGGTGCGATAGGACCGAACGTTGATGGAGGGCGGAATCACCGCCGCGGGCGAGTTGGCGCGCTTGATGGTCGACGACTGGAGATACGCCCGCCCGCGCTTGTTGCCATCGGGCACGCAGCCGTAAGTGCGTCCGTTGGGCAGCGCGGGCATCTCGAAGCCATCGATGAGGGCCCCGGCGCCGGAGTACAAGCCGATCCACTCGCCCTTGGAGGAAAGACGGATAGGCGCCATCTCCACCGGAATGGGGTAATCACACTGTCCATCGGGTTCGGTGGTGCAGTCATAATCCCCGCGAAACCAGCCGGGGCACCAGATGAGCGCGAAGCCGCCCTGGGGAAGCATGCCGTCCGGGGCCAGGATCGCCGCCGCGGCCGCGCTGATCCGGTAGCTTCCAATGAACCTGCAGTTGTCGGTCAGGTAGAGTCCTTCCAGAGGAACGGCACCGGGCCCGGGGTTGTAAATCTCGACCCAGTCGGACGAAACGAAACGCGTGACGCCGTTGAACGTGTCCCAGAATCCCGATTCCGCGCTCGTTCCGGGAAGCGGGCTCGTCATGACCTCGTTGATGACGAGTTGCTCGACGCCCGCTTCCGCCGCGAGCGGCGCCAGGAGCACCGTCAAAACCGCACATGCAATCAGCTTTCTCGCCACGTTCGTCTCCTTGGCCTCATGCCCTGCGCCGCGCCGGGCACTTTCCGTTTCCGACGGCCGCCGCAAGGACCCCGCTTCTTGCTGTCGCCTGCACAGCCACAGACCTGATCACTTCTATTCTATGCCCCAGCGTCGAATTGAGAAGGTTCAAAAGGACCGCTGCCGCCGGGGCCGGGCTCGCGTGTACGCCCGTTCACTTTCTCGCGCGGCTCTCCGCCTGAGCTTCGGCCCCCCCTTGACGGCGGAGCCCTTTTCGTGGTACGAGTTGATATTGTTACCTTTTCGAGAGGCGGCGAGGAAAGGGAGATGCCGGCTGCTCCGCCGGCGCGTCGGCGGGCGCGCGCATGGCGCTCCTCGGATCGAGGCGCGCGCATGCGCGTTTTTTTTCGGCGCGCCGCCGGACCGCGCCTACTTCGGAATGGGGATCATGGCATCGCGCATCTTCTGCTCGAGCTGCTGCGTGACGTCCTTGTACTTCTCGAGCCAAGCGCCGACCTCGGCGGGGCTGGCGCCGGTTCGCTTCAGGTTCTCCAGCCTGCGCACCAGGTCGCGCGCCGTGAGATACGCCTCCGGCAGACGGCCCAGCAACTCGTAGTTGATCTCGAGCCACTCGTAAATCAACACGTTGGGCGCGTACTCGTAGTACACGCGCACGTAATGCAGGAGCGCCTTGACGCCATCGGTCAAGGCAACCTTGGCCTTCCGGCGTCGTTCCTCCCCGCATTTCACGAGGGCGGCATCCTCCCGCTCCGTGCCCTGCTGCACCTCGATCTGGCCGACGATATCGTATTCCCAACCCAGGTAGCTCGCGCACCGCGCGAACCAATAGGTGCAGGAGGGCGAGGTCAACGGCGCCAGCTCGAAGGCCCGGCGGCCGTACGGCAGCGCCTCTTCGAGGATTCGGATGCGCTTCTCGCCCACGCGGATGCGTTCGTCGGGCGTCTGCTCGGCGCCGACGACGGTTGCGCCCGTCACCGCCTGGGCGTCGTTCACGCCCTGCTCGCAGCGCTGCCACAGCTTGGTGATGAGCTTCGCCTTCTCGAACTCGCTGAGGCCCTTGACCTCCTGTTTCAGGAGATCCGTCTCGCCGCATCCCCAGAGCAACATCAGTCCGACCAGCAACCTGCGCATCGCACCTCCCCGCACGCGCGCACCGCGCCGCCAGCCGGAGCGATTACCGGACTCGCTCTCGATCCGCGGCGGCTCCCGCCAAAATCACCAAAAGTCTATCTTCTCTCGGAGTCACGCGCAAGGTTCGGCGGTCGGCCAGCGCGAACCGTCCACTCCGCCCGCCGGCGGGCCGGACGTGCTTGACGCGGGTGTAGTCGACATCCTGCGCCCCCGCGTCCTTGCCGAGACTGTAGTACACCGCGAGCAGCGCGGCATCGCCGATGGCCTCCGGCGCCGCCTCGGCGCCGGGCGGCGCCCGCAGGATCACCGCGGCGCCCGGCTTCCCGGCCACGTGCAGGAAAATGTCGTTTCCCCGGGCAATCCGCCGGACCAGTTCCATGTTTTCCGCCGCGTTGCGGCCGACCCAGACCAAGTGCCCGCGCACCGCGAACCGCCGCGGCCCCTTGGCCGGCGTCGCGGCCGAACCCTTGACCTTCCGCGCGCGCGGCGCTCCCCGACGGGCGGCGATGCCGTCGAGCGCCTCCCGGGCATTCGGCGCATCCCACGCCAGGCGTCCCAGCGCCTCCTCGTCCCGCACGAGGGCCTCGAGGGCCGCGGCACTCTCCCGGCTGCGAGCGGCCACGCGCTCGCGCGCATCGGAGAGCTTCCGGTATCTCTTGAAAAGGTGCGCGAGATTCTCCCGGGCCGAACGCGCCGGATCCAACGTTATTACGATCGTTGCGCCGGGGCGTTCCGGATCGGGCGCCGGCAGCGTCCGCAGCCCGCGCGCCGCCGCGGGCAGGCAGAGCTTGAGCGCCTCGCCCATGCGGCGGTAGTCGTCGGCCTTGGCGACCTCGCGCAGGTCTTCGGTCAGGCGCGCGCACAGCCGTTCGGCGCGTTTGCGTTCGGCGCGCACCCGGGCGCACAACGCGCTCCGGTCCCGTTCGAAGGCGATTTCCTCCTCGCGCGCGGCCATGACTCGCGCGAATGCCGCGCTGAAGGGGTAGTCCCCGCCGCCGGCTTCCGGAAGATAGCGCGGGTGCTGCCGCGAGCCCGTGCCCGGCGGCGCGGGCGGCAGCACATAGGCCTTGCCGCGCGCCCGCTCGCCCCCGAGGGGCCAAAGACTGGCGACGACCCGATCGCGCGCCAACAGGACGATGTTGCCGCGCCGGCCGAAGAACTCCCCCGCCAAGGCCGCCTCGGTATTCTTGAACGTGAACCGCACCGCGCGGTTGCGCTCGATCGGACGGACATGCGCGAGGATCCTCCCCGAGAGCTCTGCTCTGAGCTTCATGCAAAACGCCGACGGACGCTCGGGAAACACGGGCCGCTCCCAGAGGAGATGGAAACGCGCCACCTCGGGCTCCGTCGACAGGAACAGGAACACGTCCTTTCCGCCGGCGCGGAAGGCGAGAAACACGCGGTGCGGCTCCAAGCAGTACACCTTGCCGACCCGCCGGCCCGTGAGCAGCCGCTCGACCTCCGACGCCAGTACGCCGATTTCCTCGATGGTCAGCGCCATTTCACCGTTCCCGCCATCGCGCGCCGGCCCAGATTACCGGCCCCGCACCGGCGCGCATCTGGAACGTAACGGCTCCCGCCGAACGCGCGCGGCGCGTCGATGGTATACTTTTCGGGCGAAAACGGAATAGCGGACGCCGGAACGCCGAGCCGTGTTCGCGCCGCGCAAGAGGCCCTCCGGGGAGCATCCGTGAGCATTGCCGTGGCTAGGACTCCGCTGTCGGGCCGAGTGCCCGCGCTGCTGCGCCGCCTCCGAAACGAGGAGGACCCCGCGGCCCTCATCCCTTCGATCCTAGCCGCGTTGGCTCAGACCAAGAACGCCGAGCGGGCGCTGCTCGTCGAGGCCCGCGGCGAGGACTTGCGCGTCCCCTGGTCCGCCACCATCGAGGGCGACGCGGTGATCGAGGCTGCGCGCCGCGCGCCCGCCGACCTGCTCCGCGCCGCGCGGCCGCACGCCGCCGAGGAGATGTGCGCCGGCGCCGCCGGGCTGCCAGCCGAAATCGCGCGGGAGTTTCAGGCCCTCGACAAGCGGGGCGCCGTGCTGGTCCGGCTCGGCGGCCAGGGCGAACTCGGCACGTGGCTGTACCTCGAGAACCGCTTCTGCGAGCTGGCCGCGGGCCAGGACATCGATTCGGCCTGGGCCCTCGACATCGAGCTTCTGCGGCTTTGCCTGTGGATCATGCGCCTGCGCGGCGAGCTCGCTCAGGAACGCGACCAGCGCACGAAGGCCGAGGCGCTCGTCGCGCGGATGAACATGCCCGGCGCCGGCGTTCCCGTCCCGGCGGCCGTGCAGGACGGGCCCCGGCGCAAGGGCGGCTACGCGCGGATCGTGACCTGCTCTCCGCGCATGCATGCGATCTTCGCCGTGTTGGACAAGATCGCGCACACCGCGGCGCCGGTCCTGATCATGGGCGAGAGCGGCACGGGCAAGGAGCTCGTCGCCATGGCGATCCACGAGAACAGCCCCCGCGCCGGCAAACCCTTCATTCCCGAGAACTGCGCCGCGCTGACCGAGACGCTCCTGGAGAGCGAGCTCTTCGGCTACAAGAGGGGCGCGTTCACCGGCGCGAATGCCGACCGCAAGGGGCTCTTCGAGATGGCCGACGGCGGCACGCTGTTCCTGGACGAGGTCGGCGAGATGAGCCTCAACATGCAGAAGAAGCTCCTGCGCGTCCTCCAGGAAAACGTCATCAGACCCGTCGGCGGGAAAGATCTCGTTCCCGTCGACGCGCGCATTATTTCGGCGACGAACCGGGATCTCGTCCTCGAGGTCCAGGAGGGCCAATTCCGGGAGGACCTGTACTACCGCCTCAACGTGATCACCATCGATCTGCCGCCCCTCAGGGAGCGGCTCGAGGACGTGCCGCTTCTCGTGCGGCATTTCCTGGAGGAACTCGCGCGCAAGCACGGCGCGCCCAAGCGCGTCGCCCCCGAAGCGCTCGAGTTCCTCGGTTCCTACCATTGGCCGGGCAACGTGCGCGAGCTTCACAACGAGATCCAGCGGGTGTACGCTCTGGCGGGCGAGACGATCGAGGCGCGCGATTTGTCCGTGAAGATCCGCAACCGCGATCAGGCCGCCCGCGGCTTCACGATGGCCGACCTCGAGTTGCTTCCCCTCAAACAGGCGGTCGAGAGCTTCGAACGCGAGTTCCTGCGGCGCGCGCTGGCGCGCTTTTCCGGCAGCCGCAGTCGAATTGCCCAGACGCTCGGAGTCCCTAAGACGAGCCTCTATCAGAAGCTGCAGAAATACGGCCTCATGGGGACGGCATAGGCGAGCCTCCGCGCCCCCGCCGCCAAAGCCTTTACAGCCGCCCTTCTTCTATGGTATTATAGCGGCATTATTCTGTGGCAAAGCGGTCACATATGTCGCCGCGGTCACACACAAACACGCGTTGACGTGATGGGTTCGTCACGCGCCGTGATTGCCGGGGAAGCCGGTAGGCCCGCAAGCGAGTGTGCCCGCCAAGCTCGGTGCTCGAAGGAGCCGCATGGTCGCCCCGCTCGTTCTCGATGAACGCTATCGCGTGGTACGCCAGATCCGGCAGACCGAAGACACTGCGCTCTTCCTGGTCCGCGACCTGGCGCACGACGCCCTCGTAGCGCTCAAGGTGTTCCTGGCGCCGGATGAGAACGCGCTCAAGTCCTACCAGAAACACCTCCAGGTGATCCAAACGCTCTCGCACCCGCATATCGCCAAAACCCTCGATTCGGGCACCACCGAGGCGAGCAGTCAGTTCCTCTTCGGCGGCGGCCGCGGCAAGCACCTCTATCTGGCCACCGAGTACATCGTCGGCCCCAACTTCCAGACCGCCTTCCCGCCCGAGTCGCTGCTGAATGCGGCCGCGTACCGCAACTTCATAACGACCGCGCGCCAGGTCTGCGAGGCGCTGGACTACGTGCACCGCCGGAGCCTCGTTCACTTGGACATCAAACCGGAGAACATTCTCCTGGTCCCCGAGTCCGGCGGCCGCGGCTATTCGGCCAGACTCATCGACTTCGATCTCCTGCAAACCGTGAGCACGCCGATCGGCGCCAAGGTGCGCGGCACGCTCCCGCTCGTGAGCCCCGAGGTCCTCCGCGACTCGCTCATCAGCGAGAAGGCCGACCTGTACTCCCTGGGCGCGACGCTGTACCTCGTCGCGTCGGGAAGGCACCCTTTCTCGGCCTCCACCGACCGCGGCCTCATCAAGCGCATCCTGTGGCACCAGCCCGCGCCGCTGGAGAAACTCGCCCCGCAGCTCCCGCACGCCTTTTGCGCCCTCGTCGACGATCTTCTCCAGAAGAATCCCGTCAAACGCCCCGCGTCGGCGCGGGAGGTCGCCGAACGCCTCGATTCGCTCCTCGGCGCCTCGAGCAAGGGCCGCGCGGGCGCCGGTGCCCGGGAGGAGCCGCGCCCCCGCCGCGGCGAGGAAGCCGAACTGATCGGCGGGCGGAACTCGCTCCGCGCGCTCAGCGGCGAAATCGACAACCTCGCCAACGGCGAGGCTTTGTACCGTCTCGTCCTGCTCCAAGGCGAGTCCGGCACCGACAAGGGCCTGCTCCTCACCGAGCTCACGCGCTACGCGGCGCTCAAGGGCATCAGGGTCTTCCGCAGCGATTGCGCCCTCCCCGCCGCCAACCCCTACGAACCGCTCCGCGCGGCCCTCGCGGCAATCGAGACCCAGGCTCCGCTCGATCGCGCGGTGCGCGCCCGGGCGCGCAAGGCGCTTCTGGTGCTCGACGGCCGCACCGGAGAGCTGCCCGCTCCCCGGGACGCGCGCCAGGCCGAGGATCTGCGCACCGCGTTCTTCGCGGGGGCGGCCGAACTCTTCATCGCCGCGGCCGCCGGCCGCGCGGTGGTGCTCATGTTCGAGAACCTCGACCGCGCCGACCCCGCCCTGGCGGCGTGCATCGGCTTTCTCGCGCGGCTGCTGCACGTGCGCGCTCGGCGCGTCATCCAGGGCCGCGCCGCCCGCTCGACCGCCGACCTGCTCTGCGTCGCCACGGTGGAAACGCCGCCGTCGCAGCCCCCCCCGCCCCACCTCCAGCGCCTCTTCGGCGCCGAATACGCCAGCGTCCTCCCCATGGAGTACCTCGACCTGGAGGCCACCGAAGAGATGCTGCGGCAGTCGGACGGCGGCAGGGAGCTGCCGCCGGACATGGCGGCCGCCGTCCACCGGGCGACCGGAGGGCACCCGCGCTATCTCCTCGACGTGAAGGAAATCATGGCGCAGACGCCGCCAGCGCAGCTCCGCGCCCGGATCGAGGCGCTGCCCGCCGGCATGGAAGCCTACGTCCGCGCCCTCGCCGAGGCGGCTTCCCCCGACGAGCTGCGTATCGCCGCCTCCGTCGGGTACGCCGGCGGCGTCCTTCCTCTGCCTCTCGCCGTCGAGGCCCTCGGCATCGACCCCGCCGTCCTGCGCGAGTGCTGCGCGCACAGCCACCTCGTCGCGCTTCGCGAGGAACGTATCGAACTCCGCTGGCGGCCCGCCGCCGAAGTCTGCATCGCCCGCGCCGGGGGCGATGCGGAAGCTCTGCTCCTGAGCCTCGCGGCAACCTTCGAGGCTCACGGCATACCGTCGGCGGCGGCCCGCTTCTACGCCCAGGCCGCCCACGCCGATGCGCCCCGGCCGGCCCTGCGCTACGCCGAAAGCGCGCAACGTCTGTTGGCATGGGAAGGCGCCCGAGCGCTGTGCGCCGACGTCGCGGCCCGGATCGAGGCGCCCGCGCCCGATTTTCTCGCCGCCTGGGCCGCGCTCGAACGTCTCGCGGGCAACGCGGAGCAGGCCGCGGTCCTGCTCGGACGCATCAGCCGCCCCGACCCGGCGCAACTCCTGGCGCTCGCGCGCTGCAAGGCCGACATCGGGCAGGCGCAGGAGGCGTTCGCCCTGCTGGAGGATGCCCTCGCCGCCTCGGACCACGGCGCTGATCCCGCGGCGCGCCGGCGGATCGAGCTCGCCCTGGCCGAACTGCACATCGCGCAGGGCCAGCACGAGCGCGCCGAGGCGCTCCTCGACACAAGCGCCGACACGCCCGCGGCGCCGGCGGACCTCGCCGCCGAGGCCCGGCATCTCCTCGGGCGCGCCCACCTCGCCCGTAAGAACTGGCCTCAAGCGCTGGCATGCTTCCAGAAGGCGTCCCAAGGTTTTCTCGAAGCGCAGGACACCGCGCGCGCTTGCCGCGACCGGATCGCGGCGGGCGATGCGCTCGTCGGCCGCGGGGATTTCGGGCAGGCGCTCGGCGCCTTTCGCCACGCCTTGGCCCTCGCCGAGGAGCACAACAATCCGCTCCTGGAGGCGCTTGCGGCCCAGAAGATCGGCGTCACCCATTACCGGCGCGGCGAGCACGACAGCGCCCGCGAACACCTTCAAGCCGCTCACACGCTGTGGGAGGATCTGGGCCAGGAGCGGCCCCGCGCCGACGCCCTCAACAACCTCGGGCTGGTCCATCGCAGCACGGGCAACCTCACCGAGGCCGCGCGTCATTTCCAAAACGCGCTGGCAATCCTTTCCGCCCTCGGCGACGACGAGGGCCAGGCGGCGGTGCTCAACAACCTCGCCTCGGTGCTCGATGCGCACGGGCGCTATCGCGATGCGCTCACCCAGAGCTTCAAGGCGCTCGATCTGCGCAAGAAGCAGCGCGACCCCTTCGGAATCGCGCTGTCCTACTTCCGCCTTGGGTGGATCTACCGCCACCTCGGCGACCTTGACCACGCCCGGTCCTTCGCCCAGAAGAGCCACGACCTCCGGGTCGAGGTCTCGGACAAGCTCGGCCTGGCGCACGCGCTGCATCTCCTCGGCCAGATCGACCTCCTCCAGGGACGCTACGGCCAGAGCCTCATCAGGCTGCGCCAGAGCATGACGCGCTTCCAGTCCCTGGGCGATCGCATCGGGAAAGTGCCTCTGCTGCTCACGACCGCCCGCCTGTACATCGAACTCGGGTTTCCGGACGGCGCGACCGAGAACCTCGACCAGGGCGAGAATCTCGCCGACCACCACGGGCTCGCCGGGCACCGCGCGGAGGCGCGCGTCATCCGCGCGATCCTTAAGAACGCCCAGGGCGACCTCTACGCCGCCGAGGAGCTGCTCCGCGAGGCCGAGCAGCTCCTCAAGGACGAGCCCAGCAAGAAGTCCCTCGCCGAAATCCTCCTGCTCCGCGCGCAGGTCCTGTTGGCCCTGGGCAACCGTTCCAAGAGCGAGGACGCCCTGGAGCGCGCCTACAACCTCATCAGCGAGATCGACGCCCGCGATCTGGCGCCCTCCTATTTCCTCCTCCGCGCCCGCAGCACGCTTGCCGGGCAGCCGCTGGCCCACGATACCGCCGAGCAGCTCCTCGCCCGCGCCATCGCCGAGGCCCAGGAAATCTCGCTGCGGCCCCTTCTGGCGCGCCTGCATCTGGACTTCGCGGAGCTCTGTGGCACCCGCAACGCGCTCCAAGCCGGGCGCGAGCACATCGCCCGCGCCGAAGAGATCCTGCGGCAGCTCGAGGAAGGGCTGCCGCTGCGCTTCCAGAGCTCCTTCGCCCAGAGCGCCCTCGCGCGCCGGGTGCGCCTGGAGGCCGAGCGTCACGCGGCCGCCACGGCGGGCGCGCCGGCGGCCGCCCCGCCCAGCGATGCCGAACCCGCTCATCTCCGGGAGCGGCTGCGCAACATCGAGCGGCTCCAGGAGATCGCGCAGGCCATCAACAGCGAGTTGGTGGTCGACAAGGTTCTGACGCGGATCATCGACGCGGCGCTGGAGTTGGTCAACGCCGAACGCGGCTTCCTCATCGTCGGCGCCGGCAAGGACCAGAAGTTCCAGGTCGCGCGCGACCTCCTCGGCGAGGACCTAAGCGATCCATCCCGGGAGATCAGCCAATCCATCGCCCGCGAGGTGCTGACGACCGGGCGGCCGCTTGTCACCAACGACGCCGTGGGCGACGCGCGCCTCGCGCGCTTCAAGAGTGTGCGCGATCTCAAGCTCATGTCGATCGCGTGCCTCCCGCTGCCCGGCCGCGAGAAGACCATCGGCACCCTCTATCTGGACAACCGGAGCATGAAGAACGCCTTCAAGGACGAGGATCTCGCCACCCTCGTCACGCTCTGCAACCAGGCGGCGATCGCCCTTGAGAACGCGCGGTTGCTGGAGGACAACAGCCGCACGCGCCGGGCCCTGGAGGAGTCCAACGCCCGCATTGCGGCCCTCAACCGCCGCCTCGCGGACAAGCTCCGGGCAAAGAGCGTCGCCCTGAAGCAAGCCCACACCCTCCTGGAGGACCGCTTCCGCTTCAGCAACATCATCGGGAAGAGCAAGGCGATGCAGGAGGTCTTCCACGTGATCCGCCGCGTGGCGGCCACCGACCTGCCCGTGCTCATCGAGGGCGAGAGCGGCACGGGCAAGGAGCTTATTGCCAACGCCATCCACTTCAACAGCGCCCGCCGGGCGCAACCGATCATCTCGGAGAACTGCGGCGCCCTCACGGCGACGCTGCTGGAAAGCGAGCTCTTCGGCCACGAGCGCGGGGCTTTCACCGGAGCGATCAAGGACAAGCAGGGGCTCTTCGAGATCGCCGACCGGGGCACGCTCTTCCTCGACGAGGTCGGCGACATGGACCTGGACATGCAGAAGAAGCTGCTCCGGGTGTTGGAGGCCGGCGAGATCCGGCGCGTCGGCGGCAAGGATGTCATCACCGTCGATGTGCGGGTCATCACCGCCACCAACCACAAGCTGAGCAGTCTGGTCGCGTCCGGGCGTTTCCGCGAGGACCTGTTCTGGCGGCTCAACGTCATCCGTATTTCCGTGCCGCCGCTCCGGGAGCGCCGCGAGGACATCCCCCTCCTCGTGGAGCATTTCCTGAAGAAGATCGCCGAGGCCCAGGGCGAGCCGTCCAAGCATCTGAGCCCGGAGGCGCTCCGCCGGCTGCTAGCCTACCACTGGCCGGGCAACGTCCGGGAACTGCACCATTTCCTGGAGCGCACCCACCTGCTGGCCCACGGCGACACCATCGGGCCGCAGGACGTGACGTTCGAGGCGGACCAGGCCGCCCCGTCCGCCGCCATCGCCCGGGAAAGCGCCAACCTCAAGCAGGCCAAGGAGGAATTCACCAAGTGGTTCCTCCTGCGGGCGCTGGCCGAGCACGGCGGCGTCGTGTCCCGCGCGGCCCAGCACTGCGGGATCAGCCGGGAGACCCTGCACCGGCTCCTGCGCAAATACCGGCTGGAGGAGGAGGCGGGCGAATAACGCCCCTCCCGCGCTCAAGTCCCGCCCCCCAGGTACCGATACTGCTCAACGGCGGCGGTTCCGATGCCGCCTCGACGCTGCGCCGTTCATGTTGTTCAGGGGAGGTGCTCATGCACAGGCTTCGGCCGTTCCTTGCCGTCGCGGGGGCGATGCTTGCGGTGGGCGCCCTGTCTTCCTGCTACACCTACGGCACGGAACCGGAGTGGGTCAAGGGGCGGCTGTCGGACCAACCCAAGTCTTACCGCCGCGCCGTTCTCATTCCCGCGGAGCAGTGGATGGAGCAGTACAAGCAGCTTCGCGAGGATCCGGCCTACGGGCAGCGCAACTACCGCATCGCCATCGGCGTCCCCCTGGCCGTCGAGATCGTCGGGGAGAACCTCGTACGTTCCGTGTACGTGAGCCCCGACGGCACCGTCGATCTGCCCCTCGTCGGCACGGTGTACGCCGCCGGCAAGCGCATCAGCGAGCTGCGCGGCGAGCTGGCGACGCGCTACGAGCCCTTTTTCAGGGACAAGGTCCAGGTGAACGTCAATACGGATCGTCCCACCGGGTTGCTCGGCGGGGACAACCGCTGGAGCATCGGCGGCCGCGCCACCGTGATCGTGGGCGACTACGGCATCATCGGCCGAACCGTCGACCTGCAGGGCGACGAGAACCTGCTGGAGGCGCTGTTCGGCTACGGCCGCGGCTACGCCGCCCACATGAACCTCGGCGTCAAGCCCGAGCTGCGGGAGGTGGGCGTCATCCGCCAGTACGTCACCGACCAGACCACCGGCGCGACGGAAACGGCGATCATCCTGTGCAATGTCGAGCGGCTGCTTTTCGGGGGCGATGTCTCCCAGAACGTGCCCATCCGCCACAAGGACATCGTCTTCGTGCCGCGGCGCCGCGACACGCTTCTGGAGGAAATCCACGATGCGCTGGGATACTGGGGCCAGATCCTGAGCAACACCCAACAAATCCGCGACATCGTCAAGGCAATGGAGCATTGGTAAGAGGGCCCGGCCGGCGAGGAGGACTGCAATGACCGATTATCCGACGCATTCGGCGATCGACACGGTGAAGCGCATCGCCCAGGAGGTCGTGCGGGAGGAACTCAAGCAGCTTCGCAGCCGGATCCAGGAGGTCTGCCTCTCCGCCGTCGAGGCGGGGCTCGGGCAGTTCCTGGTTTCCGAACGCTTCACGCGCGCCGTCACGGAGGCCGCGCCGGCGGACCTCGACGCCAAGATCAAGGCGCGAATTGCCGCCTGCCTCCCCGAGGCGCTGGCCGCCGAGCCGGTGCGGACCTTCTTCTACGGGCTGCTGAAGGACAAGGGCAAGGAGGTCTTCAAGCAGGCGATCTTCGGCGGCAGCCTCGACCTGACGAAGGTCATCGCCCGCGTCGTCGAGCAGTCGCTGGACAGCCGCGCCGGCGCCGTTGTCGCCGGCAACTCCGGGGGCGGTGGCGCGAGCATCGCGGGCGCGGTCCAATCCTACCTCGCCCAGAACCTCGGGAAGGAGCTCTCCCGCGCCGTTCAGGAAGAAATGCGCAAGTTCCTGGGTTCCGAGCAGATGAAGGAACTCCTGGACTCCAAGTTCCGGGCCATCGACGTCTACCTCAAGACCGACCTGATTCCGCGGGTCGTCAAGCGCGAAATCGCCAAAATCGAAGAGACGCACGCCTGAGCCCGCGTTTCACCGGAGGGGATCGGGGCGTCCCGCCGCGGAGGCGGACGTGGCGGCGGACGCCTCCAACGTGATATGATTTCATTGGTTGCGGCGCGTCTCGGCCGCTCCGCGCCGCGAAGGCGCTCCGAGCACGGGCCGCGCGGCGGCCGGCTGCGCGGAACCTCGGGCGCGAAACAATACCTGGAACCCTCGATGCTGCGGACAGTCGCACATACGGCTCTGACGGCGGGAGCGACCCGCGTTCCCGGACGATGCCCGGAGCCGCGCGCGGGCCTCCCCCGCCCGCGGCGCCTCGCCGCGGTCTGCGCGGCGGCGCTGACCGCCGCTACCCTGGGGCGCGGGGCGGAGATGGCGCCGCAGGTGGAGCTCTCCGCGCCGGCGCTCGACTGGGGCAAGTGCGGCCACCGGCAGGAACTGACCAAGACCGTGGTTATCAAGAACGCCGGGGGCGGGCAGCTCAAGATCGAGCAGCTCAAGTCGAGCTGCGGTTGCACCGCGCTCAAGATCGACAAGCAGACGCTGGGCCCGAACGAGTCCGCCGAGCTTTCCGTCGTCCTGAGCACCGGCACCCTCATGGGGTACCTGCAAAAGTACCTCGAGTTCCACACCAACGATCCCCGGCGCCCGGTGGTGAGAATCCCCGTCCTGGCCCGAGTTCACGACGACGTGAAGGCGGAGCCGTGGGTGCTGCCCCAATTCACGGCCGTGGCCGAGGGGCCGCCCGTGACGCAGGAATTCACCCTCGCGTGGCGCGCCAAGGCCGCGCGCAGCCTGGTGCTGGAGAACCTGCGATGCACCGACAAGGCCATGCGCGCGACGGCCGCCCCGATCACAAGCGGCGGGATCACCGTGGGCTACAAGCTGGCGGTCACCGTCACCCCCCCCGCCGCCGAGGGGCTTTTCAACGGGAACATTCTCGCCGACCTCAACGGCCTGCCGTGGGAGTTCCGGGTATACGGCCAGGTTTTCGTGGGCATCATTGTGGAACCTACCTATTTCCAGTTCGGCCGCATCGATGACCCCGAGAACGCGCAGAGCTCCATCGATCTCAAGTCGGCGGACGGGACGCCGTTCCGCCTGCTGGACGTCGCCTGCACGCCGGCATCGTTGCTGGCCTTCACTGTGCGCAGCAACGACGCGCGCACCGCGCACACGATCACCGCGAAAATCGCGCGCCCTGACCGCGCCAACCGGTTTTTCGGCAAGGTGCGAATCCGCACGGACCACCCCAAAAAGGCTCTCATCGAGGCGACCTGCCTCGGTTTCTGGCCCGCCGAGGCCAAGAAAACGTGATGTACGCCCGTCGCCGCAGCATTGTCGGCGCCGCCCCTCCGCGGGCGCGCGCAAGGAGGTAGCATGCCGGACTTCGCCGTCCCGATCACGCAGATCGCCGCGCTCATCGGCGGCGAACTCATCGGCGACCGCACCCTCGTCGTCCGAGGATTGAAGCCGCTCGCGGATGCCGGCCCGGAGGATCTCACCTTCCTCGACAACGAAAAATACCTGCCGCAATTCGAGAAGACCCGCGCCGGCGCCGTGATCGTCGGCCCGGCCATCGCCCCCGGCGGCAAAACCGTCATCAAGGTCGCCGCGCCCTACGCGGCCTTCGCACGCGTGCTGCAGTCCCTGGCGACGGCGCCGCCCTGCCCCTTCGAGGGCGTTTCGCCCCAGGCCTTCGTCGCCGCCGACGCCGCGCTGGGCGAGGGCGTGCGCCTCGGCCCCGGCGCCTTCGTGGCGGCCGGCGCCTCGATCGGCGCTCGCACGCAGATCTGGCCCGGCGCTTCCATCGGGCCGCGGACGCGCATCGGCGCCGATTGCATCATTCACCCCAACGTGACGATCTACCATGAATGCGTCCTGGGCGACCGCGTCACAGTGCACGGCGGCGCCGTCATCGGCGGGGACGGCTTCGGCTTCGCCCCGACGGGCGAGAAGTACGTCAAGATCCCCCAGATCGGCAACGTGGTCATTGAGGACGATGTCGAGATCGGCGCCAACACCACCATTGACCGCGCCGTCATGGGCACAACGCGCATCCGTCGTGGCTCGAAAATCGACAACCTCGTCATGATCGCCCACAACTGCGAGGTCGGCGAGGACTCGATCATCGTGGCCCAGGTGGGTGTTTCCGGCTCCACGGTGCTGGGGCGCCACGTGGTTCTGGCCGGACAGGTCGGCGTGTGCGGTCACATCAAGCTCGGCGATTTCGTGCGGGTGGGCGCCCAGTCCGGCGTCACCAAGAGCATTCCCGACGGCGAGGAGGTGCTCGGAGCGCCCGCCATGCCGGTCAAGGAATTCAAGCGCTTGACGGCCCACCTGCGCAAGCTGCCGGAGCTGCACGACCGCCTGAAGAACCTCGAGAAGCGATTGCCGGAACCGGACACGCCCAAGGAGCCCTAGGGTCTCCGCCGGGCGCGGCGTTTTTTCCCCTCGCCGCGAAATTGACAATCGTCCTCGCAGTCGGTAGCATTAGGTGGTCTTTCGACCGACCGGAACCCGGACGAGGATTCCGGAGCGGCGATGCCCGGGCCCATAGCTCAACTGGGAGAGCGCAGCGTTCGCAATGCTGAGGTTAGGGGTTCGATCCCCCTTGGGTCCACCAAAAAACGAAGGCCGCGGTGCTGTTTGCGCCGCGGCTTTTTTTGATGGTTCGCCGTCGCGGCGCCTCAGGGCCGGCGCTCCACCGGCACCGGGGTCGCGGTCTTGGCGCCCCAGAGCCCGCCGGCCGGAACGCGGCGCCAACCGCCCGTGCGGTTGGCGAACGCCGGCTCGAGGGCGGCGAAGCGCTCCCGCACGACGGCGCGCGCCGCGGGCTCCTCGTCGATGATCTTCGCCCCGCAAGCCAAGGCGCGGCTCGGCGGCGGCCGCGTGTCGACCTGGAGCGGCGGCGCGCCCGCCCGCGGCGGCTCGTCGTCGTAGAACACCATGCCGGCCGCGCCGGCCTCCTCGCTGAACTCCAGTTCCAGCGTCCCGAGGTAATAGGCGCGAGACGCCTCGGCCTGGAGGACGTGTTCGATGCCGCCTCCCGCGAATTCCCAGAAATCGCCGATGCGCGCCACCGCCACGCGCACGGCGCCCGCCGGCGCCGTGAAGGCGAGCAGCGCCCCCGTTTCCAAGCCGGCCGCGCCGCCGGAACCGACCACGAAATTGCGCTCCCGGAGCGCAGCGGACAGCATTCCATCCCGTCCGATCGTGATCTGAACGGGAGCCGCGCCGATCGTCGTGCGCACGGCTAGGAGGACGAGGGCGCGGTCGGGCGCGACATCCTCCTCGACCGCGACGAGCGCCGGCCGCGCGCAGCCCCACAGAACGAGCGCCCCGGCGCCGAGGAACTTGACCGCGGCCGCCGAAGCCTTACACTGACGAGCATGGGATCGCGAAGATGAAACCATCGACACGGTTTTTCCTCCTGCTCACCTGCGCCGCCGTCTTCGCGGCCGCCGGCCTCCTTCCCGCCGCGCCGGCCGGCGACCCCGGCTTCCTGGTCCACAGCCAGGAGTTTAACGTGCGCGTGTTTCCGGAGAAAGGGTCCTGTGATGTGGAGGTCGCCTGGGGCGTGGAGGCGCGCGGCCCCGCGCCGCGCGCGGAACTCACGGCCTATCTGGCCGACGTAGCTCAGGTCTCCGGCGTATTCTCGCCGGACGGCCCGGTCTCCTGGAAGCGCGTGCCGTCGCTCGCGCCCTTCCTCTCGGCGGTCGCGGTCGCCTTCCCGGAGCCGCTGCCTCCCGGCCGCCGCCTGACTGTCACATTCGCGTACACCCTCTCGCCAGGGGCTGCGGCCACCGGGCTTGCCGCCATGAACATGTCCGCCGCGCCGGACCGCATGTACTTCTTCGAGTGCTGGTACCCCACCATCGCGCCCTACATCGACGAGAACGCCTTCGTGCGCGCGGGTCAGAAGCCGCCCTTCACGCTGACGGCCTCGGTTCCCGTCGGATTCGTCTTCATCACGGCGGGCGAGCTCGCGTCGATGGCCGACGATGGAGACCGCGTCGTGTACACCTACCGGTGCCCGGCGCCCGCGCCGTTCCTGATACCCTTCCTCGCCGGGAAGTTCGCGCACAGGCGCGTCGACGCCGGCGCGGCCGCGATCGACCTCTACCTCATGGGGAACGAACGGGAGGAGGAAACGACCGAGTTCACCCGGTTCGTCGCCCGAAGCGCCGCGCTCCAGGCGCGCCTCCTCGGCCGGCCGCCGCCCGCGCGCCTGGCGGTGGCGCTCTGCGAGGTCGGCGGGCTCGCGCGCGGGTTTCCCGGCCTGATCATCGTGCCCCCCGGCTTTCGGCGTTCCTGGCGCGACCCTGCCGTGGCGTCCACGGTGTGCCACGAACTGGCCCACACCTATTTCGGCAACCTCGTCACCGCCTACGGACCGGGCGGCAACGAATTCCTGGCGGAAGGGTTGGCGACCTACATCGGCATCAAGACCGCGGCCGACGTCGCCGCCGGCGCCGAGGATGCCCTCTTCGCGCAATTGCTTGCCAGATTCATGGGCAGCGACACTCCTGATGCGCCCATCGTCCAGATCAGGCCCATGCAAAACGTCCTCTCCGGCGAGGCCTACAACAAGGGCGCCCTCGTTTTCAACGAGCTGGCGCGCCTGGTGGGCGAAGAGCGGCTCTGGCGCCTCCTCGGAGCCTTTATAGCCCGCCACGAGGGCGGCTTCGTCACGCTCGAAGACTTCCGGCGCCTCGTCCGCGAGGAAGCCTGGCCGCAACTGGCCTGCTTCGAGGGCCATCGCGCCCTCCTGGACCGATTCTTCGCTCAGTACCTGGACTCCACCGCGCTGCCGTGGGTCGAAATCGCGGCGGCGGACCACCGCGCCCTCGGGAGGTGCGAGTTGACCGTGCGCAACCGCGGCGACGGGTTCGGCCTGGCGCCCATGGGCATCCAAGCGGGAAAACGTTCCGAGGAGCATTCGCTTCTGATCGCGCCGGGGGAGACGCGTTCGCTCTCGATCGCGCGACCGGGAGCCGGGCGCATCGACTGCTCGGTGGATCCGCGCGGCACCTTCCTGCACGGCGTGCGGCGGACGAGCATGCTGGCGCGCGCGGCGGATCTGCGCCGGAAGGGTTTGATTGCCGAGGCGCGCGCCGCCTACCAGGACCTCGTCGCCCGCATCCCCGAGGACGGCGAGGCCTGGTACGGCCTCGGGCGCCTCGAGGAACGAGCCGGACAGCCGGCGCGCGCCGCCGAATGCTACGCCAAGGCCGCGGCGCTCGGCGGCCAGGACTGGCTGCCCACGTGGGGCTGGATCAGGGAAGCCGGGTGCCGTCTCGCCCTCGGGGACAAGGAGCGCGCCCGCGCCCTCCTGCGCCGCGCGCTCGCGGAAGGCAACGACACCTTCGACGCGCGGCGCGAGGCCGCCGCGGCGTTGAAGGCCATCGAGGAGTGAACCATGCGACGATTCATGCTAGGCGCGGTTCTTTCGGGCTGGGCATCGGCGTGGGCCGCGGCGGCTGCGCCCGGCGCGACGCTGACGGGCGACGCCGAGGCGCTCGCGCTCGTCGCCAAGGTGGTCAAGGCCCTGGGCGGCGAGGAGGGCCTCGCGAAACGCCGGCTGCTCTACATGGAGCAGCAGGTGCAGATGGCGGGCCTCGGCACGGTCCAGACAGCCATGTGGATCAAGGGCGAGAAGCAGCGCCTCGAGCAGCGCATAGGCGCCCTCCCCGGCGCCCCCCTGACGGTCATCTTCGACGGCACGGATTTGTTCCTCCTCGTCAACGGCGAGAAACGCGATCCGGGCGAGACCCTCGCCAAGGCCTTCCACGCCGAGCGCAAGCGCCTCGACCTCTGGTGGGACTGCCGCGTGAAGCCGCTCCAGGTTAAGAGCCTCGGCACGGAAAAAATCGCCCCCGGCGAGGGCGTTGAGAAACGCGAGCTGGCGCTCCTGGAGTTCACGCATCCCGACAAGGACACCACCACGATCGGCATCGATCCGGCCAGCTTCCAGCCGGTCTACGCGGCCTACCGCGGCCCCCACCCCCACACCGGCGCGATGATCCCTTGGACACAGTGGCTCAGCGACTTCGAGCCCATGGAGAGCGCCGGCGGCCTGGTCTTTCCGCGTTCCATGGAGATTTATCAAGACGCGCGCCGGCTCACGACCGCGAAGCTGACGGCGGTCAGGACGCTCGCCGAGATCCCCGACAGCCTTTTCGCG
Organism: Planctomycetes bacterium ADurb.Bin069; assembly: GCA_002070955.1. GTDB lineage: Bacteria > Planctomycetota > UBA8108 > UBA8890 > UBA8898 > UBA8898. The sequence continues at coordinate 43,351 of MWEK01000024.1, forward strand.
GCCCAGGCGGCCAGGCCCATCGACTGAGCACGCCGCCTGCCGGCGCCTGCGCGGGCGCGTGCCGAACCCGACCGAAGCCTCGCCGCTAGGGCGCGTCCCCGAGCGCCCGCAGGAACTCCTCCAGCGCCAACTCCGTCACCTCGCCCTCGCGCGCCGGCCCTTCCAAAGCGGCGCACGCCGCGCCGTCCCGCTGTTCCGGCGCCAGGTCCCAGGCGCGCACATCGCCGCCGAGCAGCGTTTCCTCGCCGAGCGCGCCGCGGTCCAAGTACATCGCCTTGATCGAGGCCCGGCCGTCGGCGTAGAACCGCCCGCGCAGGGCGAGCGCCTTGTCCTCCTTGAGGAGCACGGCGCACTCAGGACCCAAGGTGAGGCAGCCGTGCTCGTAGGTCAGCGCCGCGGCGCCCGCCGCGAACTCCGGCGCCGCGCCCTGAGACACCGTCTCAAGCAGCTTCCGCAGCCACGGGCCCAAATCGACGCCGGCGAGCTTGAGCATGCCCGCCCGCGCGATCGCGCCGTCCTCGTCCAACCTGAGATCGAGCGTCCCCTCCGCCGTGCCCGTCACGCCCGCGTCGAACTTCAGCATGCCCAGGAGGTCGGCGATCTGCACGCCGGGGAGACGGAGCTTGAGGGTGAAGACCGGTTTCTCGGCATCGCTGAGGGCGCCGGTCCCCGTTATGGCGCCTTGGCCCGCGGCGACGCTGAACTCCCCCACGGCCCAGCCCTTTTCCTCCTTCTTGACGGCGAACACGCCCGCGCCGTGGCGCCGGCCGAGCAGGTCGAGGTGTTCCCAGCGCAGTTCGCCTTGCTCCACCGCGGCGCCCGCGAGCTTGGCGTGCGCCTTCACGGCTTGGGCCCGGGCCAGGTTCCCGAAGGCGATTTCCTTGGCGCCGAAATCCGCCACGATCGTCTGGTGCCCGGGCACGAGGGGATGCTCGATGAGCACCGTGCCCACGGCGACGCCGCTCGGCGCCATTTGGGCGCACAACCCCTTCAACCCCTCCCAGGCGATGAGGCGCGGCCACGCGCTGGACACGGCCACCGACGGGAGCTCGATGCGCGCCGACGACGGCTGCTCGGCCGCCGGCGAGAGCCGCCCGCTGGTGCGCGCGTCGAAGCCCGCCATGGTGCCGGCGAGGCTGTCCCACGCGATGCTCTCGCGCTCGATCGCCACGCGCCCGGCCAGGTCTCTCAGCCGAATTCCCGAAGACGCGAACCCGAGTTCGAGCTCGCTCGCGTCGAGGCGGGCGCTCCACACCGGCCCCTCGGCGGACGACCGGCCTTCGAGCTCGAGGTCCCCGACGCCGTCGATGGCGAATTCCTGGGAGCGGCCGAAGAAAAGCTCGCCAAGGGCCGCGATGCCCGTGAAGTTCTCGGCGCGCACCGCCAGCGTGAACTCGAGGGGAGCGGCGGTCAGGCGGCCCTCGACCGACCCTCGGTCCCAACCCCACGCCGGCTGTCCTGCCGCGGCGGGCGCCTCGCACGGCGCGAGTTGCGCCGACAAGGTCCCCGTGCCGCCGTCCAGCCGCGCGTTCGCGAGGGACACCTGCCAGGTCTTACCGCGGTCGCGCTCCTTGATGGCCACATGGAGCGCGTGGGTGCACACGACCTCCCGCAGCACGCCGCGCTCCCACAGCGCGCCCAGGCACGCCGCCGCGCCGGCAAAGTTCCAAACGCCCCGGCTCAATTCGGGGGTCAGCTCGCCTACCTGGAACGTGACGCCGAGGCGTTGTCCGGCTAGCGTGGGGACGAACGGCCCCTCGCTGGCCATCGTGACCGCGCTCAGGACGGCCAGATCGCGCGCCTCGTGCACGGGGTCGGCGTGAATGACGATGCTCCGCGCCGTGAACTCCTCCAGGCTCGCCTGCCTGAGCCCGCGGAAGTCCCAGGCGCGCGTCGCTTCGTGCCCGAGAAAGCCGCGCAGGCGCGCCTCGACCTGGCCGGGCAGTCCGAAGAGGTACCACACCCCGAGCGTCACGAGCGCGAGAATCGCGCAGACGACAAGGACGTTTCGCCAGAAGTTCATTCGTCGCCACCCGCGCGGCTCCGGGCGGGGCGGCGCGCCGCCCCCGTTCGCCGCACACTTGCGTTGCCTCCGCCTTCAATTACGATAGGGCGGGGCCCGGCGCGCCGCCCGCGTCCGGCCCCGTGATCGAACCGCCCACATGAGCCACAGGACCACGCGCGCAGCGCCGCTGGATCGCCCAATAGGGTACGCCTTCGCATCTCCCGCCGCAAGCGCCGAGCCGCTCGCGGCCGCGGCGGTCCCCCCCCGGCGGCCTCCGCCGCAACTGGCGGCGAAGGCCGGCGTTGCGCCGCCCGCGGCCCCCGGCCGCGCCACTTCGCGGCCCCGCCGGGGTTATAACCGATGAAGCCCGAAGCGGAGCGCGGACGCGAGTTGATGCTCCGCCTCGCGCGCGGGGACATGCGCGCCTTCGAGGAGATCGTGGTGAGCTACGAACGGGCGGTGCGCAATTTCGCCTTTCGGTACCTCGGCGACGAACGCAAAGCCGAGGATGTCGCCCAGGAAACCTTCCTGCGCGTCTATACGGCGCGGTCCCGCTGGCGTCCCGATGCCAAGTTCCACACCTGGCTCTTCACCATCGCCTCGCGCCTGTGCCTGAACGCGATCAGGTCCCAGCGGCGCGAGCGGCGGGTAATGCGCCCCGCCGCCGTCGGCGGCGACGGCTCCGACGAGCTGGCGGGCGCGCCCGCGCGGCGCACGGCATCGCCGCCAGACGGCGTTCTGGCCGCCGAGCGGGCCGAACTTCTGCGCCGGGCCGTGGCCGCGCTTTCGGAAAACCAGCGCAGGGCCCTGCTGCTTCACCGTTTCGAGGGGCTCTCGTACCGCGAGGTCGCGGAGGCCATGGGGCTGACGCTCGAAGCCGTGCGGTCGCTGCTTGTGCGCGCTCGCAGGAATCTGCACGACCGGCTCGCGCCGCTGCTCCGAGCGGACGAGCCCGCGGCGGAGGGAGAGGAGCCATGATGGAACGAACCGGCCTTTGCGCGGAATGCGCCGAGCTGCTCGTCCCGTACATCGACGGCGAGCTGCCGCCCGAGGAGGCCGCGGCGGTGGCGGCGCACCTTGCGGTCTGCCCCGCCTGCAGCCGCGCGGCGGACGAGCACCGCCGCGCATGGGCGCTTCTGGCGGACCTGCCGGGCGCGCCCGCGGTGGACTCGCTTTGGCCCCGCGTCGCCGCGCGCAGCCGCCGCATCGCCGCGCGGGCGCGCGTTCTGCGGCGCGTCGCGGCGGCGGCGGCCGCCTTGGCCGCGGCGTTCACGCTCTTTTACTTCGTCTCCGGGCGCGACAACTCGGCCGCGCTTCCCGACCCCGATCTGCTCGTTCACCTGCCCGTCGTCGAGCAGTACGCCTCGCTGGACGAGGCGGGCGGAGAATGGCTGGGCGAGGACTTGGACCTCGTGCAGGCGGTGTTCGAGCTGACCCAGGAAATCGAGGATTTCTGATGCCCATGCCGACGGCGATTCTGATTCTCGCGCTCGGCGCCGCCGGCGAAACGCCGCCGCGGGAGCATCCCCGGGAGCAGCCCGAGAAGCGCTGGCGGGCGCTCTCGCAGGAGCAGCGGTCGCGCCTCAAGCACGTGTATCGTCTCGCGCCGCGCGCCGAGTGGGAACGCCGCGCGCGGGAATGGGAGCGCCGAGGCCTGCCGCCCATCGAACGCTTCCCGGCCCACTGGCGCCGCTACATCGTCGCCGACTCCCTCTGGGCCCGGCGCCAGATCGAGGCGCTGCCGCCCGAGCGGCGGCCGGCCCCGGATTTGGCGCCCGAGGCCCGCGTGGCGCGGCTCAAGGAAATCCTGCGGCCGCTCTTCAGGGAAAGGCTGGCGCGCGGCCGGCGGGCGGCCGAGAAAATCTTCACGCCCTTCGAGCTCACGATGTTAAGGCAGCTTCCGCCCGGCGAGCGGGAGAAGGCGTTGCGCCCCGGGGATCATGATCCCTTCGGCCTCGTTTCCCCGGCCAGCCGGCGGAAGTTCGAGGCCGCCGGCGACGAGGCGCGGGCCGCGCGGGAGTACCTGTTGATGCCCGCGGCGCTCCGATCGGGGGGCTTCGTCGGCCGGGGGCAATGGCGCCAGGGCCGCGGACCGGCGCCGCGCGACGGATAGGGCCGCGGCGGCTGCCCCCCTCTCCTCGCCGTCACTTCGCGACGAAGGCGCCGTAGTTCTCGTCGGCGAGCTTGCGCATCAGTTCCTCGGCCTCGCCCTTCAAATTGAAGCCGATGGTGTTGATCTTGACCTTGCGGAAGAGGTTGATCCTGCGAATTTCCTCCAGCATCCGGGCCGTATCGGTGATGTGCCCCGTCGTGGGCTCGCCATCCGACAGGAGGTAGATGGTGTCCACCTGCGGGTCGCTGAACGCGATCAGCAAGGCATCGTAGATGTTCGTCGAGCCGGAGGGACGCTGGTCCTCGAGAAACCGGAAGGCCTCGGCGCGCAATTCATCGGTGTTCTCCTGGAGGCAGTCGCGCCAGGCCCGCGCCTCGTGCGTGAAGGTGATGATGTTGTAATGCACGTGCGGGGAGAGCTGCGAGAGCGCCTTCATGAGGTTCTCGCGGGCGAACTCGATCTTCTGCTTGCGCTCGACCTTCCTGCCGCTTTTGTCCTTCACCTCGGTGCGGGGCCCGGCTCCCATGGTCACGGTCTCGCCCTCGTACTGCTCCCGCATGGAAAGGGAGATGTCCAGGAGAAAGCACGCGAAGTTGCTGACGTCCAGTCCGTAGTACGACGTCGTCCGGCCCTTGGTCGCGCGGCGCGCCTTGAGCATCCCCAGCTCCGCGGAATCGCGCCATTTCAGGACGGCCTTGCTCTGGTTCGCCTTCCACCAGCCGTCCCAAACGGGAAACTGCCGGCCGAGATCCTCGCCGGTCACGCGGGTCAGGGCGTCGGCGATGTCGTCGATGATTCGCGGGTGGTCCTCGCTTCCGAGGCGCTTGACCAGGGCGGTGACGGCATCCACCGTCGCGGCCCGCCCGACGGCGCGCACCGCCGTGGCGCGCACGCGCCAGTCCTTGTCGCCCAGGAGCGGCGCGATGAGGGCGACGCCGAGCTTGCTTTCGTGCACGCAGTCGATGGCGAGCATGCGCATCTCCGCCGACGGGTTCTTGAGGAGCTTGGGCAGCTCCTTCTTGAGCTCGTCCAGCGCGGTCTTCTCCAAGTACAGCACCGAGGCGATTTGGATGTCGTGATCGCGGTGCTTGAGCAGCTTGACCACGAGTTTCGTGAAGTCCGGGTCGGGAAGCCGCGCAAGACGCGCCGCGTCGACGGCCGCGCCCATGAGCTGCGAGTCCCTGGTCTTGCGCAGGAAGTCGCCCAGCGCCTTGCCGCGGTGCCGGTGCTCGACTTGCGCAATGACGCTCAGCATGAACTGCGTGAGCAGCGGATCCTTCGCGATCGGGCCCTCCAGGCCCCGCAGCATGAGCCAGTCCTGGGCCTTGGCATCGGTCACGGCCGCGAGGGCGCCGGAGATCTCCCCGAAGTAGAAATCGGGCAGCATCCGATAATCGTTGCCCGCTCGGTAGGTCCAAATGCGGGGCACGAGGGGGTCGCGTTCCCGCGAGATCTGAACCAGCGGCGCCAGGCGGGGCAGCCCCTCGGCCACGGCGGCAGACACCGACTCCGCCGTCCCGAGCATGGCGAGGTCGATGACGATGGCCCTGATAATCGTCATGTCCGTCTCTCCGGGCATGATCTTGAGCAGAAACTTGACACATTCCGGGGTGCGGTGAAGCTTGAACTCCTCGATGGCCTCGAGGCGCTTGTCAGGCGATAGGGATTTCTCGCGCTCGAAGCGCTCCAGAAGCCTCGCGAGGCCCTCGACCGGCGGCGTCTCGCCCTTGGGGGCTTCGCCGCCCTGCCCTTCCTCCGCTCCCCGTAGGAACGTTCCGGCAATCAGCGCCGCACAGAGCATTGTTCTCACGATGGATCACCTCGTCGGTCCGGCCAGCGCGCTGCGCCCGTTCCTAAAGTTTTCGCGTGCGCGCGACGATGTTCATACTGCAAACACAGTCACGGCCTTCGGCTTTTCCCCTCTCGGTCGAAGGCCTTTTTTTATTGTATGTCCCGCCTGCGCGCGATGGAAGAGCCGCGTTGAAGCGGCGCATCTCCGGCGGCGATGTGGTATTGTTCGACGTAACGGCCGCGGCGCGCAGCCGCGTGCACGCCGGGAAAACGCGCCCATGAAGTTCAGGACCTTTCTCCTCCTCTGCCTGGCCATCGTCGGAGGGGCTCTCTACGGCCGTTTCCAGTACCTGCGCGAGAAGGGGTTCGTCGATCCCGGCGCGTCCTTCGCCGCCTATCTCCTCGGCCGCGCCGAGCCGCCGGCCGCTCCGGCGGAGCCGGCAACTCCGGCCGCCCCGAAAACGGACGAGGCCCCTCCCAAGCCCGCGCCGCCGGCGAAGCCCCGGCCGCCGGCGAAACCCGCCGCGAAGCCGCCCGCCAAGGCGGAGCGCAAGGCCGCGGCGCCGCGCGCTCGGATCGCCGCGGCGATCGCCGCCGGCAAGTACGGCGACGCGCTCGAACTGCTCGCCGGCCACGGGACGCCGGAAGCCCTCGCCCTGCGCCGCGATGCGCTGGCGCTCCTCGAGATCGTCAAGGGTGTCGAGCCCGATCCGGCCGCCCGCGGCGGCGACGTGAAGGAGATCACCCTCGCGAACGGCGGTTCGCTCTATGTGACGGCGGCGGAACAGGTGGGCGGCGTGTGGCAGTTCACGTTGGACAAAGGCGGCCGGTCGGAACTCCCGGCGGCGGAAGTTGCATCGGTCAAGCGCGCCGATCCCGCGGTGTTCCGCGCCGCGCGCAAGAACGAGCTGGCGGGCTATCTCAAGCAACTCCGCGGCGAGGGCGTTCTGCGGGGCATGAAGGCCATCCGCGTGGCGTGGCGCCGGGGATTCCCGGACGTGGCATACGGGGAGTACCAGGGCATAGCGGCATCGCCGCGCCTCATGGAAGCCCTGGCGGCGCTCCTGCCCATCGAGGAGCCGCCCCGGGAGGTCGCGTCGGTTCCCATCGAAAGCCCGGCGCCCGAGAAATCCAAGGACGCGCCCGCGCCGGTCGCTCCGCCGCCGCGCAAAACGGCGCCGCCCGTGGCGGTGGCGACGGAGACGCCGAGCACCGCGCCTGGGGCGCGGCCATTCGCGGCGGTGGATGAGCGCATCAAGGAAGCTCAGAAGCTGATTCACGCTGCGCTGAACGCCGAGGGCCGGGAGGCCGATGAGGCGCTGCAGGCGGCCGGCAGGCTCTTGGCGGCCTGCAAGCGCGACATGGAAGCCGACGCATCCCTCCCGCGCGGGCCGGAGTTCGACGGCCGCCACGCCAAGATCACGCTGATCCTGCACGATGTCCTGAAGATGTCGGGATTCGGCTTATAACGCGCCTCCGGCGCCGCCGCGCCGAATTGACACCCCCGTTTCACACCCCTATAATGCACTACCTTACGCGACCCTGTAGCTCAAATGGATAGAGCACCAGCCTCCGGAGCTGGGGGTTCGCAGTTCGAATCTGCGCAGGGTCGCCATTCACGCCCGGGCCCCGCCGCGGCGCCGCGCCCGCGGAGGCTGAGTTTGCTCCGCGGATCCCTCAGCGCTCCCCCCGCTTCGCCTCCCACTGCGCGCGCCCCGCCGCCATCGGTCCCCAAAGATCTTTCCGGAAAACCGCTACGCGCTCCTTCTGCTCGGCCGAGCGGGCGGCGGCCTCGGCTTCCTCCAGGAGCGCGCCCCAGGCCGCCAGGCGCTCGCGCGTCCCGAGATACCGCCACGCCATCTCCTCGGTCTGGTGGAAATGCGCGTCCTCCGTCCGCACGGCCTCGGGATAGTTCGCGGGATCCATGTAGACGCGCTCGATCTCCAGGTACAGGCGCCGCATCGCCGGGCCGGCGGGGCCGTAGTAGCCCGTGAAGAATTCCTCCAGCGCCGCATCGATGTCGAAAAACGGATCGTCCAAGCTGCGCAGCGTCAAATACCCGTCGATATAGTCGGCCACGCCGCAGAGAAAGATCCCCCGCACTCCGTCGGCGGCGAACATCCGGAACTGCCGCCCGAGGGTGTGCGCGTGAAACCCCGGGAACGCCCGGAAACCGTACACGTCGCCCCTCTCGTAAGGAAAACATTGATAGAGCCACAGGCAGTGAAGCCGCCCGGGCGCCTTGGCGCACCACCCCTTGTAAAACGCCAGGTCGTTCCGCTCCATGGCGGGACACCACCAGTTGCGAGTGTGGAGACAAGGTCCCACAAGGATGTTCGGCTCCAGTTCGAAGGGCGGCGGGAAGGCGTAATCGAAGTAGGCCAGCGCCCCCACGCGCCCCTCGGGGTGCGACGCGCGCAGCTCGCGCGCCACCCTGTTGGCGAAAGTCCAGAAAAGCGCGCTCGCCTTGCCCGAGGAAAAGTGGCGGCTCCGGTTCTCCTCATCAAAAAGGGCCCGGCAGGCCTCGCACCGGCAGTGCTGATCGTTGTCCATGGGAACGAGCTGAACGTACTCGGCGCCCTGGTCCAGCCGCGCCCGCGCATCCGCAACCACCTGCGCCGCGAGGCTCCGGTCCGTGTAGCAGAGCTGCGGCGGCCGGCCCTCGTAGCCCCGCGCGAAGAACTCCGTCCGCCGCCCCTCGAAAAGGTCCGGGCGGGCCGGATTCCTCTCCCAGAACCGGTCGTAGTAATCGTAGAACGAATGGTTGGTCATGAAGTTCCTGCCGCCCAGGCGGCGCCGGCAGACGAAGAGCCGCAGTTCCTCGTCGCTGGGCGCCGGCGCCAGGCCGACGTAGGCGTGGGCGATGCCGCTCGGGGCGTGGTGGCGGAACTCGAAGGCCGGCGCGCGGCGCACATCCGCCCCCTCGACCTGGAGCGTCGCGCGGGTCGGGTGAACCAGGCCGAGGTCCGTGGGCGCGTACCAGCGCACGCCGCAGAAGCGCTCCAGGAAATCGAAAGCCGCGTCGCAGGTGCCCCGCGCCTCGAAGGCGTCCCGGAGCGGCGGCGGACTCGGGCGGCGGAAACGCCCGCTCCCCTCTCGGGGCGGTCCGGACTCCTCGTCGAAGTCCAGGGCAACCGTCGTGTCGGCGTCGACGGCCCCCGGAGCGTCGGCCCGGCCGGGCGAGGGCGCGCGCGCGACACGCGACAGGCGCGCCGCATCGATGCGGCCAACGAAGCGGTTCCGCGCCACGCCGTCACTCACGAAGGCGCCCAGGTGGAGATACGGCGCCGCGGCGCAGGTCGTAAGTGTGTAGGCGGCGGCTCCGCAACTTGCGCCGTCCACGAAAAGCTCGAACTCGCCCTTCGCGGCATCGTGCACCGCGCAGAGGTGATGCCAGCCGTCCGCGAGCTTGGGCGACGCCACGCTGCGGCCCGCGCTCCCGTCGTAGACGGTGTAGCACACGGTCTCGCCCCGGGTGTCGACGATATGGTAGGTCCAAGGGTTGCCGTCGAGGCGAAAAATCGTGCCCGCGTCCAGGCGCCGGGGTCCCAGCCAAACCCAGGCTTCCAGCGTTCCGGCCTCATCGGAGAATCCAGGCCCCTCCACCGAAAGGGCCCGGCAGGCGCCGCCGAACTCGAGCGCCTTTCCAAACCGGCCCTCGACGCGCTCCGGACGGCCGTCGAGGCACACGGGATAAGCGTCGTCGCGGCGATCGCAGCCCATCAGGACGAGCGTGTCCGGACGAAAGGCGATCAGGTACTCCTGCGGCTTGAAGGCATCGCCGCGGAGTCCCAAGGCCTCGGTGAGGCGCCCGGCGCCCACCAGAATCCTGGTTCCCGCCGGCGGATCGCGGTCCGTCGCGATCGGCAGCTCCGCGCCGGTGATCTTGCGGATGTGAAGCTGCAGCTCCCACGCCGCGAAGGAGGGCGCGAAACCGGCTTCAGCCCCAATGACGATGGCCGCGGCCGGCCGGCCGTCGCGGACCAGCGTCAGCCGCCGGGAAACGTCCGCCCCCGCCGGTCCCGCCCACACCCACGCGAGGGCGGCCAAAATCCCGATCCGCGCCGCGCGACTCATTTCGAAAGCCCTTCCGTTGCAACGCCCCGCGCGAGCTTGCTTCCCCCGTTCAGCGCGCATATGATCGGGGCGGTTCTCATTATCCTCGGCCCGGAGGTGGAATGCCATGCGAATCGCCCCAGCCTGCGTCGTATCCTTCTGTCTCGCCGCCGCGCTTCAAGGCGCGGCGCCCGCGCGGACGCCGATCACCTGCGGGCCGTACCTTCAATCTCCCGGCGCAACCGACATGACGATCATGTGGGAGACCGCCGCGCCCGCGGCCGGAAAGCTCCTCTACGGTACGACGCCTGAGTACGGCTGGTCTTTCTTTGAACCCGAGGCGGTCGTTCTGCACGCCGTCGCCCTTTCCGACCTCCAGCCCGGCACGCGCTACCACTACAAGGTGCTGCCGACCCTGCCCGCCGAGGAAGCCCACGCCCGGACGGGGACCTTCGTCACCGCGCCCGCCGGCAAGGACGTGTCGACCCTGCCCGCCGAGGAAGCCCACGCCCGGACGGGGACCTTCGTCACCGCGCCTGCCGACAAGGACGGCTTCGTTTTCGCCGCCTTCGGAGACTCCCGCGACAACCCGGTCGTCTTGGAGGCGATCGCGGAAAAGGTGGCCGCCGCCGCGCCGGCGTTCTTCATTCACCTGGGCGATTTCGTGGCGAACGGCAACCAGTCCGCTCTCTGGCGGCGGGACTTCTTCGCTCCGGCCGCGGCGCTCCTGAGCACGGCCCCGCTCCTCCCGGTCCTGGGCAACCACGAAGAGCACGCGCCGCAGTACTTCCAGTATTTCATGGTGCCGGCCGTCGAATCGGGCTCGGACACCGAGGCCTGGTATTCCTGCGACTACGGGAGCGTGCACATCACCGTTCTGGATTCCCAGCAGGACTTCCGCCCTACAAGCGCGCAGTACCGCTGGCTCCTCCGAGACCTGGCGTCGGAGCGCGCGGACGCCGCCGCTTGGCGCATCGTCGCCCTCCACGACCACGTCCACAGCTCGAGCCGGCGCGGCCCCAACACCCTTGTCCAGAAACACCTCGCGCCGCTTTGGGAGGCATATCGCGTGAGCCTCGTTCTGAGCGGCCACGAGCACGCCTACATGCGCAGCGTCAAGAACGGCATCACCTACGTCGTCACCGGCGGCGGGGGCGCGCCGCTCTACCCCGTCAACCTCACCGAGAATCCCTTCCAAGTCTACGCCAACTCCTGCTACCATTACGTTCTCTTCGAGGCGGACGCGACGAGCCTCCGCGGGCGGGCGCACGACGCCGCGGGCGAGTTGCTGGACAAGTTCAGCATCGATCCGCCGCCTCCAAGGTAGCGCCGCGGCGGCTCGCGGCTCTTCCCGCGGTCGGGCGACGTTCTCCTCGATCTCCGCCCGCCTCACGGCGTCTTCTGGAGCGGTCGCGCGCCGGCTTTCGGCCCCCGCGCTCCGCCCTCGTCCCGCTCTCCTTCGGGATCGCGCTCCTCGCCCTCGCCGGCCGGAGAATCCGGCTGCGCGTTCCGGTACGTGCCGCCGTTCTGCTGCGCCAGGCTGCGGAGGAACGGCACGAAGGCCTCGCGAAACCCCACCGCATGCACCGCGACCTTCCGGAACCGATTCGCCCGTTCGACCCAGTCGAGAATCGGTTGCGTCGGCAGGAGCCCCGCGCCCTTGCACGGGCTGCCGTCGGACAAGAGCACGATCGCATTGGCTTCCTTGATATCGAAGGCCGCCGCGAGCGCCTCCTGAGTCCACGTCGTGCCGCTCGCCGCCAGACCCTGCACCCACGCCACGGCCTTGGCGATGTTCGGCGGCGTCGCCGGGTAGAGGCTCGGCCACAGGGGGGTGATTTTGTTGTTGAAGGAAATCACCGTGAAGCGCGTCTCGGGACGGAGGCCCTTGATGGTGCGGATCAGCTCCTGCTTGACAAGCTGCACGCGCGACATGCCGAAACCCGCGGCGGGCTCTTCCATGCTGCCCGAGATGTCGATCACGAAGACCACGCGCACGGACAGGACCTCGATGCCGAAAAAGCGCGGCAGCGGCATGGGAGGCCGAAACCCCCGCCAGGAGCGGCCCTTGCCGCCGTCGGAAAGCCCGGGCTCCCAGACTTCCCGCTCCTTGGCCCACCACTTGGCCCAGTCCTCGGCGACACGGATGTTCTGCCCCGTGAGCTGGTACAGCGCCTGCCGCGCCACGAGGCCGTATTCCGGGGACATTTTTTCCGCCGCGGGAAGGATCCCGACGAGCGCCGTCACCGCGCTCTTGAAAGGCTTGCCGCCGAGGGCCCGCGCCGCGCGTATCGCCAGGGCCTGATCCTTGTCCTTGAGGCGCGCCTCGAGGTGGCTCACGGCGGCCTCCACGGGAATGTCCTCGAGCGCGAAGAGCGCCAGCGTGCGCATGCGCTCGTCTTTTTGCTGCGCCAGCGTCTTGCCGATCGCCGCGATGGCCTCAGCGCCCCGCACGGCGGCCAGCGTCTGTCTGACGGCCGCATACACTTCGTGGGAAGGGTGCTCGACCCCGATCCGGAGCACGATCTCCACGGTCGTTTTGGTCGGCTCGGCGCCCACCTCCGCCAGGAGCGCGCGGATGCGCGCCCCGTCGCCCGACTTCATGGCCGCGACAAGCTGTTTGCCGACATCGACCCCCGACGAGCCCGCGGCGGCGGCGAGGAAAAAAGTCAACAGTGTCGCCATGGATTGCGCATGCTCCTACCACGACTCTACCACGAAGCGGGGCGCAGTCACAGGAACGGGCGGACCGGCGCGCACGCCGTGCTCGGCTCGACCCGGAAGGGATGGTACAATCGGCCTTGCCACCCGAAAAGGAGCAAAGGATGCCAATTTACGAGTTTCGCTGCCGGAAATGCAAGGCGGTGAACGAGTTTCTGGTGCGCGGCACCGGCCTGGAAGCGGGCACGACCTGCCCGGAATGCGGCTGCGAGCGCCTCGAAAAGCTGATCTCTGCCGCGGCGATAGCCTCGCGCAACGGCGCCGGACAGGGGACTGCCTCGAGCGCGCCTTCGACGGCGAAGAAAAGCTGCACCCGGGCCTCGTGCGCGGGCTGCGCCAGCAGGTGCCGCTAGACGCGGTCCGCGAACCGCGCAAAAGGACATCTCGACATGCGATCGGCTCGGACCCGGCCGCCCGGGGCGTTCGGTCGCCCCGGCGCGGCGCTGCTCGCCCTGGCCGCTCTGGCATCCTCGGCCGGCGCCGCCAACTACGCCACCGTCATCGATTCGCGCGCCCTTTTCGACGCGCTGACGATGCCCGAGGAGTTCCGCCCCGATCTGCTTCGGACGGGCAAGTATCTGGCGCCCGCCGCCGCCGGCGATCTGCTCCCCGTCTGCTATCAGAACGTCAACGTCTATCCGCGCCACCTGGAGTTCATGGCCTTCGAGTTCCCCGAGCGTTTCCCCGCCTTCACGCCCGAGGAGTACATGGCCCTCGTCGAGCGCCGGGCGACGCGGCGGTACTGGGCCGGCGCGCTTTTTGAAATCGAGGGCGGCCGGTTCGGCATCACGGTTTTCACCGATGTCTCGCGGGCGGCCGAACTGCCCGAGCGCGACGAGGTGGCCGCGCTCATCGCGACGTTGGCGCCCACCTTTCACCTGGGCCCCCTGTGCTACATTCCCGATTCGGATGCGGCCCGCGAGAACGCCCGCTCCTGGCAGGACCCGCCTTTCTGCATCTACCAACTGTCGGCGGACGGCGATGTGGTCTACGAGGCTTACAGCCTGGCCACGGGCTACGGCCGGATTCGGCTCATGACGGCGCGCGAGGCCGAGGAGGCCGGCGCCGCGGGCGCGCTGAGCTGGCAGGACCTCTTGATCCTGGACGGGGTGCCCGCCTTTCTCGAGGCCGTCATCGCCGGCGTCATCACGGGCGCCCGCCAGGGCGAGCTGAGCCACCTGAACGTCCGGGCCTCGCGCCGCGGAACGCCGAACGCCTTCGTCAAGAATCCCCGCGCGGCATTCGCGCCCTTCGAGGGCAAGCTCGTCAAACTGGTTGTCGGCCCCCTCGCCTACGAGCCGCCCGTCGAAGTCTCCGAGGCCGAGGCCCAGGCCTGGTGGGACGCGCACCGCCCTTCCATCGAACCGCCTCCGCCCGCCGACCTTGCCTGGTCCGAGCTGACCGATCTGCGGGAGGCGGCCGGAGAAACCGAGGCCCTGTTGACGCGCTTCGGAGCCAAGGCCGCCAACTTGGCGGTGCTCTACCGCTGCCTTCCCGAAAAGTACCAAGTCCCGGCCTTCGCCATCCCCTTCAAGTACTACCTCGCGTTCATGGACCGGAACATCATCCTCGATCGCCGCGGGTCGGCCCCTCGCGCCGTGACGTGCCGGGACTACGTGACCTCGCTTCTGGCCGACGCGAAGTTCAGGAGCGACTCGGCCTACCGAGCCGCGCTCCTCAACGGCCTCGTGCGCGAGCTGCGCGACAACACCGTTGTCGACCCGGCCCTCGTCGCCGCCGTGGCGGCGCAGGCCGAGGAAGTCTTCGGCTCGCCGCGCATCATGCTGCGCGCGCGGTCCTCCTCCAACATGGAGGACGACCTGGTCTTCAGCGGCGCGGGGCTCTACGACTCAAGCTCGATGTGCCCGGCGGATTCCACCGACGGCGATCGCGACGGCCCGTCGGCCTGCGATCGCGCCATCCGCGGCGAGCGCGAGATCGAGCGCGGCCTCCGGCGCGTCTGGGCCGGCCTCTGGAACATGCGCGCCTTCGAGGAGCGCTCCTACTTTCAACTCCCGCACGCTCAGGCCGTGATGGGCGTCCTGGTGACGCCGGCCTTCCCCGACGAGGCGGCCAACGGCGTCGCGTTCACCGGCAATCCCTTCGACCCCTTCGATAAACGCTATCTGGTCAATGTCCAGCTCGGCGACGCGAGCGTCGTGCTTCCCGATCCCGACGTGACCCCCGAGAAGGACATCCTCGCCCTCGAGGACGGCGAGGTGACCGCCGTCGTGCGCGCCCGGCCATCGTCGCTGGTGCCGCCGGGAACTTATGTGCTCACCGACGCGCAGCTCAAGGAGCTGGGGCGCGCCTGCGCCCTCGCCGCGGATTGCTTCCCTGTCGATCCGGGGCCCCACGATCCCGAGCGCGTAATCCTGGACATCGAGTTCAAGTTTCTCCGCGACGGCGCCCTCAAGATCAAGCAGATCCGCCCCTACCTCATCCCCGAGGGGCTGGTCAATACCGCCTACACCTTCAACATCACGATTCCCCCGGAGACCGCGGCGGCGGGCGCCTTCCTGCACCGCCGCACGCTGGATGTCGAGCAGGGACGGCGCGCGTGGGCGCGCTTCCGCTCCGGCGCCCACCGGATCGTCATGCGCGGGCCCGCGGCGGACGGCGACTTGATCGAGAGTCTGCGGCTCCGGTCGCCGGACGGCGAGGCGACCGCCGCGACCGCCGGCCGCTTCACGCTGACGATGAGCCAGAGCGAAGGCCTGCCGCCCTATCTGGAACTGGAGTACCGCCAGCGCTTCGTCGCTCCGGACGGCCTCCACGAAGTGACGATCAAGCTCCTGCGCTTCCAGGCCGGTTCGACGCCCCCCGACATCGTCTTCGACGAGAGCTACCTCTCCAACACGCCCGACTTCGCCGGCGTCGGCTCCGCCATCGGCGGCTTGTGGATGCAAGCCGTCCCCATCGACGACCCCGACAACCACATGCGCAAGTTCAGGTTCGGCAGCACGACCTACGCGGCCCTCCCGCGCTACCGCGTCCGGATCGAGGCCGGGGAGGAGAGCATCGAGCTGGACTACCGGCTGAAACGCCTGATCCTGGCCAACGGCCCGGCGCAGCTCATGGGCGCGCGCGTGGCGCTTGCCGAGGGAACGGCCGAGGTCCGGGACTACTGGCGCCTCGTCTACGCGGCGGACTGGCACAACACCGATCAGCGCTTCCGGGTGCTCTTCGCCCCGCCCCTGGGCAACGTGCACGCCGTTGACATCGCCGAGCCGTACCGCGACATAACGCCCGCCAAGGTGATTCTGCGCGGCCCGAACATGGAAGCGCTGCGCATGCTCGCCGTGGATTCCTACAGCGAAACGTTGGTCGAGGACCCCAACCAGGTGCCTTTCCGGCGCGGCGATGCCGCGCCCGACGGACGCCTCACCGTTTCCGACGCGGCGGCGGTGCTGAAGTACGTCGCGGGGCGCGACACGGCGCCCCCCTGCGCCAAGGCCCTCGATATCAACGACGACGGAAAAATCGACCTCACCGATGCCCTCCGGCTCCTGGCGTACCTCTTTGCGGGCGGCCCGCCGCCCGCGGAGCCCTTCGCCGCCTGCGGCCTCGATCAGACGACGCTCGGCGACCCCCTGACCTGCGGCGTCCACCCCCCCTGCGCGCCCTGACGCTCCGACCCTTGCATTCTCCCGCTTTTCCGCCAGGATAGAGCCTTTTAGAGCGGCGGATTTCCGGAGCGACGACGCGCATGCGGATCACGGTCATCGGCAGCGGTTACGTGGGGCTCGTCAGCGGGGCGTGTTTTTCCCGGTTCGGCCACACGGTCACGTGCGTCGACAAGGACGCGGAGAAAATCGCGCGCCTGGCGCGCGGCGAGATTCCGATCTACGAACCGGGGCTCGACGCCCTGGTGAGCGAGAATCTCGCCGCCGGGCGGCTGGCCTTCACGACGGACACGGCCGCGGCGGTGGACGGCGCGGAGGTCGTGTTCATCGCCGTCGGCACCCCCGCCTCGCGCCGCAGCGACGGGTACGCGGATCTCACTTACGTTTACGAAGCGGCGGCTCAAATCGCGCCGCACATCCGGGCGTACACCGTGATCGCCAACAAAAGCACCGTGCCCGTCGGCACGGCCCGGCAGGTGGCCCACATCGCGGCGCAGGCCAATCCCGCGGCCGACTTCGACGTCGCGAGCAATCCGGAGTTCCTCCGGGAAGGCGCGGCCATCGCCGACTTCCAGCGCCCCGACCGCGTCGTCATCGGCGCCGACTCGCCCCGCGCCGCTGAGGTCCTCAAGGAAGTCTACCGGCCGCTGTACATCAATGAGACGCCCTTCGTCACCACGTCGCTCGAAACGGCCGAGCTCATCAAGTACGCCTCCAACGGCTTCCTCGCCACGAAGATCACCTTCATCAACGAGATGGCGGCCATTTGCGAGGAGATCGGCGCCAATGTCCAGGACGTCGCCAAGGGCATGGGCCTGGACGGGCGCATCGGCCAGAAGTTCCTCCACGCGGGCCCGGGCTACGGCGGCTCGTGCCTCCCCAAGGACACCCACGCGCTCCTCAGGATCGCCCAGTCCTGCGGCACGGCCTGCCGCATCGTGGAGGCCGTCGTCGAGGCCAACGCCGCCCAGAAAGCCCGCATGACGCGGAAGATCCGCGCGGCGCTGGGCGGCAAGGAATCCGGCGCGACGATCGCGTTCCTCGGCCTGGCCTTCAAACCCGAGACCGACGACATGCGGGAGGCGCCCGCCTTGACGATCATCCCCGCTCTCGCCGAGCACGGCGCCCGCATCCGCGCCCACGACCCGCGGGCCATGGACGAGGCCCGCAAGGTCCTGCCCGAGGTGGTTTACTGCGCCGATCCCTACGAGGCCGTGTCGGGCGCCGACGCCGTCGTGCTCCTGACGGAGTGGAACGAATACCGCGCCATGGACCTGGAACGGATCAAGGCGCTCCTGCGCGTCCCCGTCTTCATCGACCTGCGCAACGTCTATTCCCCCGACGCCATGGCCGCCCTCGGGTTCCGCTATTTCAGCGTGGGAAGGCCGTCCGCGGGGGCGTGACGCCGGCGGCGCCGCGCGCCGAGGGCGGGCGCTCAGTCGCAGGGCGGGTAGGCTTCGCAGCCCAGCGCGTCCTCGGTGGGATCGTAGCCGCAGACCGCAAAAGGCGGCGGCGGCGGCGGCCGGCCCGCGAAGAGGTAGCCGAGCAGCGTCACAGGGTCCGCGACGTTGACGGCGCCGTCGTCGTTGATGTCGGCGCCGTCCAGGCACGAGGGCGCCGGCGTGCTTGCGAAAAGGTATCCGAGGACGGTGACGGCGTCGGCGACATTGAACCGGCCGTCGGCGTTGGAATCGCCCCGCACGAACCGTTGCCCCGGCGCGCAGAGGTTCTCGAACACCTCCACCGTGCTGTCGTACCACTGGACCGACGCGATGTCCGGGTCGCCGTCGCGGTCGAAGTCCTCGACGACGGGATAGCGCGGATTCACGCCGGCGGGCAGAAACGGACCGGCGGTGAATCCCCGGGCGCCGTCGCCCCAGAAGATCATCAAGGCGAATCGGGTGGGATTCTCCGCGATGGGCTCGAAAAGCGCCACCACCAAGTCCAGCGCGCCGTCCCGGTCAAGATCGGCGATCGCCGGCTCGACGGCGGTCGAACTCGGGGGCGCGCGCAGCACCTGCGCCTCGGAGAACTCGCCCTTGCCGTTGCCCCACAAGACGCACACCGACGCGTCGGTCCACGATCCCACGACGAGATCGAGCGCTCCGTCGCCGTCGAGATCCGCGACACGGCAGGAGCACGGCCCCGACGCGGGGGGCGTCAGAATCCTCTGAACGAAGGCCGCCCTGCCGTCGCCGCCGTTGCGGAAGATCGTCACGCTCGGCACGCCGCCGCCGATCCACTCCGAGTTGGCGGCCGCGTAGTCAAGATCGCCGTCGCCGTCGAAGTCGCCGATGCCCACGTTCTGGGGCCGCACGCCCTGGGTCGGGACCATGTTGAACAGGGTGAAAACGCCCTTCCCGTCGTTCTTCCAGATGGCCACGGCGGCGGCCAGATCGTACGTCACGACAAGATCGAGGTCGCCGTCGCCGTCCATGTCCTCCGCCTGGATTCCGTGGGGGTAGCTGCCGCCGCCGGTGGAATAGACCGTCGCGGGCGAAAGCCCCGCGTTGCCATCGTTGAACACGACGGCGAGCCTGCCGCCGTAGAAATCCACGGCCGCGAAGTCGAGATTCCCGTCGCCGTCCAGATCGCCCTGGCACATGCCTTCGTAGACCGTGCTTTCGGTCTCGGGGAGCACATAAGCTTCCGGGGCTCGAAAAGTCCCGTCCCCGTTCCCACGCAGGATGCAGATATGCGGCGCGTGCCGATTGAGAACGCAGCAGTCAAGCAAGCCGTCGCCGTCGTAGTCCCCCGACAGAAGCACGTGCGATTTGGCGGTGGAGAAAGGATCGTTCGACGGCAGCGTGTAGACGACGGGGGCGCCGTACAGCGCCTCCCGGGCCGGACAGGCGGCAAAGGCCCGCCAGCCGGCGCAAGGGAACCATAACAATACAACGCAGAGAATCCTCATCCTCGCCATATCCATTCAAGGATACGGGACGGCGCGCGCCGCGTCCATCACGAGCGGCGGGGCGGCGCCAGAAACGGCAGCGCCCCGGCCGCGAGCTCGAAGGTCGCCGGCGTCGTTCCGAAAGGCTCGCCGTCCACTTCGACCGGCGCCGGGGCTTCGGATTCCACCGCGACGCGGATGCCCCGCAGCGTCCGCACGCCGCCGAGGCGCTCCATGCGGCCGCACAGCGCGGCCAGGGCGTACAGAACGAGGGCCGGGCGCGAGCCCCGCGCGCACACCGTCACCTCGAACACCCCCGAATCGCAGCGCGCCTCCCGCGCCAGGCTGAAGAGACCGCCGTAGTGCCGGGTCTTGCTCACGATCGCCAGGGCGCCCTTCACGGGAGGCGCATCGTCCACCGTCACGGTGAGCGCCGGCGCCCGATAGCGCCACAGCGCCCGCAGGATCGGCACGGCGAAGCGCGTGAAACGCTGAGACTTGGCGCGGCGCCGCGCATCCTCCGCGACCACGAGGGCGTCAAACCCCACGCTGGCCACCATGAGGAAGCGCCGGCCGCCGGCGCGGCCGACGTCGATGCGCCGCGCGTCGCCGGCTTCGATCAGCGCCGCGATCTCCTCGGGGGTTCCGCTAAGGCCGAGTTCCCGGGCGGTCACGTTGGCGGTGCCGGCAGGCAGAAACCCCACCGGGGTGGCGAAGGGTTCGCGCAGACCGTTCACCACCTCGTTCAACGTTCCATCGCCTCCGGCGGCGATCAGGGCATCCGCGCCGAATTCCGGCGCCGCCGCGCGCGCCCGCGCATCGCCTGCGGCGGCGGTCAGAAACACCTCGACGGCATGCCCGCGGGCGCGCAGCAGCTCGGCGAGCGCCTCGATCTTCCGCGCCGCCGCCCCTCCGCCCGCGATCGGGTTGCCGACGACGAGCACCTTCACGGCCGCGCCTTCTCCGCCGTCGCCTTGAGCACCCGCGCCATTTCCGCGATGGCGATCAGCCGCGTTTCATCGCCCAGCGCGAAGAGTCGCCACCGCCCACGCTCGAGGCGCAGGCCCAGAACGATCCTCGCCTCCTGCCCCTCGGCGCTGACGGCGGCGAGGGTCACGGTGGCGGTCTCGCCCGCCGTCCGGCTGTCAACCACCCTGCAGGCCCGGGGCGGCGCGGCGCCCCCCCACCACCAGCACGGATCGAGCGCCATGCACGCCGCGCGCGCCTCATCGGTCATAAGATCGAGGCAGCGCGCGCTGCCCTGCTCGCCGGCGGCCAGCGCGGCGGCGAAGGCGGCCCCGGCCTGGGCGGGTTCGCCGGCCGGTCCGCGGCAGCCGGCCGCCGCGATGATCGCGCACGCAGAGATGAACGCCGGGATTCGCACGAGCCTCCTCCGCCGTCTGATCCTTCTGGGATTCGCCGCGCGAGGCTTATTATGGCCGCCCGCCGCCTCGGGCGCAACGGATCGCGCTTGCGCCCCTTCGCGCGCGCCGATTACAATAGGCGCAAAGGCAAACGCATGAACAAAGGAGCATTACCATGCAACGTCGGATAATCGTGCGCGCGGCGGCGTTTCTGGCGGCGGCCGCCACGGCGGCGTCGGCCGCGGGCGCCTTCCGGACCCTCTCGGTGGCCGAGTACCGCGACAAGATGAAGGCCGGCTGGATCGGACAGATGGCCGGAGTCGGTTGGGGCGGTCCCACCGAATTCAAGTGGATGGGCAAGATCATCCCGGCCGAGGCCATGCCTCCGTGGAAGCCCGAGACGATCAACCAGTTCCACCAGGACGACATCTACGTCGAGATGACGTTCGTGCGCACCCTGGAGCTCTACGGCCTCGACGTTTCGATCCGCCAGGCGGGGATCGACTTCGCCAACAGCGGCTACCCGCTCTGGCACGCCAACCACGCCGGCCGCCACAATCTCAGGAACGGCATCGCTCCGCCCGACTCCGGGCATCCGCGCTTCAACTCCCACGCCGATGACATCGACTATCAGATCGAGGCGGACTTCTCGGGCCTCATCGCGCCGGGGCTGCCGAACATCGCCATCGCTTTGGGCGAGAAGTTCGGCCGCCTGATGAACTACGGCGACGGCCTGTACGGCGGGCAATTCGTGGGCGGCATGTACACCGAGGCGTTCTTCGAGGAGGATCCGCTGAAGATCGTCCAGGCCGGCCTGGCCTGCGTGCCCGCCGGGAGCATGTTCGCCGAAACGATCCGAGACGTGATCGCCTGGTGGCAGGCCCACCCCGACGACTGGGAGAAGACCTGGGAGCTCGTCGAGCGGAAGTACCAGCGCAACAAGGCCTACCGCCGGTTCTCCTGCACGGGCCCGGAGGCCGACTTCAACATCGACGCCAAGCTCAACGCGGCGTATATCGTGATCGGGCTGCTTTACGGCAAGCGCGATCCCGACGCCACGATCATCATCTCCTGCCGCTGCGGCCAGGACTCGGACTGCAACCCCTCGAACGCGGGCGGCGTCCTCTTCACAAGCATGGGCTTTGCGCGGCTCCCGGAGCGTTTCTACTCCGCCCTGGATGAGAACGGCGTCTTCAGCCACACCGCCTACAACGTCCCCAAGCTGCTGGCGGCCTGTGAAAAGCTCGCGCGGGAGGCCGTCGTCAAGGCCGGCGGGAAGATCGTCGTCGAGAACGGCGAGGAGCGCTTTTTGATCCCCGTGGCCGCGCCCGTCCCGAGCGCCTTGGAGCAGTGCTGGGAGCCCGGCCCCATCGCCGGCAGCCGCTTCACCCCCGAGGAGATGGAGCGGATCACCGCGGTGACCGATATCGTGCGGGCGGTCAAGCAATTCGCGCCGGGCTGGAAGATCACCAACTGCGGCCCGGACATGGACCCGGGGCTGCGCCCCGAGCTGCGCGGAAAGAAAAACGTCCTGCTCACGCATCCCCAGAGCCGGACGGTCCCCTGCGCGCTTTCGCGGGAAGCGAGCATTCCCGCCGGCGTCAAGACCAGGCTCGTGCTGGAGGTGGGCCACCACGAGGAGGGCGACTGGGAGCTGGTCGTCAAGGCCGACGGGGTGACGCTCTTCCAGGGCACCATCGGCAAAGACACGGCGAAGAACGGGTGGCGCACGGTCGCGGTGGACCTTTCGGCCTACGCCGGAAAGACGGTCCGCTTGGAGCTCCTCAATCAGGCCAACGGCTGGGCGTGGGAGGCGGGCTACTGGGCGTCCATCGCGCTTGTGAGCGAGTGAGCCGCGGCGGTTCGGCGGTCTCGGACGCGGCCGCGGAGGAAGCGCGCGACCGTCCGCTCCTTACCTCACAGATCGAGGCACGTCCGGAAGGAACGTATGCAATCACCAATCCCGTTCACCTCTTCCATGCGTACATTGTTCCACGCCATCTCTAAAGGAGCAAACTCCCCATGCGTGGCAGTCAGATTCCAGCTCATGCCCAAGCCTTCAGACTGTCAGCCAAGAACTCGGCAACCGGACCACGCTTGAGCTTCGGGTGCGCGAACTGATTCGCGTAGTGCCGGAGGCAAGCATAGCAACTCGCGTCGGGAGCACAGCCGCGGCAATCGGCGACCCGCGCAAGTGAGCACTCGAGCACTTGCCGAAAAGTCTCCGGCTCTTCGAGTCGCGCCACCAGGCCCGCTCCGCCGGGCACGGCATCGTACAGGACAATCTCGTGAGTATCCGGTCCGGATGCGCGAACTGTTACGTTGAGGTCTTGGCGCGGTACTTCAATAACCTCCGCCGCGCCGTGAGCGAGCGCATACGCGAGCGAGTGGTAAAACCAGACGCGATCCGCCGAGGAAAGCAGGCGCTGCTGGCGAGCAAATCGAATTCGGAGAACGTCGCTAACAAATTGGTGCCCCAGAGCAACCGACTCAAGCGTGCCCCGGCATCGGCGGCCTGTCGGCGACTCGTGTTCTGCGCTCACCCGTCCGCTTCTCAAGCCAGCGCCGCATTCGGCGCAGATCCTGAAACCTTGACCCTTCCGCCCCTCACAAAGCACCACGAGATAACCTGGGGACGCTTTCCAAACCTGGGCAATGCCACCCAGCATTACCGCCTCGTCAACCGGGCGGGCCATGCCACGGTGATGGCGCCGGTTTGGAGTTGACCCATCGCGGCGGCCAGGGTGGTCCGAGACCGCCATGACTCGCCGGCGGCCAGTGGGTCAAGGATAGGCAGGTTGGCTCGGAGGGTTTAGACTTGATTGCTCGTGGATTGGGGAAGCG
>MWEK01000025.1 GCA_002070955.1 Planctomycetes bacterium ADurb.Bin069
ACTTGGGGTATGCGCGCCGCAGGCCACCATGGAAACTCCACACACGCGCAGACTTCCAGACAGCGCAACCGCCTCCCGCCGCGGCGCCAGACATTGATCCCCGCGGCGGTCCCTCGTAGAATCGTACTCGATGCGGCGCGCGCGCGGAAGAATCCGCGCGGCGGACCGCCGCCCCTCAGCAGGAAATCCGGCCATGTCGAAAACCATTCCCGCCGTTCTAGTCGCCGCGCTGCTCGGCGCGGCGGCGGCCGGCGCCCTGTGGCTGTCGCGCCCCCCGCCCAACCCGCCGAGGACGCGACGGCGTGGGTGGAAATCGCGGCCCTGCGCGCCGAAGTCCAGGCCGTGAAAACGGCGCTCGACACGGTTGCGAAGCGCCTGACGGCGGTGGAGTCGGGCCCGCGCGCCGCGCCGCCGCCGCCGGACGCGGGAAACGCCGCTTCCGCGCCCGCCGAACCTTCCGTCGCGCCGGTTCCCGAGCCCCTGGCGCCCTATTCCGAGCAGATGCGCGCCTACGTCTTCGGCCTCATCGAGGAGGAGCGCAGCGCGAAGCGCGAGGAAGCCGCCCGCCTCGCCGAGGAGGCCCGGCGCGAGCGCGAGGAACTGAGCAGGGGCCCCTACGAGGGGTTCAACCTCAAGGTGAACTCGCTTGCCAAGGTCCTCGACATGGGGCCGTCGCAGCGCGACCGCTACTTCGAAATCGCCAGGACCTGCTGGAGTCAACTTCAGGAGCTTCGGAAAAACACCGACTGGCGCAGCGAAGAGGCGCGCGCCGGCTTCCAGGAGCGCCAGGAAGCCCTGCAGACGCAATTCTCCGCCGACGTCGAGAGCCTGCTTGTCCCCGAGCAGCGCGAAATCTACGACAAGCTGCCGTTATGGACCAGGGGTCCGGAGTATCTCGGCCAGGTGCTGCCGCCGGGCGCAACGGGATTCGGACAGCCGTTCCAGTTCTTCAACGGCGCCGGCACGGCCTCGTCCTTCCAGAGCGCCCGGCCCCGCGCCTCCGTGAACATCAACGTCGACGCCAAGTAGCGGCGCGCGCCGCGTCAGGGCTTCGCGGCCTCGGCCCCCACCAGGAAGAAGCCCACATCCGTCGCCGCGAGAAATTCGTCGCGCCCGATCTGGACGATTCCGCCCACGGGATGCTCGCGCGCCCCGAACTCCCAGTCCTCGCCGTTGTTCAAGCTCTCCAGGAGGCCGCCCCGCCTGAGCCAGGAATCGCGCACCGCCGCCAACACACGCCCCGGCCTGTGCGCGTCGAACACGATCGCCGTGACGTGCGGCTCGGCCGGCAGAGCGCGCGCCTCCGCCTCGCCGGCCGGGCGGCAGCGGCGCCACTGGCCGCCCTTCCACCTGAAGAGCCCCGCCGTCGTGCCCACGAAAAGATCGCCCGCGTTCTCGGGGTTGACCGCCGCGCAGCGCGGCGCGCCGGGCAGGTCCGTCCCGAAGGGTTCCCACGCGCCCCCGCGGGCGCACAGGATCTGCCAAGGTTTCTCGGGATCCGCGCCGTACCTGACCTCGCCCGTCCGCGGGCAGATCGCGAACACCTCGACGGCTCCGCGCGTGAAGCTCGCCCCGCCGTCCTCGCTCACCAGATCGCCGGCGAAGATCGTGCCGTATTTGAGCGGGTGGAAGCAGAGCGTCGGCCGCGCGGCCGACGGTTCGGCCGCCGCCCGCCACGAGGCCCCGCCGTCGGCGCTCGTCAGGAGCGCGCGCTGCCCGCCCGTCTGCCACCACGCAAGGAGCAGCGTCCCGGCGACGCCGGCATGACTCGCCGCGGCCAGGCAGAGTTCGCCGGCGCGCGCAACCGGCTTGAACGACCGGCCGGCGTTTTCCGACACCCACAACCCGGCCTCGCCCAGCGCCAGCCACAGGCGCCGCCCGCCGGCCGCCTCGCGCGCCGCGAAGCTCGCGCCGCCGCTCTCCCATCCGAAGAACCCGGCGCCCCACGGCTGCCACGAGTAGCCGCCGTCCGCCGTCCGCATGAGCTCCCTGTCGATCCCCGCCAGGGCCGCGCCCGATGACTGCGGATGGAACGCGACCGCCTCGGGCGCGCAGGCCGCCGGCCCGGTGAAGCGGCCGAGGGCGCGAATGTCCTCGGGCTCGCGCCACTGCCGGCCGGCGTCGATGCTGAAGAGCGGCAGCTTCACGACCTTCTTGCCGATCGGACGCTCCATCGCGAAAAGCAAGCCCTCGCGGCGGGCGCTCGCGGCGATGGACGCGAAGCAGCGCTCGGGCCTCAGGGCGCGCTTGCCCAGCGGCGTCCACGTCAAACCCAGATCCGACGACACGTGCAGACCCATGTCCGGCCAGGCGAGGTAGATCGCCGGCGTCCGGCCGGCTCCCACGGCGAGCACGTCGCCGGCCGTGCGGCCGAACCGCGCGTTGTCCAACCCGGAAACGGGCGCGAACTCGAGCCCGAGATCCGGCGCCCGGAACACGCCCTCGCTCGTCGCGGCCACGATCGCTCCGCCCGCCGCCGCAAGTCCCGCGATCCGGCCCTCGACTCCCAGGCGCCGCCACTCCCACGAGTCCCCCCCGTCGAACGACGCGAGGAGTCCGCGGCCGTGGCTTCCGACGATCACCGCGCGCGCGTTCTCGCGCTCGGCGAAGGCGATCAGACCGCCGAAGGCCCCTTCCTCCAGCGGCACCGCCAGGAGAAAGCTCCAGGTGGCGCCGCAGTCCAAACTCCGCCAGAGACCTTCTCCGCGCGCCGCCGCGAAGGGCGCCGCGTCGCGCGCCCCCGCCAGACACAGGACCGTGTTCGGCCGCCACGGCGAGAATCGCAGCGCCTTGATCTCCGGAAGCGGCAATCCGCGCGCCGGCCTGACCGTCGCCCCCCCGTCGTCGGAGAACCAGACGCCGTTCCGGTCCGTTCCGATCACGACCCGCGTGGGATCCGCCGGGCTCCACGCGATGGCCTGAATGCGCGCGCCGCCGCCGCCGCCCGGAAGCCCGGCGCGCGCCTGCGACTCGGAACGTAGCGGGAACTCGGTCCACGCCGGCGGCGCGGCCGAGGCGACCGCCGCGATCAGGATTCCGCCCAGCCGTCTCATGGGTCAATACCGTAATGCCGCCGCACGCAATGCGCAACGGCGGTCAGGTCCGCCGGCGCGTCCGGCGGCAGCGCGCTGGGCGGGCACACGCACAGAAAGGCGTTGTCGTAGGTGTGGCGCCCCGTGAACGCCCCCGTTCCGGCGGCCTGCGCCGCACCCACGCGGCCTTTCCAATCATCGCCGTCCCCGCCCATGACGAGAAGGTCCGGAGCGGCGCCCGCGCAGGGGCCCGCGTAGATTTCGCGCCCGCGCAGCACCGTCCCCGCGATGCCCCGCTCCGCGCAGTAGCGTGCGATGCCGGCGGCGACCTCTTCCAGAAGCCCCTCGCTTTTCCGGGCCCGCGCCCGCGGAAAACGCTCGCGCGTGTGAAGGTAGATGCGTCCCGGGTCGAGGGCGAAGGCGCGGCTCTCGGCCGTCATCGTCGTGAGGTCCTCGGGCGCCTCGGCGTCGAAGGCGAGGAACCCGAGCTCGGCCAGGACGCCGTTCGTCCTGATTTCCCGGCGCAGCGGCCCGAAGCCGTGGTCCGACAGCAAGATCAGCAGATCGCCGTCCTCGACGAGAGCGAGCACTTCGCCGGCGGCTTCGTCGACCAGCCCGAAATAGGCGCGCACGCCTTCGCCGAGGGGATGCGCCGCGTCCTCCGCGGCGTCGAACAGGAAATGCAGCGCGCGATCGGTGCCCGTGAACACCGTCATGAAAAAATCCCACGGCCCGTCGCGCCACACGCGCCGGATGAGCCACCGCCGATGCGCGAGCACCCGCGCGAGGTCGCCGAGCAGCGCGCCGGGGTCCGCGTGGCCGAGCCGCGCGTCCGCGTCGATGGCGTAGCCCCGCGCCTCGAGCTCGGGAAGGAGCGCGCGCGGCCACACGGCGCCCGCCAGCGACGGAGCCACGAAGCCGCTCACCAGAACGCCGTTCATGGGCGGCGCCGGATAGGTCGCGGGCACGTTAATAAACGCGGCGCGCTTCCCGGCCCGGCCGAGGGTTTCCCAGAGGGCGGGCGCCTTGAGATCGGAAAGCAGCGGGAAGGTGTACTCGTAGGTGCGCGCATCGCACTCGACGAAGCCGAAAACACCATGCGCGCCCGGACCGACGCCCGTCAACACCGTGCTCCAGGCCACCGAGGAAAGCGGCGGGTATGTGGAGGAAATCCGCCGTAAAAGGCCGCCCTCGATGGCCGCGGCGCATCGCGGCATCACGCCCGCCGCGCAGAGCCGCCGCAGCATCCCCTCGGGGACGCCATCCAGGCCGATCACGAAGACGCGCGCCATGGAACCACCATGCCGAAGGCCGCCGGCCCGTCATCGTCCTCGAGCACGAACCGCCCGAGCGCCGGGCTCAGGTTGCCGTCCTCGGCGACGCATTCCCCGTCCAGTTCCAAGACGAGCAATCCGAGCTCAAGCGGCGCCAGCGTTCCCTCCGGCGGGCGCGGCGCCAGCGCGCCCGTGTCGAACCGCTCCTCGATGGCGCCGATGCGCGCGCGCAAATCCTGCGTCGCTAAACGGAAAACGAACCGGGCGCCCACGGCCAGCGGGCGCGGCCCGAGGCAGAACACGCGGCCCTTGACCTGGCGGGCGGCGACCGGGGCCTCGGCGGCCGGAGCGAGCACGAGCCCGCGGCGCACGCGCTCGGGGCGATCGAGCACGAGCGCCCCGGCGCAGCCCGACCCCAGGCGTTCGAGCCCGCCGTTGGGAAAAGCCGCGATCCGCTCCACCGTCACCGCCGCGCCGCCCGGAACGGCGATCAGGCGGTCGCCCGCCGCGATCTCGCCGCGCTCGACGCGGCCCGCCGCGACCTTCCGCGGGGTGAAGTCGTAGACGTCCTGGACGCTGAACCGCGCCGGCCCGCCGGCGGCATCAGGCTCCCGGAAGGCGAGAATCGCCTCGAGCACCGTCGGACCCGCGTACCACGGCAGCCCGGCGCCGCGGCCGGTCACCATGGCGCCGTGCCGGGCCGAGGCCGGCACGACCGCCCCGAGGGGGAGCCCGATTTCGGCGGCAAGCGCCCGGATCTCGCGGGCGCGGACCCCGTACACCGCCTCCGGCGATGCCGCCCGGTCGATTTTATTGACGACCACGGCGGCCTGCGGAATCCGGAGGAGTTTGACGAGCAACGCGTGCCGCCGCGTCTCCTCGCGCACGCCTTCGCCGGCATCGACCAGGATCACGGCGGCGTCGGCGCTCGAGGCGCCCGTGAGCATTGAACGGATGAACTCCTCGTGCCCGGGCGCATCGACCAGCGCAATTTCCCGGCCGCCCGACCGGAGAAACGCCTGCGCCGACGTCACGGTGCAGCTCTCGTCCTGCTCTCGGCCGAGCTGGTCGGTGATGTGCGCCAGGTCCAGCGCCCCGCTCCGGGCGGCCTCCTCCTTCCGCCCGCTCAAGGACCCGCTCTCCAGGAGCAGCCGGCCGATCAGGGTCGACTTGCCGTGATCGACCTCGCCGACGAACGCGACCGCAAGCCGTCTCACGGCGCCTCCTACATGTAGCCCAAGGCGCGGAGCTGCTCCATGGCGCGCGCATTCTCCTTGTCCTGCGCCCGCCCGTCCCGCTCCTCGCTCCGGCCCTCGCCGATCTCCCGGATGATGTCATCGACGGTCGCGGCATTGGAGGCGACGGGCTCGCAGCACGGCTCGCAGCCGATGCTCCGGTAACGCCGGCCGCCCTTCGCGAAGTACAGATCGCAGACCGGGAGGCGCTCGCGCCGGACGTAGCGCCAGACGTCGGCCTCGGTGAAATGGAGCAGCGGGTGAACGCGGAGGTGGGCCTCCTCGCTCTCGCGCCGCGCGTACAGGTCCCAGAGTTCGGCCGTCTGGCGGCCCGCATCCCAGGTGAAGTCCGCCGTGCGCGGCGAGACGTAGCGCTCCTTGGCCCTGACGCCGTGCTCGTCGCGCCGAATGCCCAGGAGCACGGCCCTGAAGCCGTGCTCCGCCAGGGCGCCCTTGAGAGCCTCGGTCTTGAGCGCCGTGCAGCACGCCAGGCGCCCCGCCGAATCCGGGCCCATGCCGGCCGCGAGCGCGGCCTCGTTCTTGACCACCACGAGGGGCACGCCCCATTCGGCCGCGATGCGGTCCCGGAATCTATAAATCCCCGCGAGCTTGTACCCCGTGTCGAGATGCAGGACCGGGAAGGGGAACTTCCCCAGGAACGCCTTCCGGACGAGGTGCAGGAGCACGGTGGAGTCCTTGCCCATCGACCAGAGGCATCCGAGAGGATCGAAGCGGTGATACGCCTCGCGGATCAGGTAGATGCTTCTGTGTTCCAGCTCTTCGAGGTGATCCATGCGTCCCCGCCCGAGGCCGGGTCTGCGCGGCTTCCGCGGGCGCCGGCGACGCCGCCGGCGCGACGCTTCCCGCGGGGCGCGCAGGCAATTGTACGCCTTCGACGGCCGGACGGAACTCGCGGCCGGCCGCCGGCGTTCACCTCGCCGCCGGGATCACCAGCTTCTGGCCCGGTTTGAGCGCCTTCGGCGACGCTAGGACCTTCCGGTTGGCCTTGTAGATCACCTGCCACCGGTCGGCATCGCCGTAATACTTGAGCGCCAGGCCCGACAGCGTGTCGCCGCGCTTAACGGCGTGCGTCCGTGCGATGTCGCGCGCGGGGGCGCGCACCGTCGCGGCGCGCGCTTCGCGGCGCGGCGCGGGAGGCGGCGCCTTGTAGGCCGCGGCCGAGCGCGCGGGCGCGGCCGGCTCGTGATACTGGACCGGCGGCGCCTCGTAGGCGGGCTCGGGCTGCACGTGGAGGGGCGCATCCAGGGGGTCGGAAACCGCGAGCAATTCGCCCGATCGCTCCCAACCGGCCGCCTCATGTCCAGAGGACATCGCGATATCACGCTCCGGCGGGAGTTCCGGCACGACGGGGTTCTTGAAGTAGTACGGCGTGCCGCGCCCTACGAAGACATCTTCCCAGAAGAACCACGGGTTGACGACGCACCAGTCGACGACTCTCGTCCCGACCGTCCCCACGACTTCCACCGGCCAGGCGATCTCGGCAAGAGTCGGGTTGTCGACGTTGAGCTGGTTGACGCGCTCGTCGAACCCCCTCGAGACCTTGCTCGGCCCCGCGCAGCCCGACCCCAGGGCGATGAAAGCGCCCAGGAAGCAGGCGGCGCCCGCGCGCACGCAGGTTCGCATTCTCTTCACCTCTCTTCGCGTTTCTTCTCTTCTTTTCACGTAATCGGGGCAGTCTACCGCGGGCCCGTCCGGATTGCAAGCGTGTTCCGGCCGAAATTTGCCCGCGGACCGCGATTTTCGGCCGCCGTCCTTGTTGCGCGCCGCCCGCCCCTGTTATAATGCCGCCCCGGAGGAGCACCTGCCGTGGCGGCCTGCGTCGATCTGCCTTTTCACAAGTACCAAGCGCTCGGAAACGATTTCGTGCTGCTCGATATGCGCACCGCCGCCGTCCCCGACCCCGCCGCGCTGAGCGCGCTCCTGTGCCGGCGCACGACCTCGATCGGCGCCGACGGCCTCATTCTCGTCGGGCCGGACGAGGGCGGCGCCGCCCGCATGGAGTTCTACAACCCCGACGGCTCGCGGGCCGCCATGTGCGGCAACGGCATCCGCTGCGTCGCGCGCTTCTTGCGCGATCGCGCCTGGGAGACCGCCGACCGCTTCGACATCATGACCGACGTCGGACCGCGCGAGGTGCGCATCCTCTCGGACGGCGTCGCGGCCGACCTCGGCGCGCCGGAGTTCGCTCCCGAAAACATCCCGATCCGCCCCGCCGCGGCCGACCCGCGGCGCGTCGAGGTGCGCCTGGAGGGCGGCCCCGACCTCCCCCCCGCCGTGTGCCTCTCCATCGGCAACCCCCACTGCGTTTTCTTCGTGCCTGACGCGGCCGCCTACCCCGTGGCCGCCGTCGGGCCCCGCGTGGAGCGCCACGCGCTCTTTCCGGCGCGGATCAACGTGATTTTCGCCCAGGAGTCGGCGCCCGGCGTTCTGGCATGCCGCGTCTGGGAGCGCGGCGCCGGGGAGACGCGCGCTTGCGGCACCGGCGCCGCCGCCGCGGTCATTGCCGCGACGGTGCGCGGCATGGTGGACGGCGCCGCGCGCGTGCGCCTGCCGGGCGGCGTCCTGGACGTAGCCTGGGACCGGCGGGGCGGCGTCGTCATCGCCGGCGCCGCCGAGGACGTGTTCCGCGGGACGATCTCTATTCCCCGGGCCCTGGCAACCCTTCGATCTCGCCGAGAAACAGCGGCGGCGCCCCGCGTTTCTTGAGCGCGTGCGCGATCGAGTGAGCGTAGGGCCGCCCGACGACGAGCACGAGCCCGAACCCGCACGCGCCGCGGGCGAGCGCGGCGTCCGCATCCTTCGCGCGCGCCGGCCAGAACGGGCCGCTCACCGCGGCCAGGTCGCGCGGATCGATCGTCACACGCAGCGCGACACCCGGGCCCAGTTTGCGCTCCAGCAGCGCCGTCACCGCCGGCGCCGGCGCCTCGGGCTTCCCGGCGAAGGCGGGCCCCGGCGCCGCGACGGCGTGCACCGGCCGCTTCCGGCGGTAACGCCTTAGAACGTTGAGCACCGCGCGGTTCAGCGGCCGCCCCGCGCGGACGAGCGCCTCGCCGCCGCTGCCCTGGCTCTGGGCGTCCGCCGGGAGAAAGCCGCCCGCCGGGATTCCCATCACCACGTCGCCGGCGGCCACGCGCGCGCTGTCCACCAGCTTCTTCTGCTCCGCGACACCGAGGGCGCAAGCCGCGATGCCGCGGCCGTCCCGGCCGCCGGCGCGCAGCGGCATGAGGACGCAGCAGGCGTCGCGGCAGGCATCGACGCAGCCGCCGGCCGTTTCGGCCGTTCGCGCCGCCTCCAGTCCCCAAAGGGTCACCGACACGCACACGGCCTCGGCGCCGTGCTCCAGGAGCTGATTCACCGCCTCGGCGACGACGGCGCGCCCGAGTTCGCGGGGCCGACTCCCCTCCAGAAGCTGCGGCGACACGGCGATGCTCGGCGCGGCGGTCATCACCGGGTTGCGCAAGTGGCGCCGAAAGAGCGCCTGCGGGTATTCGACGGCGAACACCGCTTCGCCGCGCCCCACGCCGACCACGCGCGGCGTGTACGTCTTCACGGGATCGATCATGCGCATCATTCTCCCGCGCGGCCGCCGCCGCGCCGGCGCGCGGAGCGGCCGATCTTACTGCCGGGCCTCCGCCGGCTTCTTCTTCTCGGCCTCCTCGATCAGGCTTTCCTCGGCGACCCGCTCCCAGGCCCACTTCTCCTCCGCGTCGGTGCGCTTGAGCGCGCGCAGGTAGCGCCGCGCCCGGCCGAAATCGCCCTTGAGCCTGCAGAGCACCGCCAGGCGGAAGAGGCTCTCGGGGTCGCCCGGCTCCAGGCGCAGGTTGGCGAGCAACTCCCGCTCGGCGTCGGCATGTTCGCCCTTCAGGAAGCTCAGGATGCCGCGCCGCAGGTGCTCGCTGCGCCTCAGGCGGATCTTCTCGCGCCACGGGCGGTAAGTGAGCCGGACGATATCGACGAAAGCGTAGCACCAGACTCCGGCGACGACGATGGCCGCGCCGATGGTGATCTCGATCTTCCCGGGCCCCGCCCACAGGACGAGCCCCTCGAGCACGCCGGCCATCCCCGCCGCGAACAGCGCGAAGAGGGCAAGCCCCTTGAGATCCTTGCCCTCCCACAGGTGGCCCATGCCGGCGACGACCGACAAGAGCAGGGGAACGATCTTGATGTTTCTGGCCATCCGGCGCACTCCCGCGCGCTGCGCGGCGCCCGCCGTCCCCGCCTTCTCCGGCGACGCGCGCCGCACGGGAAGCATTATAGGCGCGGAACGGCGCCGCGCAAAGGGGGCGCGAGGCGGCGCGCTGCCGCCCCCGCGGCGGCCTACACGCGCTCCCCGTCGTGGAAGGCCGGAACGGGCTCGCGGCTCTGGCTCGGCGCCCGCTCGGGCTTCGCGGCCTCGGAGCGGATGGGCAGCGGCCCGCCGGCCTCGTAATCCATGAACGCCTCGTCGCCGAAGGCGCGCGCCGCGGCGCGCTCGAAGCGCTCCACGCCCACGACATCTCCCTTGGCGACGACGGCGATGCCCGCCGGCGTGTAAACGACCTTCTTGCCGTGCTTGGCGGCGGCCGGCGCCGAACCCGCCCCGATGATCGTGCCGCGGCGGACCCGCACATCCTTGTCGAGAATCGCGTTGCGGATGATCGTGTTCGCCTCGACGTACGCCCCGGGCAGCAGGATCGCCTGCGACACCCGCGCGCCGGCCTCGACCGTCACGTTGGAGAAGATCACGCAGTCCGAGACCTCGCCATCGATGCGGCAGCCGCCCGCGACGATGGAATTGCGCACCGAACCCGCGCTGCCGCCGCCGAACACGCTGGGCCCGGTCTGATCCGGGGAGTGGATGATGGGCCACTCCCGGTTGTGCGCGTTGAATTCAGGCGACGGCCCGAGGAGGTCCATGTTCGCTTCGAAGTACGAGTCCAGCGTGCCCACGTCGCGCCAGTAAGCCTTGTGGCCGAGGGCGCCCTTCCTGAAAGGATACAGGAACACGCGCTCGCGGTTGATCATGCCGGGGATGATGTCGCCGCCGAAGTCGAACTTCCGGCCCATCCCGGGCCCTTCCTGCAGCTCGCGCAGGAGCGTCCCCGTCTTGAAAACGTATACGCCCATCGAGGCGTTGACCCGGCCGTCCTCGTCGGGGAGCGCGTGGGAGAGGTCCTTGGGCTTCTCGACGAAGGACGACACCCGGCCGTCCTCGCGGGCCCTGAGGATGCCGAACCGGTGCGCCTCGGCCCGCGGCACCGGAAAGGTGGCGATGGTCAGATCGGCGTCGTTCTCGTGGTGGTAGGCGATGAACGGGCGGTAGTCCATGGCGTACACGTGGTCGCCGGACACGATGACGACGTCGCGCGCCCCCTCGCGCTGAATCGTGAACATGTTCTGGTAGACGGCGTCGGCGGTGCCGCGGTAGAAGTCGCGCGTCTCCCTGAGTTGCGGCGGCAGCACGTTGAGCGACTCGCCCAGCGCCGGACGGAAGAACTGCCAGGTTTGGTATAGATGCCGCGTGAGCGATTCGGACTTGTACTGCGTCAATACGTAGATGCGGTTCAAGCCCGAATGCAGGCAGTTGGACAAGGTGAAGTCGGCGAGGCGCCACATGCCGCCGAAGGGCACGGCCGGCTTGGAACGATCCTTGGTCAGAGGATACAACCGCGCCCCTTCACCGCCCGCCAGCAGAAATACGATCGTCTGTCCCATCGCCCGTTCCTTCCGCGTCAGCAAATCCCGAAGCGTTGCGGCCGGCGTCTCGCTGAAGGGACGCCTCTCATCATTTCGGAAAGAACGGCGCGGGAATTGAGGACGGTCGCCGAAAAAGCCCGCACGGCGAGGCCGCCGGTCCCGGGCGGCGCAGCCGCGCGCCGGCCGGGGCGGATGGATCCTCAACAAACTACTCCGCTCAGGCCGATGATGTATTATCAGCAGGGAGGGAGCCCACCCTACGAGCCCGCGGGGCGCGCGGGTTTCCGCAACCGCTACGGGAGGCGATCATGGCCGAACCTCGCGTTCTCTTCTGCGCGTCCGAGATGACGCCCTTCGCGAAGACGGGCGGGCTGGCCGACGTGGCCGGCGCCCTGCCGCCCGCGCTGAGGCGCATCGGCGCGGATGTCCACTGCGTGCTGCCGCTTTACGGCGGCATCGACCGGGAGGCCGGCGGCATCGCGCCGGTGGGCAAGGGCTTCACGGTGAAGCTGGACATCGGCCGGGAGAATTTCACGATCCACCGGGCTGACAGGGAGGGCGTCCCCGTCTATCTGCTGCAGTGCGACCATCTCTTCAACCGCGCAGGGCTGTACGGAGAGAAGAATTTCGACTACCCCGACAACTGCCGGCGCTTCGCGCTCTTCTCGCGGGCCTGCCTGGAGCTGGCGGACTACCTGGGGCTCGATCCGGACATCGTCCACGTGCACGACTGGCAAACCGCTCTCATACCGGTGTACATGCGCACGAGCGCGCGGTCGCGCGCACGGTCCCTCCTCACGATCCACAACCTCGCCTTCCAGGGAATCTTCCCTCCCGGGGAGTACCACTGGACAGGCCTTGACTGGAGCCTGTTCGAGTGGCGGAAGCTGGAGTTCTACGGCAAGGTCAACTTCCTGAAGGGCGGCATCGTGTACGCCGACGCCGTGTCGACCGTGAGCCCCACCTACGCCCGCGAGATCCGGCAGGCGGAGCTGGGCTGCGGGCTGGAAGGGGCGCTCGC
The DNA here is from genome assembly GCA_002070955.1 of Planctomycetes bacterium ADurb.Bin069. GTDB lineage: Bacteria > Planctomycetota > UBA8108 > UBA8890 > UBA8898 > UBA8898. The sequence continues at coordinate 12,260 of MWEK01000025.1, forward strand.
CGAGAAAGGCGACCGGCTGGTGGGGATCCTGAACGGGATCGACCTGCGCGACTGGAATCCGGCCACCGACGTTCACCTGCCCGCGCGCTTCTCCGCGGACAATCTTGCCGGCAAGCAGACCTGCCGCACGGCACTCATGCAAGAAGCGGGCCTGGCGCCCACGCAGCTTCCCCTCTTCGGAACCGTGGGAAGGCTCACCGAGCAGAAAGGTCTGGACATCCTCCTCCCGGCCCTCGCCGTGCTGCTGGGAGAAGGCTATCCCTTCGTGGTCCTCGGCACCGGCGACGCCGCCTACGAGGCCGGGCTCAGGAAGCTCGCGCAACTGTATCCCGGGAGGCTGGGACTGTTTCTCGCCTTCGACAACCGGCTCGCGCACCTTATCGAGGCCGGCTGCGACATGTTCGTCATGCCAAGCCGGTTCGAGCCCTGCGGCCTGAACCAGTTCTACAGCATGCGCTACGGCACGGTGCCCATCGTGCGCGCGACGGGCGGCCTGGCCGACTCGGTCGGGCCGTGGACGCCCGCCGGCCCGGGCGCGGCCACGGGATTCGTTTTCAGCGATTACACCGCCGCGGCGCTTCTGGGGGCCTGCCGCGAGGCAATCGCCATCTTTGCCGATAATAAATCCGCCTGGCTCGAGCTCATGCGCAACGGCATGAAGCTGGACGCGGGTTGGAGCCGGTCGGCGCAGAACTATCTCGCGCTGTACCGCTCGCTGCTGGAGCCCGGGGATTCGATGCCGTAACATCGCACCTGACTGCCTAGGAGGCCATCGTGACCAAACCGCACGTTCGCTTCAACCTGACCCTTCACGGCCATCAGCCGGTGGGCAATCTCCCCTGGGTCATGGAAGAGTCTTACGCGCGCTGCTACGGGCCGTTCCTGGAACTCGCCGCCCGCTACCCCGCCATCCGCTTCTCGTACCACTTGAGCGGCTGCCTGCTGGAGTGGCTGCTCGAGCACCGGCCGGAGCACATCGAACTCCTGGCCGACATGGTCGCCCGCGGGCAGGTCGAGATCGTGGGCGGCGCGTTCTACGAGCCCATCCTCGCGTCGATCCCGCGGCGCGACGCGCTGGCGCACATCGCCCTCCAACGGCAATTCTCTCAGGAGCACTTCGGCGTCGACCCCCTCGGCGTGTGGCTGGCCGAACGCGTGTGGGAGCCGTCGCTTCCGTCGCTCCTGGCCCGCGCGGGCGCGCGGTACACGCTGCTGGACGACACGCACTTCCTGGCCGCGGGCCTGAAGTCCGCGGACCTGCACGGGTACTTCCTCACCGAGGATCAGGGCGAGCTCCTCGCGGTCTTCCCGATCCTGAAAAGCCTCAGGTACACCATTCCCTTCGGCGAGATCGAGGACTCCCTGGCGATCCTCCGCGAGGCCGCGGAACGCGCGCCGGGCACCATGCTCGCCTACGGCGACGATGTGGAAAAGTTCGGGGTGTGGCCCGAGACGTACACGCACTGCTACGAGAAGAAATGGCTTGCGCGCTTCTTCTCCGCCCTTCAGGACAACCTGCCTTGGATCACGCTCGTCTCCCTGGAGGAGACCGTGCGCTCGCTGCCGCCCCGGGGTCTCATCTACCCCCCCGAGACATCCTATGTGGAGATGAACGAATGGGCCTTGCCCGCCGACGTCGGGCCGGTGTGCGCGCGGGCGCGCGCCGCGGTCGCCGGCGACCCGACGCTGGCGCCGGCGCTGCCCTTCGTGCGGGGCTCTTCGTGGCGCAACTTCAAGGTCAAGTACCCCGAGATCCGCCGCATGTACGGCCGTTCGCTGCACATCTCGCGTCAAATGGCCGCGCTCCCCGACTCGCCCCGGGCGGACGAGGCGCGGAGGGATCTCCTGCGCGGGCAGTGCAATTGCCCGTACTGGCACGGCATCTTCGGCGGCCATTACCTGCCGCATCTGCGCGAGGGCGTCTGGCGGCATCTCCTGCGGGCGGAGAAGCTGGCCCAGGAGGCTTCGCCCCTGGAGGACGGCATCCTCTGCGAACGGATCGACATCGACCTGGATGGCCGGGACGAGATCTTCCTGCGCAACGACCACCTTGCCGCCGTGATCGCGCCCGCGGGCGGGCGCGTGCTCGAGCTCGACCTCCGGCCGTGGGAACTGAACCTGTTCTCGGTGCTCGCGCGGCGCAAGGAGGCCTACCACGAGGACCTAGCCCGCGCGGCCGCCGCGGATGTTCCCACCGAGACGACCAAGAGCATCCACGACGTCAAGCGTCTCAAGGATCCTGATCTCGCCCGCGCGTTGGCTTACGACCAGTACGAGCACCTGGGATTCACCGATCTTATCCTGGCGCGGGCGCCCGAACCCGCGGACTTTCTCGCCGGACGGGTGCGCGACGAGTACGGGATCCACGCGCGGCAGTGGGCGTGCGACACGCGCCTCGAAGGCGCCGCGGCCATCGTCGAGCTGCGCTTGGAGGACCCCGCCGTGCCCCTGACACTGGCCAAGACCTTCACTCTCGAAGGGAAGGTGCTGCGCGCGGCCTACGCCGTCACGAATCCCGCGCGCGAGCCGTGGCGCGGCTGTGTCGCCGTCGAGGTTCCGTTCGCGCTCCAGACCGGAACGTCCCCGCGCCGCGTCTGGCGCGGTCCGGGCGGCGAGATTCTGGGCCAGCTCGGCGCGCCCCTCGCCGGAATCACGGGCGGCATCGGCGTCGCCGACTGGGATCACGACCTGGAGATCACGATTGCGGCGGGCGAGGCCGCGATCGCGAGCTACGCGATTCGCACGGTGTCGCAGTCCGAGGCCGGGTTCGAGGGCGTCTTCCAAAACGCCGTCGCGGTGTTCCTCTACGACCTCGCGCTTGGTCCGGGAGAAACGCGGCGCTGGGAGTTGGCGCTGACGGCGGCGCGCGCGCCGGTGAAAACGGACGCACCGCTCGCGGTGGGCGCGTAGCAATCGCCGGCCGCGCGCGGGCGCGGGCTCATCGCCCCGGGCCGGTAACGATTTGCGGGCGGCCGGGCGCTCAAGGCCTTGCCCTCGACGGTCGAGAACAGATCTCGTGGGGATCACACGCCGCGTCCTGCTCACAAGCCTCGCTTTGTCCATCGCCTTGACCGCGGCGCTGCTCATCATCCTCGCGAGCATCGGCGGCGCCCCGCCGCCGGCCGAGGCCGCCGGCCGGGCACTTGCGAGCGCGACGGACGGCGGGGCCGTTGCCGCGGCGCCGCTCCGCCTCGCCGCCGCGTCCGACGAGAACGGCGAGGGGCGCGTCCGCGCCATCGCGCACAACCTGGTCTCGCCCACCGGCAGGATCAACGCCCGGGCGGTGACGGCGCTCCAGGCCCTCGGCTCTCCCGTCATCCCCTTTCTCCTCCCCCGGTTCTACGGCGAGGACAACCCCACCCAGGAGGCGATCCTTCAGGTGCTCGAGGCCTTCAACGAGCCGGAAGTGGTCGGCCACCTGATCGACACCCTCGCCACGGTGCAATCGCCCCGCATGGGGCGCAGAATCGGCGCCGCCGTGCACGCCATGGGCAACGCCCGCTGTTGCGACCAACTTCTCGAGCTTGTCTTCCACGAACGCGAAGCGGTGCGGCTGGGCGCGGCCGTTGCGCTCCGCACGTGCTTGTCCGCCAACAGCGCGGCGGCGCTCACGCGGCAGATCTCCCAGGATCCGAGCGCCGAGTGCCGGCTGGCGGCGCTCGAGAGCCTGGCGGCCGCCCCGGATGACGCCGCCGAGGAAGCGCTTTTGCTGGCGGTCCGTGACGATGCGGCGGATGTGCGTCTGGCCGCCGTGAAGATGCTCGCCCGGCGCCGGCTCGCGGGCTTCCAGGACGAGCTCAGGCGCCTCTCGCGGTCGGATTCCTCGCCGCAGGTCCGTAAAGCGTGCGCCCAAGCGCTGCTCGCCCTGCGCATGCACGGCGCCGCGGAACCGGAGGATCCCGAGCCGCTCGAAAGCTCCTTCGACCCCGCAGCCGATAACTAGACTTGGCCGCGTTGCCGTCACGTTCCCGAGGCTTCGCCGAGGATTGACGATGCGTACAAAGAGCGTTCTTCTGGCCTTGTCCGCCCTCGCCTGCGGCTGCGCGACACCCCGTTCCGATGCGGCCCGGCCCTGCGCCGCCCTTCCGCCCGAACGTAAGGAACCCCCGCAAGCCGTCGCACAGGGGGAGCGCCCCGTCCCGGCGGCCGCCGTCGAACCCGATTTCGAGGCGTTCGCCCGCGCCTTCGTTCCGGCCCTTTCGGACGGCGCTGTCGATGCGTATACCCTCTCCGACGCCGATATCGACGCCTGTTTTACACCTAGTGTCGCCTCCCTGATCAAGTCCAACCGCCGCAGTTGGGCGCACGGAGTCCTGGCGATCCTGCAAGGCCGACTGCTGCGCTTCAAACACGTCGCGCCCGGACCCGGATATACCCTTTCCCGGGAGGGGCTCCCCGCGGGCGCGGCCCGAGTCAAGGATCTCCACATCGAGATCACCGTCAACGGCAATCCGCACACCATCGTCATTGGCGCCATGTACGGCGCGGGCGCCGCATGGAAGATTTTGAAGGCTGAAGTGTTCGAATGAGCAAGCCATGAGCGAAGCGATCTACAAGAAACTCCGGTTTCTCCTGCAGATTCAGGGCGTGTCTCCGAAAGTCGCGGCGGAGCACCTGGGACTCCCGCTGGAGCATATGCAGGGCATCGCGGACGGCGTCATCAACCCCACGCCGCGCCAACTGATGCGACTGGCCGAACTCTGCCGGGTAGGGATCGATTTCTTCGACGACCGCCGGGAGGAAGAGCGCGACTCAGGGCGCAAGAGGCTCACGCTCGCCGACCTTGCCATCAGGTTTCAGGCGCTCTGCGAGTGCCTCGTGGGTGCCCAAATCCTGACCGCGGCGCAGCTCAAACAAAAAACCGAGGAAGTCGAAGCCCGCACCGCGCAGAGGACCGGGCAACAGGAACCCCTCGACGGCCGCCCAGCGCGACCTGAACCGAGCCCGGGTGGGAAGAAAAAAGGACGTCTCAGAGGAGCTAAGACGCCCTTAGAAAAGAAGTGAAGAGAAAAATGAAGAAAAGTCTAATTTCAAAGGGAAGTGACTCCCGAGGAGTCGCCTCCGAATCGATCTCCACTATAACACCTCGCCCAGGGCGTGTCAACGGCCTTTCAAAAAAAATCACCCGGATTTTCAACATATGACAACCAAGAAACGATTCATGGAGCGCTGAACAGTCTCTTGTCGTAACCAATTATATATTCGATGTTTATGGGATAACAACGGATAAGATCAGGGTGTAATATCCACATCTGGCAGCCATCTTCCCCGGTTTTCAACAGGTTTTCAACAGGGCTTTGGCGCGCGCCGGTGCGGAAAGAGCCCCCCCGGCCGCCTCAGCCGCCGCACGGTATTCGCGCTTGGCCATGAAATGCGTTCGAAAGGCGCGCGGGACGCGCGCCTGCAGGCGTGCCAGATCCTCCGCCGCGGCGCGCAGGAATTCGCGCGCCGGCCGCTGCCTCTTGCGGGCGAGAAACAGCTCCCCCATCGCGATTTTGGCGCGGACGCCCAGTTCCGGCCGCTTCCGTTGCAGCGCTAGTTCGGCCACTCCCTGCATGATCTCGGTGGCTCGCAGGAGCCCGTGCTCCCCGCGCCGCCCGTGAGCGCGGCCGAGGATGAGCGCCGCCTCGCCGGCCAGATCCTGAATCCCGGCGACCTTCGCCGCATCGCGGACTTCCTGCGCCAACGCCAGGCCCTCGTCGCCTCCCTGCGCCGCCGCCAGCACGAGCTTACGTTCGAGCTCGACGCGCGCCCCCTCCCCGCCGGCCTGGAGCGCGGCCCGGACCGCCTCGCCCCGGCGTTCCTGCGCTAGAAGGATCCACGCCTTCTCGCAGGCGCTGTCCGCCTCCATGCGCGCCCCGCCGCCCTGCGCCTGCAGGACGCGGCTCATCGCGCACCAGCGCGCCGCGAGATCCGGAACGCCCACCATCCGCAGCAGCCGGGCATACGCCAGGCAGACCGCCCCCAGTCCCGCACGATCGTACGCGAGCACGACCCCGCGAAACGCGCCCGCCAAGGACGCGAAGGCGCGGCCGTAGTCGCCCACGAGGATGCTCACCTTGGCCGACGCCAAGCGCGCGCGCGCGAGCAGTCCCTCGTTCGCGCCGCCCCGCACGCTTTTGAGCGCCTCGGCGACACAGGCCAGCGCGAGCGAGTCGTTGTCGTAGCTCACCAGCAGATCCGCCAGGTCGAGCAGCCCCCGGGCCGCCGCAATTCTGTCCCCCGAGCTCGAAGCAACGAGGGTCATGAACGCCCGTTGGGCCGCATCCGGATCGCCGCCCTCCAGCAGCCGTCCGCAGTCCGCCGGCGCCGCGCCGCCGCCCCCGGCGTTCTCGCTCGGGCCCGGCCAAGCCTCGTCAACGGGGTCTTCGAGATCCTCGACGACCCGGTACAACCAGCTCAGCGCCTGGTGAAACTCGTCTTCCTGGACCGCGAGGGACGCAAGGCAAAGGCAACTCTGGGCGGCGAGTCGCGGCGAGGCCCCCTCCAGCGCGCCGCAGGCGGCATGGAGCGCGCGCGACGCCGCGGCGCGGTCGTCCAGGACAAGCAGCGCCTCGCCGGCGAGCAGCAGCGATCGGCCGCGAAGGGGCGCAAACCCCGATTGCGCCGCCAAGGCCTCGGCCTCGGCCAGGAGCGCGCGCGCTTCATCGGGGCGGCCCGCCGCCGCGGCGATCCTGCCGCCATACGCGCCGCGCTGCCACGCCGGGTAGGGACCGGCCGCGCTCGGCGCCGTTCTGAGCCTTTCCCACGCCGCCTCCGTGGATCCCTGGACCGCAAGGGCCAGGGCCGCCAACACCGCCCCGTCGGCCGCCGGCGACTCCGGCGGAACGGAGCCCAGCGCGGCGGCATCCTCGGGCTGGCCCAGCGCGCACAGCTCCTCGACGGCGCGCGCGACATGCTCCCCTCCCGCGGCTCCCGCGCGTGAGCGGTGCATCGCGATCTCGGTCCAGAGCCCCCCATCGTTCTCGAGAACATCGGCGATGCGGCCATGGAGCGCCTCCAAGCCCTCGGGGGCCAGCATCTCGCACACGATCCTCCTGACGAGGCGATCGCTCGCCGTCACGCGCGCGGGACCCGCCCGGCGGATAAATCCGGCGCGCTCCAGGGCTCCGAGCTGCGCATCCAGCACCTGCCCCTGCCGGCCGAGCACGCGGCGCACGAAGGCCACCGACAGCGGGCGGGCGCATGCGGCCAGCAGCGCGAGCGTCTCGCGCCGCTCCTCCGAAAGCAGCTCCAGACGGGTGCGCACCAGGTCCGCCGGAGCCTCGGCGCACAGGCGGACCAGCCCGTCGAGCTTCTCCGCGCCCGTCTCCCTGAACACGGCGAGCGCGTTGAGCGCGTACTGCGGCAAGCCGCCCGTACGTTCGATGAAACGCTCCCTGAGACGCGGCCCCGCCGCGGACAGCGGCGCAACCCCCGCCAGATCGGCGGCACTGAAACCGCGCAGCGCGATGTGCACCGCCGGCAGGTCTTGATGCCGCGCACGCTGCATCCAGGCCGTATCCGCCGCGATGACGAACACCATGCGAGCCGCTTCCCGCGCCGCCGCGGCGAGCGCGCGCTCCAGGACCCGCGCCGCCGTTTCGCCCAGAAGCGGCGCATCGTCCACCAGGACCGCCATGGGGCTCCCGGCCGCGGCGTCGCGCAGAGCCGTCCAGAGCCGCTCGGCGATGCACTCGCGCCGCAGCGCCGGCGGCAGATGCTCGATGCCGGCGGGCAGCACGCTCTCCAGTTGCCGCAGAGCCGCGCTTCCCTGCGGCGGGAGCCCCGCGCCGGCGGCGAGCTGCCACCATTCCCTGAGGCTCAAACGCGGGTCGCACACGACGTGCTCGGGGAGGGCGCCCGTCATGATCGTCGCGTACCCGAGTTCCGCGAGCACGGCCCGGGCCTGGTGCAGAAACGCGGTCTTGCCGGCTCCGGCGGGGCCGGTGACGGCGACGGCCGTGCAGCCGCGGCGCTCCATGACCTGCCCGCGCAAGAGGCCGAGTTCGGGAAACACGATGCGCGGCGCATCATCCCATGTGCGCGGAATGCCGTCCCGTGCCAGCAGATTGACCCGCAGCATGCAACCCCTTCCCCTTCAAGCCGGATGCGCAATCGGCCCCGCTCTATCATGGATGATACAATCCGTCCCTATGGCGATCAAATCGACGGGGCTGCGCAAGCTGACGCCGGAGGAGCTGACGGAGCGGCAGGCGCGCCCGCGGAAAGAGCCGCGGCTGCCGCTGTACCTCGTGTGCGAGAATATCCGCAGTCTCTGGAACGTGGGGTCGATGTTCCGCTCGGCCGACGGGGCCGGCATCGCCAAGATCTTTCTCTGCGGCTATACGGCCCATCCGCCCCGTCCGGAAATCACCAAGACCGCCCTCGGCGCCGAGGAATCCGTCCCCTGGGAGGCCGTCGACGACCCCGCCAAGGCCGTTACGCTGCTCAAGCGCGAGGGCATCCCCGTCTACGTCCTCGAGCAAACGACGGCGGGCCGGTCGCTCTGGGAAGCCCCCCTCCGCCTGCCGATGGGCCTGGTCGTCGGCAACGAAGTGGAGGGCGTGACCCCCCACATCGTCGCGCTGGCCGACGGGGCCCTGGAAATCCCCCTGCACGGCCGCAAGGAATCCCTCAACGTGGCCGTGGCCTGCGGGATCGCGCTTTTCGAGGTGTCCCGCCGCGCGCGGCGCGCCGGGAGGCTCTTCGGCGCAATTTGACGCCGCGCGGGAGCCATCGTAGGCTTCTCGGGATGAAGCGGCGATCCATGCCCGCAACAGCGCCCACGGGGATCCGCAACGCGTTCCGCGCCGCGCGCGGCGAGCCGGCGCTGCGGGTGCGTCCGCGCCTCCGCGCGGGCGAACCCACGCCGGCCGCATGAGCGAAAGGAAGAACGATCCTTGGCCGTCAAGTTCACCGAGAAAGCCGAACAGGTGCTCCTCGCCGCGGGCGAGGAGGCCAAGAAACGCCAGCACGGATACGTCGGGACCGAACATATCCTCTTCAGCCTGCTGCACCAGGGCGAGAACGTCGCCGTTCAAGCGGTCTCGCGGCTCGATGTGGACCCGCGGCTTTTGTCCGGCAAGGCCGAGGCGGCGCTCGAGCAGATCAAGGGCAAGAAACGGGTCAGCTCCGTGCCCTTCACGCCCAACGCCAAGCGCTGTATCGAGCTTGCCGGCGAGGAGGCCCTCGAGTCCGGCCAGACCTTCGTCGGCACCGAGCATCTGCTTCTCGGCCTGGCGCGGGAGGAGGAGGGCGTCGCCGCCAGGATTCTCGTCGAGGCGGGCATCGAGACGGCGGCTCTGCGCCACACCCTCCAGGCGCTCCTCGGAGGCGGCGGCCAGGACGACGCGCAGGAGGCGGGCCCGTCCTTCGGTTACACGTCCACGCAGGACAAGCGCAAGCTCTCCTTCCTGGAGTCCTTCGGCATCGATCTCACCGAGCGCGCCGCGATGAACAAGCTCGAGCCGGTCATCGGCCGGAACCGCGAGATCCAGCGCCTCATCCAGATCCTCAGCCGCAAGACCAAGAACAACCCGGTCGTTCTGGGCGAACCCGGGGTCGGCAAGACGGCCATCGTCGAGGGGCTCGCCCAGCGCATCGCCAACCGGGAGGTGCCCGAGATCCTGGTGAACAAGCGCCTCATCAGCCTCGACCTGGCGGCGATCCTGGCAGGCACCAAGTACCGCGGCGAGTTCGAGAAGCGCCTGAAGACGATCATCGCCGACGTCATCGCCGCCAAGAACATCATTCTCTTCGTCGATGAGATTCACACCCTGATGGGCGCGGGCGCCTCCGAAAGCTCGCTGGACGCCTCCAACATCCTCAAGCCCTCGCTTTCGCGGGGCGAAATCCAGTGCATCGGCGCCACCACGCTGGATGAATACCGCAAGCACGTCGAGAAGGACGGCGCCATGGAGCGCCGCTTCCAGACCCTGCTCATCGATCCGCCGACGCCCGACGAGACCGTGGAGATCTTGAAGGGCCTCCGGGATTCCTACGAGGCGCACCACCGGGTGCGCATTCTCGACGAGGCCATTCTGGCGGCGGTGGAGCTCTCGCATCGCTTCATGTCGAGCCGGCAGTTTCCCGACAAGGCCATCGATGTGCTCGACGAGACTTGTTCCATGGAGCGCCTGCGCCGGACGACCAAGCCCCCCGACGTCTCCGCCCTGGAGGAGGAGATCGGCCGCCTGGAGCGGGACAAGGAGGAGAGCATCCGCAGCCAGGAGTACGAACAGGCGGCGGCCATCCGCGACCGCCTGGAGAAGGCCAAGCGCGAGCGCGATCAGATCCAAAGGAAGTGGAAGAAGTCGACCAAGGAGATCGACGGTTCGATCTCGGCCGCGTCGGTCGCCGAGGCCCTCGCGCTCATGACCGGTATCCCGGTGGCGAACATCCAGGAGGACGAGGCGGCGCGCCTGACGCGCATGGAGGACTTCCTCCACGACACGGTCGTGAGCCAAGACGACGCCATCGCGGTGGTGAGCAAGGCCATCCGGCGCGCCCGCGCCGGCCTGAAGGACCCCAACCGGCCGCTAGGCTCCTTCATCTTCGTGGGCCCTTCGGGCGTGGGCAAGACGCTGCTGGCCAAGGCGCTCGCCAAGTTCCTGTTCGGGAGCGAGGACGCCCTCGTGCAGATCGACATGTCGGAGTACATGGAGAAGCACAACGTCTCGCGCCTCATCGGTTCGCCGCCCGGCTACGTGGGGTACGAGGACGGCGGGCAGCTCACCGAGAGGATCCGGCGCAAGCCCTACGCGGTCATCCTGCTGGACGAGATCGAGAAGGCGCACTCGGATTTCTCCAACATCCTCCTCCAGATCATGGAGGAGGGCCGGCTCACGGATAGCTTCGGGCGGCCCATCGACTTCCGCAACACCATCGTCATCATGACGTCCAACATCGGCGTGCGGCACATGAGCGACAAGACCGCGGTCGGCTTCCGGCCGGAGACGGGCGAGCGGGCGAACGATCCGCAGCGCCAGAGCGTCATGGAGGAGCTCAACGAGCACTTCCGGCCCGAGTTCCTGAACCGCCTCGACGCGGTGGTCTTTTTCCAACACTTGACGCGCGACGACCTGCGCCGCATCCTGGGCTTGGAGCTCCGGAAGATCCTGAGCCGCCTGGCCAAGCAGCACATCGATCTCACCCTCGGCGAAGACGCCATCGAGAAGCTCCTCGACCTGGGCGGAACCGAGCGCTTCGGGGCCCGCGCCATCCGCCGCGTTCTCGAGGAACAGATCGAGAACCGCATCGCCGAGCAGATCCTCGACGGGCGCATCAAACCCCACGAGAAGGTGCTCTGCGGCCTCCGGGAAGAGCGCCTCGTTTTCGCGTCGGCCTCGGATTCGGTGGAGGCCGTGCCGGGGTAAACAGCCGGCGGTTAGGGCTCTTCGTCCTCTTCGTCCTCTTCCTCGGCGCCTTCCGGCTCGAAATCCTCCTTGCCGACGCCGCACTCGGGGCAAACCCAGTCATCGGGAAGATCCTCGAAGGCGGTGCCGGGCTCGATGCCGTTGTCAGGATCGCCCAGTTCCTTGTCGTAGACGTAGCCGCACACCGTGCACACGTAACGTTCCACTGTCCGACTCCTTTCAATTCTCCCGCCCGACGGCTTCAAGGAGCGCCCGCGGCGCCGCATCCGCCTTGATCGCCGCCAGGCGCGCGCACCGAACCGCCGGCAACGGACCGGCCGCACCCACCGCCCGGTAGAACTCGTTGCGGCGCCGCCGGCCATCGGCGCCGGCGGCCGATCCGAACGTATCGACCGCCCACGCTCCGCCGTACGACCACGGTCCGCTGCGCGCGAGCACCGTGTGCCCGTGAAGCGTCAGGGCGCCGCTCAGAAAATCATGCCCAAAGGGCGCAAGCTCGTCAACAGCGAAATTGTCCACGAAGGGTTGGCCGTGTTTGTTCATCTCGGTGCCCGCGACGACGGGCATGGCGCGGGCCCGGCAAGCCTCCACGCATTCCCTGAGCTTGCGCGCTTTCAGGGCGCGGGCGTCCGGGTCCGAGATGTTCCAGTTACGTTCCGGGATGATATTGACGGCCACGATGCCCTCGCCTAGCAGGAAGTCCAGGAGCGCATCGATGTCGGCCTCGCCCGCGCTCGTGCCGTCGAGCCACGCCGCCGCCGGCAGGCCCTCCGCCGCCTTCACCATCGCCGCCGCTTCCTTGAGCGTCGGGAATGCGCCCGCCTCGGGCGCGGCATAGCCCGGCGATCCCGCCTTCATGAGCGCGGAGCGCATCGCCTCGTGGAGGCGCGGCGGGTCGGCCAGCAACGCCCGGGCCCGCTCCTCTCCGATCCGCAACGCCTCGCCCCAGAAGGCCGCGGCGCCGCCGCCGAGGAGCGCCCGCGCCTGGCGGTCGTACGCGCTCAACAGGTGCCGCTCGGTCGGGTTCCCCGACGGCGTGAGCGGCATCACATCCCGCTCGTAGTCGATGGCTACCTTCCCCAGATACGCGTTGATCCGGGCGATCATGCCTCGATTGCGCTCCTGGGCCAGCGCGTGCATGCGCGCCAGCACCGCGCCGGCGGGCGACTCGGCGGGCGGCACGCGGGGGAACGCGGCTCCCACGAAGTACCATACGCCGGGCTCCTTGGGGGAGTTGATCTCCTTGTCGCGCAGCTCCGGAATGAAGACGCGCGTCTCCAAGCCGCTCGCCGTCCGCACCCCGAGCGTCTGCCCCGCCTGGAGTGTTTCCTCCAGGCCATGAAGCACATCGAAATCAACCGTGCCCGCGACCGCCAGGCCGCGGCGCCACGCCCGCCACACGAACCCCGAGGGCGAGTAGCCGTAGGCGTTGTACGAAAAGAACGTGTGGCTGTGGACGTTTGTCTCCTCGCCGGCGGGCGGCGCCGCGATCAGGCCGGCGCGCGCCATGCCGGTGAGCGCCGCGAGCGCTTCGCCTCTGGCATCGGGGTCGAACGCGTCCAACTGCGCTTCAAGCGCCGCGATTCGCCCGCCATCCGCCGCCATCGCCCACCCGCGCGCCTCAGGGCGCGACCTCGATCCCATCGCCCGCCAGCACCTCGCCGATCCTCCACAGAGACTCGCCGGCGGCTTGCGCGCGGGCGCGGAGCGCATCGACCTCGCCGGGCGGCACGGCCGCGAGCAGTCCGCCCGACGTCTCGGGGCTGAAGAGCAGCATGCGCACCGATTCCGGCACGGCGGGGTCGAAACGCACGCGCCCCCCATAGCAGTCTTCGTTGCGCCCCGCCCCCTCGGGGAAGAGAAAATCCTCGGCGTAAGCCCGCGCGCCCTCCAGCAGCGGCAGGGCGCTCGCCGCCAGGCGGATGCCCGTGGCGCCGGGCCGGAGCATCTCGCAGGCATGCCCCGCCAGGCCGAATCCCGTGACATCGGTGCAGGCGCGCACCGCGCCGGCGCAGAGCGCCTCCGCCGCGCGGCGGTTGAGGCGCATCATGCTCTGCACCGCGCCGTCGAGGCTCGCCGCCGATGCCGCGCCTCCCTTGGCCGCCGTGGCGATGATGCCCGTGCCGAGCGGCTTGGTGAGAATGAGCGCGTCGCCGGGCCGGCCTCCCTGCCGCGTCAAGAAGCGATCGGGCCGGACCCGCCCCACCACCGCGAGGCCGTAGAACGGCTCGGCGGCAATGATCGTGTGGCCGCCCACCAGAGCGCCGCCGGCCTCGAGGATCTTCTCGGCGCCGCCGCGCAGAATTTCGCCGCGCTCCTCCGGCGGCAGGTCCTCCTGGAACCCGCACAGGTTGAGCGCGAAGAGCACGGCGCCGCCCACGGCGTAGACATCGCTCAGGGCGTTGGCGGCCGCGATCGCGCCGTACGCGTAGGGATCATCCACGATGGGCGTGAAAAAATCCGTGGTCGCGATAAGGGCGGTCTCGTCGTCGACGCGCCATACGGCGGCATCATCGGCGCCGTCCAGCCCCAGGAGCACCTTCGGAAACCGCTCCGCGGGAAACATCGCCTCGAGGCGGCGCAAGACCTGCGCCAGGGCCGCGGGCCCCAATTTGGAGCCTCAGCCGGCGGCGGTGGACCGCGCGGTCAAGCGCTTCTTCGCCACGCTCATGAATCACGTCCTTCCACAGGACGCACGGCGCGCCCCGTTCACCGTACAATAGCTTTCGACTCGGGGGTTGGCAAGCCCGGGAAGCGGTGCGGCGACGCCGGCGCGCGCCGCACCCGCGATCCGAGTCGCCGCCCTTCGCGCCTTCCCACGGAAGCCCGGCGCGGCTCGCCGGCGGGGATGGCGATTATGGCCGCGCCGCGCACTCGATGGCCGTCGCCGAGAAGGCCGGCAGTTCGACGACGTTCCCCCGGAACTCCAAGGGAAAGATCCCGACCCGATCGGGCGCCGTCCAGTGATTCTGCACATCGAGCTGCCGGCGATCCAACCTGTCGCGAAAAGCATACGCCGCCTCGAGACGCCACGGCGCCGCGGTTCCGGCCAGGTTGAGGGAGACCGCGACCGGCGCGTTCTTCATGTTCACGGCGAACACGCAGGCCGCCGTCCCGTCCTCGGAGGCGCAGGCCGCGATGTCGACGCCTTCCGGGGCGCCGGCCACCCCCGCCGGGATGGGTTTGGCATGCTCGGCGTAGAGCTTCAGCGCGTGATAGCTCGGCCGCTTGAGCAGCCCCCAAGGCGCGGTCTCGATGACTCCGCTGCACATGCTGTTGGTCATGTTGGAGCGGCAGGCGATGTCGGCGATATGCGCGTGCCGCATCAACAGGTTCACGTAACGGGCGTTCTGGAGCGCCGACTCCAGCGTCAGCATCTTCGCGCGCATCAGCCCCCACCAGCCCGCCGTGATGTTCCACTCGGTGACGGCGATCCGCAGATGGGCGCAGCCGGGGACGGTGTTGATCATCTCCCTCAGCTTCACGAAGTCGGACTCGCACTCCGCCAGGTTCGGCGTGTAGTGATGCGGCCCGATGTACGCGAAATCCCGGCCGCATTGCTCAAGCAGCGCCTTCGAAGGGAACGACGCAACCAGGGCGATCTTCGAATCGGCCCGTTTCATCGCGGCGCAGAACGCGGGGCAGCCCGCCGCATAGGCCTCGCCGCCCAGCTCGTTGCCCACCTGCCAGTACTTGACGCCGTAGGGCGCGGGGCGGCCGTTGGCGGCGCGCTTCGCCCCCCATTGGGTCCCGGCGCTCCCGTTGCAGTACTCCACCAGGTCCGCCGCGCTTTGCGGCCCATCGGAAAAGCTGATGCAGATCAGGGGCTCCGCCCGCACCAATTCGCAGAACCGGCAGAACTCGTCGATGCCCACATCGTTGGAGTCGATGCGGCCCCACACCCGGTTCGGGAAGGGCCGGCGCCGGTCGCGCTCGCCGATGCCCTCCTTCCAGCGATAGGCTCCCGGGTCGCAGGCGCTTCCGCCCCAGCGGATCACGCCGGGGCGCAACGCGGCGATGGCCTGAACCACATCTTCCCGCCACCCGTCCCGGTTCGCGGCGGGCATGAGCGACAGCTTGTCGGCCCACAAGCCGCCCTTGCCCCGGACCTCCAGCGCGAACACCGCCCGATCCGTGGTCCCCGAGGAAATCAGCTCCGCCGCCTGCTTCTTCCACTCCGGCGCGAAGGCGGAGAGCTCGGCCGCCGCAAGTTCCGCCCAGGCGCCGTCGGGCAGCGGGGTTTTCAAGACGACCCGCGCCTTGAGATCGGCGCTGTCGGCGCGAAAACACCCTGAAAAGAGGTAAGCCGCCCCCTTGACCACCGCAATGCCCGCTTGGGCCAGGCGCGCCCCCTCCGGGGCATCGCCCGCGAGCTTCGCGCTTCTTTCGCCGTTGAAGGGCGCGTCGTTGTCATAGGTCCAGCTCCCGTCCTTATCCCATTCGCGATCGCAGAAATTCGGCCGGCCGTCGTAGTAGCACCAATCGGCCTGGGGGACGACGCCCTCGAAGCCGCGATCGTTCAGCATCTCCGCCCACATTCCGGGGATGAGATCATCGAGCAGCTCGATGAAGCTGCCGAAAAGCATGGGGTTGATGCGCCCGCCGTGAAGCGGCCGCACATCGATCTTGACTTCGGTCCCCTCCGCGCCCGCCGCTCCGCCGGCTAAAAAGAGGATTCCGCCCCACACGACCGCCGCGCGCCGCCGGTTCTTTCCCATGCAGGCCTCCTATCCAAGCCTCTGCCTTTCGTCCGATTGTAGCGCCGGCAGGCCGAATCCGCCCAGGCGAAGCTCCCTCGTGAACCCGGCGAGACGTTCCGCCGTTTATCCACTACGTGATAGTGTTTGTCCCGTGACCGCCGGCCGCCGGTGCCCTTGCCGCCCCTTTGACAAAGGAAGCCGAATGAGCGCGACAGATCCGCCAGCCCCGCTCGAAGTCACCGCCGCCGTCAAGACGTTCAAGCAGGGATCGAAGGTCATCCGCGCCCTGGCCGGCGTCAACCTCGCCGCCGCGCCCGGCGAATTCGTGGTGATCATGGGAGCCTCGGGCTCGGGCAAGAGCACGCTGCTCCATGCCATCGCCGGCTTGACCCGCCTCGATTCCGGCGCGATCCGCGTGGAGGGCCAGGACCTGGCCGCGCTCTCCGATGCGGGTTTAACGCGTTTCCGCCGCCGTAAAATCGGGCTCGTCTTCCAGGCGTTCAACCTCATTCCGGTTCTTTCGGCCGAAGACAACGTCCGTCTACCGGTGCTGGACCGGACCGACGGCCGCGCGCGGGCCGCCGCTCTGCTCGACCGTCTCGGCCTGACGGCGCGCCGCGCGCACAAGCCTGACGCCCTTTCCGGCGGCGAGCAGCAGAGGACCGCTATCGCCCGAGCGCTAGCCGCGGACCCCGCCATCGTCCTGGCCGACGAACCCACCGGGAGCCTCGATTCGATTGCCGGGCAGGAGATCTGCCGGCTCCTCCGGGACCTGTGTTCCGAGCAGCGCCGAACCATCGTCGTCGTCACTCACGAGCCCGCCGTGGCGGTCTGGGCCGACCGCATCGTCGTCCTGCGGGACGGGGCGGACCTCCGCGAATTCCGCCCCTCCGGCGATCGCGATCCACAAGCGGTGGCGCGAGGGTACCAGGACGCGCTGAAAACCGGCGCGGAGGCTTCGCGGTGAAGGCCGCGCTCGCCCTTGCCGCCGCCTTCCTGCGCCAGTACCCCGTGCGCGTCGTCCTCACGTCGATCGCCACCGCCGCGGCGACCTGCGTGGTGATCTGGTGCGCCGGAGGCTACGAGGCGCTCCTCAGGTCCTTCGACGAGTACGCGAACAAGGCGCTGGGACGTTACACGCTTTCGGTGGCGCCGATCAGCGCGTCGCCGGAAGCCTTCGTGCCCCCCGAGGTCGTGGAGGAACTGCGCGCCGATTCGGCCGTGGCGGCCGCCGAGCCCATGTGGGCGCAGCCCATCTCCGCCCGCGCGGAGACGGCTTCCGCGGCCCCCCCGGCGCCTGCGCCCGGCCGCCGCGCGGGAAACGCCGGCGGGCCGGGAGGGCCGCCGCGGGGCTTCGGTCCGCAATCGTCGCGGCCGGCGACCATGCTGCTCGGCACGGACGCTCCCGACCCGCCCTTCGCGATCCTCCGGGGCCGCTGGCTCGACCCCCGGCAAGGCGCGGCGCTCGAGGCGGCGGCCGCCGCGGGCGCGGCCCGACAGCTCGGAGTCGATCTCGGGGACACGGTCGTCACCGGCGAGGGCGAAACGGCGCTGAGACTGACCATCGCCGGCATCGTCGACGCGCCCGTCATCGCCGGTCCGGCCGGCGGCACGGCCGTGGCTCACCTTCCGAGCCCCGGCGCCGGCGGCCTGTACGTGCCCGTCGCCCTCGCCGAACGGATTGTCGGCCGGACCGCCCGCGCGAGCTTCGTCGGCGTCGTTCTCGAGCCGGACGCCGACATCACCGCCTTCCGCTTCGGTTGGGCGCCGCGGCTGAGCCGCTTCGCGGTCCCGGCGCAGTTCCAAGAAGCCCATGACATCGAGGAGGCGCTGGACGAAAGCGCCGCGGCCGAAAACGCGCGGCTCTGGGCCGTTGCCGCCACGGGCATCGCGCTGCTCGTCGCGTTCCTCGTCATCTTCTGCACCATGAGCATGGGCGTGAGCGAACGCGCCAGGCAGTACGCCATGCTCCGCGCCGTCGCCTTGACGCGCCTCCAAATCGGTTCGATCGTGGCGCTCGAGGGGCTGCTGCTGGCCACCATCGGCTTCTTGCTCGGCACGGCGAGCGGGCAGGTGCTCCTTTGGATCGCGGCATCCGCGTCGCACGGAATCTTCCGCCACGGCGCCGCGGCCGGCGCGGGCACCATCGCGCTGGCCGCCCTCCCCGTGTACGCCGGCGCCGCGCTCGCCTCGCTCGTGCCGATCTTCCGGGCCGTGCGCCTGCGGCCCGTCGATGCCATGGCGCCCCCGCCGGGGCCGCCGCTCGGCAAAATCTCCCTCGCGCCGGCGGCGGCCGGGCTCCTTTTGTGCGCCGTCAATCCGCTCCTGACCTTCCTCTTCCCTCCCGGCTTCGGGGTCCGCGTCGTCGCCTCGCTCGTGGTTGGCTGGGCGGCCTTGGCGGCCGGATTGGTCCTGATCACCCCCGCCGCCGTGGCCGCCGTGGACCGCTTCGCAAGCCCGGCGCTCGCCCGCATGTTCGGCTTGAGGCCGCAACTCCTGGCCGGCCAGATCACCGGCAACCTATGGCGGACGGCGGGCGCCGCCCTCACGCTGACCGTCGGGCTCGGCCTCTTCATCGCCGTGCAGGTCTGGGGCTTCACCATGCTCGACTCCTTCGTCCCGGGCCCCTGGGCGCCCGATGCGCTCCTGTCCTTCGGTCCGGACGGGATTCCGCCCCGGAAGGCGGCCGCCGTCGCGGCCTTCCCCGGCGTCGACCCCGAGCGCTGCCTTCCGCTCGTCGTCGAGCAGCCGCGCCTCCGGGACGATCTCACCCACAGCGCGAAGCGCGCCTCGATCACGCGCCAAGACAACGTCGTGATCGTGGGCCTGGACCCCGAACAGGCCTTCGCCGGCGCGCGCCCGCTCTTGCAGTTCGACTGGGTCGAAGGCTCTCCCCGACAAGCCGCCGACCTCCTGGAAAAAGGCCGCGCATGCATCGTCCCCGACCATTTCCTGCGGGAGACGGGGCTCGCGCTCGGGGATTCGTTCCAACTGATCCCCCCCGAGAATCCCGCCCGTTCCGTCACTTATGTCGTCGCGGGATCCGTCCGCCTGCCCGGCTGGCACTGGCTGACCAAGCAGACTGGATTCCGCACCCGCACTCATCGGGCCGCGGCCCTTGTCTTCGCCGACTATGCCTCGGTGGCCCGGGATTTCGGCCTCGAGAACGCGTCACATGTGTGGCTGAGTTATGCCTCGGCGCCGGGGGAGGCCGATCGGATCGTCCACGAGGCCCGAGCGTTGCTCCAAGATCACCTTCAGCGCGAGGTCTCCATCGGCGCAGCCCCCGGCGGCGCTCCCCACGTGCGGCTCATCTCCAGGGCGGATATCCAGGGGATGGTCCGCGCCGCCGCGCGCCGGGCGCTGTGGATGATCAGCGTGCTGCCCTTGATCGCCCTGGCGATCGTCTGCTTGGGCGCGATCAACGTCATCCTGGCATCGATGCGGGCGCGCCGTTGGAGCATGGGCGTGCTGCGAGCCCTCGGGTTCACCCGCGGGACGCTTCTGCGCCTGGTCATTGCCGAGGGCGTCCTTATCGGCATCGTGGCCTGCGCCCTCAGCCTCGGATTCGGCGTCATCGCCGGTTGGTGCGGGCGCGACATCGCGCAATATACAAGTTTCTTCGGCGGCATGCATCCGGCGCTGGTCATTCCCTGGATCCCCGTCGGCCTGGGGATGCTCGCGGTTCTGCTTCTCGCCGCCCTCTGCGCCGTTCCGCCCGCGGTGTCCCTGGCGCGCGCGGAGCCAACGGCTCTTCTGCAACCGGGGCGGGGATCGTTCTAGCGCGGCCGGCATCGCGTGCCGGTCGTTCCGTCGGACAGAAATTCTTGGTGACCGGGAAAGGAAGGACATGAAGGGCGTCGAAGTCTCCAATCTGACCAAACGGTTCCGGTGCGGCAACGGAGCCATCGAGGCCGTCAAGGACGTGACGCTGTCCCTCGCGCAAGGCGAGTTCGCCGCGGTCATGGGAGCGAGCGGTTCGGGGAAGAGCACGCTGCTCCACTTGATCGCGGGCCTGACCAAGCCCGACGAGGGCGCGATTCGGATCGCCGGCATCGACGTCAACGAACTGAGCGACGCGGCGCTGACGGCTTTCCGCCGCCAACACATCGGTCTGATCTTCCAGGCCTTCAATCTCATTCCGTCCCTCAGCGGCGAGGACAATATCACCCTTCCCCTCCTGCTGGCCCGCGCGCGCCCCGACCGCGCGCGCGTCGACAGCCTGATCGCCCGGCTCGGACTGGAGGGCGTCCGCGGACGGCAGCCGGATTCGATGAGCGGCGGCGAGCAGCAGCGGGTCGCCATCGGGCGCGCCTTGGTCCGCGCTCCGAGGCTGGTTCTCGCCGACGAGCCCACCGGAAGCCTCGATTCCCTCAACGGCCGCAAGCTGTGCGAACTCTTCGGGGAAATCACGGCGGAAAGCGGAGCGACCGTCCTCATGGTGACGCACAACCCGGTCGTGGCCTTCGCGGCGTCGCGGTTCTTCATTCTGAAGGACGGACGGCTGGTCGGCGAGATCGACAAGACCGCCTGCCCGACGGTGCAGGATCTCAATCAAGCCTATTTCGAAATCGTCGAGGGCGCGCGCTCGGAGGTGGGCCGTGAGTAACCCGCCGCTCCCGAGCAAGAGCGCCGCGCCCCGCGGCGTCTTCGTCCTGATCAAGCTCGTCGCGGCCCACAACAAGAAACGATGGGGGCGCGCGCTTCTGGGCGTCCTGGGCATCGCGGCGTCGGTCTGCCTGATTGCCTGGGTGATCCGAGCCTACGACGCGGCGGCGCACGGCGCCCCCGATCCCGCCGGCGAGGCGGGGCGCTTCGACATCGTGGCGGCGCCGCCCATGCCCCGCATGATGCCCGGCAGCCCGCGCGACAAGGGCGGCCCGCGCAAGCCGCCGCCCGCCCCCGACGCCGCGGCGCAGTTCGTCGATCCGCGCCTCGTGGAGCAGCTTCGCGCCGATCCGGCGGTGGCCGGTCTGGCCGCGAACGTGCGCACCCGGGTCCGCGTCGTGAGCCCCCCGCCCGCCGTCGAGCTGGGCCCCTTCGGCGGCGGTTTCTTGATGGGTACCGCCGACGGGGCACCCCCCTCGCCTTTGAGCGGCGGCCGCTGGCTTGAGGCCGGCGGAGAGGGAGAAGCCGTCATCTCCACCGCCTTCGGGGAGCGCTACGCCCTCGGGCTCGGCGACGAGCTGACCGTCGGAGGCACCGGCGGTGAACTCCGCCTGAGGATCGTAGGCCTCCTGCCGCCGGGCAACGCCGGGAGAGGCTTGTGGTTCTCGCCGCATCTTGCCGACATCTACGTGCCCATCGCGGCGGCGGACACCCTCAACGGCTTCAGCGGGCGCTGGAACGCCGTCAACATCGCCCTCAAGCCCGGCGAGTCGCCCGACCGTTTTGTCGAGGATTGGAGCGCGCGGACGGCCCACTGGACCCCGCCCGTGAGCTTCCGGTCGCTGCGCCGGCAGGACGGCGATCCGATGGGCGGCGTGATGCTTCAGATGTTCAAGATCGAGGCCCAGCAGGACACGGTCTTGGCGTTCCTGGCGGCCTTCTTCGTCATCTTTTCAACCCTCAGCGGCGGGTTGCGCGAGCGCCTGCGCGAATTCGCGTCGCTGCGCGCCATCGCCATGTCGCGATCTCAGCTCGTCGCCGTCGTTTTCCTCGAAGCCTTGCTGCTGGCGCTCCTGGGCTGGGGCTTGGGGCTGCTCCTCGCGCAGGCCCTGCTCGGGGCGGGCAACAAGCTGGCGGTGTTTCTGCGGTTCTTTCAAGCCGGCGTCTTCGAGAACCACCCCTTGAGCCGCCTGAGCGTGCTGGTCTCGGGCGCTTGCGCCCTGGTCGGATCCGCCGCGGCGGCCGCGGTCCTCGCCTGGCAGGCGGCCAGGCTCAAGCCCGTCGACATCCTGAGCGGGCCGGCGCAATCGCAAGCCCGCGGATTCCCCCGAATCATGGTCGCCGTCGGCGCGGCGCTGGTCATCGCCAATCCCATCATGGTCCTCCTGGCGAACACCGCACCGTTCAGCAGTTTTTTCGCCGGCACGTCCTCGAT
The DNA here is from genome assembly GCA_002070955.1 of Planctomycetes bacterium ADurb.Bin069. Classification (GTDB taxonomy): domain Bacteria; phylum Planctomycetota; class UBA8108; order UBA8890; family UBA8898; genus UBA8898. The sequence continues at coordinate 34,360 of MWEK01000025.1, forward strand.
GGGCTTCGGCGCCCCGCTCCTGGGTTCCGGAGCCATGATCATCGGCCTGGCGCTCCTGACGCCGGGAGCGGTGCTCCTGGTCGAAGCCGTCTTCGGCCCGCTTCTGGCCTGGATCCTGAGGCTCCACCGCCGCTTCCTGCGCCAGCAGCTCACCGGCAACCTGTGGCGAACGGTGTGGACCACGATCGCGCTCTCGGCGGGCCTGACGCTCTTCGTGACCGAGCTGGTCTGGGGCTACTCCATGCTGGTGCCCTACACACCGGACAAATCGCTCCCCCGCATGCTGGTGTCCATCCTACCGGCGGGGGTGCCCGAGAGCGCCATCGGGGAAGTCGAGCGGGTCGAGGGCGTCGTGCCCGGCCAGTGTCTCGCCATGGCGGTGGAACAGCCGCGTCTGACGGAACAGACCCTCGCGTCGAAGCCCTTCGAGTCGGTCGATGCGACGCAGCAGCACCTGCTCATCATGGGGGTCGACCCGCGGCGGGCGTTCGCGGGGAGCGCGCCCGTTCTGGGATTCACCTTCCTTCAAGGCGACCGGGAGACGGCGGCGCGGAAGCTTGCCGAGGGGCGCTACTGTCTCGTGCCCGACCATTTTCATACCCAGACCGGCCTCGGCGCCGGCGATAAGTTCAGCGTGGAGGTGCCCAACGCCCCGGGAACCAGCGTCGAGTACGAGATCGCCGGCGTCGTCTCCGTCCCCGGCTGGAACTGGTTCACCAAGTTCGCGGACATCCGCCGGCGCAGCGTGCGGGCCCTCGCCATGGTTTTCGCCGACTACGGCGGCGTCAAGGCCGACTTCAAGCTCGACCGCATCGCGTACTTCTGGATGAACGTGGACGAGAAGGTGAGCTTCCCGGCGATGGCCGAGCGGCTGGAGCCTCTGGCCGATCGGTATGCCGGCGTCACCATCGAGGTGGCCGGGGCCGGCCCGGCGCTGGTCAGCAAGCAGTACGTCAAGATCACCGAGCGCGCGGACCTCATCGAGAAGCTCAACAGCCGCGCGGACAGCGTCATCTGGCAGCTTACACGTTTTCCCCTCATCGCCCTCGCGATCGCCTCGCTGGCCGTCTTCAACACCATCTTCGGCTCGGTGCGGGCGCGCTTCTGGCAATTCGGCATCCTCCGGGGCGTGGGCCTGTCGCGCGGCCAACTCTTCCGGCTGGTGCTCAGCGAGTCCTTGATGATCTTCGCGGCCGCCGCGACCCTCAGCCTGATCTCCGGCACGCTTCTGGCATGGTGCGGCATCCATATCTGCACCTACTTCTTCTATTTCGCCGGCAGGACGCCGCCCTTGGTGCTGCCTTGGGGAGGCCTGGCGGTCGGCTTCGGCATCGCCCTCGCGCTGTGCCTGGCCGCGGGGCTGGTTCCGGCGTGGCGCGCCGCGCGCAAGGAGCCGCTGGGTTTCATCCAGGCGGGGAGGCTGTCGCTTTAGGGGCGCCGACAGGGCCGCTCGGTCATCCTTCCGTCTTGCACGCTCGCCGTGTGAAGAGCGTCTTGACCCCGGGGAGGTTGTCCGGAGGGATCGGAGAGAAAACGCCGCTTCTCGCGCCATGCGCCGGAAGGGCTGACAGGGCTCCCGGGAGCCCGCGGAACGGGGCGCGCCGGGCTCAGGCCCCCTCTGGTACTATGTGGGCACGGACCAGAAGCCGGTGGCGAAGGCGCTGAAGGAGGCGTTCAGGGCCGGAATAGTGAAGGAGGGAACGCCTGACGCGGGAAGGCGACCTGCTCAGAACTGACGGGGCTCGTCGCTGGCTGGCAACGGCTGCCCGAAGCGATCAGGCGGTGATCGCCGAGGCGCTAGTAGAGTCGGCGGAGGAGGACGCGTGTGGGGCAGGAATGGCATCTGCTCGGTCCGGCTGGGGACCACCGCGTCAAATCATTGTTGCCTCGACGGCCCCCCCTGCATTCAAAGGGTCCGCGGTGGAGCTTACCGCTCGCCCTACTCCCAACGGACCAACATCAGGTCGCCCCCCTCTGCGACTGCAACCAGCCCCCCCGTCTGTGCAGCATAGGAAGTCTGTGTATGCGTTCTTAAGGTGGGCGTAGATCGGCACCAAGCTCATCTCCTGCTCCTTCACCCACCAAGTTCAAAGAGATTCGTGCCTCCCCCCTCGCGCAAATACCCCATAATGATACCGAGTCTGGCGTCCTTCCCAAACTGCGGCCCCACAATCGGCACGGTCTCCCCCCCCAGCCCCCTCTTCACGTGCTGAGGCTAGCTAACGCCTCCGATACCGGACTCAAGTTCTTTTCATCACCCCAAAGGAAGAACTGAAGACCATCTTTCGCCACCATGACCACACGGCCGAAGTCATCAATAATGATCTTTTTTATCCCCTTGATGCTGCTTCCTTCGCCTTCGCGGCAGTCAGTGAGCGCAATACGTTGTACGTCGACGAAGACATGACTCTCCGCGCATCCCTGCGGGTGAGCGGCCTGAGGCCCGAGAAAGCCGATGGTGACTCGAAACGCGCCTTCGCGACAGCGTGCGGCGCCAACACAAACTCCGCTCCGCCACCTACCGCCTACGGTCTACGGCCTCAAGTGCGCAGCCTACAGCTTGTTCCGTTGCGCCATGACACATGACGACCCGCATAAGAAGAACTCTAACCCCACCTGGGCCGAGCGACCATTTGTTCTTGGGGACTGCGTCCGAGCCAGGCCGGGGGTTGAGCCAATCCCATGCGGCCGGCCCCGGGCCGTTCACAGTTGGCCCTTGCGCCGCTTGTTCAGCGTGTCGATCAGCACCGCGGTCAAGAGAGCGCCGCCGATGACGACGTTGTTCCAGTACGGATTGACGCCGAGCAGCGTGAGGGCGTCGGCGATGATCGCCATGAGCAGCGATCCAAGGAATGCGCCCAGGATCGTCCCTGCGCCGCCGCTCAGACTGGCCCCGCCGATCACGACGGCGGTGATCACCTTGAGCTCCAATCCGACCCCCATCGACACGGAGGTCGAACCGAAGCGGGCAAGCGTGATCACGCCGGCGACAGCGGCAAGCAGGCCGGTCAGCGCGAACATGAAGACTTTCATGCGGTTCACGGGGATGCCGCACAGGAACGCCGCCTTCTCGTTGCCGCCGATGTAGTACGTCTGCCTGAAGAACTTCGACCGCCGCAGGAGGAGGTCGAAGATCACGACGAGGATCAGCGCGGCGATGATCGGATACTGCACGGAAAAGCGCACGAAGCACAGATCGACAGTCAGGCTGCCTTGGCCGATGGCCGTGAAAGACTGGCCCAGGCCCGTGATCGTCTTGTCGCCGTTCAGGACGTACACGAGGCCGCGGGCGATTCCCATCGTCCCGAGCGTCGTGATGAACGGATTGATCCTGACATGGGCGACCACGAGGCCGTTGATGAGTCCGACGGCCGCTCCGACCCCAAGGCCGATCGGCACGCATACCGCGACGGGCGCTCCGGTCTTGAGCATCATCGCGGTGACGACGCCCGTCAGAGCCATCGTCGAGCCGACGGACAGGTCGAAGCCCCCCGAGACGAGCAGCATCGTCATGCCGATGGCCACGATGCTCTCTGCCGACATGCCCAGAAGAATGGCGTGCAAGTTCGGCCACGCGCAGAAGTCGCGCGACGTGCAGGTGAGCACGACCCCCACGACCACGATGATGACGGCGAGGAGGGCCTCGTGGGAATCGAGCACCGCCCGCACGACGCTTCGCTCCCTCGCCTTTCGATCGGCCTTGGAGCCCTCGGCCCTCGAGACTGCCGCGCTCGTCGCCATCGCTCGATCTCCCTCGCCCATCACGCCGCGGCCTCGGGGGCCACGCCCGCGGCACACGCGATGATCTTCTCTTCCGTCGCATCGCCTCGCGCGAACTCGCCCGCGATCCTCCCCTCGCGCATGACCAGGATCCGATCGCACATGCCGAGGACCTCCGTGAGATCGGACGAGATGAGGACGATGCCGATTCCGCGCGCGGCCGACTGGCGCAGCAACTGGTAGATCTCGCTCTTCGCCCCGATGTCGACGCCGCGCGTGGGCTCGTCGACGATCAGGACGAGCGGCTGCGTGCCGATCCACATCGTGAGCAGCACTTTCTGCTGGTTGCCGCCCGAGAGATTCCGCACCTGCTGGCGGACGCTCGGCGTGGCGATGTCGAAGAGCGCGCACATGGTCTCGGCGTGGGTCGAAATCACCTTCTCCTGCAACATGCCGAGCGCGTTCCGGAAGCAGTCGAGGCTCGCGGCCACGCAGTTCTCCCGCAGCGTCATCTTCAGAAAGAGGCCCTGCTCCTTGCGGTCCTCGGTCATGTACGCGATGCGATGCCGGATCGCCTCGGCGGGGCTCCGCACGCGCACCGCTTTCCCCCGCACCACGAGGCGGCCCGAGTCGAGCGGATCCGCGCCGAAGATCGCCCGGCCCGTCTCGGTCCGTCCGGCGCCCACGAGCCCGGCAAGGCCGAGGATCTCACCCGCGCGCACGGAGAAGCTCGCGCCGCGCACCTTCTTTCCCTTGTGGACATCCTCGACGCGCAGCACCTCCTCGCCGATCTCCGTCGTGCGGGCGCCGTAGATGTCGCGCACTTCCCGGCCCACCATCAGGCTGGCCAGCTTCGCCTCGTCGCTGTCGCACGCGCGCAGCGTGTCGACGCGGCGGCCGTCGCGCAGCACCGTCACCCGGTCGGCGAGACGGAAGATCTCGGAGAGATGGTGCGACACGTAGATCACCGAGCAGCCCGAGACGCGCAGCGTTCGGATCTTCTCGAAAAGCAGCTCGGTCTCGGCAGCGCCGAGCGATGCAGTGGGCTCATCGAGGACGAGCACCCGCGGGCCGCGCGCCAGGGCTTTCAGAATCTCCACCATCTGCTGCATCGCGACCGAGAGCCTCTTCGCCGGCAGACGCGGGTCGATCTCCAGGCCGAACGAACGCAGGGCGTCCTCGGTCCGCCCATAGAGGGCGCGGCGATCGACAATGCCAAGACCCAAGGTCGGCTGGCGGTTGAAAAACACGTTCTCGGCGACGGAGAGGTTGGGGGCGAGCGTAAGCTCCTGGAAGACGATGCTGATTCCCAGATCGGCGGCATGGCGCGGACTTTCGAATCGCGCCGGTGCGCCGTCGAGCGCGATGCGACCGGCGTCCGGTTGAAGGATGCCGCCGAGAACGTGGATGAGCGTGCTCTTGCCGGCGCCGTTCTCGCCCACGAGCGCGTGGATCTCGCCGCGGGCCAACGAGAAGTCAACCCCGTCCAAGGCCAAGACGCCGGGAAAGCGCTTCACGATCCCCTCGACCCCGAGGATCGGGCCCGGCACTTGTTCCCGGTCTTCCATGCCTCTCTCCGCCCGCGGCTCACCGCATGAAGAGCTCGCAGTTCCGCCGGTCGACCACGACGACGCTCGTGTCGATCAGGATCGGGGCGCCCGAGACGCCCGCTTTCTTGTTGTCTTTGCTGATGGGAATGGGCACGTTGTTGAGGTTGTAGAGGATCTGGAGCCCGTAGAGCGGCATGAGCGCCGTCTGCTGGACGAGCGTCGCCTCGATCAGGCCGTCCTTGATCCCCTGGAGGACATCATTCGATCGGTCCATAGCGACGATCTTGATCTTGCCGACCTTCCCCGCCTCCCTGGTCGCGGTCGCGGCCCCTACTCCTCCGATCGCCTCGACCGACACGATGCCCGAGAGGTCGGGGTACTTCTGGAGCAACGCGACGCACGCCTGCGTAATCGTGATCGTGTCGCCCCGCGTGTCGAGCACTTGGACGATCTCGATCTGCGGGTACGCCGCGACCGCATCTCTGACCCCCCGCACGCGGTCTTGAAGATTGGGCGCCCCCGGCATCGTCGTCACGGCGATTTTGCCCTTTCCGCCGAGACACGTGGCCATCAGTTTCCCCGATTCGATCCCCGCCTGGTAGTTGCCCGTGCCCACGAACGCCAGCCTCTTGGAGGCCGGAAGGTCGGCGTCGACGGTCACGACCGGAATGCCCGCGTCCACCGCCTTGTTGATAATGGGCTCGAGCAGGGGCTCGAAGCCGGCCACGAGCAACCCCTGCGGCCGCCTGGCAATCGCCTGCTCGAGCGCGGTCGCCATCGCCTCGAGGTCGTAGTCCGCCGGACCGAGATATTCGGTCCGCACGCCGAGCGCCTCGCCCGCGAGCTTGAGGCCGAGCTTGTGCTCGGCCCAATACTCGCTGCCGCCCACCGCACTCACCTCGATGTACAACTGGTCGGGGTGCGCGGGACGTCCAGTAGTTTGCGCGGCGCCCGGATTCACGGTTCCGCCTGCCGGCGCTCCGCGCTCACACCCGCAGATGGCGAGGATGATGACCATGGAAAAGAACGCTGTGCGCATCATGTTCTCACTCCGAACCATGCGGTTGCGGCCTGCGGGCGGCGTCGACGAGCGCCAGCACCGCGTCGAGCGATGTCACGGCCCTGTGGCTCACTGCCGTCGTCGCCAGAGCGCCCGCGCCGTTCGCCACTTCCACGGCACGCTCGATCGGCCAGTCGCGCTCGACAGCGTACAGGAACCCCGCAGCGAACGCATCGCCGGCGCAGGTCGTGTCCGACACGGCGACATTATATGTGGGAAAGAGGGCTGCCGTCTGCCCCGCCGCCACGACCGCGCCGTCGGCTCCGCACTTGACGAGCGCGATGCGAGGCCCCCGCGCGACGAACGCTCGAGCGATCGCGATCGGATCATCGAGGCCGGTGATCGCACGCCCTTCCTCCCGGTTCGTCATCACGACGTCGAGCCACGCCAGCGCGGGCGAAAGCCTTCGCGCCCAACTCCCCGTCGGATCCCAATCCGTGTCGAGCGACAGAAGACGACCCGGCGCCCGCGCTGCTTGGAGAAAGCGCGACAGGTCAAGCGAATGGAGCTTCATTGCCCCGCCGATATGCACGCACGCGACGTCCGGCTGCAGGGCGCCGAGCGCCATCTCGCAGTCGAGCGCCTCCGCGCCTCCGCTCCGGTACAGAAACGAGCGCTCGCCCTCGCGGTCGACAACGACCACCACGGCCGACGTGGGGATCGATGCGTGCCGGATGACGGCCGACACATCGACACCCGCGCGCGCGACCTCGCTCACGACTACCTCGCCGAGCACGTCGCGGCCGACGACGCCCGCCGCCCGCGTATCCGCGCCGAGCTTCGCAAGCACGCAGGCGGTGTTCGCGGCGCATCCGCCCGCCACGAGGTCGAACTCGCGGACGACATCCGCAGTGCCTTTGACCGGCAGGCGATCCACCGGTCGAACGACGACATCCGCCACGAGCTGCCCGACGCACAGAACCGCCCCCATGCTCATGCTCTCCCTCCGCGAAGCTCCGGCTCGTACATGGCCGTGATGTTCTCCACGGGCGCATCCTGCTGGATCTCGTGCGTCGGGGCGATAATATACCCGCCGCCCGCGGACATCGTCCGCACGCGTTCCAAGACCTCGGCCTGCACCTGAGCGGGCGTGCCAAGCGGCAGCGTCTGTTGAATGTCGATGCCGCCGTGGAAGCTAATCCGATCGCCGAACTCGCGCTTGAGCCGCGCGGGGTCCATGCCCTTGGCCCGCACTTGAATCGGATCGAGGACATCGACCCCGAGCGCGATGAATTCGGGAATGAGCCGCGACACGGAACCGCAACTATGCAGCATGAACTTCAGGCCCGCGCCATGGCAGATCTCGATGAGCCGCCGCAGGTACGGCGCGGCGAACTCGCGCCACATGGGGATCGGCATGAGAAGACCCTGTTGGCTTCCGTAGTCGCTCCACTCGCAGTAGAGCTGGAAGCCGCCGCTCGTGGCCTCCAGGGCACGCGTCAGATCCTCGCAGTAGAACGCGGTGAACTTCTCGAGGAGAAAATGGGCGAGCTCCGGGCGCTCGACCATATCGAGCATTAGGTTCTCCATGCCGCGGAGAATGCACGGACGCGTGAAGAGGTCCGAGCCCTCAAACAGGATGGCACGCTCCGGATAGCGGCGGCATTGCTCCCGCAGGACCGAATAGTCGAAAATGTCCGGCGACGGCCACGCGTAGCGTTCGAAATCGGCGATCGTCTGCGCCTCTCCGAGCGCGCTCGGCACGAACATCGTGCCGACCCCCTTCGCCGTCCGGACCTCCCGCGAGCGAATGCCCCAGTAGTCCTCGGTGACGCCGCCCGGGAGCTTCTTCGATGGCGGTCCGACGTAGGCCGGTTCGATGCGCCGGATGTCCGTCTCGAGCCGGTCCTGGAGCGCATCGAGCCCCTCGACGCCGAGGTGCGCGCACATCCACGCATTCACCAGAGCGCCTGCCTTGTAGTCGGCGGGAACGCGGTCCGGCGAGCGTCTCTCAATGGCGGCGAGAACACGTTCGCGCGAGTCCATGCCTGTCCTCGGAAAACGAGCGCCTGCACGCGATTATGCAACCGGTTGCATATAGCAAGATCGAGCATACCAGAATGCCCAACGAGATTCAAGCGCGGATAACGATCTTGCGGTATATACCTCGATCTCCTTGATTCAATCACGACTTCGAGGTTATAATACAACCGGTTGCATAAGTCTGTTCTCGTCCCCTTTCGAGACCCGCCGCGATGCGCGCCCGGCTGCCCCGCGCGTCGCGCCGGAAACGGAGACCGGAAGAGCCGTGAGACCCCGCAAGCCGACGCTCGATGACGTCGCCCGCCTCGCTCGCGTGAGCAAGTCCGCGGCGTCGCGCATTCTCAGGACCCGCCCCGGGGAACGGTCGCCGTACGACCCGAACACGCGCGAGCGAGTGCGGCGCGCTTCTCAGACTCTCGGCTATGTCCCGAGCCGCCTCGCCCAAGGCCTGACCCACGCGCGCACGGGAATCATCGGACTCACGATTCCCTCGATCGAGGACAGCTTCTTCCCCGCCGTGACCGCAGTCATCGAGAACCGCCTCGCCGAGCGCGGCTTCAACCTGATCCTCGCCGACACGGGCGGCCGCACTGAGATCGAACGGAAGAAGGTCGAAGACATGCTCGCCTGGCGGGTCGACGGTCTGATTGCGGCGCCCTGCCAGGAGTCGTCCGATCCGGCGTTCTTCTGGGAGCTGTGGCTCAAGAAGATCCCCTTCGTGCTCATCGATCGCACGTTCCCGGGAACGCCCTTCGCGAGCGTCACGACCGACGACCGCCCCGGAGCCGCCGCCGTCATCGATCACATGATCGCGCGCGGCTGCCGGAGAATCGCACGCGCGGGCGGTCCTCTGTCGGTTGACACCAATCGCCTGCGGGAGGAAGGCTTTCGCGAATCGCTCGCGCGCCACGGCCTCGCCTTCGATCCGCTGCTGGCGCTCGATGTGCCGCAGACGGCATCGTTCGACGGCGGGCGCCAGGCGGCGGCGAAACTCTTCGCGCTCGACGAGCCGCCCGACGGCATCTTCTGCTTCAGCGACCGCATCGCGGCGGGCGTGATCGAGGAGTGCTTAACGCGGGGCGTGCGCATCCCCGAGGATGTGGCGGTCGCGGGCTACGCGGATCTGGACTACTCGGGGCTGCTGCGCGTCCCCTTGACCACCGTGCGACAATCGAAGAGGCTCCTGGGTACGACGGCGGCGGACATGCTCTTGAAGCTCCTGGAGGAGGGCCCCGCGGCGGGAAGCCGCACGGTGCTCCCGGTCGAATTGATCCTCCGGGAATCCACGGCGGGAAAGAAACCGGCGGCGGAACCTGGCACAAGAGGAAGATCATGATGACCCACCGCGATCGCGTGCTTATGGCCCTCGCCGGCGAGAAGACAGACCGGCTGCCCATGCAGATGGCCTTCACTCCCGAGTTCGCCCGAAGGCTTCGAGCGGTCCTCCAGCTCGAGGGCGCCGTCTCGGGCAATCCGCACAGCGCCGACGCCGCCTACGACCTCGAGGTGGCGATCGGCGTCGACATTCTGCGGGCCTCGGTCGGTTGGGTGAACTCGTACTACAAGGGCGATCAGCCGTACACCGACGAATGGGGCGTCACGTTCGTCCCGGCGCACTACCAGACGCGCTTCGGAAGCGGCTTCTACACGGAGCCGGTCGGCCATCCGCTCGCCGATGCCGCCGTCCTCGACACCTACCGCGTCCCCGACCCGGAGAGGCCCGAGCTCTACGAAGGCGTCGAACGGCTCGTGCGCGAACACAAGGCCGAACATGCCATCATGGGCGAGGCGGTCACCACGATCTTCGAGACCGCCGGCGCGCTGCGCGGACTTTCGCAGCTCATGATGGACTTCATCGAGGATCCGGACCTGGCGGACCGCATTCTCGAGATTCCGTACCGCTACCACTTGGCGACGGCGAGGCGCATGGTCACGCTCGGCGTCGACATGATCTGGCTCGGCGATGACGTCGGCACACAGCGAGGAATGATGATCTCGCCCCAGCACTGGCGGCGATTCCTCAAGGGGCGCATGGCGCACTGCATCTCCGAGCTCAAAGCGATCAATCCCGCCCTGAAGATCGCTTACCATTCCGATGGCGACATCCGGCCGATCATTCCTGAGCTCATCGAGATCGGCATCGACATCTTGAATCCCATCCAGCCGGCCTGTATGGATCCCGCCGAGATCAAGCGCCTCTACGGGCAGAGGATCGCCTTGTGGGGCACGCTCGATGTCCAGAAGACGATTCCCTTCGGAACGCCGGAAGAGGTGCGGCGCGAGGTGCTCCTCAGGATCGAGACCGTGGGCAGGGGCGGCCGCTTCATCATCGGCCCCACCCACCATGTCCAGCTCGACACGCCCATGGAGAACCTGTGGGCGCTGGTCCACGCCATCCGCGGCGAGCCGCACAGCACGCAGCCGTAGCCAGCGGCTTCGGACCGCGTCTCACCTGCGGAGCACGGCGAGACCGAAGATCCCGCCGGCGGTAGCGCCGGGCTTGGCCTGAAACCGCACCGTGATGAACTCGCGGCCCTTCGTCCATTCCTCCGCTATGGGCGTGTGCGCCCAGAAGAACTTCCCGGGGACATCGTTCTTGAGCGTGCGCGTCTCGAGCGTTTTCCCGTCGATGAGCACCTCGAACGTGCGCGCGCCGGTCTCATCGCCCCAGTACTTCACCGCAAGCCCGCAGGCGCCCGAGGCGACCTTGAGGCGGTATTCGAACCATCCCTCCGCCGCGTCGCGCCAGGCTTGACCGTCCGGGGCTTGGCCGGTGTTGGATCGATGCGCCTTCAACTCGTGCGCAGTCTCATTCTCGGCGTCGGCAATGAGCACGGCATCGCATACCCGTGCGGCAAACGACTCATACTCGGCGTCCTGAATCGCCGGGCGGCCCAGCGGAAAGTAGACGCCGTAGCGCTCGCCGGTGATCGCATAGAGCGGCTCGAGGCGCACGCTGCGTCGATCGCCGGGCTTGTGAAGGCAGGCCACCGTGAACGCGAGCGGCGAACCGGCCGGCCGGAAGCTCGGAGTCTTCTCCGCGAGTCCGACCGCAACCGGCGTAATACCGCCGAGCACCACGGGGCCGATCACCGCCGCGTGCAACTCGCGCGACCCGATCAGGGGCTCCCACCTCGGGAACATCGGGAAGTCGAGATCGACCGCATCGCCTTCGGACCACACACGCTCGATCCGGCAGAACGTTCCCTCCTCCGCGGCGACGCGCTCGCCGTTCACTCGGACGCTCGCGCCCTTGGTCCACGACGGGATCCGAATCGCGAGAACGAGCGCGCTCGGCTTCTCCGCGTGTATGACGAGTCTCGAGCTTGCGGCCTCGGGGAAGCTCGTGACCTGCTCCACGCGAACGCCCTCGTGGCTGACGACGGAAGGAATGAACAGATTGACGGCGAGGATCCCCGGACCGCGCAGGTACGCGCCTTCGGCCGGATCGGCGAAGCTCTCGATCATCGTGCCGTAGCAGCACCAGAAGCTGTCGGTCGGCGTGCCCCAGTCCTTCTTGGCCCCGCCTTGGGTCAGGGGGAGGAAGTAGATGAACATGCCCGTCTGCGCGTTCTGTGCCGGCAGGAGCCCGCTGTAGAGGCAGCGCTCGAGCATGTCGCCATAGCGAGCCGAGCCCTCGAACGACAGAAGATAGCGCGCCATCTTCATCCAGTTGTAGGTCGTGCACGACTCCTCCGTGGCCGCGCAGAGCGTGTCGTCGAGCTTGCCCGCAGGCCCCCAGATTTCGCGGCTGCTCGAGCCTCCCGTGGCGAAGATCCGCGTGGAGGAGATGATGGCGTACGCGTTCCGCAGCACCTTCAGAGATTCCTCGTCGCCAAAGCGCCTGTGAAGGCTGCCGTCGCCGTTGAACTTGGGAAGCTGCGTGTTAGCGTGAATACCGGCGAGCTTGTCTTCTCCGCGGGCAAGCGGATCGACGACGGCATGGTGCCGCATACGCCGGGCAAGGCGCGCGTAGCGCGTGTCGCCGGTCGTGAAGGCCAGCTCCGAGAGCGATTCCACGATTCCGCCGTGCTCGCGATCGAGCATAGCCTGGAGCTGGCTGTCGGGCAGCGACTCGCAGCGCTCGCTGAGCCAGTCGGCAAGCGCGCGAACCGTGGTCAGCGCCTCCTTGTTGCCGGCCAGTCGATACATGTCGATGAGCCCGGCCATGAGCTTGTGGACGCCGTAGTAAGGCGCCGTGATGACTTCGAAGGCCGAATCACCGCCGTGCTTGCCTTCCATGATGTAGATACGTTCCGGTCCCCAGGCCTCGACCCAGCCTCCGCCGTTGGCGATCTGGCACTTGCGCAGCCCCGCGACAACCGCGTTCGCCTTCTGCACGAGCTCCTCGTTTTTCGTCGCGGCGATCGCGCGCGCGGCGCCGGACAACCAGTGCCCGAGGAACGTTCCGCGGTTAGGGTTGAGCGGCGCCTCCCAGCCCCCCGGAGGCGAGCCGGGGTGGCGCAGGCACGCCGAGAACCGGTAGCAGAAAAGCAGCATGTCGGTATCGAGGCTCTTGAGATAGCGGAGATTGGCCTCGAATGCCCGCCTGAGCAGGCCCTCGCCGAGCTCCACTTCGCCGGGATTGAAGGGCTCGAGGCGACCAAGATCGGCTGCCACCGCCGGCGCACACGGCGTCAACGAGACCGCCATCGCCACAGCCAACGCGCGCGAGAAAATCTGCACCATCGCCGCTCTTCCTCCGCAACCGGTTGCCTACAAGAGTGATCCCACGCGATTCCGAGTCTTACCGCGCTCCGCACTCGATGGCCGTCGCCGAGAAGGCCGGTAGCTCGACGGTATTCCCCTGCGGCTTCAGGGGGAAGATCCCGACTCTGTCGGGAGCCGTCCAGTGATTCTGAACATCGGGCTGCCTTCGGTCGAGTCTGTCGCAAAGGACATAGGCAGCCTGGGGACGACACGGCGGCGTAGTCCCGGTCAGGCTCAGAGAGATCGCGACCGGCGCGTCCTTCATGTTCACCGCGAACACGCAGACCGCCGCCCGGTCGTCGGAGACGCAGGCGATAATGTCGACGCCTTCGGGAGCGCCTTCAACGTGAATCGGGATGGGCTTTGCGTGCTCGGCGTAGAGCCTGAGCGCGTAGTAGCTCGGCCGCTTGAGCAGCCCCGACGACCCGGTTTCGATGACCCCGCTGCACATGCTGTTCGTCATGTTGGAGCGGCAGGCGATGTCGGCGATGTTCGAATACCGCATGATCAGGTTCAGGTAGCGCGCATTCTGGAGCGCGGACTCGAGCGTGAGCATCTTCCCGCGCATAATCCCCCACCAGCCGGCCGTGATGTTCCACTCGGTGACGGAGATCCGGATATGCGCACACCCCGGGATGGTCTTGACCATCTGGGTCAGCTTCACGAAGTCGGACTCGCATTCCGCCAGGTCCGGCGTGTAATGGTGCGGGCCGATATACGCGAAATCCTTGCCGCATTTTTCGAGGAGCGCCTGGGAAGGAAAGGACGCAAGCAGCGCGGCCTTCGGATCCGCCCGCTTCATCGCCTCGCAGAACGCGGGACAGCCCTTCACATAGATCTCATTGCCGAGCTCGTTGCCGACCTGCCAGTACTTCACGCCGTAGGGCTCGGGGCGGCCGTTCGCAACGCGCTTCGCTCCCCATTCGGTGCCGGCCGGCCCGTTGCAGTACTCGATGAGGTCGGCGGCGCTCTGCGGCCCATCGGAGAAACTGATGCAGAAGAGCGGCTGCGCCTTCACCATCTCGCAGAACTGGCAGAACTCATCGACCCCCACGTCGTTCGAATCGATGCGGCCCCACACCCGGTTCGGGAAGGGACGGCGCCGATCGCGCTCGCCGATGGCTTCCTTCCAGCGGTAGGCTCCCGGATCGCACGTGCTGCCACCCCAGCGGACCACACCGGGACGCATCTCGGTGATCGCCTGCACGACGTCGTCGCGCCAGCCCTTGCGGTTGTCGGCCGGCATGAGCGAAAGCCTGTCGGCCCACAAACTGCCGCCGCCCAAAGCCTCCAGCGCGAACACCGCGCGATCCGTGGTCCCCGAGGAAGTCAGCGTGGCGGTGTACTTCTTCCACTCGGAGGAGAACGCCGCGAGCTCGGCCGAGGCAAGCTCCATCCACGCGCCGTCGGGCAGCAACGCCCTGAGCGCCACTCGAGCTTTGAGCCCGGGGTTGTCACCGCGGAAGTGCCCCGAGAAGACGTAGGTCGCCCCCTTGACGACCGCCGTGCCTCCCTGCGCAAGCATCGCCCGGCCGGCGGCGCCGCACGTGAGCTTCGCGCTCCTTTCGCCGTTGAAGGGCTTGTCCGTGTCGTACGTCCAACTCGCGTCCTTCTCCCACTCCCGGTCGCAGAAGTTCGGCCGGCCGTCGTAGTAGCACCACTTGGCCTGGGGTATGACGCCGTCGAAACCGCGATCGTTCAGCATCTCGGCCCACATCCCGGGGACGAGATCATCGAGCAGCTCGACGAAGCTGCCGAAGAGCATGGGATTGATGCGCCCCTCGTGAAGCGGTTTCACGTCGACCTTCACGTCGGTTCCGCCCGCGGCGGTCGCCGCGGCGGCGGCGATGACGATTCCGCACCCGACAGCCGCTGCCCGGCGCGTGACCTTCCGCATGGCTTCCTCCTATGCAAACGTTTGAATCGGCACCGATTGTAGCCCATCAAACGGAATCACGTCAAGGCTGTTTCATCACAAAAACCAGACAAAGCAAGGTCATACACTCCCGAGCGCATCCGTGATGCAATCGCTTGCATCGACCACCGCTTCAGCGCGCCTTCGGCTGCCCCGCGAAGACGGCCTTCTCCGCGCCGAATCCATTGACCAGGCGCAGCTTGACCTTCGAGACTATCGTCGCTCCCTTGGCGATCGGCTTGCCGCGCGAGTAGTTGAGGACCCATTCCGACAGATCGGTCCCCGTCCCTCCGTACCAGTCACTCACATGGACGGAGATGCGATCGCTTTCCACTTCCGCGCGGAGGTGCTTCTCGCCCTCCGGCGCGATCAGGACTCCCGGCCCTCCGGGGTAGTGGATACCGCCCCAAAGGATCGTCTGCTTGGTGCTGCGGAAGTCGTTCGATCCGCGTGGAGATGGATCCAATGCCCACGGGCCTGTCGGCGGAATTCCGCTGTTGCCTCCCTCGAACGGCACGGCTGCGCCGCGCAGCCGACCGATGTGATCCTCGGGATAGACGTTCCAGGCGCCCTTCCGCTCCCACTGGAGGATGTCGCACTCTCTGGGGACCGAGAAACGCAGCCCCGCCTCGCGCACGATCATGTCCTCCCCGATGTACTTGAACGTCGCGGTCGTCTCCAACTCCCCTCGCGGCGTGAGCAGGTGTCGATAGCCGCCCTGGAAGTCCGCGTACTCTCCATTGACGGAGATGACCACGTTCCCGTCCTGCGCCTCCTTGATATCGAGCCCCGTCATCCTCCAGGAATGGCGATCGGGGATTGCGGCGTACTGCCGATCGCGTCTCAGGACGTGCAAGGCAGGGAGCTCGAGCAGAACGGCGTCCTTCCCGACGACGACGCGCTGGGAAAGCCCGGTGCTCGTATGAATCGCGACCGCGAATCCTGCGCCTCTGATTCTCTCGAGGACGCCGCACAACAACTCCTCCTTGTTGCGAGTCAGCGTCTTGCCGGAGAGGAACATGCAGGGCGGCGCCGCCGCGACCTCCTTGCCCAAGGCGAGCCGGTACGTGTCGATGAGCCGCCCCGCGCCATCATGAAAGTCCAGCGAGAGCGCGGCGCCTTCCTTCACGGGTTCCCTGGGCGCGATCTCGATCACGCCCGATCGGTGCGGTGCGATCGCACACGCGGTCTCGCCCTTTTCGCTTCCCAGACCCCACGTCGCCTTCAGCGCGTGCAGATCCAGGAAGTCGTACCTGTTCTCAACGGGCACGCGGATGGGTTGCCCCGCGGCGGGAACGGGCAGCACGTCCCCCCTGATTCTCACGGGCGAGTGACTCTTCTTGATGTGCCAGAACTCCGGTTTCCGTCGCAGCCAACCATCGACGGCACCCCATGGTGCATCGCCCACGATCCCACGGCCCGGCATCCGATACGAGCTCTCGACGAAGTACTCCCTGGCCGAATCCCGCCCGTATTCGAGACCGCGGCCCGGAACGCAGAAAAGATCGTCGCCCCAGCACCAGATAAAGCTGCCCTGCGTGGTCCTGCTGCGCAACATGTGGTCGACTATGCCCGGAAGGCAGTTGCCGTAGTAGTCACGAATCCCGGGATCACGCTGGAGGTCCAGTGTGTCGTTGTAGATTCCCTGGAAGATGCAGAGGCTCTCGTCGAAAAGGAGCGGCTGGTCGAGTCCCTCGTGCTCGTCCATGCGCGCAATCGTGAGAGGATTGTGCAGCGTGGCGATCTCAAGCCACGCGCTCAAGCCCGCGCTGTGCGGGCGGCTCGGATCGGAAGCCTCGGCCCACTCGTGGGCGCGCTCGAAGGCGTAGCCGTAGCCCCACGTCTCGTTGCACATCGACCAGAAGACCACCGAAGGGCGGTTGCGATCCCGCGCGATCAATCCCGCGGTGATCTCGACGATCCGGGGAAGGCGGCGCAGGTCGTTCCCGCCCTTCGCCCAGCAGAACGAAGCCTCGTCCTCCACGTACAAGCCGATTTCGTCGGCAAGCTCAACGAGCTCGCGCACGTGCGGATAGTGCGACATCCGCACCGCGTTGAGATTGCACTCCTTCATGAGCAGGAGATGGCGCCGCGTCACGTCGGGCGTCACGGCTCGTCCCATGAGAGGATGGCTGTCGTGGTAGCATGTTCCCAGGAACTTGATCGGCCTGCCGTTGACGAGGATCTCTTTGCCGCGGATCTCGGTCTGGCGCACGCCGGCTCGTTGCACAACCCCATCCGTCACTTCGCTTCCCGAGCGCAGGAATGCTGACAAGCGGTAGAGATTGGGCTCCTCGGCGTTCCAGGCCTTCGGCGACTTCAGCGCCAGGCCGAGATCGACATCGGCGCTCTCGCCGGGGCGGATCTCCACTGCGGACGACGCTGCGCGCGCGGCGACCGTCTCCTCCTCGTTCGGCCCGGCGAGCATCACTTCGACCACGCCGCGATACGGAACTCTCGATTCATTCACGACGCGGGCATACACGTGCAGCGTCGCATCGCGATAATCACGGTCGAAGGTCGTCGCGTACTCCAATAGGCCGAAGTGCACTTCCGGAACGAAGAAGAGAACGACCGGCCGGAAGATCCCGGCCAGCGGGAAGTCCGCGTAGCAGCTCATGTGATCGAGCTCGTCGCTGGTGAGTGTGTGCTCCCTGACGCGAACAGCGAGCACGTTGTCGCCGGGCACGGCGGTGCCGGCCAGATCGACCTCGAACGGGAACGCGCCGCCTTCGTGCGTGCAGAGGAGCTTGCCGTTCACCCACACCTCCGCGCCGCTGTACACGCCCTCGAACCTGAGCCGCGGACGACCGCTTCCCGCCGGCAGCGCGAAGCGCAACCTGTATCCACCGATGCCGGAATCGTTGTCGAAGCCCTCCATGGCCCAATGCGCAGGGACGTTGATCGGCGACCAGCCGCCATCGGCAAAATCGGGCTTCCAGAAGTCCGCGGGCGGATCGAGCGCGAATTTCCAGCCGCTGCTCAAGCTGGTCGTCTTCCGCTCGATGCTGACGGGCGTCGGGCCGTAGTGAAATGCCGCGGCTTCGATCTGCGCGTCCGATGGCGCCGGGTCCGGCAACTCCGTGCCCGCCGGAGCGCGCGGCACGGTATGCACGTGAATGGTGCCCGTCATGCCCAGGGGCATCGGCGCGAGGAGCACACCCTTCTCGTCGGTTCTCGCCGTGACCTTCCACGCGCCGTAGGCGCTCTCTCCGGACAGCGTCACTTCCGCCGCTGCGAACGGCGTCGCGCCTTCCGTGTCGCACACGCAGCCCACGAACCTCCCGCGGTAGTCCGAGGCCAGATTGGTGAGCGTCCCTTTCGCGTACGG
Organism: Planctomycetes bacterium ADurb.Bin069; assembly: GCA_002070955.1. Lineage (GTDB taxonomy): Bacteria > Planctomycetota > UBA8108 > UBA8890 > UBA8898 > UBA8898. Next base: position 52,629 of record MWEK01000025.1, read on the forward strand.
ACGGGCATAGACCTCGACCTCCCTGAAGCTCGGGCCGTTCGTTATCTCCGCGATCCGGATGGCGCTTACGACCATGGGCTTGAAACGCACGGCAACGACGAGGGGCAGCTTCCCCTTCGGCGTCCCGAGGTGCCCGATCGTGTTCCACTGACCGCCGGCTCCGGGGCGTACCTGGAGGTCGAGCTCGCGCACATACGTGTCATGCTGCCTGATCACGACCTCGCCGACTTCGATCGGCATCTTCCACTCGAGCTGGAACCAGACGCCTTGATTGTGCCCTGGGATGCCCGACCAGCGGCTGTCCGCGTCGCCATCGTTCGCCTTCTCCGGCGACAGGTCGCTCGTGTACGTCTCCGACGCACTCGCGTGCGCATCGCGAGCCAGGTTCTTGGGTTCGCTCTGAGCAAACACGCACGCGGTGCCGCATGCACCCATAAGAAACGCCCGCAGCACCGTTCCACTCAGACCATTTCCTCGACGAGACCGCATCGCCATGTTGGCCTCCGTTCCGGCACAGGAACACGGCCGCACGGGGCGCCTCGCACCGTCGCCCACGGCGGACTCCCCGCGGAAAGCAAACGTTTGTATTTTGTCTGCGGCGGCCGCTTCTTGTCAAGCTCGCTTCGCGCCTATTATGGCCCTCGCCTCCGGCATCTGACCGAGCTTCTCTTGACGAGCTCGAGGCCCAGCTATAAAATTACAACGTTTGTATTCGTATTTGCGATTCGCCCTCTCGGAGGCTCGCGGTCGCCGATCGGAGCCCCTCGGAGGCACCTCAGGAGGATGCATGGATACACGCAATTCCCGCAACGGGCTCGTTCCCCGGCTCGGCCTCGTCACGACCTCGATCGACGGTTTCAATCCGAAGGCCAAGGACCGCGCCGAGAGCGCCGTGCGACGACTGTTCGAGGAACTCGTCGCCGCCAAGCGCATCGACCCCGCCTCGCTCGTCATCGGCCGCGTCGAGAATCCGTGGCAGGCCACGGACGCGGCGCGGAAGCTGGCGGCCGCCGGCGCGGACCTGATCGCGATCGCCAATGTCGCCTTTCCCAACGGCCAGGTCTTTCTGACGATTGCAACGCATCCCACGCTCGCGAAGACTCCTCTGGTCGTCATGGCAGATCCCGAGCCGTCCATCGGCGAATGGGCCACGAATGCGTGGTGCGGCGTCATCATGAACAACTACGTGGCGAAGCGGCTCGGCCGGCACATTGTCACGCTTCCCGGGCCGACCGACGGGCCGACGTTCCGCACGGCGTTCGAGCGCGTGCTCTCGGTCGCGCGGGCCATCAGGCTCCTCAGGAACGACTACCTCTGCCGTTTCGGCGATGCACCGAGCGGCTTTCACTCCGCCACCGATGACCAGATCGCGTTCGCGGGGGTTTTCGGAACGCGCGTCGACACCGTCGACCTCTCCGCGGTCATGGAGGTCTTCCGCTCCGGCTCGGCGAGAGGGTACTTCGGCACGCAATCCTTCACCGATGCCGACGTGGAAGCTACGGCACGCGAGATTTCGACGCAAGCCGAGATCCTCGTCGACCACGACATGCTCACGCGAGGCGTAAGGCTCTACCACGCGCTCCGCGCGATCGTCCGCGCGAACGGCTATACATCGGCGGCATGCCGCTGTTGGCCCGAATCCAATGAGCCGGTCATCGGCATCAGCTCATGCATGGCCATGGGGCAACTCCTCGCCCGCGGCGATGTGACGGCTGCCGGCTGCGAGGGCGACTGGCCCACGGCCGTCGCGCAGACGATCGGCACGCTTCTCACCGGCAAGCCGGCGGCGTGCCTCGATTGGGTCAACTACACGGCAGGCTCGGAAATCGTCCAGCTCGGGCACTGCGGCATGGGGATCTGCGGACATATGGCCCCGTGCGCCGCACGCGCATCGAAGGGCGGCGCGAGTCCGGACAGTCCGACAAACGCCATCGCCTGCCACCCGGTGCTGCGTCAGTTCGGCAAAACGATGGGCCCCGTCCACATCGGCCAGTTCGAGTATGGGCCGAAGACCGGCCTCTGCATCCTCAGAACGACGGATGGGCGCTTCAAGCTGCTGTCGTTCCGAGGCGAAAGCTCGCCCCAGACGGCCAAGGGAATCCTCTACAGCGCAACCGATGTCAAGGTGAGCGACCCCGTGCGCCTCAACCGGCTCATCATCGAGCACGGGTTCCCTCACCACCTGGCCGTGGCACTGGGCGATATCTCCGCAGAAGTCGCGATGCTGTGCGGTTACCTCGGCATCGAGCACGTAACACCGGACGAGTGAAGCGGCTCGTGCGCCGGGCAGGCACTGGGACATCGAAGGTGGAAGAACACATCGCAACGCTCCACGATGTCGCGAAGCTCGCGGCGGTTTCGCCCTCCACGGTTTCGCGCATTCTCAAGGTGAAGGAAGGCGAGCCCATACCGTTCTCGAGCGAGACCCAGACGCGCGTTCGGCATGCCGCGACCAGGCTCGGCTATCGCCCGAGCAAGCTCGCGCGCGGCCTCGTCGGCTCGCGCACCGGGATCGTCGGACTCGTGGTGCCGTCGCTCGAGGACAGCTTCTTCCCCGGCATCACGGCAGCGCTTCAGGCGACGCTCAACGCAAGCGGCTACAATCTCCTCCTCGTCGACGCAAAGCACGATTCGAGCATCGAGAGCAGGAGCATCGACGACTTCCTGGCCTGGCGCGTCGACGGCCTGGTCATCGCTCCTTCGCAGAGCACGGTGGATGCCGCGCTCTTCTGGGAGCTCTGGCGGCTGCGCGTGCCCTTCGTGCTCATCGATCGCACCTTCGCCGACACGCCGTTTTTCAGCGTGACGACGGATGACCGAACCGGCGCGATGCAGGCGACCGAGCATCTCATCGGCCTTGGAAGGACGCGCATCGCGTGCGTTGGCAGCGCCCTCCCGGTTTCGACGGCCAGGGTCAGGCACGCGGGCTATGCGGAGGCGCTCTTGCGTGGCGGCCTCGCGGTTGATCCGCGGTACGATCTTCAGGCCGAGCCCACGATCTCGGCCGGAGCGGTGCTGCTCGAGCGTCTCCTCGCGCTCCGGCCGATGCCCGATGCGCTCTTCTGTTTCAGCGACATGGTCGCCATCGGCGTCGTCGAGGCGTGCCTGGAGCGCGGCGTGCGCATTCCCGATGACCTTGCCGTCATCGGCTACGCCGATCTCGAAATGTCGCGCTTCTCGAAGATCCGCCTGACCACCGTCCGCCAGCCGCGCAACGCGATAGGAGAGACGGCGGCGAGAATGCTCCTGCGCAGAATCGCGCGCGAGGAAGTCGAGCCCGCGCAGGCGGTGCTCCCCGTCGAGCTTATCGTGCGGGAGTCGACGGGAATGCCGGCAGCCCCCACATCGAGGAAGACAAAGAGAAAGGCAACGAAACATGATCGCGACCAGCATGGGTAAGCAGCTCCGACTGCGACGCATCTTCCGTAACGGCAGGGCACTCGTTCTGCCGCTGGACCATCCCATCTACTTCGGCCCGCAGCGCGGCACCGAGGACCCGGCGCGGCTTGTCCGCCTCGCCAGGGAGCACGGGGCCACGGCCGTGCTTCTCACGGCCGGCGCGTTGCGCCAAGCAACTACCGAGGTCGGCGACCTGGGCATCATTATGCGCATCGACACGACGATCTCGCACCTCGGCGGCCCCGACACGATCATGCACCTCCTTCAGACTCCCGAGGAAGCCGCAGCGCTCGGCGCCGACATGGTGGTCGTCAATTGCTATGTGGGCATCGGCGACGCGCGACTCGAGGCGCAGCTCCTCGAGAAGCTGGCGCGGGTTTCGGCCCAGTGCGAGCGGATCGGCATGCCCCTCTGCGCCGAAATCATCCCACGCGTTTCGTACGCCGATCCGAACCAGACGAGCCCGACGTCGGATGATCTCGCGCTTGCCATGCGGCTCGGCTTCGAGTACGGCTGTGACATCGTCAAGACGGTCTACAACGACGATTCCGAGGGGTTCGCAAGGGCAGCGTCCTCGGCGCACGTGCCCATCATCATGGCGGGCGGCCCGAAAAGCTCCGACGACCTCGCGATCTTCCGTCAGCTCAAGGAAGCCATGACGCACGGGGCGTGCGGCGCCGCCGTGGGCCGCCGCGTGTGGGGCAGTCCGGATCCGGGCGCGGTGCTCGACGCGCTTCGCGCGATCATCATGGACGACGCATCGGTCGCGGCTGCAGTGGCAATCTACCGGGGAGCGTGACCGCACGGGTGGCGCTCGGGCTCGACGAGGACGCGTCCGCCTCGGATCAGCACACGTACCTCAAGGCCGGCTGGGCCGTGGTGGCGAAGTAAAAGACGTTCCCCATGGGATCCCACGCGTAATTGCCGAACCAGTCGACGCGGCAACCGGGAAAGGGGAGCGGCGCGGCCTGCTTCCAGGTCTTTCCGCCGGCGATCGTCTCGAAGAAGCCTTTCTTCCCGACAACGACCGCATGGTTCTCGTCCTTGCCGAAGAAAGGTCCCATCTCGGCATCGACGGCGCTTCCCTGCGTCTTCCAGGTCTTGCCCTTGTCGGTGCCGACAATGAGCCCTTCAGCGCCGACCCGGTAGACCGCGTTCTTGAAGAGCACGGCCACGCGGCTCCGGGTCAGCTCGGAGACCTTCGTCCAACTCGCGCCGCCATCGCCGCTGCGTTCGATGCCTTGTAATCGTTCACGGTTTTTCGTGAATTCCGGGAAATGCCTAGACATCCGCATCGCCCGTGGTATACCGGGCAGCGTGGACGACAAGGACTTTCGCATACAACAACTGGAGAACGAGAACGCGATCCTGAAGAGGACCATCGCCGACCTGACAGCGAAACTCCTCGCCATGGAAACCAAGATCAGTGCGCTGGAAGCGAAGATCGCGCTCTTACGCGGGATTCCCGCACCAGCTAGAAGCCGCCGTCGTCGGACAGCGTCACCCCCCCGTCGAGCGGCATTTCCGGGAAGCGGGAGAAGCGGCGCCCCGGTGGCCATGTGGAGTTCCGCAACTTCCTGGACGCCAAGGAGCAGATCGGCGTAGCTGGACAGCTATAACCCCGAAAGGACCCACCAAGGTATCGGCGGAGTGCTCGTCCCGGCCGACCGCTTCTACGGCCGCTGTCCATGGCTATGGGCCCCACTTCACACCCACGATCTCGTCAGCCGCAATGACGCCAGCACACGAGGTGTCGCTAGCCAAGACTCCTCCCCATCGCGCGAGAGTGACTTGTAGATAGAGCACGGCCCCGTCAGCGATCGAAGCATGAAACGCCGCCCGACTGGTCGCCGCGCCCCGCGGCAACGGACTCCATCATCGCTACAGCGCACCCGCGCTCCGGTCTCCCATTATGCGCGCTCTCGCCCCTCCCGCCAGATGGACTTCGCCGGACGGTTACGGTTCTCTTCCCACTCACTTGCTCGATCGAGGTCCATGGGGATGATCATGGCGACACGGTGACGGTCCGACTCGTGAGCATGAATCCTGCAGGCGCCGTCACCGAAACAGTCGTGTCGCTGCCCGTCTGTTTGGCGCGGATGTCGGCCACGTCGAGCACCAGTCTGAAACTGCCGGTGGATCCGGCTGCGGCCGAAAAGTCATAGGCCACGAGCAAGTCAACCGGATGGAACTGCTCAAGGTCGTCGAGCGCTACCGTGGACAGGCTGAGGGTCGCATCATCGCCGGGATACGCCCTGCTGGCTAGCAGATCATCGCCGGCGTCCACCGCTCCATCAGCATTGCGGTCCCACCAGAGTCGTACGGTGCTGATATCCATCGCGTCATTCCCAGTACCGGAGGCCCGCAGGCTGAGCGACTGCACGTCTATCGGCACCGGTCCGTTGCTGACAAAGCGATAAGACGCCATCGGGACATCGGCCATGCCGGAGCTGACGTTGGCGTCGGCGAGCGCCACGTGCCCACGTACTTCGAACCTGGCTTGCCACGGCTCCACGTAAGTGAAGAGCTGGGCGGTCTGGTTCGGATCACCGAAACCGGTCTCCGCCCAAGCAGCGTGGGTCCGGTCGAAAGCCCAGATGTCCATCACACCAGGCCATATGGCCCCGCCGGCGGACTGGTAGCGCCAGGTGGCGCCCCCGTCGTAGGTCACGTAGGCCGGTCCTCCCGCTTGAGCAAAGCCCTTGAAGGCCGTTACGAAGTCGAAATCCTGAAGCAGGCTGTCCGAGACCTTCTGCCAGGATGCGCCCGCGTCGCTGCTGCGGTAGGTGCCATTCGGCAGGGCCCCGCCCACGCTCACGATCCAGGCAGTGTCGCCGACCACCGCAATGTCGCGGCCCTCGCTGCGAATACCGGCGTTCACGTGTGGCGTCCAATTCCCCTGTGCATCGCGCAGGACGAATTCCTGGATCTGCGCACCCCGGTATGCCACGGCCCGCCCGGCAGCATTGGCATCGACACCGATGAACGTACCCCACTCGTCACGCGCCGAGTACCAGTTCAACGTCCAAGTGGCGCCGGCGTCGGCGCTCTCCCAAATCGCGTCATAGAAACCGGAGTTGTAACCCTGCACGGCGCAGCCGACGTGACCGACCATAACCAGGCCAGTATCGCCGATACGAGCATAGGCGCTCGTCCCCACGTGGTAACCGGTGGGTGTCAGCGGCAGCGGAACGATGCTCCAGTTCGCGCCGCCGTCGGCAGTAAAGAAGTAGCCGCCGCCGCTATCGCAAGGGATACCGGCAGCGGTCGCGTGCAGAACACCGCGATTCTGATCGAGAAAGTAGAAGTTCTGCCAGTGCGACGGATACGCCCAGGTGCCCGTGTTCCACGCGGTCGGATCGAAGATCCACTGGCCGATGCGAGTCCAGTTGGCGCCGCGGTCAAGCGTGCGGTAGATCTCGACGCGATTCTGCGGAATGTCCAGTGCGAAGGCGATGAAAGCGACATCCGCGCTGACGAACTGTGCCTTCCACGGAACGGGTCCCTGGGTATTGAGGGTACCCCAGGGAGCTGGATAGCCCAGCAACTCAGTCCAGTGGTAGACGAGGTGGAACCCGACGCCACTCACCGCGTCACGGTCTACATTCACCTCGACACACTTCGAGGCTGCGGTGAACACATCATACAGCGCCCCCTCATCAAAGCACAGAGTCACGACACCGAACGGTATTCCACTCAGCGTGAACGTACCGGTCGTCGCACTGGTGGGGATGACGTCCGCCGAGACATCAGTCCCGAGCACACGCAGCTTCCCGCCGCCGTTGGCAAGATAATCATAGATCCCCGGCTTCCAGCCCATGTCCGAATCGGGGAAACTCACCTGACCGGACACGTTTGCAGTGTGCACCGACAGAAGCGTGGAGTTGCTGATCGAGCCCGACTGAGCTCCAATCGTGGAGGACCCACTGATCGCAACCGCGATTGCGAAGCCGTCCGTGCCAATCAGGGCGACCGCATGGTCCGAGGAACTCCAGGTCACCAAATCTGTCAGGTCCACCATGCTATGATCAGTGTAAGTTCCCATGGCGTGGAACTGCCGCGTTGCACCGTAATAATCGAGGACCGGATTGGCCGGCGTGATCACGAGCGACACGAGCGCTGGCGCACTCACCGTCAGTATCGCCGAGCCGCTGATAGCCCCGGCAGCACCCTTAATCGTGGTGCTGCCAATGCCGACGGACGTAACCAGTCCCGAGGGCGCGCTCGAGGCAACCGCCGTGTCCATCGAGCTCCATGTAACGCTGGCGGTCAGGTCTCGGACACTGCCGTCGGAATAGCGACCAGTCGCCGCGAACTGTTGCGTCACACCGAGCGGTATTATCGCCGAGGTTGGCGTGATCGAAATCGAACTCAGCGCGGCGGGCGCAGACGCGCTTCCGCCCCCGCTATCACAACTCGAGAGCAATGCCGCTCCAAGCAGTACGAAAAGCGATGCTGAAAGGTAACGCCGTGACGCCGTACGCCTAAGCTCGCGCTCCATTTTGCACTCCTTAGATTCCTCACGCAGATGCACTCATCAACCCCGAGACTCCGTCTGACCGTAGAACTGCGAGGACGATAGATCAATGCCCACGCATAGTCGTAGATAGCACGCCGCAACGCGACCTGATTGACCGGCCGCCGTTGGGGATTTCAGCCGCCACAGCGATAGGACCGCGAGGCACTTCCCCACACAAACGGGGCGCACGACAGACAGCCGGCGGACGAACTATGCGCCGTCACGGCAGCAATCGGCGGGAACGCTATTCGGGAGTTCCGCATCCGGAGCGCCCGAGGGCTTGGAGACCGTGTTGGAGACACCGGATGAATCGCGGCAGGGCTCGTAGTCGTGAGAGCAGGCTTCGTGCGGCCGGATCTCTTACGCATAGCAACCTCTATGGCGCGATAGCATACAACATTGTAGCCTGTAGCCGGCGCGCGTCAAGAGAGTTGTCGGGTAAACCTGTTTCATGCCACAGCCTCCGCCGGCCGTGACGCCGAACGTGCCGTCACCGTGTTGAGCGGATCCTCCGGGTTGAGGTAGACGGCGTCGGGGGGGCCGCGCCCAGGATCCGGCATCTTCCGCGTCGGTTCTTCACGAGTTGGGAAGCCCCCGTCGCCACGGATGGAATTTACGGGAGGGACAAGTCGGCCCTCGCAAGCATCGCGTTCATCGCACGCCATCGCGCCTCGTCGCGTATCATTGATACGCGAGCCCTACGCGCACGCGCGGTCGCGCGGCCAGGCATTTGACCGACCGGAGTGCTGCCCCTGTTCTCCGCGGGAAACGCCCCATTCCCCTCTGTAGGTCGGGGTGGTAGAATCCGCCTGACTTGGTGAACTGCCCATGATGACTCTCCGCCAACTCGCTGCTCAGCCGGCCGTGCTGCCGACGCGCACGTCGTGGTACCTGACCGATCTGGCCGAGGCGCGCGGCAAACAGGAGCTGTTCACCCAGCAGTCGCCGCAGAAGCTCAAGGTGCTGCGGGAGCATGCGCTGGTTGAAAGCGCGGTCTCCTCCAATCGCATCGAAGGCGTCGAAGTGAACAGGAAGCGCGTCGGCACCATCATCTTCGGCAAGCCTACCTTGCGTGACCGCGACGAGAAGGAGGTGCGGGGCTACCGAGATGCACTGAAGCTGATCCACGAGAGCGGCGCGCAACTGGCCATCAACGAAGCCGCCATCAAACGTCTTCACAAGCTATGCCGAGGAGGAATCTCGGACGCCGGCGCTTACAAGGAGAGGAACGTCGACATCATCCAGACCTATTCCGACGGCCGCAGCCGCGTGCGATTCAAGAGCGTTTCCCCCTCGCGGACACCTGCAGCAATGGCCGCGATGGTCGACCTATGGCAGCGAGGCCTGAAGGAGAAATGGGTACACCCGCTGATACTTGCTGACTCCCACATTGATTGCTTCGGGGGCGGGACGAGATTCTCAGATTGGGTGACACGGAGAGACCCCGCGTA
>MWEK01000026.1 GCA_002070955.1 Planctomycetes bacterium ADurb.Bin069
CAAGCAGGGCCCGAGGATCCCGGCGCCGTATCCGACTGCCGGGACCGATCCCACGCCGGACATTTACGGCCTGGACTTGGGCTGCGACACCGGCAATGTATGCGACTGATGGAGCCGAGCGGACGTATGCGCGGTTTTGAAAACGGCTTGGAAACAGGGTTTCTCAGGGACATGCAAAGGAGTCACACTATGAAAAAGAATGTTTTGTTGGTTGTGGTGGCGCTGTGCGCGGCGTCGATGGTGTGGGCCCAAGCGACGGGCGCCGACTTCGACTTGAAAATGACGCCGGCGGCGACGGTCCTCAAGGCGCCGGTGGGCGCGACGGCCAGCGGCACGGTCGCTTGCGGCGTGGTGCTGGATTCCAGGGTGAATGGGCTTCAGGGTTGGTCCTTCGGCCTGAAGCTCGAGCCGGCCGCGGGCGTCGACATGAACATCAGCAAGGTCGCGTTGGCGCAGGCCGCTCTGAAGGCGGCTTGCGGCAAGGCGTTCGGCTACGTCAACACCTCGTACTTCGCGTCGACGAACCTGGCGGTCCCCGCGGGCCCGGTTCCCGGCGATGGCGCCGCGGCGGACGGGCTGGCCGATTGCGCGGCGGTGACTCAGGGCGTCGTCGTCGACATGATGCAGGTCTGCTCCCTCGGCGTCACCACCGGCCTCCGGATCATCGACTTGACGGTGGAAGTGTCGGGCACGGTGGGCGCCGCGGCCTCCGAGGCCGGACGCCTGGCTTTCACGGAGACGGTGGGCAGCCCTCCCACGGCGATCGTCATGGTGTACGGCGGCGCGAGCATTACACCCGACGTGCAGGCTCCCGCGGTCTTCACCTTCGAGCCCAAGACCTGCGCGCCGGCGGCTCAGTTCACCATCGACATCGGCGGCGGCGGCGCCGCCACCGATGCCGAGGTCACCTCGCGGGTGACCCTCAACTTCGACTCGGATCCCGCCGATCCGAACTCGGGGCTGGTCCAGGGCTGGTCCTACGGCGTGTGCATCAGGGACACGGGGACCATGGATGTCGTGGCGGCGACGGTGAAAGGCACCGACAGCGGAACCTTCAAGGGCGGCAACGGGCCTGATTTCAACTCGATCAATCTCTACCCCGGAGAGGGCGTGACCCACGGGGTCGTGATCGACATGATGGCGGCCGTGACGCTTCCCGCGCAGAACGGCTGGACGGATCTGGCCGTCACGTGGAAAATTCTCATGGACGCCGAGGGACAGTCGACCTACGTCGTTCCCTGCGACCTGACCCTCGGTTCGCCCCCCGTGGCCAACGTCATGGTCATCGGCGGCAACAGCCTTGCCGCCTCGCTCAGCCCGGGCATCGATCCGGCCGAGGATTGCTGCAACCCCGAGTCCTGCAACAAGGCGGGCTTGTTCGTCTACCAGGCGGGCGTGAAGGCCGTGGTAGGCAGCGCGAACGGCGATGGCAGGCTCGATATCGCCGACGGCATCTTCATTCTCAATTACCTCTTCCGCGGCGGCCGCCCGCTTCCCTGCGAGAAGGCCGGCGATGTGACCGGCGACTGCCTGTTGGATGCCTCCGATGCCGTCTACATCATCCACTACCAGTTTCTTGACGGCCCGCCTCCGGTCCAGGGTCTGGGCTGCGTTGTCTTCGCGTCGGACGAGTGTCCGAACCTGACCTGCGAAGTTCCCGGGTGCTAGCGCTCCGGTCGGCCGGCTGAAGTCCGGCAGCAACGAGCCCCGCGTCCCCCGCGGGCGCGGGGCTCGTTGCCTTTGCACTCCGCCCCGCGCCTCAAGCGAGGCCCGCGGCTAGGCGCGTTTGAGCGCTCCCTCGAGGAGCCGCCTGACGCTCCCGGTCTCGCTCGAGAACCTCGGTTTCGGCGCGGCGCCCGCCGCACTAAGGCCCCAACGCCGCCGGGCGCGGCCTCAACGATACGCGCCCAGGCGAACCCCGCGCGGCGACACCGGACGGCGGCGGGCAGAGACCTGGCGCTTCCGCGGCCTTTCGTGCTTAAATGGCGGGCGGCCATGACCGCAAAAACCTTGCTCCTCGCCCTTCCGCTCGCGCTCGCGCCCTGTGGGGCGGCGCGCGCCGCGGCGGCCGACCTCGCCGAGGCGGGCGTCGCCGCCGAAAAGATCACGCCGCCGCCCGGGACGCTCATGGCGGGGTACTATTTCGACAGAGCCGCCTCCGGCGTGCACGATGATCTCTTCGCGAAGGCCATCGTCATCCAGAGCGGCGGCGTCAGGGCGGCGCTTGTCGCCTGCGACCTTATCGGCGTGCCGCGCGAGTGCGTCGAGGCGGCGCGCCGCGCCATCGAGGCGGCGACCGGCATCCCCGGCGCGCACGTCATGATCAGCGCCACCCACGCCCACACGGGGCCCGTCGTGAGAAGCCCCGCCGGAGCCAGGCGCGCCTCGGGCGGCGGCAAGGAGTCCGCAACGGCTTTCGCCGAGGCCCTTCCCGGCTTGATCGCCGCCGGCGCCGCGGCGGCGTGCGCGAACCTGGCGCCCGCGCGCATCAGCGCCGCGCGGGGCTTTGAGGACTCGCTTTCCTTCAACCGCCGCTTCCACATGAAGGACGGCACGGTCGGGTGGAACCCGGGACGACTCAACCCGAACATCCTCCGCCCGGCCGGCCCCATCGACCCCGACGTGCCCGTCGTCCATTTCGCGTCGGCGCAAGGAGCGCCCCTCGCCATGTACGTCAACTTCGCGATGCACCTGGACACCGTCGGCGGACTGGAGATCTCGGCGGACTACCCCTATACCCTCGGGAAGCTCCTCGGCGGGCTCAAGCCCGGGATGCTCACGGTGTTCACGCAAGGCGCCGCGGGCGACATCAACCACATCGACGTCGCTTGGGGAACGCAGACGCACGGCCATGTCGAGGCCGCCCGCATCGGCACGGTGCTGGCCGGCGCCGTGACGCGAACCTTCCCGCATCTGGCCGCCGTGAGCGCGGGGCCGCTTCAGTGCCGAAGCCGGCTCGTCGCCTTACCGCTCCCCGAGATTGCGGCCGAGGCGCCCGAACGGGCCCGCGCGATCATCGCGCGCCGCGGCCTGGCCGAGAACCCGCCCGCCTTCCTGGAACTGGTCGAGGCCTACAAGGTCATCGACGTGGCCGAACGCGGGGGCAAGCCGCTCGAGGCCGAGGTGCAAGTCATAACGCTGGGCGATACCTTGGCCTGGGTGGGGCTTCCCGGCGAGATCTTCGTCGAGCTCGGCCTGGCGATCAAGCGTTCCTCGCCCTTCGCGCAAACCATGGTGGTCGAGCTCGCCAACGGATCGATCGGCTACGTGCCCACGCGGCACGCCTGGCCCCAGGGCAATTACGAGGTCGCGAGCGCGCGCTGCGGCCCCGGTTCGGGCGAGATGCTCTGCGAGGCCGCGTCGTGCCTTCTCAGGGAGGCGCATGCCGCGGCGGTGCGCGCGGCGCCGCGATAGGCCGGCGCGGCGGTCACCCGGCGCAGAGCACTTCCTCCGGCGCCGGCAGCGCGCGGCCGCCGAAAAGGAAGCGCAGGAGCGCGATGGCGTCCGACAGGTCGACGACGCCGTCGGCGTTCGCATCGGCGGCTTCCCAACAGACGGGCGCCGGGCCGTGCTCGAAGAGACAAGCGAGGATGCTCGCGGGATCGGCGATATCTCGGCGCCCATCGCCGTTCGCATCGCCGCGGGGAAACAAGACCGGCGGCGCCTCGCAAGGCAGCGCGCCGATGGCGCCGCCGTCCGAAGCCGCGCCCAGACAGGGCGAGCCCTCCCGCAGGGCGAAATCGGCCGCCGCCGCATCGACGAAGAGCGGATCCGCGCTGATGTTGCCCTCGCCCGCCGCGGGCTCGCCTTGCACATCGCAGTAGGCCGCGTCGATCGAGCCCCGCGCGTCGACCAGAAGCTGGGTGCCGTTGCCCCAGACGATGGAATTCCTTAACGCGACGACGCCTCCGCCCCGCCCGGCGGCCTTTTCGATGGCCCGCACGCCCGTCCCCGTGTTGAAGGCGAACGTGTTGTGGTCGGCGTAACACACGTTGGAGTCTTTCACGGAGAGTCCGTGGGTGTTGCCGTAGCAGATGTTGTGGCGCACGACCGAGGAGCCCTTGCCCACCAGCGACATCGCCTGGTCGCCGCAATCGTGGATCACATTGCCCTCGATGATGAGCGTGCCGCCGTCTCCATCGATTCCGTCGTCCTCCGTGCCGTAGATGTGATTGAAGGCGATGCGCGCGGGAGGAGTGTCCTCCCGGCCGTTGCAGTCGATGAGATCGCTCTTGCCGACGGCGTGGCGCAGCGTGCAGAACTCGACCACGGTGTCGCCGTTATCCAGGCTCAGGGCCTCCTGCGTCCGCTCCGTGAGGCAGTGCCGAATGCGCACGGTGCACCCCGAGGCGTGCACCCCCTCGCCCGCGATGTCGCGCAGCGTGCAGCCGTGCAGGTCGAGATTGCTGTTGCGCAGCGTCAGGCAGCCCGGAGCCCCGCCGGCGAAGGACCACTCGCACCAGCGGAAAGTGTTCGCGCCGCGGGCGTCCTTGAAAACGAAAGCCCCCCAGTCCGCCTGACAGGGAACCTTCGTGAAGCTGATAGGGGCTTCCGGCGTCCCCGCGGCCTGAATCTCCCCCGAAACGGCCAAGCCCATCCCGGGAAGAATCAGGAATTCGCAGCCTGCCCCGATGACGAGGCGCCGGCCCGGCGGCACCGTGAACCTGCCTACGACGAGGAACGGGGCTTCGGAAGCCGAAAGGACCTCGTCGGAAGCGAGCATTCCCCCCAGCGGCCGGACGCCGATGAGGCTCAGCGCCGCGGTCGCCAGAACCTCGCCGGCCCCGTCGAGCGCCTCGGCCGTCACGGTCGCGGCGCCGCCGGCCGCCGCGGCGTGGCAAGACCACGCGCCCGATTCCGAATCGAACTGCGCCGGCGCGCCGTTCACGCGCACCGCGTTCGTCCCCGGCGGGGCCGTCCCGGCAATGCGGACCGCGCCCCTGGCGACATAATGGTCGCCCGCGCAGCCCTCGGCGAGAACGTCGCCCGCGCGCAGTTCCGGGTCGAGGCTGAAATCCGAGCTGTCGAGCTTGGCGTTGAAGCCCACGATGGCCAGCACGTTCGTCCCCGCGACCAGGAACGCCGCCGCGTCGGAGATGGGAAAAACCTCCGCGGTCCCGGCCTCGTGCGCCTCGAGCGCCAAGTCGGTGTGCGCGGGGATGGCGCCGGGCGCGCCGGCGTTGGCTCTGGCGACTTCGACGCCGTTAATGTACGCGATGAAGCCGTCGTCGTAATCGACGACGAGCTGGAGCGCGGCGAAGCGCGCCGGGTCGGAAAGCTCGAAATACCGCCGCGCATACACCGAGGAATAGCCGTTGCGCATGTCGGAAAGCACGGTGGCATCATCGCCGTCGCCGTACCCGAAGCCCGCCGCGCCGCTCTCCCAATCCTCGTCGCTGAATCCCAGTCCGGTCCAGTCGCCCGCGTTGCCCGCCGGCTCGGCGCGCCCCCGCAGGTACCGCCACGTCGCGCCCCGCGGGACAAGCCGTTCCGGCACGATCGAGGCCGTGAACGACCCGCCCCAGGCGGGACAGATCAAGATCGCCGTGAGAAGGAGAGCGAAGCGGCGCCCCATGGCTGAATCCTCGTAAGGGACCCGCAAGCTAGGATAAGGGGGCGCGCCGCGCGAATCAACGTCGGTGCCGCGTCGCGAGAAACCCGCGCTATTTCCCCGGCAGGTCGACGAACTCCACCAGATACTCCAGGTCGGCGGCCGTCTCGACGCGTTTCTTGACGCCCGTGATCACCACGCGGTAGCGGCTGCGGGGCGCGAACGCGAGCCGTTCCGGGCGGAAAATGATCGCCGGCCCCTCGCCGAACCCCGCCCCGTCGACATTGAAGAAATTGAGGGCAAGCGGAGCGCCCGCCCGGGCGAAACCCGCGTCGACCGGGA
Organism: Planctomycetes bacterium ADurb.Bin069; assembly: GCA_002070955.1. Classification (GTDB taxonomy): domain Bacteria; phylum Planctomycetota; class UBA8108; order UBA8890; family UBA8898; genus UBA8898. The sequence continues at coordinate 5,894 of MWEK01000026.1, forward strand.
AAACGGCCACCGTCACGGAGCCCTGGGCGGGCGCGGCGTACTTCGCCGGATTGAGCGACACGCTCCAGGCATAGTGCGGGCTGAAATACTTCCTCGGCATGTAGCCGCGGGCCGGATAGGCGACGAAATCGTAGTCCGGCGCCTCGGCGCGGCTGGTGTCCATGGACCACAGCGCGCCGAAGGACCCTTCGGCGCCCAGACCGGTCTTGAGCATCCGCGGGTTGAGCAGCCAGCGCCGGTGGCCGACGCGGGCGATATTGCCGGGGTCGGAGTCGTCCATGAAGGCGGTCACGGACGCCGCCATCGAACTCCCGGCGCTGAGGTTGCTGTGGCTGGTGCCGCGGTATCCAAGTTTGTACCGCGCCTCGGGAAGGCCCGGATTCGGCGGAGTGTGATCGATCCTCCCGAGCCGCGCGCACAGCTCGGCGCCCGCCTGGGCGGCCGTGTTGTAGTCCCTATCGAGGGCCATGCCTTCGTAGGGGACGTCGCACAGGAAACGGTAGCACATGAGCAGCCGCACCGCCTCGACGCGCTGCGCGTCGCGCGCCTTCTCAGGGTCGGGCTGCGCCGCGCGGCCCCGCGTCCCGGGCCGCGCGGGCTTTGCGGCGGGCGCTTCGCCGCCGGGGACCTCCGCCGCCATGATCCTGGGCAGGGCGGCCGCGATCTGCTCCAGCGATTTCGGGTAAAGAAGGATGCCCTCGTCCCACAACTGCTCCCGCGCGAGCACGCCGTTCACATAGTCTTGCACGGCGCCGTGGAGCTTGCCGTCGCGGTAACCCGCCTTGCGGATGGGCACGCCTTTCCCATCGTATTCGACAAACCCGCCGTGGCGCCGCCCCATGCGATACGAGGCCGCGACCTGGACCTTGCCGGATTCGTGGTAGATGGTGAAGCGGCCGTCGAGGACGCCGGCGCGGTACACGGCCTCGGTCTTCACCGCGCCGCCCAGGTAGAATTCGGTATAGTCGCCGGACTTGTTCCCGGCGGCGTCCACGCTGAAGGCTTCCTTCACCTGACCGTCGGGGTACGCCGTCTTGACGATCCTGGCAACCGCCGGAGACGCCTCGGCGGGGCCGAGCGGAGCGGAAGATCCGGCCCCAACGAGCCAGACGGCTAAACCGATCGCGGGCGTCAAGGCCATCGCCTCCCACCCATGCCATTGTAGGCGGACAACGCCCGTAACGGGTCCTCGCGCGTCGGCCGCCCAACGAGGCGGCGCTCCATGCTCTGAACGGCGCGCGTCCCCGCCGCCGCCGGCGCCCGCGGACGCTATTCGTTCGGCTTCCAGACCGTCCAGACCTTGCCCACCAGGTCCGGCCCCACTTTCAGGGTCGGTTTGCCTGGTTCCCAACCGGCCGGGCAGGCCTCGGCCCCCTTGGTCTTGCGCACGTGCTGGAAGGCCTGGAGCTGCCGAACGGACTCCGCGACCTTGCGTCCCACGGGCGGGGTCAGGATTTCGATGGCCTGGACGATGCCGTCGGGATCGATGATGAAGCGGCCCCGGACATCGACGCCGGCCTCCTCATCGAAAACCCCGTAGACGGCGCCGATGCGGCCGCCCGCATCGGAGAGCATGGGGAAGGGGAAGCCGCCCTCCACCATCTTGGAGAGCTCCTGCTCTTGCCAGATCTTATGGACAAACCGGCTGTCCGTGCTGCAGGCGAGAACCTGGACGTCGAGCTTGGCGAACTCTTTGGCCTTGTCGGCGACCGCCGACAATTCCGTCGGTCAGACAAAGGTGAAGTCGCCGGGGTAGAAGCAGAGAAGCACCCACTTTCCCCGAAAGCTCGACAGGCGGACGTTCTTGAACCCGCCCGCGTGAAAAGCGGCGGCCTCGAAGTCCGGCGCTTCTTTTCCCACCGAAACGTTCATCCTACGTTCCTCCTTTCCCTGGGCGTTGGACGGGGGGGACCCCGACTCGCGGCCGGCGCCCGCGACCAAAGGCCCCGCGGCCGGACTGACGCAGCCTTCCGGCTTGTTGTCCACCATCGCTCCTCCTTTCATCAAAGAAGAGGTGCAGCCGATCCGCGGCCCAGGGTAACATACCCCGCCCGAAATGTAAACGCCGGCCGAGGGCCGGCGCAACGCAACCGATGGGAGCCGTTTTGCGGGGACGGACCGTCCCCCTTGGATCAGGGCCCTCAGGAGAAGCCGGAACCGGTGGGCGCGGCGCAGCCCGAAGACCCGGCGCCGGTCTTGCCGGCGACGCCGGTGCGGCTGATCTGTTTGGCCACATCGGCGTTTTTGCACTTGGGACAAACGACCTGGCTTTCCTGGGCGCCCAAGACCAACTCTTCGAAGCAGTGGCCGCAGGCGTTGCATTTATACTCGAAAATCGGCATTGGAGCCTCCTGTTTTCACCGACCGCGGCGGCCCGCTCAAACCGCCGGGCGCCCTAGGAAGCATGACGCGCTTTGGGGCCGGTGTCAAGGAAGGCGGCGGCGCCGCCGCTCCCGCGTCTTTACACGGCGCCGGTCTCAATGTAACCTGAAAATCGAGGTTTCAGCGGGAGACGAAAAAGATGCGGCGAAGACTTGTTTGCGCCTGCGTGCCGGCGCTTTTGCTTGCGTGCGGCGGCGTCCGCGCCGCCTCCAGACCCAACATCGTCCTCATTGTCGCCGACGACATGGGGTATTCGGACCTGGGGTGCTACGGCGGCGAGATCGCGACGCCGGAGCTGGACGGCCTCGCCCGGAACGGCCTGCGCTTCACCCAGTTCTACAACACCGCGCGATGCTGGCCCACGCGCGCCGCGCTGATGCTCGGCTACTATCCGCAGCAGGTCGCCATGGACCCGCCTGGAAGGCCCGGACCCGAGTGGGCTCAGGCCCTGCCGAAGTTCCTGAAACCGCTCGGCTACCGCGCGTACCACTCGGGCAAGTGGCACGTCCACGTCGTGCCGCGCACCTGCGCCGACGGCGGCTTCGATCGCTCCTACCGCCTGGAGGACTACGACCGCAACTTCAACCCGGCACAGTTGATCGAGGATGACAAGCCCGCTCCGCCCGTCGCGCCGGGCGGCGGCTACTACACCGCGACGGCCTTCGCCGACCACGCGATCCGCTGCCTGAAGGAGCATGCCGAGACCTGTGCCGGGCAGCCCTTCTTCACGTATCTCGCCTTCACGACGCCGCATTTCCCCCTGCAAGCCCCGCCCGACGACATCGCGCGTTACCGCGACACGTACCTTGCGGGCTGGGACGCGGTGCGCGCCGAGCGCCACCGCCGCCAACTGGAGCTCGGAATCGTGCGCTGCGCCCTGTCGCCCCTCGAGCCGCGCATCCGCGCCCCGGGGAACTTCGCGGACGTCGCGCTCCGGCTGGGTCCCGGCGAGATCGCGCATGCGCGTCCGTGGGCCGAGCTCACGCCGGAGCAGCAGCGCTTTCAAGCGTCGAAAATGGCGATTCACGCCGCCATGGTGGATCGCATCGACCGCGAGATCGGCCGCGTGCTCGCCCAGGTCCGGGCCATGGGCGCTTGGGACAACACCGTCGTCCTCTTCCTCTCCGACAACGGCGCCAGCGCGGAGATCCTGATCCGCGGCGATGGCCATTCGCCCTCCGCCGCGCCCGGATCCGCGGGCTCGTTCCTATGCCTGGGACCGGGCTGGTCCACGGCCTCGAACACGCCCTTCCGCAGACACAAGATCTGGGTGCACGAGGGCGGCATCAGCACGCCGCTCATCGTCCACTGGCCCCGCGGCATCGCGGCGCGCGGCGAGCTGCGCCGCGACATCGGGCATGTCATCGACATCCTGCCGACGATCTACGAGCTCGCGGCGGGCGCGGCGCCGGCGCCGCGGGAGGGCGCGCCGCCGTTCCCCGGCCGGAGCCTCATGCCGGCCTTCGCGCGCGACGGCGCCGTCGCGCGGGACGTCCTCTTCTTCCACCACTCGGGCAATCGCGCCCTGCGCGCGGGGGACTGGAAAATCGTCTCCGCCGGGATCGACGGCAACCGCTGGTCGCTCTACAACCTCGCCGAGGATCGCGCCGAGGGGAGGGATCTCGCCTCCGAGAAGCCCGCGCTCGTCAGCGAGCTTGCGGAGACGTGGCGGCGCCTCGAGCACGAATTCCGCCGCCAAGCGGAGAAACCGGTTGAAAAGGAAGCCCGGAAAAACGAAACTCGATAGCCCCGCGCGACGGCGATTTTCGGCGTTGACGGCGACGGGCTCTCCGGCGGCCGTCGTCCGCGCGGCGCGGCCTTTCGATCCGAGACCGAACCCATGCAGAAAAAAATGTCGCCGTTAAGCGGGCGCGCGAGCGGTTGCGCGCCCCTTCGAACCTTCTCCGCCGCGCTTCTGATCCTTTCGCAGAGCGGGTGCCTGGCCGTCCTCGTCGGCGGCGCCGTGGCCGCGGGAGCCACGGGGTACGCCTACGTGAAAGGCGAAAGCACCGCCACGCTGGCGGCGCCCATGGAGCCCTCGTGGAACGCGGCGCTGGCGGCTCTGGAGGATCTCCGCCTCGCGGTGATCTCGAAGTCGGGCGACGCCCTCACGGGCGCCATCACGGCGCGGAACGCCGAGGACACGCGCATCGCCATCTCCCTGCGCCGGGTCTCGGACAACACGACGAGGATCGGCGTCCGCGTGGGCACCTTCGGCGACGAATCCCAGTCCCGCGCCATCCTGGACAAGATCGCCGCGCGCCTGTAACCCCCGCGCCGCCCGGGCGGCGAAAAATATCCGGGACGGTCCGGCAAGCGGGCCATCCCGGACAGAAAAGAGTGGCTTTCCGAGCAGCTCCGCCCCGCGGACGACGCCGAGGGGGAGCCTATCCCTTAAACGCAAGCACGCCGCTCCCGTCCACAGCCGCGGGGCGGTCTTTCCCCCTGCCCCGCGGGAACGGACGGGCCCCGCGCGGCCCGCCCGCGGGCGTCCCGCCACCGGCGTCCGGGCCGAGACGTCCCCTTTGCCCGGCTCTTTCACGGCTTGCGCCGATCTCACGCTGCTACGGCGCCCACGGCGGCGCCCCGGCTGTCTGCCCGGGCGATTCCCCGCTTCCGGCCCCGCGCGGACGGCGCGCGCGCCGCTTCAGTCGGCGAACTCCAGCACCCCGAACTTCTCGGCCACGTGGGCCGTGCCCTGGAGGGTAGGGTTCCATGCCAGGAAGGCGCCGTGCGCCCGGTCGTTGCGAAAGAGGTTCAGACGCCAGCGCGTGCCCGCCGCGGGCGCGGCCGAACTCAAGGCCTCCAGCGGAATGCGCAGCTCGCAGGTCCAGACCTTGGCGGCGGCATCGACTTTCACCGCCGATTGAAAGCCGCTCTGCCAGGCGAAATCCCGCTCGGGAAAGCCCAGGATCACCAGGTCGAGGCGCTCGTTCGTGGGCGCCACAATGAACTCCGCGTAGCGCCGAATATTCTCCGCATCCGCGCCGATGAACGCCTCCACGACATCGCGATCCCAAAGGCTGACCCCCGCCTTCCCGAGGTCGAAGCGCTCGCCGTTCCGGAGCGGCGGCTCGAAGACCGTCAGCTCCGTGTAGGGGCACTCGTACCCGAGATAGAGGTAGCGCTCCGACCAGAGCGCGCGCACCGCGGTGGAAAGCTCGGGACGCGCCGCGCCTTCGCGCAGCGTGTATTCCACCCGCGCGGGGATCGCGGCGGCCCAGGCCGGAGCGTCCAGCGCGCCGCCCAACTCGAAATCCGCCCCGATCTTGCGGGCCCGCACCACCGGCGGAGGCAGCACGCGGGCAAGCAGCCTGCGCGCGTTGTCGAAGTAGACCTTGCGCAGCACGTCCGCCGGAAGACCGATGGAACTGATCGTCCAATCGCCTTGGATGGGCGTCATGTGTTCCCAGTCCTTGTCGAGGGTCTCCAGCCAACGCCATTCCTTGGCGAAGAACGTCTCCGCGTCCGCGTCCGTCGGAGGCGGCTCGTTGCCGCTGGATCCCAGAATCAGCCGCTTGTAGACCATGAAGTCCGTGCCGAAAAGGATGCGGTCTTGATGCTTGATGAAAAGGCGTTTGACCGCCTCCGGGTCGTGCCGGCCGATTTCCGGAATGCGCGCCGCCAGGTCCGCCATCATGTTCGGGTAGCGGCTCAGCGATGCATCGACCCAATCCAACTCCTCGGCGTTGTTGGCGAAGTGGACGCAGACGAAGGTGGTCTTCGGGTGCCGCGCGATGACGCGGTTGAGCGCCTCCAGCAGGTCCTTCCACGGCGGATACTTGGCCGGGTCGCCAAACCACCAACTGGGGTGATCCTTCAGCTCCTTCCAGCGCTCGTTGGTGTCGTTGTACGGCAGCCAGAACGCCTTCGGGTCGGCGACGTGAATCGAGACGGGCATCCCGAGCTCTCCGCAGCGCCGCCACACGCCGTCCAGCCTGGGATCGTCGACCTTGAAGAGCGCGCCCGACTTGTCCCGCAGGTAGAGCCCCAAGCGCTTGTATTCCTTCAGGCCCGCCGCGCCGAGCCGGAAGCCTTCGTCGATCTGCCGCGCGGCGCGCTCGGCGAAGTCGGGCTCGTCCCAGGCGCTGTAGTCCAAGTGCATGTAATGAACGAACCGGTCGGGGTACAGCGAGTCGGCCAGCTTCTTGTTGCGCTCGAACGCCGACGGGGCGCCGTCCTTCCCCGGCGTCACGGTGCCCCCGTCCAGGTTGACGACAAGACCAACGCCGACGGCGTCCATGATCTTGACATCGCGCCCGAGGAATTCGGCCGTATAGCCGACGTGTTGGTGAAGATCGACAATGCGGCGCTCGGTGCGCCACCGGGCCGCTTGGCGGCGCACGGCCTCGACTTCGCCGTCCGCGGCGATTGCCAGCGCGCCGCCGAGCCAAAAAACGCACAACAAGGCGACCGGAGCGTAAGCTTTCACGGCCATGGGGCCTCCTTCCTCAAGGAAATAACTCGGGACTCGCCGTCCGCGCGGGCTGTTTCCACGAAGACCGCCGGCGGAGCCGGCGACAAATCCGGACCGGGGTTTCGCGCTGAAACACCGCGGGGATCCTCGATCGCGTCTTCATCATCCGTCATTGTAGGCGCGCGCCCCGTCGCGATCAACCGGACGCCGCGGCGGCTTTCACCCCCCTGAACCGCCCGGGGCTAAGCCGAGTTCCTCAGGCGTCTTGGGCGTGATGCCGAAGACGAAACGCTGGCCGTCGTAAAAGCGCTCGCGCAGCTCGAAGTTCTCGAAGGCGATGCCGCCCGGGATGGGGCGGCGCGACATCCAGTACGTGTAGCGGCCGTTGACCGCGGCGTGGAGGTCGGCGCGCCAGGCGCCCGCCGGCTTCTTCCAGTACTGCGTCACCGGGAACCCCGCGTAACGCCAGTGCGCCGGGGTCGGAACCACCGCCGCCGGATCGGCCTCGTCCGTGGTGATGGCGGCGAGCACGCCGCCGTCCGGCATGCGCGCCAGGCAATCGAGCCCGAAAATCCTGTGCGGCGCGAACCCGGCCTCCTTGTACTCGGGGTAGAGTTTGAGACTGCTCGCCGTCTCGCCCTTCAGCCACAGCAGCCGCGCGCGGGCCTTGTTGCCCATGGTCGCCGTCAGGATGCAGTAATCGAGGGCCGCGCTGTCCGGCTCGGCGCGGATCGCGAGTTCGAGCTCATCGGGCGCATCGCTTCTCTGCGTCGCCGTGAGGGTCACGTGCGCGCCGTTTCGGAATTTCTCGACCCGCACCCGCACCGTCAGGCTCTCCACGCCGTTCGCCTCCCGCGTCAGGCGCCCCTGAGGCGCTTCGGCGGCCTTGTCCGCGCCGGGATCCTCGGCCCAGAGGCGCAAGCCGGGGACATCATCGAGCCCGCTAGTCTCCAACTCGCTGAACCCGCGCGCGCCCTTCACCACGGGCTCGACGGCAATGAAGTTGATCAGGTCGCAGCGGCCCTTGGGAAGCGTCGGGTACCGTAGACGAAGGAGCCCGCGCGGTCCGCCGGCGGGCCGCTTGCCCGCAGGAAGCCCCCAGACCAGGCCGCCGCGAATCCCCCATGAGGGGCCGCCCGTATCCGTGGACGCACGAATCCAATCGGTCGCGCTCCACACCGGAGTTCCCGCCAAGAGGAAGCCCAGCGCCGCCGCGCCGCCGCATGCCGTCACCCGCATGGATCACCTCCGCCAAGGCCTGAGATCCCCGCCGTCTGCAACGATAAACACGCTCCGCGGGAATCGCAAGCCGCCGCCGGGGCGGCAGCGCGTCCCCCGCGTCGGCTAGGGTTCGTCGGAGAGGACCGCCACGGAGTACACCTCAAGGCTCGGAACGACGAACCGCGCGCCGTCGCGGTCCGCGGTCAGCCCGATCGGCGCCGGCCGGTCGGCATCAGGGCTCAGCAGCACGGCCGCGGAGGCGCGGACATTGAGCGCGACTTGGATCTCCGCCGCTGTTTTCGTCCCATCCGTCTCCTTGAGGTAGGCGTAATTGACGAAATGCACCACCGTGCGCCCGCCGACCTTCCAGCACTGGATGCCCACCTCCGGCGGCGCATTCGTCGACAGGACGGGGTCCGGCCCCACGAGTCGGCCGAAAGCCGCGCGCATGACCGCATCGCGGCCGTCCAAGTAGGACGCGTAGGAAGGCAGATCGTGCGGCGCGATGTACCGGCCGTTGACCGCTTCGCAGAATCCGCGATACGGCGCCTCTGCCCAGGGCTGGCCGCCGCAGAGGATGATACGCCCGCCTTGCTCCTGGAACCGCCGCAAGCGGTCAACCGTCGCGGCGCGCAGCGCTTGGGGACCGGGCACGACCGCCACCCCATACCGCGCCAGCGTCTCGGCTTCAGGCACCGTTTGGTTCCACCGGCCGTCGCCGTCGAGGATGACGTCGAACTGATAGTGATTGTCGCAGAGCAGCTTGCAGACGGCCTTGTACTCCCGCTCGAACTCGGCTCCGTAAGCTCTGCCGGCGGACAGGCTGTAAAGAACGGCCACCCTCGCCAGCGATCGCGTCTCCCCGTAGATATCCGGCCGGTCCTGCACGAAACGGTAGTAGGGGAGCAGATCCTTGACCGGCAGATCCAGGAACACCTCCTTGCCCCCCTCGAAGCCCGCGAACTCCCGCGGGACCAGATCGAAGAGGTTGCCCGAGGCGTAGGCCTCGGCCACCCAGATCTTGAACAGCGTCGCGATGCGCGCCGCCCCGAGCAGGGCTCGCGCCGTGTCGTGGCACCCGGGCTGGATCACGCAGCGCTTGTCCGCCGCGCGGGCCTTCTTGTGCAGCGCAATGGAGCTGCACGCGGGCGGGTAGCCGTCGAAGGACCCGAAGTACGGGAGCTCGACCGACAGGTAGTCCAGGAGGTCTTGGACGGCGAAGGTCATGGGCGGCATGTTGTAGACGTTCGCGGTGATCGTGAAGGGCTTCCCCGCGTGCTCGGCCGCGAAGGCCCTCGCGGCGGTCAAGAAGCGGCGCTTGCGCGCCACCAGTTCGTCGAAGCGGTCCTGGGCCAGAATCGAGCCCAGGGGTAGCTTCGAGATGGGCGTCTCGTCGGTGTAACCAAGGCCTCGTAGGCGCTCCCCGTAGTCGAAACGCTCTCGGTTCGCCCCGACGAGGTCCGCGACCTCCGGCGAATCCGCGCGGGCGGCCAGGCGCTCCCGGTAAAACCGGAGGCAATGTTCGCAGAAGCACAGCGTCCAGCCCTCGCCCATCCACGAATCGAGGATGAAGCCGTCCATGCCTAGCGTCACGCAGCGCCGCGCGGTGCTCAGGAAAGCCTCCTCCATGGCGGGGCTCAGGCTGCATTTGTAGACCATGTCGTTCATCGCCGGGTGCGTGCGGGGCTTGCCCTCGAGGGTCAGGACCGCTTCGCCGTCCAGGCCGTGGTGATAGAAGCCGCGCCCGTTGATGCTGCCGATGAACCTCGCGCCGGCGGCGTGCACCATCCCGATACGCTTCTCGATCCGCCCGGCCTCGTCCGCGCCGACCTGGTGCGGGTAGACCGCGCCGCCCCAATGGGTGCCGGCGATCCGCAGCGGAGCGATTCTTGCCAGCGCCTCCGGCCGGCAAAGTTCCGGCCGCGACATCACGGCATTTGGCGGCGGCCACGGAGCGTCGCCCGGTCGGCTCCCGCCCGGCGCCGCGCCGACTAGCGACCAAGCCACTCCCGCCGCCAGCACCGGCAGCCCCGCGCGCCGGAAGGTCCGGGGTCTAAGCCCGCCGACGTCCGTCGACTCCGTCTTCAATTCCGGGTGGCTCATCCGCCCTTATCCGTCGTCGCGCCGCGCAACGCGGCTTGCGAGGATCGCCGGCGCGCGGCCAAGCCATCGCCGCGCCTGGCTCCGCCCCACCGCCGACTCGCCGCGAGGCTCGGCCCAAGCCGGCGCCGCGGCGCGTTTGGCTTTCAACGCCGCCTCGAGGAACGACCCGCGCGCCTCCGGGAGGTCTCGCGCCTGATCGCCGCCCACGATCATAAGCGCGGGCTTCCTAAGCGTCAAACGTCTGTCGCAGGCTCTTTAAACGCCGCTCCGAGCGCGGCGCATATGCGCCGCGCCGCCGGCGCGGTACAATCCGCAACTGGAGGACAAGCCATGGTTCCGCGCACAGCCGTTTTTGGACTCGCCTTCGCCGTATTGGCCGCGGCCGACGATCGGGACCGCGTCAACTTCGAGCACGCGCCCCGGACCTGGGACACCGCGATCGGTTTCGTCGATGACTGGCAGAAGACGCTCGTCGCCGAGGACGGCCGGCTGGAATACGATTTCCCCGGCCCCTTCAACCGGTTCAAAACCACCATCGGCGTCGGGCTCGCGGGCGCGACGCCCTCGACGGTGGCTCAGCGCCTGGAATCGGCGCGGATCCCCATCGTCATCACCTGCAAGGAGTACGGCGCGCTCCTTCTCGAGGAAGAGGCTTTCGCCGCTCCGCCGGGGCCGCCGGAGCCCCTGCGGAACGACCTCTTGTGCGCCCGGATCCGCGCCGCGTCCGGCGCGCCCGAAGCGGCGTTCGAAGTCCTCATCCGATCGGAGCAACCCATCGTTGCAAAGGGGCACTCCATCGACATAGGCGGCCGGACTTTCGTCGCAACGACGCCCGCTTTCGCCTCCGCGGCTTCCACCGAGCAGGGCCTGCGGCTCATTTTCGAGAAGAAGCGGCTCGCGGGCGCGGAAGAGGCGCGCCTCGTCGTCAGCGTCACCCGGGGACCCGGCGCGGCTCCCAATCCGCGGGGGTGGGAAGACGCGTCGGCGGCGCGGGCGGCGGCGGCCGCGTTGTGGCGGGAAGCCCCGCTTCCGTGGGGTTGTTTCGCCGTCCCGGACCCCGGGATCCAGGCGCTTCTGGACGCCTCCGTCCGGAACATCTATCAGGCCCGGGAGATCAAGAAGAACCTCCCCGCGTTCCAGGTCGGGCCGACCTGCTATCGCGGCCTCTGGGTCGTCGACGGCGCCTTCATCATGGAGGCGATCGCCTTCCTCGGCCGCGTCGAGGAGGCCCGCGCGGGGATTCGGTATCTTCTGAGCTTCCAGCGCGACGACGGCGCCATCATGATCATGAACCGCCATTGGAAGGAGACGGGAATCGCGCTCTGGGCCGTGACGCGGCATGCGCGCTTGACCGATGACCGCGCCTGGCTCCGCTCGGTGTGGCCGAATCTGATGCGCGGCTTCGAGTACATCCGTTCCATGCGGGCGGAGACGAGGAAGAAGCCGGACGCGCCCGAGGCCGGCCTGATTCCGGCGGGCTTCAGCGACGGCGGCCTCCACGGCGTCCATCCGGAATACACGAACGTGTACTGGACCCTGGTGGGGCTGAAAGCCACGGCGGAGGCGGCCGCGTGGCTCGGCGAAGCGGAGGATGCGGGCCGAATCCGCGCCGAGTTCGAGGACTTCCTAGCCGTCTACCGCAAGGCGGCGGCCAGAGACATGCAGACCACGCCGGCCGGGATTAGCTACGTCCCGATCCGCATGACGAACTCCGAGAAGGTCGCTCCGCAGCGGGCGCAATGGGCTTTCTGCCACGCCGTCTTCCCGGGGCGGGTCTTCGCCGCGGAGGATCCCATCGTCAAGGGCAACATGGCCGCGATCGGCGCCGATGTCCGCGAGGGGCTTGTCTACGGGACGGGGTGGATCGCCGACGGCATCTGGAACTACTTTGCGTCGTTCTGGGCGCATGCCAATCTTTGGCTCGGCGACGGCGCCAAGGCGGCGCGGATCCTCTACGCTTTCGCCAATCATGCCTCGCCGCTTCTCTGCTGGCGCGAGGAGCAGGGGCTCGGCGGCAAGGGGCTCGTCGGCGACATGCCGCACAACTGGGCCAGCGCGGAGTTCATCAGGCTGGTGCGCCACATCCTCGTCCTTGAGCGCGGCGAGGAACTCCATCTCTTCGAGGGCTTGCCGCGCGCATGGGTGCGTCCGGGGGCGCGCGTCGCGCTGAAGGGCATCCTCACGTCCTTCGGGCCCGTCGACCTAGACCTCGTCGTGCCGCCCTCAGGCGACCGGGCCGATATCGTCCTGCAAATCCACGGGGATCGCGCCGCGCCCCGCCTCGTCGCCGTCCACACCGAGACATGGACGGAGGCCGGGGAGGCGCGCAAATTCGACGGCGTCAAAAAGCTCGCGACGGGGATAGCGCTGCCCTGAAGGGAAGGAGACGCGGCCGGAAGCCCGGCTTTCCCCGTCCCCGAGGGCGGGCCGCGATGGCCGCCGCGCGCGCCGTCACCGCGCGAAGGTCACCTCCAAATCGATGGTGACCCGGAGCCCCTCGTTCGGCGCCGTCAGGAGGTTCTTGACCCGATAGGGCAGGCGGTACGACCGGGATCCGGCGGCTTCATCCGACACGCCGGAAATCGGGAAGAGCACCGTCTTGCCGGCCGGCAGGCTCGCCGCCTTCGGCACCGAGAGGCCCGCGGAGGACTCTTCCGCCCCGGCGGGCTCCGCCGCCTCCAACTCGTAGCGCACCTCGGAGGCGTTGTGGATCTGAACCCACGCGCGCCCCTTGCGGACGATCTGAATCCGCGGGTTCTTGATCTCGATGGAACGGGCGAAGACCGGCCTCAGAAGCTCGGCGCTCCCGAAAATCCGCCCCTCGGCCCAGGCGGCGGTGCGGCGGGCGAAGAGCGCCTCGCGCAGGCCCTCCTCCGTGCGCTCCTTGGCGAAGACGAGCGTCGTGGGACGGCGGTCGCCGGCATGCACATCGTACTCCAGAAGGATGGGGGCATGGGTGTCGGAGTTCGCCAGGTGCGTCAGGTTTTTCTCGACGGCCCACCGGTGCGCCTCGGGGCAATAGGTGCGATGGTTGAAAACCTCGATGCCGTGCAGCATTCCGGCCGCGAGCAGCTCCGTGTGCTCGTCGTACCAGCGGCCCACGCCGTCGGGCTGCTGCGCGATCCAGCAGGGGTGGTTCCAGAAGATGAAGGCGCCCTGCGCATGGGCGGCTTTGACGGCGTCGCGCCACTCCTTGGTTTCGAGCTTCGCGCAGTCCTCCAGGAAGATCGCGTTGATGTGTCCCGGCGGCATGCCGCGGGTGATCTCCGCTCCGCGGAGGACGAGAATGCCGAGGGTGCCGCCGAGGCCCTTCGCGATTTCATAGGGACGGTTGTGATTGGTGGGAAGGTCCTTCTTGTGGGGCTGATACTCGATGTGGTCGGTGATGGCGATCGCGTCCAAGCCCTCGCGCCACGCCTCTTCCACCCGGGTGGCCGGCCACACGGCGGCATCGGAGAAGACCGTGTGGGTATGGAAGTCGCAGGCCAGGGTCAGGAATCCCGGGATGTCGGGAAGCCGGACCGGCGTGCGCGCGCGTTCGAGCGTCGCCGCGGCGCACGCGGCATCTAGGAGAAACACGAAAAGCAGCGCGGCGAGACCGGGGGCGGCGAAACAGCCCCGAACGGACGGGGCGGACAAGGCGCGGGGCGCGGCCGGCGAAGGCGGCAATGGCTTTCTCATGCTTCCTCCTGGTTCTCTCGACGAGGGGCGGTCCGAACCCGAGACACGACCCAGTATATGCGCCGCCGCGGCGCCCCGGCAAGGAGCGCGAGACCAGGCGCCGGAGCGGGCTTGCCGCCGCCGCGCGCGGACCGGAAGCGGCGCCCTTCGGGGACGCGCTCAGCGCAACCGGGCGTAGAAGATCACCCGCGCGCAGGGCCGGTCGCGCGCTTCCACGAGGAGCCCCGATTCCAGGAGTTCCCGGCCGCTTGCGCGCCGCGTCGCGCCCGAATCCAAATCGGTGAGCGCGTACTCCGACGCCGAATCCAGGCCGTGCAGGCGCAGGCGGGCCGACTCGTAGATGCTCCCCTCGCGGCGGAAGGCCTGCACCATGCCCTCGCCGAGATCGGGGCGGTCGAACTGCCAGGCCGCCCAGACGCCGGGCTCGAGGCTGTAGGGCGTCAGCGGGTAGTAGTCGCCCAAGAGGTACGGCGCGGCCTTGCGCCACTCCGCCACCATGCGGTGGTATTCCGTCCAGTCGAGCCCCGCGCGCCGCGGCTCGCTCCGTCCGATCCCGAGGCAGGGGCACCAGTGGGTGCGCACGATGTAATCGCCGGCGTCGGGCACGCCGGTGCCGTGATAGGGGATCCAGGAGGCCATGCCGTAGGTGTGGCCCTGGGTGCCGTGCGGCTCCGTGCGATAGTCGCTCCGGAGGAGCGGCACCGCGCGCCGGAGCGTCTCCAGATCGTTCCGCCGGCCTCCGCTCGCGCAGGTGTCGATGAGCAGGTCCGGGTGCCGGCGCCGCAGCTCGTCCCAGAAGGCCAGGTAGCCTTCCACGTGGCGAATTTCGGTGATTCCCTGGCGGTCGGGGGCATCGTTCGCGCGCCAGTAGCCGAGGGGATCCATGTTGAAGTCCTGGCGGTACAGGTCGATGCCCTGGCTCGTGAGAAGCCCGTCGATATGGTCCGTCAGCCATTCCCTGGCCTCGGGGTTCCCGAGGTTCAGGAGCCCGCCCGCGGACCCGCCGAGCACCCATTCCGGATGCTTCTCGGCGAGCCATGTCCCCGGGTGCACCCGCTCAGGCTCGAACCAGACGACGAGCTTCATGCCCTTGGCGTGAACGTGGTCGGCGACCTCGCGGATTCCCCGCGGGTACCTGACCGGATCGGGCTCCCACGTGCCGACCTTCGGCCAGCCGGTCCCGTCGCAGGGATACCAGCCCGCGTCGATCCACCAGTAGTCGAGCTTGACGCCCGCGCCGGCGTACGCGTCGGCGTATCGCATCTCGTCGGCGGCGTTGCTCATCATGCCCGGGTAGAAGTCGCTGGTGCACATGATGAGGATGGGCGGCATGGGCTTCCCGCCGGGGCGCGGCGTGTTGTGCTCGAGCATCCATTTCCGCCACACGTTCTGCGAGCGGACGCGGTCGCCCTTCCAAAACTGGACCACGCTCAGGGGCGCCCGCACCTTCTCGCCGGGTCGGAGCCTGAACCGCGTCAGCTCCTGTCCTCCGCTCACGCGGAGCCCCCGCCCCTCGTCGCACGCGAACTCCGCCGCCCACTGGCCCGGCCAGCCGATGGCGGCGATCAAGCCCTCGCCATCCGCCTCCACGTTGAAGAAGGGAAGGTCGCTGTTCGTCGGCCGGCCCCCGGAGGTCGCGATCCGTTTCACCGCCCCCGGCGCGAGCCGCGTCGCGTGGGGCTGGTAATCGTTCGGCGCGCAGATGCTGCCGGTGTGGTGATGCAGGGTGAATCCGCCCTCCTGCGTCGCCCGCTCGATCCGGAAGTCCAGCGACCGGATGTCGGAGATGAGCGGACTGTCCGAAGCGCCGTCGTTGGAGAAGGTGAGCGTCCACTCCACCGTGGGGAAGCCGGGGTAGACGATCGCCTCGGAGCGCACGGTGAGGTTCGTCGCCGGATCGGTGTACACAAGGGTAAAGGTGTACTCGTTTCGCTGTGCGACCACCTCGTCCGAACCCCGCACCACGGAGCACGTCTTCAAAAACTCCGACGAAGGCCGGCCGTCGCAGAGAAAGGAAAACGGAGGCTCGGTGGTGTGAACCCGCCCGCTCCAACGGGCGGGCAGATCGCCCAGCATGACCGTCGCGCCGTTCTCGAGGACCGCCCGCGCATCCCCCCACAGGGACTGGTCGCAGGCCACGCCGTCCCCGGCATCGCTCGTCTCGATGACGAACTCCGCCGCCCCAGCCAGGTCCACTTCCACATCCTCTCCCGGCATCCCCTCGCGCAAGACCCCCGATCGAAACTTTTCCTCGCCGCCGACGGTTACCGAGCAGATGACCGACCCTCGGCCGGGCGCCGTCATGTGGTTCGTGGTGACGCCGACCCGCGCGCGGAACGTCTGCCCCGGGCCGGGGAGACGCACGACGATCTTGGTGGGCGCGTGGAGAAAGACGCCCTGCTGATAGACTCGCTCGCCGAGCTTCAGCGGCAGATCGCCCTGGCGGTTCCGTCCGATGGGACAGAACGCCGTCAGGATGTTCAGGCCCGTCGTATATTCCTGCGGCGTCTCGATCCCCATGAACTTCGCCCGCGCCCAGCAGCGCGCCTCGGCCACTTCCTCCGGAAGAACCTCGACCGCCCCCACGGCCGCCGCCAGCGACAGCCCCCCCATGAGTCCAAGCCTGATCGATCTCATTGCCTCCTCCGAAGTTGCTCCGCCGCGCCGGCCGCGCGGGCTCGGCCGCCTTCGACGATCCTAACCGGCCGCCCGCAAGGGATCAATCGCGCGCGGGAGCCCTGACCGCGCGAGGTCCCGGGAGCCTCTTCCTGAAACCGAGCTGTCGTCTTCCCGATCGGCGCGAGTTGACCGCCTCGGGCCCGCCGGATAGCATCGCTGCCGATGGCTTGAAAAGGAGGCCTACCCCATGACCGGTGAAGCGTTGCGGCTTTTGCCTCTGGCACGGTGTTGTCTCGTTGCGGCGGCGGCGATCCTGCCAAGCACGGTCGGCCGCGCAGCCGCGCCGGCGGAGGAACCGCGTTCCTACGCGGACATCCTCAGGGAGTTGACCGATCTCGATCGGCTGACCTTCCTCCAGAAAGGGTGCAAAGGCGGGCTCTTCTCCAGTTGGGACCGCAACGGCCGAAAGGTCTGGGGCGCGAACGGCGACGCCGGACATTACCTGCGCGTCGAACCGAACGGCGAGGCCGTCATGGCGGACATCGACGGCCCCGGCGTGATCTATCGCATCTGGTCCGCCAACCCCATGGGCAAGCTGCGCCTCTACCTCGACGGGGCTCAGACGCCCACGTACGAGTGGAACTTCCCCGATCTTTTCGGCGGCAAGCTTCCGCCCTTCGAGGCGCCCTTCGTCTACCGGCGCGACGCCGAGCAATCGGCGTCCGACTGCTACCTGCCGATTCCGTTCGCCGCCCATATCAAGATCACCGCCGACAAGGCGCACGGGCAGTACTACCAGTTCAACTACGTGCTCTTTCCCAAGGAGCGGCCGGTGGCGAGCTTCCGGCTGCCGCTCTCGCCCGAGGAGGCGCGGGTCCTGGCGGCCGCCGCGGATGTCTGGTCGCATCCGGGGCGCGACCCCAAGCCGCGCCTCGCCGGCCAGGAGACGATTGCCATGGAGATCGCGCCGGCGCCCGGCGGCTCCGTGGAAATCTGCGCCCTTCGCGGGACGGGCGTCATTCGAGCCGTCCGCGCCCGCGTCAGCTCCGACCAGCGTTACGCCTGGCGCAAGCTCGTCCTGCGCGGGGAATGGGACGGCGCCGGCCGGCCGCAAGTCCTGACGCCCCTCGGGCCCTTCTTCGGCTTCGATTGGGACACGGCCGAGTACGGCTCCGTCGTGGCGGGCTGCCGCGACGGACTGGCCTATCAGTTTTTTCCCATGCCTTTCCGTAAATCGGCGGTCCTCACCCTGGAAAACCACCTGGAAGCCCCGGCCTCAGTCCGAATCGAGATCGAATGGGCGCCTTTGACCCGGCTTCCCGACGACGCCGTGTATTTCTACGCGCGCTGGCGCAGCGAGCCGGACTGCCTGACTTTCGATTATCCGTTCCTGGAAACCGCCGGCCGCGGACACTTTGTCGGCGTGTCGATGCCCATCGACCACCCCCTTCCGGGCTGGTGGGGCGAGGGCGACGAAAAAGTTTGGGTCGACAACGATGACTGGCCGCCTTTCATCGGCACGGGCTCGGAGGATTATTTCGGCGACGCTTGGGGCATCCGCTATCTCTCGGGCCCGAGCTTCGGGGCGGCCTCCGCGACGGGGCACCGGACGTGCAACTACCGCTGGCACTTCATGGATTTCATCCCCTTCGCGAGGCGCATGCGCATGACCATCGAAAACTACGGTCCCAACGGGCTGGGACCGCGGGGGCAGTACGAATACACCTCGACGGCGTTCTGGTACCAGTCCGAGCCGACGCCGCCCTTCGAGGAGCTCCGCGGAGTCAAATACACCGGCGCGGCCGATCCCGGCGATGCCCCCGGCCCGATGGAATACAACCCCGACGTTTTCGGCGCCGTCGATGCCGACCGCCTGCGCACCTACGGCTTGGGCATCGTCTTCGCGCGGCAAGGCGAGGACCTGCTCGCGGAGGCGGTGAAATCGGGCGCGGCAACCATCGTCACCGACGCGCTGCGGCCCTACGAGTTCGACCGCGAACGAGCCGTCAGCTTCGGCGCGGTCGCTTCCGGCGCGCGCCTGGGCGAATTCACCCTCGACATCGCCGCGGCCGGGGTCTACTACCCGCGGATCCACACCGCCCAGGAGCAGGGCATCGCCGATCTCACCCTGGAAAGCGGCGGGGAGAAGCTCAAGATCGCGGCCAGGCCGGCCGCGCATGTGCTGCAGCTCGAAGCAATCTTCCTCGCGAAGGGCAACCATGCCGTGCGCCTTCTGGCGGCCGGCGACGGACAGGCGATCTTCGACTGCCTGCAGCTCGAGCCCGCGGCGCGGTTTTCCGAAGCCATCGAGGCCGAGGAACTCGCCGTCGTCCGAACGACCGGCGGCGCCGAACCGCCCCGGGCAAGCGCTCCCGAGGCGGGAGTCAGCGCGGGGCGCGTCCTGGCCTTCCGCGCGGGCGGCGTCGATCGCGGCTTCGTGCTGAGCCTCGGCAAGCGTCCCGCGCTGCCCTACGTCCTCGGCGCCCGCCCCATGCAGGGGCCTGCCGCGGGCGTCATCCAGGCCTTCGTCGCGGGCGCGCCGATCGGCCCGCGGTTCGACCTTTACCACGCCGATCGCCGCCTCGGGCCCGAAATCGTGCCTCTCGGTTCCGTGCCCGCGGACGCCACCGCGGTGGAGATCAGAGTCGTCGGGCGGAACGAGCGCTCGCGGGGCTGGGACGCGGAGATAGACTACCTCCGCTGGGAGCCGAGCATCCTTGGCCCCGGAACCACCGAAGGCGTGTGGGCCCAGGTGGCCCGCACGCGCGGCTGCGACTACCGCCCGCAGAACCTCGGCCCGGCCTACTCGGACGGGCACCAGTTCTGGGTGCAGCCGAGCAACCACAACGCGCGGGTCGACCTTGCGCTCCAAATCCCGCGCGCCGGCTCCTACGAGATTACGGTGCGGTACACCAAATCCTGGGATTACGCCGCCATTCAGGCCTTCCTGGACGGCGCGCCCATCGGACCGGTCGTCGACACCTACGCGCCGAGCGTCGTGCCCTCCGATCCGCTCCTCCTCGGAACGCGCGATCTGAGCGCCGGCCGCCACGTGCTGGGCTTCCAGGCGACGGCGCGCAATCCCGAGTCCAAGGGGTACCTAATGGGGATCGACCACGTGATCGTGAAGGCGCTCGACGGCGACCGGCCCAAGTAGCGCGCCGCCGCGCGCCCCTATTCCGGACCCGGCACACATTCGAAGCTCACCTTCGCCGCGCGGCCCTCCCCGTCGCTGCACGCAAGCACGTGCCGGCCCGGAACGACCGCCAGCACGAACTCAGGCCCCGCCTCCGCCAACACCTCGCCGTCCAGGAAGAAGTAAAGCGGCGCGCTCTCCGACAGGACTTTCACCGGCACCGTGCCGCCGGCGCCCGCGTACCGCCGCCCCGAGGACGGCGAGGCGAAAACCGGCCCGCCCGGCGCGATCGCCGCGCAGCTCGGCTCGTGGGCCGGAAGCGCCGACTTGCCCCTGGCGCGCAGGTAGGCCTCGATATCCGCCGGCCACTTCGCGAACACCTTCCACACGACCTCCCGGCCCGCCATGCACTCCGCGCACAGCAGCGCCCCGCTGCGCGCATCCACCGCATGGCGCCCGTGCACCTCGCACACGCGGGCGTCGCCCGCAAGCAGCCGTCCCCGCACCTTCGCCGGACACCACGGACCCGCCGCGAGACCCGTCTCGGCGCACACCAGGCCGGCCCTGATTCCCGGCGGCGGCGCCGGCCAGCTCGGCCGCGGATCGAGCCACGACAAAATCTCGATGGCGCAAGGCCGCGCCGCCTCGGCCCCCACCAGCGACGGGGAGCTCTCGCCCGAGAAGTTCCCCACCCATAGTCCCACGGTGAACCGCGGCGTATAGGCGATCGCCCAGGCGTCGCGCCGCCCCCACGACGTCCCGGTCTTGCACGCGAAACCTTCCGGGCGCGCCGCCCCGAAAGGCGTCCCCGTCAGCGCCTCGTTCACGAGGTGACAGGCCTCGGGCGTGAACAAAACCCGTTCGCCGCCCCCGTTTCCGCCCGCCAGGATATGCGGCGTCCGCATGGCTCCGCCCCGGGCAAGCGCCGAATACGCCGCCGCGAGATCGATCAGCCGCAGCTCGCTCGCGCCGAGGATCAGGGCGAGCCCCGGCGCCGCGCCCAACCGCTTCAAGATCCCGGCTTCGGCCAGAAACCGGCGGAACCGCTCGTCGCCCACGCGCCGCAGCAGCCGCACCGCCGTCAGGTTGTAGGATTTCCTCAGCGCCTCCTGGGCGTTGACGAAACCGCGCGCCGACCGGTCGAAATTCTCGGGCTGCCAGGCCAGCGTCCCCAGCGGGATGTCCGCGAGCTGCTCGTCCGGCGCCAGCAGCCGCTTCCCGTAGGCGTAGGCGTAAAGCAGCGGCTTGAGCGTCGAGCCCGGCGAACGGTACGCGCGCGCGCCGTCGACCTGCCCGCTGTCCCGGCGCGACCAGAAATCCACCGATCCCGTGTAGGCCAGCACCGCGGCGTCGGCGTTGTCGAGCACCACGCACGCCGCGTTCGTCACGCCGGTAAGGACGCCGACCGCGGCGCGCAGCAGTTCCTCGACCCGCTTCTGGAGCGTGAGATCGAGCGTCGTTCGGAGCTCCCTCTCGCCGGGGCTTTCCGCCGACGCCAGCGCCGCCGTGTGCGGCGCCATGAACGGCAGCGGCCGCCGCGCGAGATTGCGCGCCGGCCCCGCCCGCGGGCCGCGCGGGAATCGGGAATCCGGCACGCCTTCCAGCTCCTCACCGGCGAGGCAAGACGCCGCGTCCTCGGCGCGCGCGAGCCCTTCGCGGGCCATCGCCGCGAGCACGCGGCCGCGGCGCTCGAGCGCCCGGTCCAGGAACCGGTCCGGCCGCAGCCTGCCCGGGGACTGGGGAATGCCCGCGAGCAGAGCCGCCTCAGGCAGCCCCAGCGCCTTCGCCGGGACGCCGAAGTACGCCCGCGCCGCGGCCTCGATTCCGTAGAGGTTGCCGCCGTAGGGCGCGAGATTCAGGTACAAGGCCAGAATCTCGTCTTTCGCCAGCCGGCGCTCGAGCTGCAGCGCCCGGAACATCTCCACGATCTTCGTCCACACGCCCCGCGGCCGCGGCGCAAGCATGCGCACCACTTGCATGGTGATCGTCGAGGCGCCCGAGATGATCCGCAGCGAGCTTGCGTCCTGCCACGCGGCGCGCGCGACCGCCCATGGGTCCACCCCGGCGTGCGACCAGAAGCGCCGGTCCTCCGCCGCCACCGTCGCATCGACGACGTAGGGACTCACATCCTCGAGGGCAATGGGAATGCGCAGCTCGCCTCGCGGACTCTGGAAGACGCGCAGGAGTTCCCCGCCGCGGCCGTACATGGCGGGCGACACGGACACGTCGGCAAGCAGCCGCTCGGGGAACGGAATCGCCCAGGCGGCGACGACGAACAGGCACGGCGCCGCGGCGAGCAGGCCGGCGGCGATAAGGCCCGCGCGCCGCAGCCGCCGGCCGGCGCCCTTTCGCGGAAGGCCGCGTCCTCCTTGGTGCCCGGCTTCCTCGGCCTTCATTGCTCGGCCAAGACCCACACCCTTCCGGCCTCCGTCGCGGCCCTATCCTCGGGCTCGTACATGCACTCGGCGGTGCATGCCGGCTGCACGAACTCCCCCGCCGCGATGGCGCGCACGACGTAGCAATACTCGCAGGGATTCTTGGGCTTGTGTGGCGGCACCGTCAGGAAGAGCAACAAGCGGTCGTCGCGCATTTCCACATGGTCCGCGCGCAGGCCCTCCTCGGACTCGCTCGACCGGTCGAGCCGCGAGGCCAGCCTGCCGTTCTCGATCTCGAGCCCGCCCGGCAAGAGGTCGGTCACGATGACGTTACGGAGGGTATACGAACTCCGGAACTTGAGCGCGACCACGTACGCCCGCCCGAGAACGAACGGTCCCTCCACCGGATTGCCGGCGAAGTCGCGCACCTGCCGAGTGATTCGGAAATCTCCAGCGACCGGCTCCTCGACAGGCGTCGTCGGAACGCCGCTCACCGCCAGGGAGAAAAACGCCGGAGCGCCGCGCGCCGTGCACGTCGCTTCCGCGGCCGCGCCGGGAGCGAGGGCAAGCTCCACCGGCTCGCGCAGTTCGCCCGCGAAGAGCCGCGCATTCCCCGCCACAAGCTCCACCTGCGGCACCGCCTCGGCCGCCAGTCCTGCCGCCTCGGCCCACGTGCCGAGAGCCAGCAGCGCCCACGCGCACTCGTGCGTGTTCCCCCACCGGCCCTCCCGCCGCGCGGCGGCCCTGAGACGCGCTACAAGCGGCAGCGCGTCGTCGATGCGACCGAGCCTCACGGCCGCGAGCAACTGCATGGCGTCGACCACCACGGGAGACATGAAACCTTCGCCGCCGTTCTCCTCCTCCGGCGCGCGGGCGAGGAGCGCGCTTGCCGCTTTTCCCTCCCCGAACATCTCGAGGGCGCAGGCAAGCAGTTGCGCCGCTCCGCCTCCGATTTTTTCATCGGCGAGCCTGAGGGCTTGCGGCGCGACATTGCGGCCGGCCGCGGCGCACACATAGCACGCGTAGGCGCGCGTGCGCATGTCACCCTCGCGGTCGTTGATCAAGCCCTCGACGTATTTCAGGAGATCGGGAAGCAGATCCTCCAGCAGCAACGCGTGCTCCTGCCGCAGCGTGACAAGCACGTGCGCGGCGAAAACGCTGACCCACGGAGACGCCTCGGTGCTTCCCGGCCACATCCCGAATCCGCCCGCCGGCGTCTGCATGCCCGCCAGCCGCTTGATGCCCGCCGCCGTGAGCGGAACGGCGTTCTCCGCCGCTTCTCGGAGGCCAAGCTTGCCGGCCGCCGCCAAGGCGAGCAGCCGCGCCGTCGTCTGCTCGGCGCATCCGTGCGGATAGGCGATCAGGAACTTCGCGGCGGGAACGAATTCGCCCATGGGCGACGGCGACAGGACGATAGTCCCCTCGGCGGTCCCCTCGAAAAACGCGGGCATGCCTTGCGCCCCGGTTTCGAAAACTCGGCGCGCCTCCCCGTCGGCGGGCACAATGCCGCTCGCGGACAGCGTGGCGCTCGCCCAGGCCGGCCGCACCGGAAGCTCGATCTTTTCCTCCTTGGCGAAGCCCTCGCCTCGCGCCCGCACGACAATTTCAGCCTTGCCGCACGACTCGCCCGCGCGCAGACCAAGCTTGAGCACCGCCTCCTTGCCGGCGGGCAGTTCCACCTCGCCCGCGCCCTCGACGGCCAACGGGCCTTTCGCAAGGACCTCGACCGCGCACTTCATCGCTTCCTCGCGGTTGTTGAAGAAAACGATGGGGACCTCGGCGCGATCCCCCGGCGCGAGGAAACGCGGGTAGCTCGCCCGCATGACGACGTCCGCCCGAACGACGACGGCGGCGCCCGCGGCGCCGGCCTTGTCGCTCGTCGCGGCGAGCGCGAGCACCCGCAGCCGGCCGGCGTAGTCCGGCGCCGGCAGCTTCACCTCGAGCTCGCCCGCCGCATTCGTCGACTGCGGCTTGTAGAAGCGGACGACGGGCTTCTCGACCTCGTACTGGATCGGGTTCAGACGTTTCTTGGCGAGACCGGCCACCGGCTCCTCGTCGTCGCCGCCCGGCGCGCGCGGCCGATTCGGCACCAAGTACGAGTAGACGTCGCGCGTGCGGCAGGCCAGCGCGCGCAGCCGCGCGAACCAGCCGAGCGGATCGGGATACGGCTCGGCCGTGAGGCTGAGCAGCCCTTCGTCCACCAGCGCCAGGACGACTTCGGCGGCCAGGGGCGCCCCCTCGCCGTCCACCGTCCGCGCGCGCACGACGAGCTCCTCGCCGGGTTTCACCGCAGCGGGCGCCTCAAGCTCGATCCCGACGGCGTGCCGCGCCTTGTCAAGCCTGAGCGGCAGGACGCCGAAGGCGCGGTACGGCCTCCTGGGGGGCGGGGCCGCGTCTCCCGGCCGCTGGAGCGGCGCCACGGCTTTCAGCGGCGCGCCCTCGCCCGCGGCCGCCGCGGGAACGGGCTCCGCCGCGCCTTCCTCGCCCGCAAGATCCCATTCCTCCGCGGGCGGCCAGTACGGACGCACGATCTGGGCGACGACATACGCGTTCGGCCAGAGTTCGTCGGTCACGGGCACAGTCACCCTGTTGTCGCCGCGCACAACAGGCACCACCGCCGCGTGCCGCACGCGATCGGTTTCCACCGAGAGGAGCAGCGTGCCCGCGAAGGGGCTGAGCACGTTGAGCGTCGCCGCCTCTCCCGGCGCGAAGGCCGCGCGGTCCGCCGTGATCTCCGCGGCCGCGGGGTTCATGAAGGCGCATGGCGACCACCACGAGCCGCTGACAGAGAATTTGAGCCCTGTCTGGTGGAGCGTTTGCGCTCCGGCCGCCTTTACGACGTAGTTGCCGCTCTCGCGCGGCGTGAAAACGAATTCGCCCCTACCGGCCGCGGGCGTGATCTCGAACACGCCCTCGACGTGTTCCACCTTACGTGCCCTCCACTCCCACAGGCCGTCCACCATCTCGTGGCCGTACACCCACTCTTGCCTGTAGACCGTGGCGACGACGTTTTCGATCGACGCGGGCTCGGCATCAGGCTTCAACGCCACGATCTCGAAACGCGCTTCACCGCCCAGGTGGGGCTCGGGCGTCAACCGCGCAATGCCTAGATACGTCTCGTACGCATCGACCAGGTGCGCGACGGTCTCGGTCACCGACCGGCCGCCCTTCTCGCTCACCGTGAAGCTGAAATGGGCCATGAGGCGGCCGAAGGGAAGCGGCGCATCGGGAATGACCCCCTCGAAGGCGGCCTTGCCCTCGGCATCGAGGACCTGCTCCCCGAGCATGATCGTGCGCTCGGCGACGTCGCGCCCGCCCCCCTGCGGCGCGAACCGGAAGTTCTCGAAACCCGGAGGCGCGAACCGCGCCGTGGTGAGCCTGAGGATACCCTTGACGGACAGGCCGGCCGCGGCCTGTCCGAAGAGGTGGTAGGCCGTCGCCTCGGCCCTGAATGCCCCCCCCGCGGCGAGCCGCTTCGGCGTCACGGCGACACGCACGCGAATCCGGTCGGGCCGGACCTCTTCCAGGAGCAGCGTGCGCCGGCCGAGCACTTCGTCCGCCGCTCCGAGGACCTCGATGCGGTAGTCGCCCAGCGGCATGTACCCCGGAACGGTAAATACCGTGTGGGCCGTCGCGGCTTCGGACAGCATTCCCTTGAGCGTCTGCCACGTGCGGCCGTCGGGCCTGATGATACGGAACCGCACCGGGAACGCCGCCGGCGCGCGCATCCGCCCGTCGCGGACGATCGCGTAGGCGTTGACTTCCTCCTCCGGACGATAGACGCCGCGCTCGGTCCAGACGAACGCCTCGTAGCCCTTGGCGGGGTACGGCGCGCCGCCGGGCAGCTTCTCCCTCTCCTCGGCCCGGGTCCGCGTCAAATCGAGGAAAGCCAGGTCCGCGCCCAATTCGGCCGTGACGACGCACACGGGTTCCTCGTCGGCGTTGGGGACTTCGCCCTCGAAGGCGACCAAGCCGCGGGCGTCGGTAACCCCTTCGAACACGGTTTGGTTGGTCTCGCTCAGGACGGTGACCTTCGCCCCCGCGACGGGCGCCGCGGTCTCAAGGGAAGTCACCCATACGAGGAAGCTCGCCGGCGCCTCCTTGACGGTGATACCGAGGTCCGTCGCCTGGAGCACGGCGTACCTGGCATCGTCGCTCCGTTCCTTGATCGAGGCTAGGACGCCGTACGTTCCCCGCGGCGGGGCGCCGAACACGCTCCGGAGATCGATCCGGGTTTCGACCCACTCGTTCCGGCGCCCATTGATGGCGATCGTCCGCGAGGGCGGCGCCGTCGTGATCGATCGGTCGGGGTACCATTCCATTCCGCGTCCCACGAAGGGGACCACGTTGTTGGCATACAAGCGCCGGAATTCCACCGTCAATTCCGTTGCGTTGCAGGTTCGGATGCAAATCGTCGGCTCGGCTCCTGACGGCAGGTAGAACCCCTCGCCGGAAAGCGAAATGGCGGACTTCAGATCCGGGAAGGTCAGCCGGCGGCTCAGGTCCTCTTGGAGCTCGAGGCCCTCGACGCTCTTCAGCCCTTTGCGGATCGTCATGGTATAGTCCTTGCCGGGCGTGAAGCGCGCCTCGAAGGCGGAGTCGCCGAAAGTCAAGACCGTCAGCGCCTCGGGCTTGGGCTCGAACTCGACGGCGGCCGCGAGCGCCTCGCGCTCCACACCGCCGTTGAACTTCAGATCGACGCGGAACCTCCCGCTCTCCATCTCATGCTCCGCGACATACCGAAGGGCGAGCTTGGCTTCGACCGCCACCACCTTGACCAGGTCCTCCGCCAGCGCCGGGAGATTGACGCTCTTCAGGCCCGCGCGGAGGGTCACCTCGAGCGCGCCCGCGCCGGCGCGGCTCAGGACAAGCCGCAGCGAGCGCGCGGGCGCCGCGCCCAGCACCGTGAAATCCCGCTCGCCGTCGCGGTGATCCGCGAAGCGCAACCTCGCGCATTTCTTGAGGGCCCTGGGATCCATGTCGTCGTTGAAGCGGAGCTCGATGATGGGGTAGCCGTCGCTATCCAGACCCTTCTGGCTCACGCTCACCAGGTCGAGGCGCGGGGCGGTGAGAACGAAAGTCGTCAGTCCGCGCAACGCGCGGCCGCGGCCGTCCGTGAGTTGGGACGCGACGCAAGCCTTGAAGCTGGGGACTTGCGGGGCCGTTTCGATCTTGAAAAGCAGCGTCCTGGAATCCTCCCACGCGAAGACGCCCCGGAGGTCGGGCTCGAAGGCGATCAGACGAGCGGGGAGCGCCGCGCCGACCTCGCGTGGCGACACCATGTCCTCGGAGAAGATCGTCTTGATTTGCAGGCCATCGCTCCGCGGAGCCTGGATGAGCGCCATGTGTTGAACGCGCGGACCCTCCAGCCGGTCAGCGCGGCTCGACATGAGGAGCGCCAAGCACACCGCGTTCGAAATCAGCAGAGCGGCGACAGCCGCAACAATCCCCCAACGCCGCAAAGATCCCATTCTTCACTCCTCTCAGACGCGCGCGCCCGCCCAGCATACGATCAGGCGGGCGCGCGACATACCGCCACCGCGCGACGCATGCGGCGCTGCTCACCTTCACGCCTCACCAAGCGGTGGCCGATTATCAGGCCAAACGGAAAAAATTCAAGGAGGAAAAGGGAAAGTCCTGTGAGGCTCGCCTTGCGGCGGCGGACGCCGGCCGGCGACCGGGCACGGAATGGTCCCTGAGTGAGGGAAGACCGCTTGAGACCGCGGGGCACGCGGGCGCCGCGCCCGTTCCTTCCGCGGGAGCCGGCGCCCCGGGCAGTCTTACTTCGGCGGCGGCGGCTGGGGCCCGAAGAGCGGCGGCTGAACCTTCTTCGCCGCCGGCGGGCCGAGGATCTCCAGCAGCTCGACCTCGAAGACCAGGGTCGCGTTGGGCCCGATACGCTGGCCGGAACCCCGTTCGCCGTAGGCCAACGCGGCCGGAATGAAAAACTTGTACTTGCTTCCGGCGGGCATGAGCTGCAGCCCCTCGGTCCACCCCTTGATGACGCCGTTCAGGGCGAACTCGGCGGGCCTGCCGCGGGCATAGGAGCTGTCGAACTCCGTGCCGTCCAACAGCGTCCCGCGGTAGTCGACCTTGACCCGGTCGGTCGCGGCGGGTTTCGCCCCCGTGCCCTCCCTGAGGACCTGGTACTGCAGCCCGCTGGCGGTGGTACGCACGCCTTCCCGCTTCCCGTTCTCGGCGAGAAACAGCTCGCCTTCCTGCTTGTTTTTCGCCCCTTGCACTTTTCTCTGTTCCTCCTGCTCGGCGCGATCCCTCTCCCGCTTGGCCCTCATCTTGGCTTCGGCCGCCGTCTTGACCGCGGAAAGCTGTTCCGGGGTGAGCGCCGGCGTCGCGCCCGCAAGCGCTTCCTTGACGGCGCGCAGGAACATCTCGGGTTCCAACTTGAGCTCGAGATCGCCTTCCAAACGCTTCAGATAGTTGCCGATGTCCAGGCCGAGCGCGTAGCTCACCCGCGCGGCTTCGTCGGCGAACTCAGGCGGCAGGGCGGGCGCCTCAGGCTCCGCCGGCACGATGCGAGGCTTGACTTCATCGGCGCCCCACGCCCCAAGCCACATGACCGCCGCCGCGCACAACGCCACGCTCCAGTTCTTCATGTCGGATACTCCCTGTATTCGCGGGCCGCGCCCGTGGATTCCGGTAATCTTTCTTTCGGCCCGCGGCGCGGCAAGCAACCGAATCTCAAAATTGTAGCACACCGCGGGGCGGCCGTCAGAAACGGCCGGGCGCCTCGGCGCCCGGGGGTCACGCCCGGACGGCGCGTGCCGCCGCGCCCCGGGCAAGCACCCGGCGCATGCGCCGCCGAACGAGGCGCACCGGGGCGGCGCGCCCGTTCTTATGCCGGCGCTTGAGGAACACCAGGTTCTGCGCCTTCAGAGACGCGGCGCGCCCGCCGTTCCCGGGCGCCGTCTCGGGCGCGGCGCATGGCTCGGCCGGCGGCGTCGCGGCCTGCGCCGCCCGGCCCTTGCGCGCGGCGCGCCGCCGCGGCGGCGACTTACTTTTTCGGCCCGAGATTTCCTCGGCGAGCGCGCTGAAATCCTCCGAGCCCGTGGACGCCGCGTCGTACTCGAAGATCGTCTTGCCGTGGCTCGGCGCCTCGGCCAAGCGCACGTTCTTCCTGATCTTCGTGTTCGTCACCATGTCGCCGAAGTGCGCCCGGATGTCGGCGAGCACTTCCTTGGAGAGCACCGTCCGCGTGTCGTACAGCGTCGGGATCACGCGGCTCAGGCGCAGATCGCGATTGAGGCGCTTGGTGATGAGCTCGATAACGCCGAGGAGCTTGGCCAGCCCCTGGAGCGCGAAGAACTCGGTCTGGATGGGAATGAACACTTCCTTGGAGGCGGCCAACGCGTTCAGACTCAGGATGCCGAGGGACGGCGGGCAGTCGAACAAGATGAAATCGCAGGGATGCTCCCGCAGGTAGGGAATGAGCGCATCGCGCAGCAAGGTCTCGCGCCCCACGGCGTTGACTAGCTCCACCTCCGCGCCCGAGAGGTCGATGTTGGCGGGCGCCAGGGAAAGCCGCGTCCGCAGGCGCGACAGGACGACCTCGGCAAGCTCCTTCTGCCCCACCAGGACGTCGTAGATCGAGCAGGGAAGCTCGTTGATGGGCACATTCAGATGGATGCTTAAGTTGGCCTGCGGATCGAGATCGACCAGCAGAACTTCCTTTCCGCCGCGGGCGAGCGCCGCCCCCAGATTGACCGTCAGCGTCGTCTTCCCGACCCCTCCCTTCTGATTCATCACCGTTATGAAGCGCGTGTTCACGTCGCGACCTCGCGTTTTGAGCATTGGAACCAGCGCCGCGGGTCCCAATCCGCCAGAATCACGATATGCGGGAAGCACCCTCCTGTCAATACGCTTGCCCTCCCGCGGGCCATGGCCGAAAATAGGGCCGCCGCGGGGCGGCCGAGTCCCGCGCGGACCGAGGAACCGGCTCCAGTGAAGGAATTCGCTCTCATTAAGGCGCTCAGACGCCTGCTGCCGCCGCCGGGACCGGGCGTAAGCCTGGGCGCCGGGGACGATGCAGCCGTGCTCGCTCCCCGGGGCCGTCCGCTCGCCGTCACGACCGACACGCAGATCGAAGGCGTTCATTTCCGCCGGGAATGGCTGGCCCCGGCGGGCATCGGGGGGCGCGCGCTGGAGGTCGCCCTCAGCGACCTTGCGGCCATGGGCGCCAGGCCTCGCGCCGTCGTCGTCGCCCTGCAGCTCCCCGCAAGACTGCCCGGCCGGGAAGCCCTCGCGCTGATGCGGGGGCTCATCGCCCGCGCCGCGGCCCGGCGGTGCGAAGTCGCGGGCGGCAATATCGCGGTCTACGAGGGTCCGCTCGCCCTGACGGTCACGGCCCTCGGCGAGCTGCCGCGCGGCGCCCCCGCGACGCTGCGCTCGGCGGCGCGGCCCGGCGAGCGCATCTACGCCACGGGCCTGCCCGGCCTGGCTCGCCTCGGCTGCGAGGCGCTCGCCCGGAAGGCGCGGCCGACGCCGTACCTGCGGGCGGCGATCCGGAAGTACCTGGCGCCCCGCGCCTGCGTCGAGGAGATGGCGTTCCTGGGGCGAAGCGCGCCCCTGGGGGCCGCCATCGACCTTAGCGACGGCCTGGCGGGCGACCTTGGCCACGTTCTCGCCGAGAGCGGCGTCGGGGCGCGCCTCGCCCTGGAAGCGCCCGCGGACTTCAAACGGGCGTGCGCCGCGCTGCGCCTTGACGCCCAGGCGTGCATGCTCGGCCCCAGCGACGATTACGAGCTTCTCTTCACGGCGCCGGAGCGCCGCATCGCCCCGATTGCGCCCGCCTTCGCGCGCAGGTTCGGGCGCCCGCTCCTTCCCCTCGGACTGATCACGCCCGAGCGCGGTCTGTGGATCGCCGACGCGGCCGGCCGCGCGCGGCGCATAACGGCCCGCTCCTTCGAGCACGGCGCATGATCCGCGCAAACCTTGCTGTAGACAGCGGCTCGAGGACTAAGTACACTCTGAGTCGTTGCACGAGCACGGGTCATGCGCTGACCGGCGCAAGACGCCGGTGCGCCCATAGCGGCATCTAGTAGGCGTGGAAGTCGAGGCGTTCTCGTGAAGTCTGCGCGGTGGCTCGCCTTTGCGCTTTCCGTCTGTTTCCTCGGCGAGGACGGGGAGACGCGCGAGGCTCTCTGGCATCAAACCTATCCCTTCGCGCCCGATGCCAGCTTCGCCAGCGATGTCGCCTTCACCGCGGGCGGTCAGATCGTTCTCGCCGCGGACGGCGGCGTGATCGGAATCGCGGTCCGGACCGGCGTCACGGCGTGGATGCGGCCGGGCGCGAGCCCTCGCCTCGCCTTAAGCCCGGACGGGACGATCTTCACGGTCGAGATCCGGGGCGGCGCCGTCGCCGCGGCGCGTCTCGGCGCCGGCGGCAATACGGTGTGGGAGGTCCTAACCCGCGACACGGGCCTGCCCGCCGGGGCGCGTCTCGATTCCATCGGGGGCGCGGCCGCCGACGCCCGCGGCCTATTTGTCCTGGTCAACGCCACGCGCCCCTCCCTCGGCGGCGGGCCCTTGTCCACCCTCGCGTGCCTCGCCTTCGACGCCGACACGGGGCGCCCGCGCTGGACGGCCCCGCTGGCGATTCCCGGAGCGAGCAGCCACTTCGGCGCCTGTGTGATGGCGCCCGGCGAAGGCAGAGTCTTCGCGGCCGGACGCGCGTACGTCTTCGGGCAGAACTTCAATACCATGGTCTTCTGCATCGCCGCCGATGCGGGAACGGTGCTGTGGCGCGACAGCTTCGACGGCTTCGGCGGCGACGATGAGATCGTGCCGGGCGGCCTGGCGCCGGCGCCCGGCGGCGGGCTGTACACGCTGGCCGCGAGCGCCGGGATCGACGCCGGAGCCGAGACGCGCATCGACCGCCTCGACGCCGGCGGCAAGCGGCTGTGGGCGACGCGCTTCCGCAGCCCCGACGGCCCGACCGCGCCCGCCGCGCTGCGCCATGCCGACAACGGGAGGGTGTACGCCGCCGGCGCCGCGGGCGCCGCGCGCTCGGGCAAACACCTTTTCGCCATCGCCTGCGATGGCCGCGACGGCCGGATTGCGTGGTCCGCGTCGTGGCGCGGAGACGGCGGCTCGAGCGGCGCGGCCGCCCTAGCGGTCGGCCCGCGGTCGCTGTTCGCCGTCGGCTGGGCGGGCTCCTGCGATTTTCTCACTTGCATGGCGCCGGCGTGCCTGTCCTTCGACCTGGAGACGGGCGCCCTGGGGGAGACCTACGTCGGCGAGAGCCTGCCCGCCGGCGGCCGGTTCTCGGCGGCCGCGTTCCATCGCGATGGGCTCTTCGCCGCGGCCGGCGTGCGCTACGGCGCGCACCTCTTCACAGGGTCTCTCGAGGCGCTGCTCTTCACGGAGCTGGACCAACGGTGCTTCATTCGCGCCGATGCCAATTCCGACGGGCGCATCAACCTCGCCGACGCCTCGGCCGTGCTTGCGTACCTCTTCGGAGGCGGGGAGTTGACCTGCCTTGACGCGGCGGATGTCGACGACGACGGGCACGTCAATCTCACCGATCCGATCCGCCTGCTGCTCTATCTCTTCTCCGTCGGCCGCCAGCCCCCGCCGCCTTTTCCGGTCTGCGGCCCGGACGCAACCCACGATCTGCTCCCCTGCGCCGCGGCCCCCGCCTGTCCGAGCCCCGGCTGCCCCTAGCGCGCGGGGCTGAAAAAAACCGCGCCGGCAACCCCTTGTATTCGCCGCCGATTATTGTTATCTTCCCCTCCTTCAGAGTGACGGCGGAGGAGCGCCCCGATCCGGCGCGGCGAGAACGCGCGGCACCGGATCGCGGCCAAGTGGAGAGAAGAATGAAGAAAACGTGCGCTATCATTCTGATCGGGTGTCTGAGCCTTGCGTGCCGCCTCGGCGCGCAGCACGAAGAAGCACTGCGCCAAATCGCCGCGCAAGAGTCCGCCGGCAACCTTCGCGGCGCCATCGCCTCCATCGAAACGGCGCTCAAGGCCGCCCCCGGCGCCGAGGCCCTCGTCCTCCGGCTCCGCGAACTCAACAAGAAGTTCTACCTGGACTCCGCGCCTCCTTCCTCCGACGACGCCTACAAGGTCAGAGCCGGCGACACGCTCACGAGCATCGCCCGCGCGCACTGTATCACGCCCGAGCTCATCATGCGCCTGAACGGCCTGCGGGACGACCGGCTGCGGCGCGACCAGGCGCTGCGGGTCGTCAAGGGCCCTTTCGACGCGCACGTCATCAAGCAGAGCTACACCCTCGAGATCCGCCGGGGCGACGCGACGCTCTTCACCTACCGGGTGGGTCTGGGCAAGGACGGCTCGACGCCGACGGGCGTCTTCGTCGCGGGCGCGAAACTCAAGAATCCCACCCAGTTCGACCGCGAGAAGCGCGCGGCCATCGCCTTCGGCGCTCCCGACCACACTCTGGGCACCCGTTGGATCACGCTTCTGGGCGAGTACGGCATCCACGGCACCGTGGAGCCGGAAAGCATCGGCAAGCAACTGTCCAAGGGCTGCATCCGCCTCTGCAACGAGGACGTGGAGCAGGTTTTCGACCTGCTCGTGCCGGGCAAGAGCAAGGTAACGGTCGTCGAGGCGCCCTAGCCCCCGGCGCCCGGAAGGCGCGGCGCTAAGGCCGGCACTGCTTTTGGCACGGAAACGCCAGCTTCTCCGGCGCGTACGGCTTGCACGCATTCGTGGTGGATGTGACGGGATTCCCCGCGGCATCGACCATGCTGCCGCCGCTGAAGAGGTAGCCCAGCAGCTTGACCGCATCGGAGATGTCGATCTTCCCGTCGTGATTGGTATCCTCGCTCGCGGCGCAGCACTGCCGTTTGCAGGCGTCTTCCGGCTGCCCGAAGAGATAGGCCAGGATGCAGATGGCATCGGCGATGTTGCATAGATTGTCGCAGTTGGCATCGCCGGTGAGGATGTAGACGACGTCCCCGCACTCGCCCACGACGACGGGAATGTCCGCGCGCACGACATTGAAGCCGTCAGAGACGGTGCAGGTGATCGTGTAGCCGCCGAGCTCGGTGAAGACCGCCGTCGCGCGGGAGGGCGGATCGCCCGGAATCAGCTCGACGCCGGCGCCGGCCGACCACTGGTACGCGAGGGGATCGCCGTCGGCATCCTCCGCCGTCGCGGTCAGTTCGAGGCGCGCCTCGCCTCCGCAAAGCATGAGGTTCGCCTGCTCCGGATCAACGGACAGCGTGGGCGCCGCGTTGTCCGCCGCGAGAGCGAAGGCATCGGCGTGGGAGGAGTGCGGCCCCATGCCGTCCAGGACGATTCTCCACTGGATGGTCATGAGCTCCGTCAGGGGCACGCCGGTCACCGACGCCGGCGTCCAGTCGTAAGCCTCGAACCCGCTGCGCACCGGCGTGGAGGCGAACGCCCACGCGGACTCATCGCCGTCAAGCAATTCCAAGATCACCGTGTTCTGCCCGGCGCCGGCGAATTGCGCGCCGACGGTGTACTGGACGCCGGGCTGAACCACGATGGTTTGGTAGATGCGCGCCTCGGCGCCCGTTCCGCCCTGGGCATCCGACCACGAGCTCGCATAGTGCCCTCCGTCGGGCGGCGGGCAGGCGGGCGGGGCGATGTCGAGCTCGTCGCGGGAAAGCGCCCGGTCCCAACCGTATTCCACGACCTCGGAAACCTGCCACCCGCTCGGCGCCCCGTTGGCGATGCTCTCGGCGCACCCCGCGTTGCCCGGATCAGGGTCTTCGAAGCTCCCGTTGACCAGTTCCTCGAACACCACGACGAATGCCGTGGGTAGAACGGCCTCGGAGCACGCCGGATCCTCGGTGCGGACCACTAGATTCCACCGCCCGGCGGCGGCGCCGGTCAGGTCGAACGTGCCGGTCATGCTGCGGCCGTCGCCCGCGACATCCAGGTCGGTCGCCGCGATGTTGAGGCTGCCCACCCTCGTGAGCACCGCCGTCATGGCGCCGGGCGTGAAGTTGTCCCCGAGGATGGTCACTTCGGCCGGCTGTCCGTACACGCCCCACGGAGGCTCGATGCCCGCGACGGCGGGCTGCGCCACGCAGCCCGCTTCGGAAAGAACGCAGGCATCGCAGTGCACCGCCCACCCCGTGCCGCCGACGTGGCTGATCACGATGACGACGGTCACCTGGCTGCCTTCGGGTTCCCCGACGGCGGAGAACGCGAGCCATTGGCCCGTATCGCCCGCGCCGCGCTTGACTTGCTCGGCGAAGGCGACCAGCGGGAAGTCCAGACCGGGGCCGTCGCGAATCTCCGCCCGCGCCGTCGTGCTCCCGTTGGCATCCATGCAGCCGATCCACAAGAGTCCCTCGAAAGCGTAAGGCGTGCCGGGGTTGACGCCTTTGACCGTCTGGTAGAACCGCACGGGCGGACTGGGCGCGCCCCAGCCTTGCACGCTGGCGTGGGAGCCGTCTCCGTCGCGGGGACAGGTCGGGACGTACAAATCGCCGTTGATCCTCGTCAGCCCGTTCCACCCCGGAACCGTCACGCCGTCCTGCTGCCGGCAGGCTTCCCCGGCGGGTTCGTCAAAGCTCCCGTTGACGAGCAGATTCTGCGCGCGGCCATCCGCGGCAAGAAAGAACGCCGTCACGACGCAGGCAAGCAAACACCTCATGTGCCACCTCCAGGGTTCCAGGCACGCACCGGCCTTCGCCGCCGGCGCGCGCATAAGCTTTCCCGTTCGCGCTCCAGATACCCTCATTTTAGGCGCCTCCGGAGGCGTTATCAACCGCATTCGGCGCCGCGGCGGCGGCCGATGCCAGGCTCGACACGACCCGCCGCGGCCGGAGACTTCGGCGGTTTCATCCTTCACGCCCCTTTCTGGGGGTAATCCCTCCCCTTCCAGCGGCTTCGGCTGCCGAGGAGAAAGCGCAGGGCCGAATGCCAGGTCATGCCCAGGTGGAGCAGCGCGGCGCATGGAACCGAGAGCGCCCAGAGGAGCGGCGCGCGATAGAACCGCACCATGGGCGCGTAGAGCCCGCAGCTCAGGAGCAACGCGCCGCCGCCCAGCCCGGCCGCGAGCGGGTCGCGCGCCGCCAGTCCCGCGCCCAGGGCGGCGGCGGGCGCCGCGAAAGCCAGGAGGAGCGCGGCCGTGGCGACCGCCAGCCGCAGCCACGAGTAGCGCAGTTCGGTGAAGGCCGTGCGCGCCACCATCTGCCAGAACTCTCCGAGCTGCCGGTAGCGCCTGAGGCTCCGCACCCGCTCGCTGAGGGCGAGGCGCAGCGGAAAACCCGCGCGCTTCACCGCGCGCGCCAGCGCCACGTCATCGATGATCGCATCCTTAATCGCCGCCAGGCCGCCCGCGGCCTCCAGCGCCTCGCGCCGCAGGAGCATGCAGCCGCCCGCGGCCGCCGCGCACCGGCTGCGCGGGTCGGCGACGGCCCGGAAGGGATACAGGAGCGCAAAGAAATAAACGAACGCCGGGGCGAGCAGGCGCTCCCAAAACGACTCGGCCGCGAGCAGCGCCATGCGCGAGTTGAGGCCGAGCCCCGCCTCCATGCTCTCCCGGACCAGCGCGCTCAGGAGGCCGGGCGCGTGCTCGATATCGGCGTCGGTGAAGAGGAGGTAGCTCCCGCGCGCCGCGCGCGCCCCGACGTCCATCGCATGCACCTTGCCGGTCCAACCCTCCGGAAGCGCGCCCGCCTCAAGCAGCGTGAAGCGCGTCCGCCCCTCCGCCGCCGCCGCGGCTTCCTCGGCCGTCCGGTCCGTGCTTCCGTCGTCGACGAGGATGACCTCCAGATTCGGCCACGCGCTCCCGAAGTGCGCCGCGAGCGTCCCCGCGATGGCCTCTTCCTCGTTGCGCGCGGGGATGACCACCGAGACGAGGGGGGCTTCGGGCGGCGGCGCGGGCGTCTCGTCTTCGGCGCGAAGCGGCACCCACCGGCGGCGCGGATCGACGAGCAAGGCCGCCCACATGAAGGCGGCCGCCGCCGCGCAAAGCGTGAGCGCGGTCATGGGCGCGCCGATCCCGGGCGCGTGCCGCGTTTCACGGCCCGCCGGGCGCGCGGGGCGCCGAAATCCCTGAGAACCTTGACCGCGCCTTCGCGCACGCCGCGCCTCCTTGTCGCCGGGCAGGCCTCGAAGCGGGGAAAACCCTAGACTATAGTTTTCGCCCGCGGGCTGTCAATCCGGCCCCGGCGCGTCCGCCCCGGCGCCGGCCGGACGCTTCCGTAGTATGATGGCGGCATGCACCACCGCGACGCGACGCCGCCCTGTCGCTGCCCCGCCCTCTCCTACGACGAGTGGGAGGGCCGGCGCGTCATGTTCACGCAAAAGCCGTTCTTGACCCGACGGGTGCCGCGCGCTTTCGGCGTGTCCATCGGCGTCGAGGAGGAAATCGGCGCCCTCCGGCGCCTGGCCCTGGCGCTCGACCTCCCCCTCGGCGAGCCGCCCATGGTGCTGGAGCGCGTCCGCGGATTCTTCCGCGGCGAGCTTTTGCTCGCCCTGGGCACCGACACGGGTCCGGAAAACATCGCGCGCCTGGACGGCGCGTACCTGGCGGCCGTCCACCGCGGCCCGCACGAAACGCTCGGCGCCGCCCGCGCGCGTTTCGTCGCGGCCATCGGCGGGGAACGCGGCGTGACGCCCCGCGAGATCTTCTACTGGTACACGGACTGCCCGCGCTGCCGGGACGCGCGCGGCGGGCCGGTCACGATTATCCTGGCAAGGATCGGCGCGTCCGAGGCGTGAGCGCCGAAGGCGGCACGGAAGCCGCGGCGGCGAGAACCGGCGCCGGACGCCGCGCGCTTGCGCGGCCCGGCGCGCCCTCAGAAATGCGGCGCGAACAAGGCCAGGTGCGCCGCGAGATCCTCGCGCGCGGCCTTGGCCTCGCCGTCTTCGAGCGTGTCGAAGAAGGCGCCGAAGCTCCACGCTTCGTCATCCTTCGTCACGTGGAGCAGCCGCGCCTTGAAGGCCGTGGAGCGGCTCGCGAAGGGGAGCTCGAACTCCACCCTGATCGCGCCCGCGTCCAGAATGCTCCTTCCCGCCTCGGGCGGAACCCAGAACGAAAGGCCGTCCGAGGACAGATCGCGCATGAAGCCCTCGATCTCCTCGGTGCGCTCTCCGACCACGGCGGTTATACCGACCCTGTGGCCGTCCTCCACCACGATGCGCGGCGAGAGACGGCGGTTGAACATGGCGCTCAACTCGCGCGGCACGCGTTCGATGAGCCCCAGCCAGTCCGTGAATCTGACCCCGAGAAAGAGCGAATCCCCCATGACGCGGGTGTGGAGAACGGTGCCGGGCTCCACCATGGGCTCGCGCAGCGACGGCGCCGTGATCTTCAGATACACCGTCTCGCGGGGCGTGACCGCGAGGATGGCGCCGCGCCGGGGCACGCAGACGCCGATACCTCCGATGGACACATCGGTTACGTCCGCCGGGAATTCGTGCCGCTTGTACTTGAGCTCCACGGCCAGAGCGTTCACCTCGTCGGGGCACGTGCGATACTGGCGGCGTGCGTCGAATTGCACCATTTCTTCTCCCGAGAACGGCCGCGCCGCGGGGAATCAAAGGAGCCGCCGCGGCCCGCGGGAATTCCTCCTCCATGTATCGGTAATCCTACCGGCGGGCTTTATGCGGCGCCGCCCGGCGACGATCGCTTCAGTCTTACCGGACCGGCCGAGGCGCGGGCCCCCCGGGCGCCGGGTTTACCGGGGCGGCGCTCCCGGACTATAATCACGGTTGCGCGGCGCCGCGCGCTCGCGCGGCAATGCCCCCGAACCAGGTGCGACCCAAGGAGGACCCGATGAACTCAGGCGCCTTTCTCTGCGTGTTGTCGTTGGCATGCGTCGCGGTCATGGCGGCCGATCAGCCGGCCGCGCAGCCCGGGCAGAGCGCCCAGCATTTCGAAAAACAGGTCCCGGTGGCCTTCGACTACCTTCTGTTCCTGCCCGAGGGCTACGACGCCGCGGCGGAAAAGCGCTGGCCCCTCATCCTGTTCCTCCACGGCGCGGGGGAGCGCGGGAGCGATCTGGCCAAGGTGAAGGTCCACGGGCCGCCCAAGATCGTCGAGAAGAAGAAGGACTTCCCCTTCATCGTCGTGTCGCCGCAGTGCCCGGCCGGCGAGTGGTGGGATCCCTTCAAGCTGACGGCGCTCCTGGACGGCGTCACGGCGGCCTACCGCGTCGATCCGGCGCGCGTCTACCTCACGGGCCTGTCGATGGGCGGTTTCGGCACGTGGGAACTGGCCATGCGCATGCCCCACAGATTCGCGGCGATCGCGCCCATCTGCGGGGGCGGCAATCCGACCATGGCCGCCTTCCGCTTGAGGGACATGCCCGTATGGGTGTTCCACGGCGACGCCGATCCCGTCGTCAACGTGAAGCTCAGCGACGACATGGTGGCGGCCCTGAAGAAGGCAGGCAACGAAGTCAAGTACACCCGCTACGAGGGCGTCGGCCACGACTCGTGGACGAAGTCCTACGATAATGACGAACTGTATGCCTGGTTCCTGGCGCACGCGCGCAAGGATGCCGACAAAGGCGGGAAGTGACCCCTCGCCCCGCGGAGAACCGGAGGAAACCCATGCCGACCCCGAAGATCATCGTCTTGTTCTGCGGCGCGTGGCTGCTTGCCGGCGGCGCGCGCGCCGCCGACGTCACGGTCCGGGACCTGAGGTGCGAGTACCTCGCCAACCCCCTCGCCATCGACTCGGATGCGCCGCGCCTGAGCTGGACGATCGCGGCGAGCGGCCGCGGCGTCGCCCAAACCGCCTATCGGATTCTCGCCGCGGGCTCCGAGGCGGCCCTCGCCGCCGATCGGGGCGACCTCTGGGACAGCGGCAAGACGGCGTCCCGCGCGACGGCGCAGATCCCCTACGCGGGCAAGGCGCTTGCGGCCGGCGCCTTAGCCTTCTGGAAGGTCAAGGTCTGGACCGCCGACGGCCGCGAGTCGGCCTGGAGCGCCCCGGCCTGGTGGCGCAAGGGATTCGCGCGGCCCGAGGATTGGCGGGCGCAGTGGATCGGCGCGCGCGGCCCTCTTCCCGAGGGATCCCCGACGCCGCCGCAGCCCTCGCCTTACCTGCGCACAACCTTCACGCTGGGAGCCAAGCCCGTCCGAGCGGTGCTTTCGTGCTCGGCCCTGGGCCTGTACTTCGCGCGCATCAACGGGCGGAGCGTCTGGGCTTCCGAAATGGCGTCCGAGGGGACGCCGCTCGGGGAGCGTTTTCTCGCGCCCGAGTGGACCGACTACCGCAAGCGCATCCAGTACCAGGCCTACGACGTGACCGCGCTCCTTGAGGAAGGCCGGAACACGCTGGGAGCGGTGCTGGGGGAAGGCTGGTACGCGGGACGCATCGGCATCTCGCACATCGTGCCGGACGGCGGGTTGCGCAATTTCTACGGCCGCGACCTCGCGTTCCTCGCGCAGCTCGATGTGGAGTTCGCCGACGGAACGAAGCGGACGATCGCCAGCGACGCCTCGTGGAAGGCGTCCCGGGACGGGCCGATCCTCCAGGCCTGCCTGCTGGACGGCGAGGTCCAAGATGCGCGCAAGCGCTTTCCGGGCTGGGACAGGCCCGCCTTCGATGACTCGGCTTGGCAGCCGGTCGCGGTCCGCCCCGCGCCCGCGGCCGCCCTCGTCGCCCAACCCAACGAACCCGTGCGCGCGACGGAGGAACTCCTCCCCGTGGCCGAGACGCAGCCCGCGCCGGGAACGTATATCTTCGACTTCGGCCAGGAGATCGCCGGCGTCTGCAGGCTCGCGGTCGCCGGGCCGGCCGGCGCGACGGTGACGCTCAGACACGCCGAAGCGCTGGCGGACGACGGCACGCTCTACCGCGACAACCTGCGCATGCAGGTCTACGCCGGCGACCCCAAACTCAAGCTGGGCAAGTACCTCGGCGCCCGGCAGGAGGACCGCTTCACGCTGGGCGGCGGAGGCGAGGAGACCTTCCTGCCGCGCTTCACCTATCACGGCTTCAGGTACGTCGAGGTGACGGGGCTTCCCGAGCGCGCGGCGCTCAAGGGAATCGCGGCCGTCGCGTTCCATTCGGCGCCGCCCGCCGCGGGCCGCTTCGAATGCTCAAGCCCCCTCCTCAACAAGCTCATGAGCAACATCGTCTGGACGCTCAGGGACAACCTGCACAGCGTGCCGACCGACTGCCCCCAGCGCGATGAGCGCATGGGCTGGACGGGGGACATGCTCGTCTTCGCCCAGCCCGCCTGCCAGCTCATGGACATGGCCGCGTTCTTCACCAAATGGGCCCAGGACCTGCGCGACGCCCAGGCCGACGACGGCCGGTACCCGGACTTCGCGCCGCATCCTTTCGATCCCAACGCGCGCTTCTCCGGCGTTCCCGCCTGGGGCGACGCGGGGGTGGTCATCCCCTGGCGCATGTACGTCAATTACGGTGACACGCGCCTGCTCCAGGCGCACTTCGAGTCCGCGCGCCGGTGGGTCGACTGGATCCGGGACGGCAACCCGGACTTGCTCTGGAAAAAGAACCGCCACAACGACTACGGCGACTGGCTCAACGGCGACACCCTCAAGTTGGAGGGCTTCGGCTACCCCAAGGGCGGAGCGCAAGTGCCCAAGGAGGTGTTCGCGACGGCGTTCTTCCAGCACTCCGCGAGCCTGGTCGCCAAGATGGCGAAGGCCATCGGCCGCGCCGACGACGCGGCGCGGTACGCCAAGCTCGCCGAGGACATTCGGGCCGCCTTCGTGCGGGCGTACGTGGCGCCCGACGGCGAAATCCGCGGCGACACCCAGGCCGGGTACGCCCTCGCCCTCGGCTTCGACCTGCTCCCGGAAAACCTGCGGGCCGAAGCCGCGCTGCGCCTGGCGAAGCGGGTGGCCGACTACAAGGGCCATATCTCGACGGGCTTCCACACCACCGTGCACCTCATGAACGAGCTCACGCGCTACGGGCACGATGTCATCGCCTACGAACTCATCAACAACCGCACGATCCCCTCGTGGGGCTACACGATCGAGCAGGGCGCGACGACCATCTGGGAGCGGTGGGACGGGTTCGTCAGGGGCCGCGGCTTCCAGGACCCGGGCATGAACTCCTTATGCCACTACGCAATCGGTTCGGTCAGCGAGTGGATGTATCGGACGATCCTCGGCATCAATCCCGACGAGGCGGCGCCGGGCTACGCGCACTTCTTCCTGAAGCCGCGCCCGGGCGGCGGCCTCACCTGGGCCAAGGGCGCCTACGACTCGCTGCGCGGCCGCATCGAGAGCGAGTGGCGCAGGGCGGGCGACACCGTGATCTACGAATTCACCGTGCCCGCCAACACGACGGCGACTCTGTACCTCCCGGCGCGGGACAAACGCGTCGTGACCGAGGGCGGGAAGCCCGCCGAAAACGCCTTGGGCGTCGCCTTCCTGCGGCACGAAGGCGATTCCGCGGTGTTCGCCCTGGGCTCCGGCAGCTACCGGTTCGAGGTGGGAAAGTAAGCGAAAGCCGGCGGCCGGCCGGTCTTCTCTCCGTCCTCCGCGGCCCTCGGCGGCCTCCGCGCCCTCGCGCCATTGCACCGCCGCGCGTCATTGACTATGATCATTCCCTCGGATCGGCACGGACCGCCCCGGGGCATCCTGGAGCAGGCATGGAGTACTTTTTCATCCTGGTGTTCATCGCCCTGTCCGCGGCGTTCGTCGCGGGCGGCCTCATCGCGTCGCGCCTCGTCGCGCCGCGGCGGCCCGGCGATGTCAAGAACTCCCCCTACGAGTGCGGCGAGCAGCCCATCGGCCGCACTTGGATCCAGTTCAACGTCGGGTATTACCTCTTCGCGCTCCTCTTCCTCGTCTTCGACGTCGAGGCGGCCTTCCTCTATCCCTGGGCCGTGATCGTGCGGGAAGTCGGCCTTGTGGGACTGATCGAGGTCGGAATCTTCATCCTCGTTCTGATCGCCGGCCTGCTTTACGCCTGGAAGAAAGGAGCCCTGGAGTGGCTCTGATCGTCGACGCGCTGCCGGGAATCGCCGAGAAGATCCCCGGCGGGCAGGTGCTCGTGACGTCGCTGGACTGGCTGCTCAACTGGTCGCGGGCCAACAGCCTTTGGCCGCTGTCCTTCGGCACGAAGTGCTGCGCCATCGAAATGCTCATGGCCACGGGCGCCAGCCACCAGGACCTGTCGCGTTTCGGCGCGGAGGTCGCCCGCAATACTCCCCGCCAGGCCGACTTCATGGTGGTCGCCGGCGCGATCGTCAAGAAGATGGCCCCGCGCATGCGCATGCTCTACGAACAGATGGCCGAGCCCCGCTGGGTGATGGCCACCGGCTCGTGCGCCATCTCGGGCGGACCTTTCATATACAACTCCTACCACATCGTCCGCGGCGTCGATGAGATCGTGCCGGTGGATGTGTATGTCCCCGGCTGCCCGCCGCGGCCCGAGGCCTTCTTCTGGGGGCTCTTAGCCCTCCAGACCATGATCCGCCGGGGCGAGACCGCCCGGCGGCCGGGCGTGCGCCGCAAACCGGTGCTCGCGGCGCTGCCGCAGGGGATCACGGCCGGCGACATTCGGGCCGAAATCCGCGCCGGCCTGGAGGCCGAGAACGAGGTCGAAGTCCAGAAAGCCGCCGCGGCCTCGCCGTGGCACGGAAAGCTCAGGCAATGGATGGCGACGCACTTGTACCCGCCGTAATGGGAATCGCGCCCGGCATCGAAAGACACGCGAAGGTCAACCGCCCGGCCGTGCGCGTTCCGGCCGAGCGCCTTCTCCAGGTCGCCGCACGCCTCCGGGACGACCCCGCCTTCGCCTTCGATCTTCTGCTGGACCACGCCGCGGTGGACCGGCACGCCGAGAACCGCTTCGAACTCTTCTACCACCTCTTCTCCACCGCCCACGGGCACGCCCTCACCTTGACGGCGCTCGTGCCCCGCGACGCGCCCGTCGCGCCCACCGTGAGCTGCATCTGGCCCGCCGCCCGGTGGCACGAGCGCGAGGCCTACGACTTGATGGGCATCCTCTACGACGAGCACCCGGACCTCCGGCGGCTCTTCCTTGAGGATGATTGGCAGGGCTTCCCCCTCAGGAAGGATTACCGCGACCCCGACATGCTGGAGCTTCCGGGCCGACCATGACCGTCACGGTGAAGACGCTCAACGACATCATCGCGCCGCCCGGCGCGGCGGCGAGCGCCCTCGCGACGGAGGAGTACTTCATCAACATGGGGCCCCAGCACCCCATCGCGCACGGCTCGCTCAGGCTCGTGGTGCGCCTGGACGGCGAGACCGTCCGGGAAGTGATTCCCGTTCCGGGGTACGTCCACCGCGGCCTGGAGAAGATGGCCGAGCACCTCTCCTGGCGCCAGATCATCCACCTCACCGACCGCATGGACTACCTCTCGGCCCTGATGAACAACTGGGCCGTCGCCCGGACGATCGAACAGGCCGCCGGGCTGGCCACGAACCCGCGGATCGAGACGATTCGCACCCTCATGGCCGAACTGCAGCGCCTGCAGAGCCACGTCCTCTGGTGGGGCGTCCTGGGCATGGATCTGGGGGCCTTCACGCCCTTCTTGTACGGGTTCCGGGAACGGGAGGTGATCGGCGAGATCTTCGAGGAGACCATCGGCGCCCGCCTCACCATGAA
The DNA here is from genome assembly GCA_002070955.1 of Planctomycetes bacterium ADurb.Bin069. Lineage (GTDB taxonomy): Bacteria > Planctomycetota > UBA8108 > UBA8890 > UBA8898 > UBA8898. Next base: position 50,364 of record MWEK01000026.1, read on the forward strand.
CTACATCCAGCCGGGCGGGCTCATGGACGACATTCACCCGGACTTCGTCCGCAAGACCAAGCAGGTGCTCGCCTACCTGAAACCCAAGATCGACGAATACGACACGCTGCTTTCGGGCAATGTGATCCTGCAGGAACGCCTGCGCAACATCGGCGTTCTGCCCGCCGCTCGCGCCATCGCCCTGGGCTGCACGGGGCCCGTCCTGCGCGCAAGCGGCGTGCCCTACGACCTCCGCAAGTGCGAGCCCTACGGCGTCTACGCCCAGGCCGACTTCGATGTGCCCGTGGGCGCGAAGGGCGACTGCTGGGACCGCTACTGCGTGCGCATCGAGGAAATGCGCCAGTCGATTCGCATCGTCGAGCAGCTCATCGACGGCATTCCCGACGGGCCCCACGCGACGGTGAAGTTCGGAGCCAGGATCAAGGTCCCCGAAGGCATTCATTACGGTCAGATCGAGACGGCGCGCGGCATCCTCGGCGTCACCATCGCCGCGGATGGAAAGAGCGACGCGCCCTATCGGCTGCGTTTGCGTTCGCCGAATTTCAGCAATCTCTGGGCGGTCACCGAACTGGCGCGGGGCTGGAGAATCGCCGACATCATCGCGATCCAGTCGACGCTCGATCTGGTGGTCCCCGACATCGATAGATAGAGGAGGGAACGTGGCGGGAGCAGCGGCGCCGTTCGCGCTGTTCGCGGCGGCCCAGGCCGCGCCGGCCTGGCCGGTCAAGACCGTCGCCGCCCGGGCGGCGGAGGCGCTCCCCGACCATCCCTGGACGGCCGTGCTCTACATGGCGCTCGCCTTCGCGGGGCTCGGCGCCCTGGTCGCCGTCCTGGGCATGGGGCTCATCTACCTGGAGCGCAAGATCGCGGCGCGCTTCCAATGCCGCCTCGGCCCCATGCGCGTCGGACCCCACGGCATCTTCCAGACCGTCGCCGACACCTTCAAGCTCCTCTTCAAGGAGGACATCGTCCCCGCCCGGGCGGACAAGACGCTCCACCTGCTGGCGCCCTTCCTGGCCCTGAGTTCGACGGCGCTCATGCTCGGCGTCATCCCCTACAGCCCGATCCTTCAGATAAGCGACGTCAACATCGGAGTCCTGTATATCGCCGCCGTGAGCGGCCTGGGCGTCATGGGCATTCTCCTGGGCGGTTGGAGCTCCTACAACAAGTGGTCGCTCATCGGGGCCATGCGCGGCGCGGCGCAGATCATCTCCTACGAGGTGTCGGCTACGCTGGCGCTCCTGGTGGTCGTCATGTTCGCCGGGACGCTGTCGCTCTCCGGCATCGTCGCGAGCCAGGCCGAGGGGTGGTGGATTTGGCGGGCGCCCGTCGTCGGCGGCATCGCCTTCCTGATCTATCTCACGGCCTCCACCGCCGAGATCAACCGCACGCCCTTCGACATTCCCGAGGGCGAATCCGAGCTCACGGCCGGGTTTCACACGGAGTACTCCGGCCTGCGCTTCGCCTTCTTTTTCCTGGCCGAGTTCATCAACATGTTCGTGGCGGCCGCCCTGACGGCCACCCTGTTCCTGGGAGGCTGGATGCCCTTCCACATCGGCGGCGCGAACGCGTTCAACGCCGTCATGGACCTCGTGCCGCCGGGGGTCTGGTTCCTCGGCAAGACCGCCTTCGTCGTTTTCGTGATCATGTGGTTCCGCTGGACGTTCCCGCGCCTGCGGGTGGACCAGCTCATGCGCTTGGAGTGGAAGCTGCTTCTGCCCATCGGCTTCGCGAACCTGGCCCTGGGGGCCCTCGCGGTGCTGTACGACCTGTATTTTTTCCCCGGCGCCTGAGCGCGCGCCGCTTAAACGGAGTCCGACGTGGCTCGAGTGAATTTCAAGGACACGCGGAAGGAGACGCGCACGCTGGCGGGGAAACCCGTTCCCGTCGTCGTGACGGCGCGGTTCGCGCGCCGCGGCCGCCTGGCGGTCTTCGCCGACGGGCTGAAGAGCCTGCTCAGCGGCATGCGCCTCACCTTCGGCTACCTGGCCCGGCCTTCCGCCATCGTGACGCGCCAGTATCCCGAGAACCGCGCCACGCTGAAGCTCCCGGAGCGCTTTCGCGCCCGCCTGCGCCTCAAGTTCGATGAGCACGGCTACCAGCTCTGCACGGCGTGCCGGCTGTGCGAGCGCGCCTGCCCGAACGCGAGCATCCGCATCCTCACGCGGCCGGGCACCCTCTCCAAGAACGAGCTCGACCGCTACATTTGGCGCCTGGATTCCTGCGTCTTCTGCAACGCCTGCGTCCAGTCCTGCCCCTTCGATGCCTTGGAGATGACGGGGGAATTCGAGCACGCGGTCTTCGACCGGCGGCTTCTCATTTTCACCCTCAACCGCTACGCGGGCCCCCCGGCCGGCGTGCTCCTCAAGGAGCCCGACGAGGCGAAGCGCGCCGCCGCCATGGAGCCGCGCGACGTCTACGGCGGCCCCGTGCCCCTCAACGGCGCGGATCTGCCCTCGGTGAAAGCGCTCGCGGTGAGGCCGCAGGCCGACCCGGCGAGGCAAGGCGCCGCACCCGCGCCCGGAGTCCCGGCATGATGCACGACGCCGCCCTGACCGTGCTCTTCTACGTCCTCGGCGCCGGCGCGATTCTGTGCGCCCTCGCCGTCGTCAACGCGCGGCGCCTCCTCAGGGCCGCCCTGGCGCTGATGTTCGTGCTGCTGGCCAGCGCGGGCCTGTATCTGCTCCTGGGCGCCGAGTTTCTGGCCGGAATCCAGGTCCTCGTCTACGTGGGCGGCATCGTCATCCTCATCGTCTTCGCGGTCATGCTCACGAGCGCCGCGGACCTGCTGGAGGACCACCCCTCGCCCGGACGCATGCTCGCCGGCGCGGTCGCCTCCATCAGCTTCCTCGTTTTCGCGGGCGGCGTGTTCGCGCGACTCGAACTCGCCGCCCCCGCGCCCGGGGCGCGCCCGCCCGCCGATGCGAGCGCCATCGGCCGGCGGCTGCTGGACTTCGGCTCGGAGGGTTACGTGCTCCCCTTCGAGCTCCTCTCGCTGCTGCTCCTCGCGGCGGTGATCGGCGGCATCGCGGTGGCCCGCAAAACGCCGCCCCGGGATCAACCCTTCACCAGCGGCGGCGACGCGCCCGGCGAGGTCGACATCGTCCTGCCGCGCAGCCAGCGCGACGAACCGGAGGAGCCCCGTGCTTGAGTTTCTCGCCGCTCACAAGCCCGGCCACGTCGAGTGGCTCCTCCTCAGCGCGACGCTCTTCGCCATCGGGCTGTACGGCGTCCTAACCCGGAGAAACGCCGTCGGCATCCTCATCTCCGTCGAGCTGATGCTCAACTCCGCGGCCCTCAACTTCGTGGTCTTCAACCGCTTCGTCGCCCCCGCGGCCTGCGACGGCCAGATCACGGCTATCTTCGTCATCGCCGTGGCCGCCGCCGAGGTCGTCGTCGGCATGGCGATTTTCGTGGCGCTCTTCAGGCACCGGGGCACCATCGACGTCAACCGCATGAATACCATGAAGGACTGACATGCCGGACCTGCCGCTCGCCCTCCAATTCGCGTGGCTGATCCCGGCCCTGCCCTTCGCCGCCTTCATCGCCGTCGGCTTGGGCGTAAGCCCCCTCTCCAAGCGCGCCGCCGGCCTGGTCGCCACCCTGGCGGTGGCGGCCGCGGCCCTGTGCGCCTGGCTCGTCGCCTGGGAGTACTACGGGCTCTACCCGCCGGACGCGGCGCATCCGGCCATCGTCGTCTGGTCCTTCGAGTGGCTCCCCTACGACGCCGGGCTGTCGGCTTCGGCCGGCGTGCTCCTGGATCCCATCGCGGTGCTGCTCTTGGTGGTCGTGACGACGGTGAGCGCGCTCATTCACGTCTACAGCATCGGCTACATGGGCGGCGACCCCGGCTACGGCCGCTTCTTCACCTACATGAACCTGTTCACCTTCAGCATGCTCGGCCTGGTGGTCGCCCCCAACATCATCCAAATGTACGTGTGCTGGGAGCTGGTCGGCTTGAGCAGCTTCCTCCTGATCGGCTTCTACTACTCCAAGCCCGAGGCGGTCGCGGCGGCGAAGAAGGCCTTCATCGTCACGCGCTTCGCGGACCTGGGCTTCCTGATCGGCATCCTCCTGCTCGGCTTCCACGGGCACGCCTCCTTCGCGGAGCTGGCCCCCGCGATCGCTCCGGAGGCCGCCGCGCAGGGCGTCGCGAACCTCCAGGCCTTCGACTTCCACTACCTGACGCACCCCGAGGTCCTCGCGCGGCTCCAGGCGGCGAGCGTGCCCTTCCTGGGCTTGAGCCTCCTCACCCTCGCCATGGTTCTGGTCTTCATGGGCGCCGCCGGCAAGAGCGCCATGTTCCCCCTCCACATCTGGCTTCCGGACGCCATGGAAGGCCCCACGCCCGTCTCCGCGCTGATCCACGCGGCGACCATGGTGGTGGCCGGGGTGTATCTGGTCGCCCGGCTCATGCCGGCCTTCGCCGCAAGCGGCGATGCCCTCGCGGTGGTCATGGGCGTCGGCGTCTTCACGAGCCTGTTTGCCGCGGTCATCGCCGTGACGCAGGACGACATCAAACGAATTCTGGCCTTCTCGACCCTGAGCCAGATCGGCTACATGATGCTCGCCCTCGGCGTTTGCTCCCCCGCGCACCCCCTCGGCTACACGGCGGGCATGTTCCACCTGGCCACCCACGCCTTCTTCAAGGCGCTCCTCTTCCTCTGCGCGGGCGCCGTGATCCACGCCGTGCACTCCAACAACATTTGGGACATGGGCGGCCTGGCGCGGAAGATGCCCATCACCCACGCGGCCTTCCTCGCGGCGACCCTGGCCATTGCGGGCGTGTGGCCTTTCGCGGGTTTCTTCTCGAAGGACGAGATTCTCCTCGCGGCGTTTTCCAGCGGCCACACGGCGGTCTTCGCCGCGGCGCTTCTCGTCGCGGGCCTGACGGCCTTCTACATGTTCCGCCTCTACTTCGTGACCTTCTGGGGAGGGCACCGCGGCCCCCATGCGGCGCACGCTCGCGAGGCGCCGGCGGTCATGTGGGTGCCCCTCGCGGCGCTCGCCGCCGTCAGCGCAGTGGCGGGTTTCGTCCCCATTGGCTCCTTCGTGAGCTGGGGCGAGGCACATGAGGTTCCGCACTGCATCGACCTCAGGATCGCGATTCCGGCCACGGCGATCGCGCTCCTCGGCTTCGCCCTGGCGTGGCGGCTCTACGCCCGCGACGGCGCCGGAGCCGCCCGCGCCGCCGCCGCCCTCGGCATCTTGTATCGCACGATCAAGCGCAAGTTCTACGTCGATGAGGCCTACCTCGCCGTGACGAAGGGCTTCATCTTTCCCTATATCGCCCGCCCGATCGCATGGTTCGACCGGCACGCCGTCGACGGCGGCGTCGACCTGGCCGGCTGGATCACACGCACGACGGGACGCCTGTGCCGCCGGCTCCAAACCGGCCAGGTTCAAACCTACGGCGTCTGGTTCGTCGGCGGGATATTGTTCGTGCTGCTCCTCCTCTGGGCGGCGTTAGCGTAGCGACAGGAGACCGTGCCTCGATGGGATTGGTAAGCTGGCTGATCGCCCTTCCGCTCCTCACGGCCGCGGCCGTGGCCGCCGTGCCGGCGCGGCGCTGGCGCATGATCCGCTGGATCGCGGCCGCCGGGACGGGAGCGCACCTCATCCTCACGGCGGCGACGACCGTCCTCTTCTGGCAAGCTGCGGCGCCCGACGCGGCGGCCATGGAAGGCGCGCTCCACACCAAGCTCTACCTCGTCGAGCAGGCGCCGTGGTTCAAGCCGCTGGGAATCCAGTACTACGTCGGCGTCGACGGCCTCAGCGTGAGCATGACCATCCTGACGTCGATCATCATCTTCACCGGCGTCCTGGCCAGTTGGGATGTCGCGACCCGGACCAAGGAGTTCTTCGTCCTGCTCCTCGTCCTCGTCACGGGGGTTTTCGGCGTTTTCCTCAGTTTCGACCTTTTCCTCTTCTTCATGTTCTACGAGCTCGCCGTGCTCCCCATGTACCTCCTGATAGGCATCTGGGGCACCGGCCCGAAGGAATACGCCGCGATGAAGCTGACGCTGATGCTCCTGGTGGGCAGCGCCTTCGTCCTGGTGGGCTTCCTGGCCGTCTATCACGCCGCGGGGCTCCGCACCTTCGACCTGCTCGCCCTGGGACGCGCCGAGTTCCCCTCCGATTTTCAGAAGTGGGTCTTCCCGATGATCTTCGTCGGGTTCGGCGTCATCGGCGCCCTGTACCCCCTCCACACCTGGTCGCCCGACGGCCACAGCTCGGCGCCGACGGCGGTGTCGATGCTGCACGCGGGCGTCCTCATGAAGCTCGGCGGCTACGGCGCCCTGCGCATCGCCGTCTACTTGCTCCCCGAAGGCGCCAAGGCCTGGGCCCTGCTCTTCATGGTCCTGACGACGATCAACATCCTCTACGGATCCTTCGCCGCCATCGTCCAGAAGGACCTGAAATACTTCACGGCCTACTCCTCGGTCAGCCACTGCGGGTTCGTGCTCTTCGGCGTGGCGTCCCTCAACTTCATGGGCCTGAAGGGCGCCGTGATCCAGATGTTCAGCCACGGCATCATGACGGGCCTCTTCTTCGGCCTGATCGGCATGGTGTACAGCCGCACGCACTCCCGCATGATCCCCGAGATGGGCGGCCTGGGAAAAGTCATGCCGTGGCTGGCGACCGCGTTCTACCTGGCCGGGCTGGCGAGCCTCGGCTTGCCGGGGCTCTCGGGATTCGTCGCCGAGACGCATGTCTTCCTGGGCGGGTTCTTCGGCAATCCGTGGGTCGACGCCGCCGTGGCGAGGACGCTCACGGTGATCGCGACGCTCTCCATCGTCGTCACCGCGGTGTACGTCCTCCGCGGCCTGGCCACCGTTTTTCAGGGGCCGATCGTCAACCCCGGGTTCGAACGCTTGACCGACGCGACCTGGAACGAGCGCATCGCGACGGGACTGCTTGTCGCCGTCCTCGTCGTCGTGGGCCTGGCGCCCTGGCCGTTCATCGCCCTCATCAAGGGCGCGCTCATGCCGCTCCTCAACCGCGTGTACCAATGAGAGGCCCTTCGTGAACTTCTGGCTCATGCTTCCCGAGCTCGTCGTGATCGCCACGGCCTTCGCCGCCGGCGGGGCCGACCTCCTCGTCGCGGACCGCTCCCGGCGGGCCTTGGCGGCCATCGCCCTCGGGGGCATCGCCGCGGCCTTCACCGCCGCGCTGGCGGCGCCGCTCGGCGGCGCGCTCTTCGGCGGCCGCTTCATCGTCGATGGCGCCGCGCGGTGGTTCAAGCTGCTCTTCCTCCTGGCGGGCTTCCTCACCGTCGTCCTGTCCAAGGATCTCCTGGAGGGCCGCGCGCGGGTGCGCGTGCGGGGCATCGGTTTTCCCGGCGAGTACTACACGCTGCTTCTCTTCACCCTGGCCGGCATGATGTGCCTGATCTCGGCGACGGACATCGTCACGCTCTACGTGAGCTTGGAACTGGCGACGCTCCCGCTCTTCGTCCTGGCCGCGTGGCGGCGCGACGACGCGCGTTCGGGCGAGGCGGGCCTGAAGTACGTCATCGTCGGCGCCCTCGCCTCGGCTTTCATCCTCTACGGCCTGGGAATCCTCTACGGCCTGGCGGGGAGCACCGCGCTGGCGGCCATCGGGCGCGCCGTCGCGCCGTCGCCGGCCTTCTGGCTGGCCGCGGCCCTCGTCTTGGCAGGCGTCGGCTTCAAGCTGACCATCGTGCCCTTCCACATGTGGGCCGCCGACGTCTACGAGGGCGCGCCCACCCCCGTGACCGCGTACCTCTCGGTCGCCTCGAAGGCGACGGGGCTCGCCTTCCTGTTCCAGCTCTTCTTCCGCATGCTCCTGCCGCACCTGGAAGCCTGGACGCCGCTGCTGGCGATCCTCGCGGCGACGACCATGACCCTCGGGAACGTGGTCGCCATCGTCCAGAGCAACATCAAGCGCTTCATGGCCTTCAGCGCCATCTCCCAGGCCGGCTACCTCATCATGGGCTTCATGGCGCCGGGAACCGACGGCGTCGCCGCGATGATTTTCTACCTGCTGGTCTATATCGTGACCAACTTGGCCGTCTTCGCCTGCATCATTTGGTATTCCAACGAGACCGGCCGGGAGCGCATCGAAGAGTACCGCGGCCTGGCGCGGACGAACCCGCTCATGGCCCTCGCCATGATGGTGGCGCTTTTCAGCCTGGCCGGCATTCCGCCCCTTTCGGGCTTCGTGGGGAAGTTCTTCCTGTTCAGCATCGCCTCGGCCGCCGGCTGTCACTGGCTGGTGGCCGTCGCGGCGGTGAACACCACGATCTCGCTTTACTACTACCTGCGGATCGTGCGGCAGATGTACATCGAGCCGGCCGAGGAGGACGCGGCGCCGCTCCCGAGCGGCCGCGCGCTCGCGGCCGTCATCGGCGCGCTGGCCGTCGCGGTGGTGCTCCTCGGCATCGTGCCTTGGTTCTACGCCCAGGCGCACGCCCACGCGGCGCTTTGGACCGCCGCGGCCCTCAGGTAGCCGGCGCCCGCCCCGGCCTAGTCGCTATCCTTCCGCCGGTTTTTTGGATACAATGAATTGTACGAGAACAACCTGCGCGCATCCGCGCGCGCGTTCGCGGAGAGGATTCAGCCATGCATCGCCTGCTTGCCTGCTGCGTGTTGTTCGCCCTTCTAGGCTGCGCCCTGCCGGCCGGATTCCAACCGATCTTCAACGGGGACGATCTCTCGGGATTCCGGGTGGTCGGTCCGGCCCTCTGGACCTTGGAGGGCGGCGCGATCGCGGGGCGCCAGGATCCGAACAACCCCGGCGCCGGTTTCCTCGTGACCGATTACAAGTGGCGGGACTTCGACCTGCGGTTCCAGTTCAAGGTCGTGCCGCAGTACGGGCGGAGCGTCGTCGTCGTGCGCGATGCCAAGGCCGGCGCGGGCGACCCCCAGAGGGATGGCTGCGCCGTCCAGATCCTCGATCGCGAGGACGCACCCTTCAGGACCGGGAGCATCCTCGGCCTGACGCCGAGCCTGCCCGCCGCCCAGAGCAGCGGCTGGAACGCGATGCGCATCCTCGCTTTCGGCGAGTGGCTGCGCGTCGACCTCAACGGCGCGAAGGTCGCCGAGGCCAAGGTCGACAACACCCGCGAGGGGACGATCGATCTGTGCTGCGCGGGCGGCCGCGCCGAACTGCAGACGTGCGCCTACTTCAAGGACCTCGCCGTTCGGCCTCTTTACAGCGTGCCGCCCGAGTTCGCGGACAAGCTTTCGGCGCCGGAGGAGGAGGAACCCGAGGACGAGGAGCCGAGGGAGCCGGAGAAGACGCCCGAGCAGCTCCTAATGGAGGAGCTGAGCGCTCTCCTTGACGGGAAACTCGCGCCGATCACGGCGAAGCTCAACGAGCCCGCGCCGGCAATGGAAACGGTGCTCGAGCCGATCGTCGCCAAGAAGCTCGCGGAGTTCGAGGCGAAAATCGCCCCGGCGTTGGCCAAGGCCGCCGAACCGCCCCCTTCGCCCGACGCCGCCCTCGAGGCCGTCGTCGCCAAGAAGTTCGCCGAGTTCGAGGAAAAAATCGCCCCGGCGCTGGCCAAGGCCGCCGAACCGCCCCCTCCGCCCGACGCCGCCCTCGAGGCCGTCGTCGCCAAGAAG